>CAZHTS010000001.1:0-132909 GCA_964535315.1 uncultured Anaerolineaceae bacterium
TCACGCTTGCCCACCGTATGATCCGGCCGCGACGTCTCTTTCACCACCGTCGCCTCGATCTTGATCTCGCTCCCGGCTGCCGCCAGCTTCCAGTCTTCGTTCGTCTGGATCACCACCGTGGTCGACTTGGTCTCACCCGGTTTGATGCTGCCTACGTTCCAGGTCGCCGGCGTGATGCTGGTCACGTACTCGCCGCCCTTGGTGATCTTGATTTCCACTTCCACATCCGTGGCGTCCGAGCGGCTGCCCGTATTGCCCACGCTCACCTGGAAGTTGATCGGCCCGCAGCTCGAACCACCACCTTCGATCTTCACCACCAGGCTGGCATCGCTCGTCTTGGTCGGCGTGTTGGTCGGGGTGGGCGTATTCGTCAGCGTAGGCGTCCTGGTTGGAGTAGACGTCTTGGTCGGCGTACTCGTCGAGGTCTTGGTCGGAGTATTCGTCGCCGTGGCTGTATTGGTCGGCGTGTTGGTAATCGTCGGTGTATTGGTCGGCGTCAAAGTCGGGGTCGGGGTGTCCGTCGGACGTTTGGCGCACGAACCGGTCGTGGTCAACAAAACCGACGAAAGGTACGAAGTGCGATAAGTGACCGTCATCGAAGCATAACCGGCGCCATCCAGGGAGAAGGTCTCGCCCGGAGCCAGGTTCAACGAACCGCTAACGGTCGGCTCAGTCAGGCTATAGGTACCGTTGCTGACCGTACCGGAAATATTGCGAACGACAAAGGTAGCCGTCAAATCGTCGTTACAATACACTTCCAGATCCAACTGACCATCAATGATCTCGCGGGTGGGGGTCAGCGTTGGCGTCGCCGTTTCAGTCGGCGTATAGGTGATCGTCGGTGTATTCGTGATGGTCGGCGTCAGGCTGGGCGTCCACGTCAGGGTAGGCGTCGAGGTATTGGTACGCGTGGGGGTAATCGAAGGTGTCAGCGTGTTGGTGCGCGTGTTGGTCGGCGTACGCGTGATGGTCGCCGTCGGCGTCAGGCTGGGCGTCCAGGTGATGGTCGGCGTCAACGTGTTGGTGCGGGTAAACGTGAGCGTCGGCGTATAAGTATTGGTTGGGGTGTAAGTTAATGAAGGCGTATACGTCAACGACGGGGTAAAGGTGCGCGTCGGTGTACTGGTAATCGTACGCGACGGAGTCTGGGTCTTAGTTGGCCGAGGGGTCTTGGTCGCCGTGGCCGTATTGGTATAGGTGCTGGTCGGCGATGGGCCTGGTGTAATGGTCGACGTAAATGTACGCGTCGGGGTCAGGGTACGCGTGTTGGTCGGCGTCCGGGTAATCGTTGGAGTATTCGTAATGGTGGGCGTATTCGTAATAGTGGGCGTCTTCGTGACCGTCGGCGTGTAGGTTTTGGTCGGGGTATAAGTTAACGAAGGCGTATACGTGACGGTCGGCGTATAGGTCAACGAAGGCGTATACGTAATCGTCGGGGTATTCGTTATGGTCGGTGTGTTCGTCCGGGTCGGCGTGTTCGTCCGGGTGAACGTCAACGTCGGCGTATTGGTAATGGTGGGCGTCAACGTATTGGTACGCGTATTGGTCGGCGTCTTGGTATTGGTCGGCGTCCGGGTGTTGGTCGGCGTATAGGTATTGGTCGGCGTCAACGTCGGGGTCGGCGTATTACTGGGTGTGGGCGTGATCGTCGGCGTGTCACTGGGCAGCGGCAAACAGGTGCCCGTAGCAGCCAGGTCAACCCGCTCCAGGGTAGAGGTGGTATAACGCACGGTAACCGTTGCGTTCCCGGCCGCCCGGAAGGAAATACTCTGTCCCGAAGCCAGGTCGAGCGAATACGACTGGGTAGATTCTCCCGGGGCCGTCACCGTGTACGTACCGCCGGTCAACGCACCGCCAACATTGCGAATGGTAAAGGTGGCCGACAGGTCGTTGTTACAGGCCACCGACAGACCGATGCGCGGATCCGAACGGGTCGCCGTGCGGGTCATGGTAGCCGTCGGCGGTACCGGTGTATTGGTTGCCGTTGGAGGAACAGGAGTATTGGTGTTGGTGGGTGTGTTGGTGAGCACCACCATCGCAGCACCCACTTCCGGCACCGTCACGCTGATGTTTAAAGAAATTGAAGCGCTGCGTCCGCCGGCATCCGTCACCGTCAACGCCACCTTATAGCTTCCCGATTCAGCGTAGGTGTGAGTTGGGTTCTGCTCGTTAGAAGAAGCGCCATCCCCAAAGTTCCACATCCAGGCGGTGAAAGTAGCGCCCTGGCTGGCGTCGGTAAAACGCACCGTGCCGTCCTCGCCGATATCAACCGAGAAACTGGCGCTGATCGGCGTAGTGGAGCCGCCCTCGCTCTGCTGCGTGGGCTGCTGTTCTTCCCCGCTCGTCTGGGTTTCTTTACCGCCGCTCGTCGAACTGGTCGCTGTAGCAGTGGGCGCAACCTCTCCCGCAGCTAACGTAGAAGTCGGCGTCGGGGTAAATCCCGCCGCCTCGTCTCCGCCGCTCACTACCGTCGCCGTCGCCTCCGGTTGCTCTGCTGTAGGCTGTTCTGCCGTAGGCTCAACCACCGGTTCAGCCGTGGGCTCTTCGACCACCGGCTCCGCCGTAGGCTCTTCGGCCGGGGGTTGCTCTTCCTCGGCCGGGGGCTGCTCTTCCTCAACCGGCTGCTCTTCTTCCTCGGCCGGCTGCTCTTCTTCCTGAGCAGGCTGCTCTTCGGTTGAAGGCTGCTCCTCGCTGCCTGTTCCACCCGAACCGGTAATGTCACCGCCGCTGACAGGCCCACATGCAGATAGCATGAGCGTCACAATCAGCAGGACGTTCAACAGGGTAAAGAGCTTTTTACGAAAAGACCAGTTTGCTGTATTCATGCCAACACCTCTCTCTTCCTTCCAGACAGTAACCGCCCCAGATCTACAGGATAAAATCCATTAATGACGGCGCGTCAACCACACAACAATCAGACTCAAAACGATCAATCCCAGCACAAGCACGGCGGTGGAAATATCTTCCTGGGCTGCCGCAGGCAGTGCCGTTCCCAATAAGGGCGAAAAAAGAATAAAGCCAAAGAAAAATACTGCCGCCAGTGAGACTGCCGCCAGTTGCACCTGTCGCTGCCCCCAGAAAACCCTGAACCGATCCCAGAAGGAACCGGCTGATTTTTGTACACCCAACGTTGGCCACTCATTTCGTAACCTGCCGCGAATACGCTCTTTCATTTGTGGATCGGGAAGCTGATCCTTCAAAGTGTGTTTCAGTAGCGAGACCGTCTCTTCTAAAGGCATCCATTCATCATCGCGCTCCAGGTCATCATTGCTCGTCTCGGTCTGGCGATCATCGGACAATAATTGGTCGGTAAACCGCGCCAACCGCTCATCTTGTATTGGGTTACTGGATTTCGGTAATTCATCCATAGGTCTCATCCATCCTCTTGCGAAGCTCAGCAACCGCCCGGCGAAAGAGCGACTTTGTGGCCTCCAGAGATTGTCCATTCCGTATAGCGATTTCACCGAATGGCAAACCATCAGCAAACCTCATAAACAGAACATCAGCATACTTCTCAGGTAATTGTTGGATGGCCTGGCGCAAAGCAGCCACCTCATCCTGTTGAACGGTATTGGCATGATGTTGAGATTGGGCCGCCTGAGAAATTGAGCCGGTTTCATCTTCTACCTCCAGTTCAAATTCAGAGACTGCCGGGCGCCTGGATCGGTAGTAGTTCGCAATCTGTCGCTTGATCAGGGTACACAACCAGGTGCTGAACTGCGACCCACCCCGAAAGCCGGGTAACGACTTGGCTACGGCGATAAAGATTTCCTGAACGACGTCCTCAACATCTTGCTCTGGGATTTTAAAGCGCACTCTTTGATATACCATGGGCAAATAGCGCTCATACAACACATCGAACGCCGCATAACTTCCTTGCTGCGCTGCGAGGATCAATTCTTCATCTCTCTGTTTATACCGGTCAGCCATGATATCCAAGAAGCTTATCTTATTAGTGGGATGGGGAAGTGAAAAAGGGTCGCTGCCACAAAGCTTTCAGTTTTGTAAGGCGCCTTGTAAACCGACAATCAAGCAGAGATCTAATCCACACCCTGATGGTTGGCGGATTAATACATCATGTACAATGATAACAAAGAATCTGGTTTTGCGCACTGTATTTTACTTCCAATCAGATTACAATATTATCGACAGGTAACCGTTATTTCCCCATCGTACCTATATCCGTATCTACAAGGAGTTTGCGCCATGAAAGCTCGTATCGCCTTATTGCTCGTTGTCAGCCTCCTGGGTGTATTGCTATTCACTGCATGCACCCCCGCCACCCCATCCCCCACCCCACAGGCATCTGCCTCGCAGGCGCTCAACCCTCAACCTGCCGCCACAGTTGGCGGCGCGCCGGCGACAACACCTTCCACCGCCCCTGAAAGCCCCGCCGTAGCCGGCAGCAAGGATATGGGCGCCATCCAGCGCGACCTGACCCTCGACCCATCCATTACCACCGATTCCGACTCATGGCTGGTGAGCCAGTCGCTCTATGAAGGTCTCGTAAAACTGGATGCCAATAAACAGCTCCAGCCGGCGCTTGCTACCTCGTGGCTGATTTCAGAAGATGGCCTGGATTACATTTTCACCCTGCGTCCGGATGTCAAATTCCAGGACGGCACACTGGTGGACGCCGATCTGGTGGTCGCCAACTTCACCCGCTGGTTTGACCCGCAGGACCCGTTACACGGCGGCTATACCTACGAAGCCTGGCGCACCCAATTCCTCGGTTTCAAGGGTGAAAAAGATGCTAACAAACAGCCATTATCGATTTTTGATGGCGCACAAAAGGTTGATAACCTGACCGTATTGCTCCACCTCAGCCGGCAGGACCCGGAAATGTTGAACAAGCTGGCGCAGCCGGCGTTTGCCATTCTCAACCCAAAAATTCTAAAACAACTGGGAGCGCAATACGGCAAAAAGGCCGGCACCGTCAGCGGCACCGGCCCCTATGTGATTAAAACCTGGTCTGATACAGAACTGATCCTCGAAGCCAATCCGAATTATTACGAAACCGTTCAGCCCGCCATATTCCAATTCAAATGGCGTTAATCACTGCTTAGCGGTAATTCCAGACGGGGTCTGTGTCGACCGCTCCGGCGTTTGTCGTCAGGCGGATAAAGGCATGGTCCCCGTCAGTTTTTACCAGATAGATATCGCTATCACCGCTCATATTGGCCTGAAAGACCACGTAGCGGTTATCTGGAGACCAGCTCAGGTCGCCGCCAAAGAACGCCCCCTTCGTCAAGCGTGTCAGCCCGCTGCCATCTGGCTTAATCAGATACACATCCCATTGATCTCCATTCTGCTGTTTTTGCTTGAGCCGGAAAGCAATGTATACCCCATCCCCAGACCAGGCCAGATAGCCTTCCTCCGACTGACTGCTGGTAAGCCGTCTTTGCCCGCCGCCATCCCAATTCATCACGTATAATTCGGCATTGCCATCCCGCCAGGAAACGAACGCCAGTTGTTGCCCATCTGGCGACCAGACCGGGTCAGCGTCAGGTTGAGGGCTGTTGGTCAATTGCCGTAACTCGCTGCCATCGGCGTTCATCAAGAACAGATCCGCATTTTTGCTCCGCCCGGAAACAAAGGCGATCCGCTGCCCATCCGGCGACCAGGATGGATGCGCGTCCATCGCCCCATCGTCGGTCAGACGTACCTGATCGCTGCCATCGGCGTTCATCCGGTACAACTCCCAGTTCCCATCCCGGGCCGACTCAAAAGCAATATAACGGTCATCGGGCGACCACGCCGGCCACCAATCCTTTCCTGGCGAATCGGTCAGGCGGCGCAAATCGCTGCCATCCGCCTGCATCACATAAATATCCCAGTTTCCACTACGATTTGATGCAAAGGCCAGATAACGGCCATCATGCGACCAGGCCGGAAAACCATCCTCGCCAGCATCATCGGTGAGACGCGCCAGTTCACTGCCGTCGGCGTTGACCGCATAAATATCTTTGTTGTGTTCTGCCTCAGAGACAAAAGCAATGCGCCCCTGCGGCGCCACCTGCACAATGGCGGTGGGCTGGGCAACCACCGGCGGTACCGGCGTGGCCGGTTGCAGCGTTTCGGTGGCAACAAACGCCGTCGGCGTTGTGGCCAGAACGGTTGCCACCAACGTTTCCTGAGCGCCGGCTGCACCACCCAGCCCCCCCTCCTCCATCGAGCAACTGGCCAGAGCCAGTAAGAATACCACCGCAGCCACACCCAACAACCATTTCGTATGGATAGAGCCAGATTTCATCACACAACCTCCTCAGCCATTAATCATTATAAGTCTTTATTTTTTTCAGTCGTTCATCAAATATAGTAGGATGCGCTTCCAAAAATCGGTCGCACCTAACAAAAATAAAAGGTTCACCCTAAAAACCCGCCGAAAATCAGCTTCATGTTTTTAACAAACCGGGATATAATAAGTTTTGTTTCCCAATCATCCAGGAAAAATTTGACAGCCGCACCTGCTCGTCAAAACAATATTTGTATATTGCAAGGGGATACTGCTTCATGAGGCGCCCAGACTTGAAAAACCTCCCCCATCGACAGCTATTATCACTTTCCGTCCGTACCTTTTTAGTAGCAGGGCTTTTATCCAGTCTATTTAGCCTTGAGCAGGTTCCGCCGGCCACCGCCGCCACGGTAACCATCACCTCGGTTACCACACCCCGAGACGAATTCGGCGAGGCCGGCAGCGGCTGCTCACTGCGTGAAGCCATCCAGGCAGCGATCACCCACGCCCCCTTCGGCGGCTGTCCCGCCGGCGGCGATACCGCCAACATCAATCTGCCCGCCGGTTATTATTACCTCTCGCGCTCAGGCAGCGACGATAACAACACCCGCGGCGATCTGGACTTCTTGCGCTCGAACATTCTCATCCAGGGAGCGGGAAACACCGTCACCCATATTTACGGCGTCGGCGACCGCGTCATCGACGTTCACGCCGGCAGTCAGGTCACCCTGGCGGACGTCAGTATCGAAAATGGCGTCGCCGCCGGCGGCAGCAGCTACCGCCGGGCCGACGGCGGCGGCGGTATTCGCAATTCCGGCTCGCTGACCATCACCAACTCAACCATCAAAGGCAATGTCACCGGAAAAGGCGCCGACCTGCCCCTCGCCAGCCGTTCAGAAGATGTAGCCGGCAGCGGCGGTGATGGCGGCGGTATCTACAACCTTGGGTTCCTCAAGCTGGCTTTCTCAACGGTTAACTACAACACCACAGGGCTGGGCGGCAATGCCCGCAACCTGGGTTATGGCGGCAATGGCGGCAACGGCGCCGGCATTTACAACGCCGCCAACGCCTCGCTGGTCATCTACAACAGCACCATCGATCATAACCTGACCGGCAGCGGCGGCACCGCCAAAGCGTTCGAGTATTACGGGCACGCCGGTAACGGCGGCGGTATTTACAACCTGGGAACAGCCTGGCTGTACGACTCGACCATCAGCACCAATCGCTCGATCAACAACGAGCAATCTCCCGCCGGGCATGGCGGCGGCTGGTTCAATGCCGCCACCAGTCAGTCCTATTTCTCCTTTGTAACCATCGCCCAAAATCAGACCGGCTATGGCGGCTACGGCGGCGGCATCTATAGCGAGAAAAAAGGCAAAGCCACCGTGCGCAACACACTCATCGCCAACAACCGGGCTTTCAACCAGGGATGGGATTGCTTCGGAGAGCTTTATTCCGAAGACTATAATTTCGTCTTAAACAATGCACGCTGTGACTGGCAAGGCAACACCTCCCACAATCACTACGGGCTCTTTAATGACCCGGAAGACGACGATGAAGACCCCACCGACCCTCCCCTGGACGAAAAGTTGGATCTTGGTTCTCTGAGAAACAACGGGGGGCCGACATTTACCCACGCTTTGCCCACCCCCACCAACTGGACGATTGCCTTGAACCGCATCCCGGTGGGCGTCAACGACTGCGGCAAGGCCACCGACCAGCGCGGCTGGCCCCGCCCCAGCCAGGGGTTCTGCGACATCGGCGCCTATGAATGGTCACCGCCCAATACACTGCCGCGCACCGGCTTTGCCCCCGACATTCAGACGACACTTCCGGCTCAACCGCTCGCAAAACGTTACGCCCAGTTGGATGGCCTGTGGCTGGAAATCCCGCGCCTCGAACAGCAAGTAAACATCACTGGCGTGCCAATCGTCGACGATAACTGGGACCTGACCTGGCTCAGCAGTCAGGCAGGCTACCTCGAGGGAACGGCCTACCCCACCTACGACGGCAATACCGTGCTCACCGCCCACTCACAGCTGGCAGATGGCAAACCAGGGCCTTTTGCCCTGCTGTATCGCCTGAACGTCGGCAATCTGATCGTCCTGCACGCCGGCGGGCAACGGTATGTGTATCAGATTCAAAACACTGCAAAAGTTGCCCCTAACGATGGCAGCGCCCTGGGACATAAAGAAGGCGACTGGCTGACGCTGGTTACCTGCCACGAATACGATCCCGGCAGCGGCGAATACCTGTGGCGCTGGGTCGTTCAAGCCGTGCGTATCAAAGTAACGCCTGAAGATTAGTCATCGTCTTCATTTTCCTCACGCATGCGCCTGATTTTGGCCTTTAGATCCTGGTAATACTCGCTATCGACAATTTCTTTAACTTCTTGCTTGCGCTTTGCGTCGTTAATCTCGATACGCAATTGCGCAAGCTCTTGTTTTAATTCATCTTCGCGCTGCTTTACCTGGGCTGCCATCCTGGCAAATTCGGCAGCCAGCACGCTCAACGTAGGGTCCTGGTAATTTGCGTCCACGCCAATCGCCGCGGTCTGGTAATTCCCATCCGCCATACGCCGCACCCATTGGCGTACTTCCCCGAGAAAATCCGTCGTATAACGCACCCGGTCGCTCAAAGAAGTCATCACCCCCAGCCCAATCGTCGGATCCGCCATCAACAAAGCCCGAAAATCACCGGCCTTCAATACCCAGATGAACGTTTCGGTCTGCGCCCGGGCGCTGGCCGAGCGCGGCTTTTGATCGACCAGCGCCATTTCGCCCAACATGTCTCCGCTCTGAAAGACGCGTATCGCCTGTTCGGCCCCGGCTGGCTCGCCCTCAATCGGCATAAAAATCGCTACCCGCCCGCGTTCAATCAAGATCAACTCATCGCCGGCGTCCCCTTTATTGAACAACAATTCACCGCCGGCCAGGGTGCGCGGCTTGAGCAAGGCAGCGACCTGCGCCAACGCATCGGGCGAAAACTGGCTGAAAAAAGTCACTTTCCTCAAATCAAACGGGGTTTCTGACATGCTTCCTCCATTCACCAATGGAACAACAGAGAAATATAAAAGGTGTCTTCATAATACTGGCTGCGCCAGCCCGGCCACACCGCCGTCCCGGTATTTGCTTGCACCAGTTTCAGCGCATTCTGAATGCTGGTCAGGCTGCCTACCCGAAAAACCGGCGGGCAGGACAGAATCAACGTATTGGCCTCCTGCAAAGCGGTTGCTGCCTGTGCCAGACGTTTCGCATGCCAATGCATCTCTGCCTGGCGATAGCGCGCCAGGGCCAGGCCGGCCGCCTCAGTGGGCAACTCCTGCCACACCTGGGCCGCCTGCTCATAACGAATGTAGGCCTCATCCAATCGCCCGGCCTGCACCGCTGCATCCCCCAGATGCACGGCTGCCAGTGCGCTCCCTGCCGGCAGGGCGGCATGACGGTATTCTTCCACCGCCAGACGCCATTCCTCAGACAAATCGTCCAGCATCGCTAACAGACCAAGATGCCAGCTCTGGTGTTCGACCGGCAGCAGCTGGCGCGCCCGTTCAAGCGCCGCCGCTTTTCCGGCGTGCCCACTACGGGCATACAACCAGGCCAGGATGGCAGCAGCATCCAGATCGTCGCCCAGGCCGTGCGCCATCTGGGCCGTATACACCAGATTGATCGCCTCTTCATTACGCCCCTGAAGGGGCAGGAGCAACGCCAGGCGCAACAACCAGGCGCCGGTGCGGGCGCTCTTCTCTCCATCCTGTACAATGCGTACGGCCTGCTCATAAGCAGCAGCAGCCTCGGTGTAATCGCCTTGCCGGCATACAATATCGCCGCGCCCCACCAGCAATTCAGCTTTCAGCAGCAACACATCCGGCCCCAATTCGCCGGGCGCCACCCGCTCCAGATCAGTCAGACCATGCTGGTAGAATCCCAGCGTGCGTTCAACATCACCCTGCTGCCAGGTCTGCCCGGCTGCAACGCGGCACTGCTGCGCTGCCGGCACCCACTGCCCGGCCTGCTCGTAATGAAACACAATCTGCTCCACCTGCTCCACCAGATCGGCCGTTACATCTTGCTCCAAAAACGCCGCAATCCGCCTGTGCAGCGCCTTGCGCTGCCCCGCCGGATGAGACAGGTAGCCGGCCAGAGCACCATGCAGATCGCGCCGGCGCTCAAAGGGGATACTGTGATACAGTATATCGCGCACCAACCCCTGCACAAAAGCATAACGGGCATCTACACCCGCCTCGACCAGCACAACGAAACGCGCCCGAATTAGATCTCGCAAATAATTACTCAACGAAACCGGGTCCACCTGCTGCGCCAGCAGCGCATGCAGTTCACCGATGCGGAATTCATTGCCAATCACAGACGCCACTCGCGCCACCTCACGCTGCGCCTCAGGCAGGCTCTCGAGATCGCTCAATACCATTTTCTGGAAGACGTTCGACTCCTGCAAGGAGCGCTGCACGTCAGCAATACTGATGTTCCACGTTCGTTGTATCCAACGTGTAATTTCATCAACATAGAGAGGATTGCCGCGCGTCTGTTCGTGAATGATCTCACCCAGATTGGATAACAACAGAGAGGCCACCATCTCAAACGTAGAACGTTCCTCAAGCGGCTCGATAAAGATGGTTTCTCCGGGCGCAGGATGTTCGCGATCTTCGTTACGCTTGTTCAAAATAACCAGCAAGCGACGGCCAGACAGACGCTCGTATAAGGCATACAACAAATCCCGTGAGGCCGCATCCATCCAGTGGGCATCTTCAAAAAAGAGCACCGCCGGCTTTTGCGCCAGCAGCCAGGTAAACAAAGTCTCCAACGCATCGAGCGTCGCTGTCCACCCCTTCTCGCTTTGCCCCAACACTTCCGGCTCGTCGCTCTCCAAACGTTGCAATATAGAAAGCTTGCTGCCGGAACGCATCCCCCCACCCCTCTTGAAACCATCGAGCCAGGCCTGGGTCGCCTCATTTTGCACCCTGCTATTGACCGAAGAGGACTTGATCTCGCCCGGTTTGAAGCCCATCAAATTAGCCAGCGGTGACACGTGCCCTGCCTGCAAACCGGCGCTCTCGACCAGACGCCAGAATTTCTCCTGACAAACGAGCGCATGATCCAGCGAAGTAATCCCCGCCAGCGAACGCAAAAACTCACGCCAGCAGGCGTACGGGGCGTTGGCAAGATACGAGCGGCACTGGAGAAACAGCCCGCGCGCCCCGCGTTCCAGCGCACGCCGGATCAATTCATCCGCCAGATGGCTTTTGCCAATCCCGGCCGGCCCAACGAATGACAGGTACCGGCAATTGCCGTCCAACACTGCCTGAAACACCCCCTCGGCTTGCGCCAGTTCTGTCGCCCGCCCGATCAAGGCTTCCGGCGTATGAATACGCGCCTCGAGCATACTTTCACGCGGCCCATCCACCTGATAAACCGCAATTCGCTTGCTCTTACCCTTTACCTGGATCGGCTTCAAGGCGCTGATAACAAAATAATCGGACACCACATCATAGACTCGTTGGCTGAGCAAGATCTCACCCGGTTTTGCCGCCCCCATCAAACGCGCCGACAGGTTGACGTCATCCCCCATCACTGTGTACTCGCGGCGGGTGTTCGAACCCACCAGCCCGGCAAAAGTCTCACCAAACGTAATCCCAATACGATGCTGGATCAGCGCCTCATCGAAATCGGCCGACAAATAACGTCCCAGTTCCTGGCGACAATTTGCTTCGATTTCTGCCAGTTTCAGGTTCATCTCCAACGCCGCGTTCACCGCCCGCAGCGGGTCATCTTCGTGCGCCACCGGCGCCCCAAACAAAACCAGCAGTTTCGAGCCTTTTGTATAAGGATCGATGCGGGTCACAACCCCGCCATGCCGGCTGATTGCCTCGTGCATAGCTTTGAAATAGGCATTTAGTAATGCGACATAACGTTTTACCCCGGCTCGCCCCAACCTGGCCTGCAAACGCTCAGAAACCTGAAAATTGCAAAACAACACGGTGGTCGGCCGGAATTCACTATCCACGCCGCGCTGCTGAGCGTGCGCCACCACTCGTTCCACCAGTTCGACCGGTAGAAAAGGCTTTAAAGCTTCGATCTGCTCCAGCGCAATTTTGATCTGGTTCAGAATGAACTGCGGGCTGGCGTCCCAGGGGGCCGCACCACGCCCGCGGCGTTTTTCGGCCCGAATTTCAAAATCTCCCAACGCCTCTTCGGCCCGGGGGGTCACAAGCACATACCCGCCAGCCTGGGGCTTGATTTCAAAACCACTCTCCAGACAGGCGGCCGAGTCCTGGTCAACCACCAACTGACCGGCGGCGGCGTTTCCTTCTCCACCCAGCGCCAGGCTGATCGCCGTTCCCAATACAATGTATTCCTTGCGCTCTTTCGAGCCAACGCTGGCGGCCAAAAATTCGCCGCTGCCCACACCAATCTTCATCCGCAATGCCACCCGCTCTACCGGCGTTTCGATACTGGAAAATTCGGACATGGCCCGCAGCATTCGCAGTGCAGCCCGGGTGGCCCAAGAGACGTGTTTTCCATCTTCCATCTCGGGGAAATAGACCAGCATGGCGTCGCCGGCGAACTTGAGCAATATACCGCCCGACCAGGCCAGAATCTCCAACATGGTCACGAAGTAGCGGTTCATAATCTGCGTCAGGCGTTCCGCCCCCTCGGGCCCCAGCACCGCCAGCCGTTCGGAGAGCGCCGTAAAACCGCTCACATCCGCAAACAACACACTACCGGTCAGGAACTGCCCGCTGTCCTGCGCCGACGGCCGGTTCATTTTTTCCCGCACCAGCATGGCAGGCAGAAAGGTGGATAACAGATAGACCACCGAACGCGTTCGATCCAGGGCGTTGACCAACACCCCCTGGCGCAGATCGCCGCTGTTGAGCTTGCGCCACAAATCCGGCGAAAGGTAGGCCTGCAACCCCGGAGGAACAACCAGCCGTTCACCTTCAGCAGCAGCGGCTTCTACTGACTGCTCCTGCTCTTCCGCAGCCGCCGGCGGAACCAGGGTGGCGACATCCAACAGTTCTTTCTCTTTGTTTGGCGCGGCAGGAGCCGCCGGTTTCTCTTTTTGATCGATGCTATCAAAGATTCCGGTCAGATCAGGCGTACGGCGCGAACGCGGCCGGGGCGTTTGTTCCATAAAAACCTCCTCGCGCCTGCGAATAAAAATCACCCCGCCTTGCAGCGGGGTGAACCCTGTCAAATCCGCTTATCCCATTACTCTTTTGGCAAGTTGGCGATAAATTGCCGACACCGGATGATCCGGGTAGCGCACCGAGAAAACACCCGCGCTGGCCAGCACCATCAAATCGTCCGAATGCGGCAAAATGGCGGCGACATCGGAACTATACAGTTTTTCCACCCGGCCGCGAATCTCGTCAAAATTAAACACCTGCGGCACCTTGTTCACCACCAGGTACAACTCCGGAACGTCCAGTTTGCGCGCCACGTCAACCGTCACACTCGTTCCCTGGAAATCTTGCTGGTCGGGGCGCATGATAATTAACAACACATCCGAAATGGCGATCGACAACAACGTCTCTTCATTCAACCCGGGGTGGGTATCGATCAACAATATGTCCAGGTTCAACTGCTCGACCAGTTCCTGGAAACCATCGTTGAGCAGGCTGACGTCATAACCCTCGCGCAACACCCGGGCGATCTCCCCTGCCTTGGAACTGGAAGGGATCAGGTACACCTTGCCCGATACGTTGATGCCAAGATTCTTACTCACTTCGTGGGCGGCTTCTTCAATTTTACACTTCCCCCACAAATAATCGTTGAGCGAGTGCACCATCTGGGCTTCATCCAACCCAAACAAGACATGGATGCCCGGTGATTGGATGTCGGTGTCCACAATGCCAACTCGCAAACCTGCCAACGCCATTTGCGCCGCCAAATTTGCCGTGGTGTTCGATTTTCCCGTCCCGCCTCGGAAGGAGTGAATTGAGATGATTTTCGACATGCGATTTCTCCGTCACACGAAAATAAGATGTCTTTATTGTACCCGAAAGCCATTGAACTTCAAACGATTTACCCGGCGTAAATTTTAGCCCAAAACAGCAGGTGGGCGAAACACGACGCCGTCGCGCCTGCACAGGATTTGCGCCAGGTTGCGCCCCGAACGCACTGCACTGGGCAACCCGCCGCCCGGTTCCACCCATTGCCCGACCATATAAAAGTTTGACAGCCCCGGCAGCGTCTTAGCGATCTGGGCCATACCCATTTCGGGGGTTAACATCCAGCCCTCAAAACTACCCTTCCAGTTGCCGGTGTAACGCTCAAAAGTCAGCGGCGTGGCCACATCGCCCATCTCGACCTGAGCAGCCAGCCCAGGATAACGCTGGTCAAGCAAGGCGATGACCGTCTGGAGAATCTCTTCTTTGCGCGCCTCGTAACGCTCTCGATCCGCAGCCAAATCCTTCCAATAGTCATAATCGGCATCGAGATAGACCGTCAGCAGCGTCTTCCCTTCCGGGGCCAGTGTCGGATCGAAATTATAGGCGTGCAGCGTCAGTCGTTCGACCATGCGGTTTCCC
This sequence comes from uncultured Anaerolineaceae bacterium, assembly GCA_964535315.1. Classification (GTDB taxonomy): domain Bacteria; phylum Chloroflexota; class Anaerolineae; order Anaerolineales; family Anaerolineaceae; genus CAZHTS01. The sequence goes on from CAZHTS010000001.1 coordinate 14,787, forward strand.
AACATGGCCTTCGATTTCAGCGGAAAATTGACCCCACTGACCGTCTGCGGCTCACCGTCAAAACTGCGAGCGACGCCCAACGCCACCAGCACCAACGGCGGGAACACCGCCGCCTGATCGTAATACTGGCGCAGCCGGGCGCTGACATAACGCCCCTCGAGCATGTCGAATATTGTGGCGTGCCCATCTGCGGCCGAAACGATCACGTCTGCCCGCTGCTCGCTGCCATCCGCCAGACACACCCCAACGGCCGTCCCCCCCTCAACCAGAATCCGGGTGACTTTCTGTCCATATTCGATCTCGCCGCCCAACTGCAAATAGCGCTGCGCCATAGCCTGGGCCAGCGGCAGCGAACCACCCAACGGATACCCGGCCGTTTTTTTGTGCAGCCAGGCAAAGGTCATCAACAGGAACAACATGCTGAAATTGGGGTACCAGGCGCTGAGTAGCCCCTCGCGCAGCGTTTCATCTTTAAACCGGGCGGCAAAATCCGCCCCGGTAATCTTCAACCACTTGCCCAACGGCAGCAAAGCCGGCAGTGTTCGGGCCATCAGCTTTACCCCCTCCAACGGCCCCATCAATTCTGGCACCACATCCAGCGGTGGGTCGTACGCACAGAAGAAGCGAATTCCGCCGGTAAACTCTTTGATCACCCGCCGGTCTGCCGGCGAGAGTTCCAACATATGGCGTTCCAGGCGGTCGACGTCGGTGTACAGGTTAAAAACCCGTCCATCCTTGCCTTCGTAACGCATAAAAATTTCCTGATCGATAAATCTTGCCCCCTGGATCAAGCCGACTTCCTGCCAGAAAGTATAGAAGGCATTCGCCGGCGAAGAGCCGACCAGCCAGTGAATACAACCATCAATGATATATCCCTTGCGCTTCCAGGCCGTGCACAGCCCCCCCGGCACAGTATGCTGCTCGAAAATCCTGGTGCGATAACCATTGGCCTGAGCGTAAATCCCGGCCGAGAGACCGGCAATCCCCGCCCCGATGATGATGATCGATTTTTCTGTCACCTACGCCTCCACCGGAAGAATAGCGATGCTTTATTGTATCACCGGAAATGACAGTTTCCGCGATAGTTTGACTTTTGCCACTGTCTGGTCGATAATTAGAAAATATCATTATCTGATAAGATTACGGCCAGAAAGATTTTAACCGTAGTATTGGGTTTATTATGCCTGTTCGCCACCTCAGCACCGCCAAAGTCGCCAAAGCCGTAGGCTGCCACCCCAACACAGTTCGGCTATACGAGCAGTGGGGCTTCCTGCCGCCTATCCCCCGCAGCCGCAGCGGCTATCGCCTCTATACCCAGGCCCATCTCGACCAGATGCGCCTGGCGCGCATCGCCCTCAACAGCCCCTGGCCCGGGCGCAATATCCGCCGCTCCGCCGCCGGCCTCGTGCGCCAGGCCGCCAACGGCGACCTCGGCAGCGCCCTCGAGCACGCCTACCGTCACCTCGCCCTGGTGCAATCCGAACTGGCCCACGCCGGCGCCGCCGCCGACCTGCTCGAGCGTTGGGCCCAGGGCATTCCCGCCGACAGTACCCAGCACACCCTCCACATCCGCGACGCCGCCCGCCGCCTGGATCTGACCGTCGATATGCTGCGCAACTGGGAAACCAACGGTCTGCTCACCGTCCCGCGCAACCCAGACAACGGTTACCGCCTGTACGGTCAGCCTGAACTGGCCCGCCTGCGCGTCATCCGCATGCTGCGCTCGGCCGGTTACAGTATCATGTCCATCCTGCGCATGCTCACCCATCTCGACCAGGGTAACACCACCGACCTGCGCAAGGTGCTGGATACCCCCCGGCCCGACGAAGACGTATACTATGCCACCGACCGCTGGCTCTCCACCCTGACCGACCAGTTGGATCGCGCTCGCCAGATGATCGCTTTGCTGGAAGAACGTTTGCTGCGCGAGTAGCCTAAACCTTCTACTTGCCGGCCAATGTTTGTTATCCATACGCTGAAACGCTGCACAGCCGGACAGCGTTTCATACGTTGCCCCGGCACCCGCCGCCGAGATCCCACGCATCCGCGCCCTCCTGCGTGCCACGGCATCCCTTTCACCCAAAACTATCCATTGAACCACCAGTGTTGTATCCTGAAAATAAAGAAAACACTGGAGGAACAAAAATGAAATCCCTTTTCACCTTGCCGCCATCCTGCGAGGCGGCATGAACACAACTGGCATCCTCGTCCGCAATCTCAGCAAAACTTACCACGTGCCGGAACGCCAGGGCGGTCTGCAGGCAGCGCTGCACAGCCTGGTTCGGCCAACCTATCGTAATGTAGACGCCGTACAGCCGGTCAACTTCACCATTCAACCGGGTGAAATGGTGGCGCTGATCGGCGCCAACGGCGCCGGCAAGACCACCACACTCAAGATGCTGGCCGGGCTGCTCCACCCCAGCGGCGGGGAAGCGCACGTTGCCGGGTACATCCCCTGGCAGCGCCGGCCTGAATTCTTACAGCGCATCAGTATGGTGCTCGGCAACAAAAGCCAGATGATCTGGGATATTCCACCCCTCGACACCTTCCGTGTTCTGGGCGAAATCTACCGCATCCCTTCCGGCGAATTCAAACGCCGCCTGGACGAACTGGTCGACCTGCTCGCCATGCACGATCTACTCACCCGCCCGGTACGCAATTTCTCGTTGGGTGAACGGATGAAATGCGAACTGGTCGCCGGACTGCTCCACCACCCGGCCGTGCTCTTCCTGGACGAGCCTACGCTCGGCCTGGACGTTTCCATGCAGGCTCGCCTGCGCCGTTTCATCGCCGAATTCAATCAACGGCACGGCGCCACCGTCATCCTGACCAGTCATTACATGGCCGACGTGACCGCCCTGTGTACGCGCGTCCTGCTCATCCATAACGGCCGCCTGCTGCACGATGGCGCCCTCAGCGATCTGGCGCGCCTGCTCGCCCCGTTTAAGTTAATTCGCCTGACGCTCGCCAACGGCAGCGCCGGCCAATCGCCATCCCTCCCGGCCGGGGTGGAACTCATCGGACAGGAAGACGGCCAGTACACCCTGCGCGTCGCCCGCGACGAGGCGCCCGCCACCACTGCACGGCTGCTCGACCAACTGCCGGTGGTCGATCTGGTAGTCGAAGACCCGCCCATTGAAGCGGTCATCGATCAGATTTATCAGGAAGGTGATGTATGAACCACCGCGGCGGTTGGGCTTTAATCAAGGCAACCTGGGCCTCCTGGTTGCAGTACCGCAGCTTTTTCTTCGTCCTGGCCTTCGGCTGGATGGTGCCGCCGCTGGTTTCGCTGTTCGTCTGGTCGGCGGCAGCCGGAACACACACCCTGGCCGGGCTGAACCAGGGCGAATTTATCGCCTATTACCTGATCCTCATCCTGGTCAATCAGTTGACCTATGCCCAGACCAACTGGACGGTGGGTGACGTAATCCGCGGTGGCGGACTGAATATCTGGCTGCTGCGTCCACTCCCCCCTCTATACAACGTCTTGTGTACCGAAGTAGCCGGCAAAGTCGTCACCATGCTGTTCGTCTTACCCGTCTCGCTGCTGCTGGCGGCGGTATTGCAGCCAGAAATCCACACCACACCCCAGGCCGCCGGGCTTGGGCTGCTCTCGCTATTGTTGGCCTGGGGACTGCGCTTCTTGTGGGGCTACAGCCTGGCGCTGCTGGCCTTCTGGTCGACCCGCGCCGACGCCCTGCTGTCCCTCCAGGATTCATTGGTATTCCTGCTCTCGGGCATGGTCGCTCCCGTCCTGCTCCTGCCAGCCGGGATGCAAAACGCCGCCCTGGCGTTGCCCTTTCGTTACATGGTCGGCTTCCCGGTCGAAGTCCTGCTTCAACAGGTCACGGGGGCACAGCTTTGGGCCGGGCTGGCCTGGCAGGCCGGCTGGCTGCTGCTGTCCGCCGCCAGCGCTCAGGCCCTGTGGCGTCTGGGGCTGCGCCGTTACAGCGCCATCGGAGGTTGAAATGTACGCGCTACAACTGATCCGTTCCTTCATCCGCTGCTCGGCGCAGCAGGCGTTGGCCTACCGCGCCAATTTCTGGATCGATCTATTCAATGCCTTGCTCAACCTGGCAGCAGGCGTACTGGGCATCCAGATCCTTTTCGGCCAGATCCAAAATCTGAACGGCTGGGACTACCCGGCAACGCTCACCCTGCTGGGCGTCTACCTGATCGTCAGCGCTTTGCGCGGTCTGTTCATCGGCCCCAGCCTCGAAGCGCTGGCCGGCTTGGGCCAGGAAATCTGGAGCGGCAGCTTTGATTTCACCCTGCTCCGCCCGCTGGATACCCAGTTCCTGGTAACCTTTCGCTACTGGCGCCTGTTTGCCCTGTTCGATCTGGCGCTGGGCGCCGCGGTGTTAATCGCCGGTGTGAGTCACTCGGCCCAAACGCTGAGCGCCCTGCAAATCCTCGCCTTCCTCGTGGCGCTTGGTGCCGCAGTCATAACCGTCTACGCCGTCTTGCTGGCCTTCACCGCTCTGGTCTTCTGGAACCCGGCCATGTTATTCACCTGGGTCTTCGACGCGCTATTCCAACTGGCGCGCTATCCGGTCAATATCTACCCCACCTGGCTGCGTTTCCTGCTGACCTGGATCATCCCGGTGGGGCTGGTCACCACTATTCCGGCGCAAACGCTGACCCGCCAGGTCTCTTTGGGGCTGATTACCGCCAGCGTGACGGCCTCCCTCCTTCTGCTGGCGCTGGCCTCCTGGTTCTTCCGCCGCGGGATGCGCCGTTACGCCAGCGCATCTAGCTGAACCTCATCCTTCGTCAAACACTCGTTTTTCCACGCCGGCAAAAATGCCGGCGTGGAAAAACCAGGCCAACACCCTGGCCGCATGCATCCCCAAAGATTCCCCTTTATCCTCTCAATCCAGGCAAGCACATCCCCTGCTGGTGCAACTTTTCTCCAGATCGCTCGTATAATTAGCAGTGGAGAAAGTGACAGATGGAAACGAGCAAGCATATAACACAAAAATCCTCGCCGAGAATCTTGCTGGTCAGTGCCGGCGTCATTCTGGTAATCCTGCTGGCCGGGGTGAGCATCAGATCGGCTTTCACACAGGTCGACGCCCTGATCGGGCAAAATTCCTGGCTGGTAGATACCCTGCTGGCTTTTCTGAAAGTTCTGCTCAACCTGCTCATCAACAGCCTGGGGTTCTCCCCCACTCAGACCGCCAGTCTACCGCTGACATGGGTCAGTCTGCTGCTGCCCGTCCCCTTGCTTTTCGCTCACCGCCCCCTCGGCCATCTGGCCTGGCAAAAACATCAACTTTAAACCTGAGCGATCAGGCGTCCCTCCAGAAAAGTCTCCACCTGCGCCATCGTAGGCAGGGCCGGGATGACTCCTTCGGTCATGGCGGTAAGCGCCCCGACTGCGTTGGCAAAACGGATATTTTTGCGCAACGTATCCGCGGTAAGTTGCAGCCGCCAATCGACCACAGTCGCCAGGCGGCTGAGCAGGCCTGCCGTAAAGGCATCGCCGCAGCCGGTAGCGTCCACCGTTTTGACCCCAAAGGCGGGGATAAATTCACCCATTTGCGCCGTACGGAAGTAGCTCCCCCGCTCGCCCAGAGTAACCACCACCAATTCCGGCCCCATCGCCAACAAGGCGATACTGGCTTCGGCCAGATCCTCTCTGCCGGCGAGCAACTGTAATTCGGTCTCATTCACTTTGAGTACGTGCGCCAGCGGGACCATGTCGCGGATATGGCGCAGTGCTTCCTCTGGACTGCGCCACAGATTAGGCCGGTAATTAACATCGAACGAAATCAACACCTCGCTCTGCTGCGCCTGATACACCGCCTCCATCGTCGCATGGCGGATCGGATCGTCTACCAGACTGAGCGAACCGAAATGCAGCACCCGCGCCCCCTGGATCAAATCTACGTCCAGTTCCTCTGCGGTCAGCATCAGGTCGGCGCCGGGATTGCGATAAAAAACATACTCCGCAGTATTTTCGTCCGGTTTGGCAATAAAAGCCAGTGTGGTGCGTTCGCGTTCGGCCACACGCATCCCCCGCGTATCGACGCCCTGCGCCTGCATCACCGCCATCAGGTGCGAACCAAACGCGTCCGCCCCGACCTTACCGATAAAAGCGCTGGGCGTGCCCAGGCGCGCTGCCGCCACCGCCACATTAGCCGGCGCCCCACCCGGCTTGGGACGAAAGGCGGTCACCTCGGCCAACGGGCGGCCCAGTTCGGCCGGGAACATATCCACCAGAATCTCACCCAGGCACACCAATACAGGCATCAATGTCTCTTTTGTCATGGCTTTCATCCTCACTCGTGTTCGGGGATCGTTATCCAGCGTCCATCCAGGCAGGACTGTAAGGCAGCATCCAACACCTGCTGGCAGCGCAGGCCGTCGTAAAAATCAGGGGCGACTGGCATTTGATCGCCCAATGCCACCAACAAATCGCGCGCCTGGTGAATAAACGTATGTTCCCAACCCAGGATATGGCCGGTAGGCCACCAGGCCCGCAAATACGGGTGTTCGGGCTCGGTCACCAGAATGGTACGATAACCGCGCTCCGTATTCGTATCGTTGAGCGAATAAAATTGCAATTCGTTTAACCGTTCCAGATTAAACACCAGCCCGCCGGCGCTGCCAAAAATTTCCAGGCGCAGCATATTCTTACGTCCGGTCGCCAACCGGGTGGCCTGGAAGGAACCCAGGGCGCCGTTACGGAAACGCGCCAGGAAAGAAACCGCGTCGTCCACCGTCACCGGTCCACGTCCTGAGCCATCGGCCAGCGGGCGCTCGCCGATAAACGTCTCGCGCGCCGCGGTTACCGCCTCAAACTCGCCCACCAGGTAACGCCCCAGATCAATAATATGGGCGTTCAGGTCGCCGTGCGCCCCAGAGCCGGCCTCGCCCGCATCGTGCCGCCAGGTGATCGGGAAATTGGGATCGACCAACCAGTCCTGATAGTAAGTGGCGTTGAAATGATAAATCTTGCCAATTTTTCCGGTCTCGATCAATTGTCGCGCCAGCGCCAGAGCGGGTACACGCCGGTAGTTGAACGCTACCATGTGCGTCACCCCCGCTTCGCGCACCGCATCCAGCATTTGCCGGGCCTCGCCGGTGTTCATCGCCAACGGTTTTTCGCATAGAATGTGCTTTCCCCGTCGCGCGGCCGCCACCGCAATGGGACAATGGGTAACGTTCGAGGTGCTGATGTCCACCAGATCGACGTCCTCACGTTCAACCAGCCGCTCCCAGGAGGTTTCGGTCGCCTGCCAGCCAAAACGTTCGGCAAAACGTTGCAAATCCGGGGCGCTGCGTCCGCAGGCGACCTGGAGCACCGGCCTGACCGGCAGATCATAAAAATGCTGGACATCGATCAACGCGTTGCTATGCGCCCGGCCCATGAACCTGGTGCCAATCATGCCAACCCGGATTTCTCTGGCCACAATCCCACCTCCCCTATTCAAGATACTCTTAATTATAGCGCATGGCGGCCCAACCAGCGCGTTCCAATCCAGAACAAACCCAACGCCGCCAGGCAAAACAGCGCATAAATCCGAAACAGGTTGGCCGGGCCAATGCGATCATACAACATGCCCCCCAGCGGCGAACCCAACACGTTGGCCAGGCTGAGCAATGAAAGCAGTAACCCCTGGCTGGTGGCCTTTAAATGAACCGGAGCGAGATCGTTGACGTAGTTAACGCTTGAAATCCAGAATAATCCAAAAGAAAAACTGTGCAGCAGGGCAATCGGCACGGCCCAATAAGGTGCAGGCATCAGGCCGTAAAGCAGCGTGCGCACAGCATAGGCAAAGTATGACACAAACAACAGGCGTTCCGGGCCAAACTTACGCACGATGCTCCCACTGAAATACATAATCGGCATCTCGGCCAGCGCGCCGGTGCTCCAGGCCAATCCAATCAAACTCTCGGTCGCTCCCATACGGTTCAAATATAGCGTCAGAAAGCCATACATGCCGCTGCTGGCCATCCACAATAACAGGACGCTGGCAGCAAACAGCAGCCAGCGCGGCTGCCGCACCAGTTCCGAGATCCCTCCCAGGAAAGACTGCCGCAGATGGACGCGCTGTTCAGGTAATTTCAGGGCCGCCAGCCAGAAAATCGCCATTATGACCGCGAAACCGACAAAAATCCAGTTCAGCCCCAGGCGTTGCAGTACAAAACCAAAGACAGACGTGGTTACCACAAAACCCAACGACCCCCAGATTCGTTGGCGCCCATACAGCTCGCGCCGTGCGCCCAATAGACCAAGATTGAGATTATCTAGCAACGGCGGCATAGGCGTATTGAACAGACTAAATGCCCCCACCAGTAATACGATCCAGAGAAAGGCCTGCACCTGGCCAATTGCAATCAATGCCAGCGCCGATCCGGCCGCCGCCAGCTGCAAAAGTAAACGAATGCGCCCAAAACGGTCGTTCAAAAACCCCCACAACGCCCCACTGAAGATCCCCACCAACGGCGCCATCGTGTTGATCCAACCGATCTGCGTTCCATTCAACCCCACCTGACGATAATACAGCGTAATATACACCGTAAAGATGCCATAGGCGGCAAAATAAAAGAAATATAGAATACGAATAATGTTCACAAGTACCTCATCGTTGGATATGCGACGGGCGCGTACCGTTAGGCAACGCCGTCACCACCTGTCCATCCCGCACCAACGTGCCCTGATATGCCTTTTCACCGGAGTGCGCCTCCCAACCGCTCAACCGCAGCGGAAATGGCGCCACCGCCGGCAGCCACTCACCGTTATATTTGCGGGTAAAGTGCACGTGTGTACCGGTCGCCACGCCGCCCTCACACGAGGGGTGTCCCAGCCGCTCCCCCACCTGAACACGCTTTCCCACCTCTACCCGTCCCTGCTCGCCGACGTGTAAATACACCAGCACCCAACCGGTTTGCTCGGTGCCGTCCTCGTCCAGGTCGACCGCCACCACCCCATCTGCGGCGCGCACCACCACCCCCGGGGCCGAAGCCGTTACCCAGGCGTTCGAGGCCACACAACCGCTTTCAGAGGAGCCGGGGGCAAAATCCAACGCCCCCAGCGGCGCACCCACCCCCCAACTGGAGTGCGGCCCACCCGAAAAGCTCCACAACACGCCCGGCTCGAATGGCAGTTCCAGTTCGGGTTGTTGCAGGTCAGCCGGAAACAGCGGCCCCATTTTTGCAGCGCGCGCCCACGGATCGCCAAACATCCTGGCGTACAACGCCGGAAAACTCGCCTCGCCATACAACGCCGCCTGCCATTCCTCAAAGGAATACAACTGCGCAAACAGCCACTGTACCGCCACCGAACCGGCGTTCGAACGCGGGTCGATGCGCAGCCGGCGGCCATCCTTAAACTGCAACTCGGTCAATATCCCCTCGCGCCAGCCGTAATACCCGCTGGTCAGGGCACGCGCCACCAGCGACAGTTCGGCGGTCAGTCCCTGGTGCGAATCCTGACGGAAACCAATTGGCCAACGTCCGTTCGGGTTGGCCGGGTGTCCCAGCACCCAGCCGGCGCGATACTCAAGTACGGCCAGCAGCAGGCGCGGGTTAATGGCCGTCTCACGCCCCAACCGCTCGACAATGACCGTACCCGGTCGCCACTCCTCCTTGAGCAGTTCCTCGTATTCCCCCAAGAAACCGCCCGCCGACAGGATGTAGTCCGGGACGTTGAACCCGGCCGACAGCGGCGAGTCGATTACTTCGCCATCCGGCAGCAGGCCGGTCAGGGCAGTTACCGGCCCCGTTACCACCGGAACGTACAGTTCCGTCCCAATTGGGAGCAGGCCATCCGGCGTCAATGCCTGGGCTGCAAGAACCTGACCGGGCTGGACGCCAAAACGCTTCGCCACCGCCGGTAGGGTGTCCCCCGCTTGAACCGTGTAACGTTGCATCCCATCAGGAACAGTCATCGCCGGCGTCGGCTCTGGCAGCACAGCGGTCGGCGAAGCCCCGGTGGCCGGCATATCGCCGCCATACGGCAGGATCGTCACCGCCGCCGGCGGCGTGGGTGTGATATTCACCGGCGCCGCCACCGGCAGGTTGCACGCCAGACCCATTGCCAGCCAACCTGCCATGACCCACCATAACCTTCGCCGCCGGATACCCATGCGCCAATTATACAACCTGGCGGATAAACTATCCCTCCAGAACCGGCAAATATATCTTTTGGTAGATGCCGTCCGCCCGGCAAACCGCTATCCTCTATCCATCACCTGAAACGAGGAGCCCAATGAACGAACCCGCCATTGCAATCATCGGCGCCGGCATCGCCGGCTTATCCGCCGGCTGTTACGCCCAGATGAACGGTTATCAGACTCTTATCCTGGAAAAACAGAACCAGCCCGGCGGGCTGTGTACCGCCTGGAAACGCAAGGGGTATACCTTTGACGGTTGTATCCACGATCTGGCAGGCGCCGGAAAAGGCTCCGCCATCCATCATGTCTGGCGCGAACTTGGCGCCCTGTCCGATCACGAACCCCATTTCCACGACGTATTCACCCGCATCGAGGCCCCTGACGGGATGAGTCTGACGGTGTACGCCGATATTGACCGCTTCGAACAGCACCTGCTCGCACAATTTCCCGAAGACTCAGCCGCCATCCGCCAGTACGCCTCGCTGGCGCGAATCTTCATCCGTTTCGACCTGTTCGCCATCCAGGAGAGCCGCCCTGCGGACTTCTTAAAAATCGCCCCCTACCTGGGAACCTTTGCGCGCTGGGGAAAAGCCACCCTGGAAACCTACGCCCGGCGCTTTCGCAACCCATTTCTTCGCCATGCCTTCCCCATGATCCAGTACGATATGCAAAATACCCCCTTGCTGCTACAACTCAACTTTCTCGGGCAGTTGCACAACCGCTACCTGGGTTGGCCCGCAGGTGGATCGCTGGCCTTCGCCCAGGCCATCGCCCGGCGTTACCAGCAGCTCGGCGGAACAATCGAATATAACGCCCCGGTTGAAAAAATCCTGGTCGAAAACGGGCGCGCCTGCGGCGTACGCCTGGCAGACGGGCGCCAGTTGCACACCGGGCGGGTCATCTCCGCCGCCGACGGCTTCACCACCATCTACCGCATGTTGGATGGCCAGTACACCAACGCCCGCATCGATCAATACTACGCCCAGGCGCCGGACGATATGGTGATGGGGCTACAAATCACCCTGGGGGTCAACCGCGATCTCAGCCACGAACCGCGCGCCGTGATCTACCTGCTCGATCAGCCGGTCGACATCGGCCGGCAGACCCTCGACCGGCTGGACATCGAGATCTTTAACTTTGACCCCACCCTCGCTCCAGCCGGAAAATCCGTCCTCAAGGTTCTCCTGCCTGCAAGCTACTCGTACTGGAAGGCGCTCGCCGGCGACCCACAACATTACCGCCTGGAAAAAGAGCGCGTCGCTCAACAGGTGCTATCGGCCATCGCACCGCGCTTCCCCGGTCTGAACGATCAGATCGAGGTGATCGACGTCGCCACCCTGCTGACCACCGAACGGTACACCGGCAATTATCACGGTATGCAACCCTGGATTCCCAAGGACGGCGTCGTGCGTATGTTTACGAACGGTTTGAGCCGCACCCTGCCGGGCCTGAATAACTTTTACATGACCGGCCATTGGGCCGGTTGCATGGTGGGCGTCTCCACCGTCGCCATTGGCAGCCGCAAACTCATCCAGCAACTCTGCCGGCAGGATGGCCGCCGTTTCTCAGCGCAAATCGCCTGACCATGCAGCCAGAACCGCTACGCTACGCAATAGTCCTGGCCGAGCCGCCTGCGCCGCACTGGCACGCCTGGTTTGAAGGGCTGCACATCCAACCCAGCAGCGCGCCGCCAGGCGGCGCGCTGCTCAGCGGCCCGCTGGCCGATCAGGCCGCGCTGTTCGGCGTTCTGGCCCGCATTCGCAACCTGAACCTGACGCTGATCTCGTTGCGCCGCCTGCCACCGGATTAGTCTCCACCGTGCGCTCGATCGCCAGCGCAGCACGCACCCCGGGCCAACCGAACACTGCCAGCTGCCAGCGCCGCGTCTCATCCGGGTCCCAGGTGCAACCCACCACCTGACTGGTCTCAGCCGATACCACCAACTGGTCAGGCGGCCGGGCAAACCCACTGCCAATCGCCTTGAGCACGGCCTCTTTGCACACCCACAAATCAAAAAAGCGCCGCAGACGCTCCTCGCCCGCCGGATGGGCCATATCCTGCCATTCCTGCGGCGCAAAGCACAAGGCAGCAATCGTATCTACCTCAGGCACGGGATGGAGCACCTCGACATCCACCCCGACCCGGCGCCCGGCAGCAATCGCCAGCAGGGCCCACTGTTGCGAATGCGCCACATTGAAATACAGCGAGTTCCCGGGCAATTCGGGTTTACCCTGTGCGCCCGCTCGCAACACCAGTTTCGCAGCGTCGCCCCCCGTATACCCTGCCAGCAGGCTGCGCAAGATGCCCCGGCAGGCCGCCCGCCGCCGGCGGATACGCGCGTCCAGCAGCCGCTGCATCTGCACCCGCTCCTCGCCAGAAAGCAGGCGCCACAACGCCTGCCAGCGCGCCGCGTCTACATCCAGATCGGCGCGCCACACATGCACCTCGCCCGGTCGCAGCGCCGGCAGCGTGTCAGCCTGCACCGGCCAGTCCCGCAAATAAACGTTCACCGCGTTCAGACCAGCGGCGCCGCAGCGCGATAGGCTTCCAGGCCGGCGGGGAGGCGCACCCCCTGTACATGCAAAGCCTGCAGGCGATACAGATAGGAACAACCGGCCAGCAAATGTAGATTCACATCCACCACCCGGCGATTGCCGGGCTCTGCCAGATAAGTACCTCGCGCCCAATCGTTAAACGCGCCCATCGCCGGGCCACACCAGATCTGATAATCCATCTCGCGGCCCTTCTCACCTGCCGCCGCCCAGCGCGAGGACAGCCCCAGATACCAGCGAAATACCAGCGCCATCTTGCGCCGGGGGTTATCTTTGGCGCGCTGGATCTGTTCAGGGTCGCGCTGGTTGAAAAAAGCCACCGTATCCTGCCAGATTTCCTCGAACGAGCGTTTGAAGATCTGCTGTTCCAGCCGGGTATGTTCCTCGATCGGAATCTCCTCCCAGGCTGCGTAACGCGAATACAGATCGTACAATTTCTGAGCCCGCATTGGAAACAACGTACCACTCTTGAGCAGTTGCACTTTGACTCCCATCTCAAACATATCCGCCGAGGGCGCCATGACCACATCCGCCATACTGGCCTTTGCCAGCAGGTTCTTGATATGCTGCGAGGTGCCCGCCTCAACGCACGCCTGATTGACCGAACCGGTCACGAGATAAGCGGCTCCCATCATAAACGCCGCCAGCGCCGCCCCCGGCGTGCTGATCCCGCCCGCCGCTCCAATGCGCACCGGCTGGCGGTAGCCATACTGCATCTGCATTTCATCGCGCAACGCCAGCATGCCCGGCAGCAGACACACCAGCGGACGGTTATCGGTGTGTCCACCCGAATCGGCCTCAACCGTGATATCGTCCGCCACAGGCACACGCTGCGCCAGCCGCGCCTGCACGGCGCTGATCCGCCCCTCGGCCACCAACCCTTGCAACATGTCCGCCGGCGCCGGCGCCATGAAACGAGCGGCCACCTCACGCCGCGAAACCTTGGCGATCACCCGATTGGCAATCAACACCTCGCCGCCGGCGCCCTCGCTCAGGCCGGCTGCCCGATAGGCCACAATATCCGCCGAAAGATCCAGAAAAGCGGACGCCTCGATAACCCGCACGCCATAACGCAAATACAGTTCCACCACCCGCCGCTCCAGGCTTCCCTCATTTGGACTGTGGATCAAATTAAAGGCATACGGCCCGGCCGGCAAGGCGGCCTGGATGGTCTGGATGGCGGCTTCCAGCCGGGCGGGGGGCACACCCGCCGCCCCAAACGACCCCATCAATCCGGCTCGCCCCAGCGCAATCACCATCTCCTCAGAAGAAATGCCGTTGGCCATCGAGCCGCCATAACAGGCATACTTCGTTGCATACGTGGCGCAAAAAGAAGCATCGCCCAATCGTTCAACCGGCAAAGCCGCAATTACCAGCGCCCCACCCTCGGCCGCAGAGCAGGCGTCACTGCCCGATACACGCCCCCCGGTGGTAAAACCCAACTGTCCCTGCCGGCGCACGACATACACCGGCCTGGCGAACTGCGCCAGGCATGCATGTACCCCCGCCAGATCGTAAGCCAGACTTCGCTCGTCCCCCTGCCAGCACAACGATTCAAAAGCAGACAAATCGGCGTACAAACCTTGCTGAAATTGCTCCATCACCGTCTACCTCCTTGCAACACGCGCAAACCTGCATCGCGCAGCTCGTAAATCTGCAAACGTCCGGCCCATAGGCCGGCATCCGCCAGCAACGCCAGCCCTTCACCGTCGCGCTCGATGCTGCGGATATGCGCCTCGACACGCAGTTCGTCATGTGTGGGCAACACCTGCCCGCGATATTTCCAGGTCAATGCCCCCATCTCGGGCCACACAAAACGCGGTGTGACCAGTTCGCGCCCCAAATCAGACGCCAGCACGTACGCCCGCAGCGCCTGCAACACCGCCTCAACCCCCAACGAACCGGGCATGACCGGGTCTTGATAAAAATGACAGGCAAAGAACCAGTCCGAAGCGGTAATCTTCTTCCGTCCGGCGACATAGCCCAACTGGTAGCGCCCACCTTGCAGCGCCATCCAGACCTCATCCAACAAACGCATTTGCCCGTCGGGCAAGACGCCGCCTTGCACATCAATCGACTGCGACTGCCCTGCCAGGAAGAACGGCGCCGGCGCGTCGGTTACCCCGCCGGGATCGTTCATCGCCTGGGGGGTAAAATAGCCAAACGTCGACTCGCCCCGATAAAAATCACGTCCACCACACGACAAGACGAAGGTGAAACGCTGGACGATGATTGCATCCCCGCTCATGTGCGCCACCATCTCCGCCCGCACCGAAATCGTCCGGCCGCGCACATCCAGCGCGCACAATACGCTGCCGCGCCCATCCAGGTTGCGGAAATAAAATTCCTGTTGGGGAAAGATGTGCAGCGAGCCCAGATAGGCCGAAAGAAAACCGCACGGTTGCAGGGCGATTTCCATCAAAACCGAGTACGGCATGCCATCGACAGCCGACCAGTACCAGGCGTCTTCGGGCACATCGTATTCGCTGACGATATACGCCGGGTGCTCAAAATCCATCTTCTGCCCAGAGATCGAAACCACCCGGCTGATCAGCAACAAATCGCCATTCGGGATGCGCGGCACGCGCCGCCCATCAAAAACAGCATACTCCGCCCCAAAACATTCAACCAGCGAACCGGTAGCAAACGCCCGCAGTTTGCCCCGATCAAACAACGCCGGCCGTTTATCGCTCGCCCCGGCGTACGCCGGTTGGAGCGCAGCCATCTGCACGGCAAACCATTCGTGCAGATGACCCATTTCCGCTTCGCGGGCGAGCAAAAAGTTGGTCTGAGCGCGAGCGACTCGTTGTGCGCCCGTCATCAGGCGCTCCCGGCCGCGTTCAAACAAAACAGACGGATCGTCCATGTTTCACCTCTCAATCCACAAAAACTGGGCGCAGATCCAGCGCAACCGCATGGCTGCACAGCTTGCCCAACAACCCCAGGATGGCGGCGGCATCTTCCACCCCGCGCCGGTCGATTGCCATTGCTGCGTGTGGCAGCCCCTTGAGGGTGGTGTCTATCCAACGGGCGCAGTTGCTGCCCGCGCCAAGTTCAACAAAGATACCAGCGCCATCCTCATAGACTCGCCGGGTCAGGCGGGGAAAATCCAATGGGGTAGATAGCATCCGCCCCAGACTATGGGCAATGGCCTGACGCTCGATGCGCACCGGCTGGTAATCCGCCGCCGAATACAGCCGGATGTCCGGCTGGCTCCGCACCGGCCAATCGTGCAATTGGGTCAACGCCGCCTGCTCAGAGGCCATCGCAGCGCAATGCAACGCATAATTAAACGGCGCTCGCAGCGCATTGCAGCCCAACTCCCGAATCACTCGCTGGCAGGCCTGGGCATCTCCCCCAATTACCACCTGATTGGGCGCGTTGATATGAGTCAGATATACCCGTTCCCCGGCGGCGATTGCCGCGGTCGCCCGCCCAACCTCCGCCATCAGGATGTAGTTATTCCAGAAGCCCTCTTCCGCCGGCGCGTCCCCTCGTTCTGGCAGCCCCCAGGCCTGCCGGATAGCGTTCTGCGGCCCCGCCAGCCGGGTGTGGAACAGATCCGATGCATCTAGCGCCGCGCATACTGCGTCGCCATCGCCCCAAACCCCGCTGGCAAACATCATGCTGTTCTCCCCCAATGAATAACCAAAAGCAGCTTCGGGGGTTACTTTGAAAACATCGCGTAACAAAATCGTGTAAAGCACCGACAGACTGGTGCCTGAAGACAACATTGCCACCGGGTCGGCGATCAATTCCGCTTCCAGGCGTTCAAGTTGTGCTCGATCCACCTGACGACCGCGCGGGTAAAGCAGACGTTCGCGCAACGTATAGCCGATATCCCTGGCTACAGCAGAAAAACGCTCGTGCAGGCTCGGGAAGAGCAACAACAACTCACGCCCCACCCCCAGATAAGAATTAAACGCCCCAGGATAGACAAACGCCAGTCCAGAGCGGCGCCCCAGCGGTTGTGGGGTGAAATAGCTCCCCAACGGCGTCTGCCAGTCAGCGCCGCGTTCAAAGGCCCCGCTCACCCCCTTTAACGCAAAATCACTCTCCCGGCGCAGATCCTCATTTGAGCGCGCCACAATCGCCAGGGTATAGGGCGCCTCCGGTCGCCAGTCCGAACAGCTTTGCCGCGCCAGAGATGCCAGGTTGGCGCCGGCGTCTAACCGGGCGCGCAGCCCGCGCACCGCCGCCCCCAGGCCCTCACCATCGCTGCCGGCCAGCGGAAACAGGTAAAATCCGGCTCGCTCCATATCCAGTCGTTCCACTTCTGACGGGCGCGCCACATCGGCAAGCAAGACGTGCGCCCATTCGTCCGGCAACGCCAGGTTCACCCCGGCCACCCGCCGCGGTCGGGGCGGGGCAACAAACCAGGCCCTGCTATCCGCCGGCGCATAAAAGCGGCCGACCAGATCGTGCACCGATGGGCTGGCCGGCAAGACGCGCCGGTACAGACACAATGCCGCCTTCACCAACGCCAGCACTCCCGCCAGGGCGCCCGCCGCGCCCATGCTGCCCACGGCGCAATCCAGTTCCACCCCACCGCCATAGACCGCGAGCAGCCCGGCAAGTTCCATCCGTGCCGAAACGGCCTCGTCGACGTCCGCCATCTCTAGATACGTCACATCCTGAGCCGTCCTACCGGCGTACGCCAACGCCTGTTGGCAACACGTCTGTACCCCGGCCGCCAGCGGTGCGCCTGCCCAACCTTCCAACACAGCGTAGACTCGTCTTCCCGCCGCCACCCGATTTTCCAGAACCAGCGCGGCTGCGCCCGCATCCGGCCAGCGTCTGCCAGCTTGCCCGGCAACCAACAGAACGGCATCGGCCTGCCCCGCTACCAGCTGCTGTCTGGCCTGCTCCAGGGCTGCCACAAAGGTGGAGCGCCCTGAGAAATCGACCCAGATCACCTTGCCCTTCGCTCCGGCATCCTGCAACGCCTTGCCGGCCGTCCACTGGCGCAAATCGTCCGGGACGAAGTCGCCGTCCTGCGCCAGGGGATGCCCATTCACGATCAGGCGCTCAAACGTTCGCAAATCAACGCAGCCCGGAAGCCAGACCGCCAGGCCGGTGACAGCCAGGCGGTCTGGTCGGACGGCGCCGACCGGTTGCTCGATCTTCAACATGATCGGCTCCTCACTCACTATCAGGCATGTCGCCCGATCAAACGGCTCAGATGTCTGCTGACCGTCCCCTCCAACGCCTCAATACGTACGTACGGCCGTCCTTGCATGTCCTGAACCAGCAAATCCGCCACCACGGCGGTGTCTGTCTGTGACCTCATCGTCATGGATACAATGCACGACTCGCCAAATGGAATGGCGCGATATTGCTCCAGTTTTTTAGCGCTCGAGGGTAAACAGGGTGCCTGGTAAAAATGTTGCGACCAGATCAACAGGCATTGCACGATGGCGTCATAGATGTACGGGTTGCTGGTCTGCACCGGAAATTGCCCTTGAATTTTTTCGGGCAGGCTGGGCAGCAGGCACTGCACCACCAGTTTGCCCGGGCTGACATGCAAGACCCGTTCCACCCCCTGAAAAGACGGCCCGTGAAACAGTGTGCCATTCTGATAGAGTGACAGCCCCGGAATGGCATCTCCATCATCGGAAAGTTTCACCGGCAGATCCACCGGCTCAGGAAGCGGCACGTGGCGCGCCAGTTTGACCTGTAGGCTGTAGTGATACAGCGTGCGTCCATTCTTACGTTTACTGGAAATCAGCGCGTCGAACACAACCTCTGTGCCCGGAATCTTGGAAATCTCCTTGAGATCCAGGGTGTATTCTTCGGCCAGAGTCTCATCAAAAACGATCCCCTTCAAGACGCGATAGTTCTGCAACCACACGAACTGGTACCCAGGGTACAACTGTTCACAGTTGTTCGCCACCCAGGTAGCCGCACAGGTTGCCGGCAGCACTGGATGATCGCCGATGACGTGGTCGTGCAGGAACGGGTTGGCCTCCAGCGACAGCTTGCGCCGGATGTGATAACTACGCAGTTCGCCGTCGCCGGGCTCTGCCGGCAACAGCGGCGGAGCGCCCACCACCACCTGAACGGGCTCATCCTGCCCGGCCGCCAGTTCGCGGACGAGCAGATTGGCGCCCTCTTCCAGTGAGATCATGGCAACATTCCGTTCGGCAAACGCCCGCTTAAGCTCAGGCGTCACCATCCCTGCTTCCCACGGCCCCCAGTTGATCGACACCACCCGGCAGTCCGGGTTACGCCGCTTGACCAGGTAGGCCGTTTTGTTCAGCGTCTCGTTTGCCATGGCATAGTCAGCCTGCCCAACATTGCCATAAAAGCCAACAATCGACGAAAACAGCACCAGAAAGTTGAGTTGTCTGAGGGGCACACAGGCCACCATGTTATTCAGGCCCACGACCTTGGGGGCGTACACCGTCTCGAAATCCTGCTCGGACTTGCGTTCGATTAGTTTATCCGCCAGATTCCCGGCGCCGTGAATGATCCCCGTGATCGGCCCCAGGCGCCCCACCGGCCCTTGCAGTCTTTCCTGCATGGCGCGGGCATCGGTGATATCCACACTGACATATTCCGCCTGTCCACCGGCCTGACGCACCGCCTGCAAGGTATCTTCCACCTCCCGTACCGAACGGATGTGTTTATAGACGGCCTGGATACGCCCCGGAGTCGGTTTCTCAGCATGCTCCTGAAGGTCCTCCATGATCTTACGCTTCAGGCTTGCTTCATCTATCAGGGCTCGCCCCCACTCGGGCAGCGGCTGGTCGATGGCTGTGCGCCCCAGCAGAATAAATTTGCAGCGAAAACGCTCTGCCAGACGCCGGACACAGGCCGCGGTAATGCCGCGCGCCCCGCCGCTGACCAGCACCACCGACGAAGATTGGATCACCGGGGCGGCGCTCATGCCGGCACCTCGCTCGCCACCACCAGCGTCGAACGCCCTGTGCGGCTGTAAGCCACCTCGGTCACCAGCCGGTTAGGGTCGTGCAACTCGGCCAGGATATAATCGCAGGCCTGCCGGGCATCGATCTCAGGGCTGATGTCGATCCCGCGGCAGAACACGGCGCCCCACTCCAGGTTCAGAGTCTTGACCAGCCCGAGCAAACCGCCGCTGGCCGGCTCAAACGCCGCTCCGTTCCCCAATCCGAATTCGCCGTCCAGGTGTACCACGGTCATAAAAACCGCCCGCCCCACCTGAGCCGAAACGTTCAATGCATCCTTGAGATGCTTGGCGAGCAAGAAAACGTGCCGTGCAATCGCCTGCTCGGTCTCGGAAGAGTGCGGGAAATTCCCCATTGCTTCGGCGGCCGGGTCGAGGTGGATGAAGACCGCGATCTGCCCGAGCTTTTGCTGAACCTCTACCAGCCGCTGCTCGAGCTGCGGCTCGCTCAGATCCTCCAATGTCACCACCATGCTGGCGGCCGGCAGTTCTGGTCGGGCAGAAATCACGCTTTGTGGGTAACGCAGCACCGCCACCTTCCACCCTCTGGCCAACAACGTCTCGGCCAGTTTTGCCGTTAACGGGCTGCCGTCATCGGTCAACAGGCAACTGCTGGTGGGCGGCAGGACAAAATCCAGGGCGTCGGGTGCGGGCAGTTCCTTGCGCAAGACCAGGCCGCGCGCCAGACTGCTTTCGGGCAGCGGCGTTTCATTTGCCTCCTCGACCGGAGCAGCCACATGCACCACCACAGGGGCCGGCGCCTGTCCCAGAAAATCGGTAATCTGGCGCAGGGTGCGCAATTCCGCCAACGCTTCGGCATCCATCCTGGGCATATCCGGGAATTGGGTGCGCATTGCCCCCAGAATCTCGACCTTCTTGATCGAATCGACCCCCAGATCGGCCTCCAGATCCATGTCCAGTTCGAGCATCTCGGTTGGGTAGCCGGTCTTTTCGCCGACGACCGCCAGGAACGCCTTGCGCAACACATCTACATCCGCCACCTGCGTTGCCACGGTCGCCGCCGCCGGGGGAGCAGCCGGCGCAGCAGGGGTTTCGGCAGGCGCCGGAACGCCAGAAGCCAACAATTGCGCCAGATGAACATTGATCTGGCCTAATGTCCGCAACTCAGCCAGCGTGGCCGCATCCAGTTTGGGCAGGTGCGGGAAGCGCTCACGCATTGCCCCCAGGATTTCCACGCGCTTGATCGAATCGATGCCCAGATCGGCCTCCATATCCATGTCGAGATTCAACATCTCGCCCGGATAACCGGTCTTTTCACTCACGATCTCAAGCAAAGCCCGCAAAACGGTCTCGGAGTCCGCCCCGGCTGGCGCCGCGGTTGGCGCAACGACGGGCGCGGCCGGCTCAGTCACAGGCGCCGGCCGCGGTTTCACCTGCACCACCGGTAAGTCCTCAATCGGGGGAATCTCTGCGGACGGCGCCGGGGCCGTCAACGCGAACTGCTGCTGTACCAGGTGCATGAAGCCCTGAGAGAACTCGGCCTGGCTGCGCATATATTGCTCGTGCACCCGCAATGTTTCAGCCTGGTGATCGTGGAAACGCGCCATGCTGCGCTCCAACATTTCCAGGGCCTGCAAGGCCTGCGGCGGTGGGGTGCCATTGGCAAACAATGAGACCTCCAGTTGAGTCAATTGGGCGAACACCCGTCCATATTCCGCTTCATTCTGTAAATATCGCTCCTGAACACGCACCGCCTCGCTCTGTTGCGCCTGGAATTGGCTCAGGCTCTTTTCCAACAGGACTGCCGTCTGCGGGTCGGGGCGAAGCGTGGCTGCCGCCGGCGATTGGGCGTGCGCGCCGTTGCCATTCCCATTGGGCGCCGGCGCAGGATTCTTGCCATTTGCCCCGTTGCCATGACCATTTCCGCCTGCCGTCGCGAATGAAACCAGGCGGCCTTTTTCTTGAATGGCATGGGTAAAAGCCTGGCGCGTCTTTTCGGTCAGATACAGTCCGCCATTCAGCGTCACCGTTACGGCGCTCTTCTTACGCTTCTGAACCGGCCGGGGTGTCTGTTCATAAGGGTCAATATTGCCGAGCGTCAGTCCAGCCACACGCAACTGTACCACCGCCTCGCGCAGTTGCCGGTCGCTATCTTTCTTCGGATTGGCATTCAATGCCACCGCCACGTGAGGTTTACCCTCCAGAATACTGTTTACCAGATTGGTCAACACGTTCTTAGGCCCAAACTCAACGAAGAAAAAGCCGCCGGCGGCATGCAAAGCTTCCACCTCGTCCTTAAACAGTACCGGATTGAGGATATGATCGACCATCACCGCCTGGATGAGCCCGGGATCCCCGGCATGCGCCTTGCCGGTCGAGTTGGAGAAAACCGGGATGCGCGGGGCGTGGAAAGTGACCGCGGACAACGCCTCGGCAAACGGCTTTTGCGCGTGCCCGACCAGCGGCGTATGGAAGGCAGCCGAAACCTGCAAGGGGATGACCGAAAAACCCTTTTCGGCCAGTTGCGGCTGCACCCGGGCGATATCGCTCTTGCTGCCGGCCAACACCACCTGATTGCCCGAGTTATAGTTCGCCAGGGTAATCTCTGGATAAGCGCGCATTGCTTCCCGCAGACGTTCCACATCTCCCTTGACCGCCAGCATGGTGCCGGTGTCAAAGTTAGGGTCGACCGGAGCTGCCATCGCCCTGCCGCGCGCCCGCGCCAGGAAGAAGTAATCCACATCGCTCAACACCCCGCCGGCCCATAGGGCGGTCAATTCGCCAAAACTGTGTCCGGCGACAAAATCCGGGGTGAAACCGGCCTGTTGCAAGAGTTTGAACAGGCTGGCGCTGAACGCGCCGATGGCCGGCTGCGCCCGCTCGGTACGCTGCAAAGCCTCGGTCTGCGCCGTTTTCTGCCCGGCCTCGAAAGCAGGGGGTGGGTAAAGCAGGCGGGAGAGCGGTTCTTCACCATCCCGGACAAACAGATCGTCCATCGCCGCCACCACCTGGCGCACCGGCGGGAAGTTCATCGCCAGTTCCTTGCCCATGTTGACGTACTGTGAACCCTGCCCGCAAAACAGCGCCACCACTTTGCCGCTCTGGCCCTGCTTGCGATAAAAGATCCCTTTCGGATGTTCCCACGCGTCATCGCCGGAACGCCCTTCCAACTGCTCCAAAGCCAGCTTGAGCAGGTCGATAGCCTCGGCCAGGGTATCGGCCACAAAACCCAGGCGGGCGTGAGAAGGGGAAATCTCAGCCTGCGAAGCCTGCACCAGTTCGGCCAGATTGAGCAACCCGTCTTCGGATTGCAGCTTCGCCAGCCAGGCGCGCCCCGTGGTAACCAGTTGCCCGGGCGTCTCGGCCGACAACACAACGCTGCGCGCCACAGGGTGGAGCCGGTATGGCCCGTTGTGCTCGCTCTGATATTCTTCCAACGTCACATGAAAATTGGTGCCGCCAAAACCAAAAGCGCTGACGCCGGCTCGCCGTGGCGTTTCGGCGTCGAGACGGAACCAGGGGCGCGTCTCGGTATTCAGATAAAAAGGTGAGTGATCGATGTCCAGTTTAGGGTTGGGCCGGTTGACATTAATCGTCGCCGGCAGGATCTTATGATACAGACCCAACGCCACTTTGATCAGGCTGGCCGCCCCGGCCGTCGCCTTGGTGTGCGCAATCTGCGACTTGACGCTTCCCAGACCAGTCACCTGGCGCCGGGGGTTGCCTTCTTCGAACACTTCGCGCAAAGCCTGGAACTCAGCCGGGTCGCCTGCCACCGTGCCCGTACCGTGCGCCTCGATCAGGGTAACCGTGGCGGGCGAATAACCCGCCTCAATGTAAGCGCGGCGCAGCGCTTTGGCCTGACCGGCCGGCCGCGGCGCGTAAATGCTCTTGAAACGGCCATCGCTGGACGATCCCACCCCACGAACCACGGCATAGATACGATCCTGATCGCGCTCGGCATCCGCCAGCCGTTTGAACACGACCATGCCAATGCCCTCACCGGCCATCATCCCATCCGTATCCGCATCAAAGGTACGTACGTTTTGCCCTTTAGAAAACGCCGGTGTCTTGCTGAAACACAGATAGGTGCCGATCGAATTATCCACATCCACCCCGCCGCTAATCATCATATCGGCGCGGTTCTCGATCAATTCCTGTATCGCCATTTTGACTGCGGCAAGCGAACTGCCACAGGCCGCATCCACCACGCAGTTTGTGCCCCCCAGGTCAAAACGGTTGGCAATGCGCCCCGCCACCACGTTCCCAATCGTACCCGGAAAAGCGTTCTCCTCCCAACCCACGTAGGCCAGCTTGATCTTTTCCACGATCTTGCGGACGTCCTCATCCACCAGCCCATAACTACGCAGCACTTTTTCCCAAACCGGGTATTGCAGGCGGGCCATCAGCGGCACGAACAACTTGCTAGACATGCCCACCACCCCCAGAATGACGCCGGTATGCTCGTGATTGGCGCCAGAACCCTCGCCGTAGCCGGCATCTTCCAGCGCATCGCGCGCCACCACCAGGCCAAGCAGTTGCGACACATCTGTAACTTCCAGAATGTTGGGCGGCAGGCCAAACTCCATCGGGTCGAAATCGATGTCGGGAATAAATCCGCCGCGCTTGCAATAGCTCTTATCCGGCGCGTTGGGGTCTGGATCGTAATAGTCTTCAACGCTCCACCGTGAGGGCGGCACATCGATGACACAATCCATCTTCTTGAGGATGTTGTCCCAATACTCAGACTTGTTTCTGGCCTGCGGAAAAACCGCCCCGATGCCCACGATTGCAATCGGGGTGGTTTGCAATTTTCGCTCGAGCGAATGGTTGACTGTTTCAGACATGGTGATAACCTCCAGTGGTTTGTTTGGGTGACTGGCGCGCTATCCCCAACTAGCGGGCTACACCTTTGGAATCTTTCCACACATGCTCTCAAACACCGCTGAAACAGAATAGTTTCGCTTTCTGCAAGTCTCCCCCTCAAAAATCACCCCACCCGCGCATTTTACGGCGTAAAAACTGTCCGCAACGCCGTCATCACCTCTGTACTTTCTGCCCGCAACACTTCGTTCAATTCCAGGTGAATAAATACCACCCCCGGGTCATCCGGTATCTGCACGTTGGTCTCGCCGCATAAATCACGCCAGCGGAGGCCGTCACAGATGCCAGCTTCGATCTCCTCTTCAGCAAACGCGCTTGCCAGCCGTTCAATCAACTCAGATCCCACTGGCTGGTTGCTGCCGATCACCACTTCCGGGTAATCGTCATGCCGTGACGACGAAAAACCGTGGAATTGTAGAATCACCGGTTTGCTGGCCCGAACCAGTTCCTGATGGATGGCCTGAAAAACCGTCGCCCGTTGGTGCGCCACATCCGCCGCCCCATTCTTGTTAGCATCGCGATGCGCTCCGGCGATCAACAACGCCCGTCCGCCCAGCGCCCGGTAGGCCTCCAGAGCGATCAGAGGTGTACCGGCATCATACAATGGGTGCGGCGCCTCGATAATCAAATTCAATTCCGGCTCGGCTCGAAAAACATATAACCCCCAACCACGCCGGCCGGACTTCAACTCCCGCAGCAAAACGGCCTCGCCGTCTTCACGATCCGCGTATTGGATCAGTTCATATCCGTTTTCCGCCGCACGCAGTCCGGCCTGACGCAATTCGCCCTGGATTAAGAACTGTGTCAATTCGGCAAAGGCTTTCAAGTCCTTTTTCTCTGGGATCACGTAATTTTCGCTGCCCGCCTGAGGCATTCCATCTTCGAGGATAACGACCTGCTGCCCCAGGTCGCCTTCAACCCGGCGCAAATCTGGCAGGACGGGCAGAAGTTGAGCTGTAGCCGTGGCAGACGGCGTTGCCGTACGCAGCGGCGTTGGCGTGGCCACTCGCCGGGTAACCGTAAGCGCCGGCTCAGGCGCGCCAGCCGCACTGGCCGGCGAGGAATCTCCCCCCCCGCAACCAGACAGACAGGCCCATAACACGATCCACACCAACCAGCGAGCTCTCATCCGATCAATAACAAATCCAGCGCCTTAACCGCCGCAAAAACGACCAGCGTGCAAACCACCACCCCTGTTAACGTGCGGGGCAGGCCTTGCCGCTCGCTGTCGTTGGCGATCAACGCCGCGACCATCGGGCTGATGACGCTAAAACCGGCAAATGGGATAAAGCTATTCTGCGTCAATTGCGCCGCAGCTATTTCCAGCGACCAGGTAAAAATCACCGCCGTTAAAACCATCATGGCAAACTTGGTGCGCCCAAAAATTGGCGTATGGCGCATCAGGAAATGGGTAACAAAATAATATACCAGCACACCGCTTAACAGGATAAACACCAGATGCAAAGGCTGCAAGACAAACAGCCCGGTATAAGCTGCGGTTAGAAAACCACCCGAACGCATGCCCAGTTTCTCAAACAGGAGCGCGCTGAGCAACACGCTGACGACTACCGCCGGCACCAACAGTTGGGTATGATACGAATACAGAATCGTCTTATCTTCAAAAGCGATACTGTTCCAGAAGATGGGCAGGCTGTCTTTCATCATGGCAATGTCTTTGAACAGGACAAACGTCAGAAACGAACAGGCAAGCACCGTTAACACTGTCAAACGCACCCCCTGGCGCTCCATGTCCTGGGCAATCAATCCCGGCAAGACAAACCCCACCCCATACAACCCTACCAGCCAGGGCCAATCTGAGGTAAACCAGTACGCCACTGCGCCGGTCAAAAATTGCAGCACCATACCGGTCAGCACCATCACCACCAGCCGCCGCCGTCCATACAAAAACATCCGGCGTGAAATAAAGCGTTGTACCAGATAAAAAGACATCACCGATACCAGCGCGGTGGTCAACAAATAAACGGGCCGGTCGACGAACATCGCCAGATAGCCTGCCACCACGGCCGCACCGCCGGTCAGCCGCCAGCGCTCGTAAATCAATATACTGACAATGATTCCCAGCGCCAACACCAGGCGTACCACTTCGGTAGGAAGACCATAATCATGCATGACCACGCTCCTGCGGTAAAGCCGCATAGGAATGCTCCAACCGGATGCGCCGGTGATAGCCCACATCCTGCCCGGAAGTCTGCCCTTCGCCGTCTCCGCTCTTGAGGTGTTCAAAATATTCCATCATCATCTCAGCTTGCGGCGTGTGGATGTTGACAAAGCCAACCAACATGGCCTGATACCCCTCTGGGATCATATCCGCAATCGCGGCGATAATCTGATCGATGCCGGGGTTAACGCTGAACCCCAGGTTAACAATGCGTTCTTTAGGGAAACCGTTGGCGATCAGTTTGCGGGTAACCAGATCCTCATATGCGCCAAAAGTAATGAGCCAGTCAAAAGACAGATCTTTTACTGCCACGTCGCCGAATTGCTCGGCGCGCCGCTCACGGTCGTAGCGGTTGTTCAAAATTCCAATCTTGACCGTATGCGGCGTACAGTAAGCCGACAACATCTCCATGCTGATGACCATCGACTCGCGATCATTAACCGCAAACAAATTGGCCCAAATGACCGGTTTGCTGCCCAGGACAACGTGTTGCAGGCGCACCACGCCGATGTCCCCTTTGGCGTGCACCATCCCACGAATGGCCGTCTCCCGGTCGATCCCCAACAAATCGGCTATCGCCAAACCGATGGCCACGTTATCTTTAAAGGCCAGGTAATCGAAACGGGAAATTTCCTCGTCGCTGACCCGTTGCGGCTCCGCCACAATTAATTGCGACCCGCGTTTTTCGGCCTCCTTGCGCAAGATAGCCTGCAACTCAGGATTGTACTCGGCCGTAATCAGATAACCATTCGACGGACACATATGCGCCATGCTCACGGCAATTTCTGGCAGGGTCTCGCCCATCACGTCCTGATGGTCTTCACGCACATTGGTGATTACCCCGATATGGGCGCGGATGACCATCCGCTCCGCCCATTCCTGGTATTTGGGTTGTAACGCCATACACTCGATCACCATTGCTTCCGGGTGCATTGCGTCCCAACCGGCGATAATATCCTGCTGTTCCTTCACATTGGCCGCGCGTTTGCGCCGGATAGGAATATCGTCGCCATCAAAGTCAATGGTCACGGCCGCTGAACCGGTGGTTTTGGCAACCGTACGATAACCGGCGGCCCGCAATACCCCCGCAATCAGACGTGTAACCGTACTCTTGCCGCGAATACCGTTAACGTGCACGCGCACCTGATAGGAACGCATCCGGCGCTCGTGTGCGGTCTGGCGACGCCACCAGTAAACCACAAACAAAACATAGATCAACAGGGTTATGGCCAGTTCAAACATCGTCTGCCCTCATTTCAACGCCGAGCGGGCCCGTTCCAATACGCCGGCTGCACTGTCGCTGGCGCCTTTCAGGCTGGAGATCGCCTCATGCACCACCCCCCACTCGGCAATGGTGCGTCCCAGCGAGTAATTCTGCCCCGGCGGAAAATAGTGCTCCAGTTTGCAGCGCTCACGGAAATTATTGGCCAGGCTCTGCGTTTGAACGGCATCAAATTCTGGCAAAATGACCAGGATACGATCCTCACCCAGATAGCTGAATACAGCCGGCGGCTGCGCCAGAGCACGCAGCACCCGCAACGTCGCCTGTAAAACGGCCAGGCGCTCCCCCGCCGCCTCATTGCCATTGGGCTGCGGTGCCAGGTGCAGCATCCACACTGTCAAAGGCCTGGAGAAACGGAGCGCCCGTTGCACCTCAGCCTCCAGTCGCTCCAGCGCCCAATCCGGTTTGAGCACGCCCAATTGTTCATCATGGATGCAGTATTGCTCGGCCTGTGAGCGCCAATGATCCGTCCTGGACTGCGCCCGATCGAGGACAATCGACAACCTTCCGGCCACAATGCCGGCCGCAAGAAACAGAACCGCCTGTGTGGCCGTATTAATCAAAAAGGTTTCGCGCGGATAGAGACCCGCATACAGGTTTGCCAGCAGAATCGCAGAGACACCTGCCACGCCTGCCAGAAATCCACCCCATATACCAGTCAACAGCCCCACCGCTACCAATCCCAACAACAACACCAGGAAGGTAAGGGCAATATCGGTCGAATTGACCTGCACCGCCAAAAAAGACGCCGCGATCACCAGGGTGATCAACCCCACCAACCACAACCGCTCTTGAGCCCATTCACTACGCAGCATAGGTTCACTCCTGTTTGTGAATCCGGGCGGACTTTTTCTGACGCAGGATGATCCCCGTCCCGCCCAACACCAGCAAAATAGCAAACACAACCGCCAGGGTAATGCGGGCCTGGCTCGAAAGCGTCACCCCCGCCAGGCTCCCCGCCGTAATACCCTTTACCTTATTCCCGACCACGACGGCGACATTGCCCTGGCTCTTGAAACGCTTACCCAGCACAGGAAAAGCATCGACCGTTTTCAATAATTGCTCGTCGCCAAAAGCGCTGACCGTAATCAAGACCGCCTGCGAAGACCAGGGCGCCTCGATCAATTCGAGATAACCTGCCTTGCCTTCTGCCTCCTCAGGGAACAGTTCACGCCCGCTGGAAGCCTGCACCAGACCGTTAATACGCTGCAAGGGCTGCGGTAGATCATCATCATAAGCTGCCAACAAAGAATTGGTTTGCGGTGTACCAATTGCCACCACCGCCGCATTCGCCAGCCTGCCCACATCCACCTGATCAGCCGACAGCGCCGACAGGCGGATGCCATCCGCACTCGCATACGTGCCCAGTTTCGCCGCCAGGCGCACCATAGATGTCAATTCCGCCTGCGAGGCGCGCGGCGCCACCACCAGAACTGTCGCGCTCAAATCCTCGGGCACCACCAACGGCGCCGGCAGATAGCGCAGTTCCAGCGGCGGCGAACCCTTTACATGGCCCAGGCTCACCAGCGAACGAGCAGCGTCCACCTCGGCCCAGGCCTCTTCCAGATAACGAAAATTGCAATCTGCCCGCTTGATCCCCAGGTCATACGCCAGGTGCAGCCAGTTACGCCCCGGGTGAATCTGGCGCGGAGAAATCTTCACCACCAGGCGACCATCGCCGGCATTGGACGCCGTCAAGGGTACCTCGGCCACCTGGAAGCCATTAAAGAAGGCCGTCATCAAAGACCCGTCTACGTTCAAACTTTTGCTATGGGTAAAGCCGATATCGATGGCAGCCTCGCTGGTAACCTTCCAGTTGTACGGTACGTCAATGGCATAATACAGGTCGTGCGCCCCAATCCCGCGCACGCGGCGGGTTTCAAAACCCAGTTCTGCAAATGAAGCCTGTTCCGGATGCTCGACAATCGCCTGAGCGGTCACCGGCGCCGCCGCAACCATTGCCGCACCACGTAAAGTGGAATGCAACGAACGCGTGGCCAACAAATCGCTTGCCGCCAACAATTCGGCGCCGTCCTTGCCGCTGATCCCCAACAAAACCCGCCCGCCAGAATAAGGCGAGACCTGCAAACTGGCCCCGTTTGGAGCATCTTTGAGCAATGGATTCCGGCCGGCGATCCCGATGGCCACCAGATGATCCGCCGCCAACTGTGCCGGGTCTGCCTGACTGGCAGTCATTGCCACCAACGGAGGCTTTTCCCATCCGGTCTCACGCCCCAGTGTAGCCGCCAGGCGCACCGCTGCGGTCAGTTCTTCTGTCAGCGGGGCCTCCGGTAAGAGGATGATCACACGTGGCGCCCCTTCTACCAGATCCACCGTATCCAATGGCGCCGGAAAGGCAGATAAATCCACTGTTGGGGCCCGGTCAACGCTTTCTATTTCCAGAGCGCTATCGGCATAGACTCTGGCCCACAACGCGTCGTCGGCCAAATCCTCGCACCCCTTATCGCGCGTGCGCAGCTTAAACCGAAAAACCAGTTCGTTGCTGCCCGTACGAAAGGCGCTTCCTGGAAGTTCGATCTCCATTTCCTTCACCCGCACCGTCTCGGCCGTCAGGGCCATGCTGAATACCGGTTCCTCGTTTACCCCAATGGTTAAATCGGAAAACTCGGATAACAGCTTTTTGCTATGCGCCATATGCAAATAAAGCACCGCACGTTGCACTTCCTGACCCGCAGCAATGCGAAACGACACACTTTTTTGGCCAAATAGACGCCGGACGACGATATCTTCTTCGCCAAGATCAGACAGCGTAAAGCGGCTATGCCCGCTGGCCTGCACAGATTGGGCGGGAGGCAGCAAAAATCCCAACAACAAGAATAAACACAAAAGCCTGGAAGCGTTCATACCCTTCCTATAACCTCCGCCTGGCCAATTGAGCCAGGTGTGTACCCGGCACCAACTTAATGACCTGCTTGAAATCCGCCTGAGCCAGAGAGATCTTTCCCGATTTGCGGTACGATAGACCGCGATAATACAACGCCCAGGCATGGGTGGGCTCCTCTCTGATAACCTGGTCGAAACAAGAAATAGCCGCGGCCCATTGATTACGCCTGTAATACACCAGGCCCAATGCGTATTGTCCGGCGGCGTGCGCCGGGTTCAGCGCAACCAGTTTCTTGAGGTCAACTTCAGCCTTATCGTACTGCTTGCCCGTATAGTACAACCGGCCACGAGCATACAGACCGGTCTGGTAATTGCCATCCAGAGCCAACGCCTGATCGAAATAAGACAGCGCCTCTCCGGTCTTTTTACGATCCCGGGCGATATAACCCAGATACACGTAAGCTGTTTTATCGTTCGTATCCGCCTGTAACACCCGTTGTAAATCCTGCCCGGCGGCGTCGAATTGCTTCAATGCATAATAGCTCATCCCCCGCTGCCGGTATGCCCCGATAAAAACGGGGGAAAGCTCAATAGATTGGCTAAAATCTTCTACCGCCCGAGCGTAATTACCTGAGTGATAGGACGCCAGGCCGCGATAATAAAACACATAAGCCGTATCGCGCCCGGATTGAATCGCCTGATCCAGGCTCTCATACGCCGCCGCATATTGACCGGCGTGATATTGCGCCAGCCCCAAATAATACAAGGCCAGGCGCGCCCGCGCATCTTTGCCTTTTGCCACCGTCGCAAAGTCGGGGATTGCCGCCGGATAATCTTTCAGGCGGTAGTGAGCATACCCGCGCCAATAAAACGCTTCGGGGTCCTTGGGCGCCAGACGGACTGTCTCTTGAAAATCTGCCAGGGCTTCCCGGTAAAAACCCCTGCTCGCGTACAGCCGGCCGCGCTCCAGCCACAACTGTCCATTCTTCGGCCTGAGTTGGATGGCGCGGCTTAAATCCTGCAAAGCCCGGTTGGGATCCGACAGCGCCAGATACACTTTGGCGCGTTCCTGATAAATCAGGCTGTTTTCAGCATCCAGTTCCAGCGCCAGGTCATAATCTGCCAACGCCTGGCTATACTGGCGTTGTTGCGAGTAAATGCGCGCCCGCTCCAGATATGCACGCACCCGGGTGGGTTCCAGTGAAACAACCTTCCCCAGGTCGACCAGGGCCAGATCCAGTTTACCCAGGGCGCGATACGCCTGAGCGCGATACAAATAATTGCTGCCCAGGGCAGGGTTCAACTGCACGACCTGGCTAAAATCTGCAATTGCCAGATTATGTTTCTGCAATTTGAGATACAACCGACCACGCGCCAGATAGCCGCGCGTCGAACGGGCATCGCTGCGAATGGCGCGATCGTAATCATTAACGGCAGCCTCATACTGCCTGAGCCCTTCATAACTGGCGCCCCGATCCAGATAGAGCGAGGTCATGAAAGGCGCAAGCTGGATGGCGCGCGTCAGCGCCAGCACCGCAGATGAATACTCACGCCGCAGCAAATACGCCCTGCCCTGCCCGGCCCAGGCCATGCTATGACCGGCATCCTTGTCGATTGCCTGGCTGAAATCCAGAATGGCAGCCTTGGGCCTGTTCAGCTCTATCTTGGCCCATCCTCTGGCAGCCAGCGCATCCACCCGCTCCGGGTCCAACGCCAACCCGGAATCAAAAGCCTGTACCGCCGCTTCCCATTCCTTTTGGCGCGCAGCCGCATACCCGTCCTCAAAATACCGCTCGGGATCAGGCGGTGCAGCCGCCGCGGATGTACAGCCCCACAGCAAACCAGCCCCCCCGATCAACACCATTGCCAACATCAAGAACCGTCGCATAGACTACGACCCCACCATGAAAAGGATAACGTCACCATGTGTCAAATACAACGCCCGGGCCAATTCTGCACTGACCGCCGCTGAATACGCTGGCAGAACCGGATCGAAAACAACATCTCCCGCCCATTCTGCAACGTAACTCGAAATCCGTATCCGTTTGCCGGGCTGCAATTTCCAGGTGGCAGCATCTTCAGGCCGCACCCACACACACATCTCTTTCCCGGGGCGAATCTCACAAACCACCGCCCCTGCCGGCAAACGTTCTACTTCCCCCCCGACACGCCCGGCGGTTATCATCTCTCCCTGCCGCACGGCAATTTGCCCGCGCAGCCGGGCTGGCACCCCAATGCAATCCGGTTGCACCCTTGGAGAAGCTAACACCGTACAATTCAGATCCTCCAAACGACTACGTAGGATCAGCCGATCTCCTTCCAGGCACCCCAAAGAGCGCAACCTCTGCGGGTGAACAAAAACGGCCCCATCCTGCACCAGATCCGCCGGCACGCCATCGACCCGCAAACGCTGTACGGCAAGCAACACCGGTTCCACCCGCTTCAACACCTGCCTCGTTTGCGATAATGGGTAAAAAGCAGAGCGGATACCTTGCGCCAACGCCTGTCCCAGCCCCGCAACGGCCTCGGGCAAAATCGCCCGGCCCTCAACCCGCAGGCTGGCATCCAACTCGATGTGCACCCCATAACAGATCATCCCCGCCAGATTCCGTAGCCGGCGGATTTTCTGGAACGTAAAGGTGTGCGTTGCCGTCTGCCGCACGTCACGATCCAGGGGATACACACCCACAGAGACCCTCCGTCCCCAGGCTGCCGGCAGGGTGAGTTCCAATGCCTCCTTCAAACAGCGCAGGTGTTCGAGATAATCTCCATCCTGTTGCGGACACAAATCATACCCGGTGCTGATTTCTACTTCGTACTGGCCGCGTCGCTGCCCATGAATCTCGACCACCAGATTGGGAACACCGGCGAACAACGCGTTTTGATACCTCAGCGCATAGCGGCGCGACCACCAAGCCAATTCTTGCGGGTCCTTATTAACGTCTGCCACGCGGCGCAAATCGGTAACGATCACCCCCCGCGCATCCAGTTGTTGTGCCAGGCAGCGTGTAATCGGACCGGTACCCCGGTCGGCGTCGACATTCGGTCGCTCGCCGTGATGCGGCGCGCCAATCGAACATGCAGCCGCACCGGGCAGAATCGTGAATGGATCATTACCCCAAAACCAGACCGACATTTAAAAATTGTAACACTTCATTCTAAGACAAGGGCCATTTCGTCTAAAAATTGCAAACTCCACGACCTGCATCGCTCCTTCATGCCGTCTTCACAACTTCCTCATAACTTAACACTATACTGATATTGAAATCTGTTACTGGAGGTGAGTCCGATGAAACTCTTTGGCAAGCGTACGATCTGGATCCGAACCGTCGTGCAAATTTTCTTCTTCGCTCTGATCGCCTTGATCTCAATCAACCACACCCTGAGCGAAAGCGGCCAGGGAATCCCCATCCTTTCCAGCGCCTCGCTGCATGCCTTGTGTCCGTTCGGCGGCGTGGTCACCATCTACCAATACGCCACCAGCGGCACGTTCGTGCAAAAGATTCACGAATCCTCTTTTATCCTGATGATCATCGGCTTCTTGCTCGCCATCCTGTTTGGGCCGGTCTTTTGCGGCTGGGTCTGCCCCTTTGGCACCTTGCAGGAATGGGTTGGCCGGTTGGGCAAGAAGCTGTTCAAACGCCGCTATAACCACTTCATCCCCTATCGCCTCGATCAAATTCTACGCTATGCCCGCTACCTGGTACTGGCCTGGGTCATTTACATGACCGCCGCCAGTGGGACGCTGCTCTTCGCCGAAATTGATCCCTATTACGCCATGTTCAACCTGTGGAGCAGCGAACTGGCCATAGGCGGTGTCGTCGTCCTGGGCGTGACCATCCTGGCCTCGCTGGTAGTCGAGCGCCCGTGGTGTAAATATGCCTGTCCCTATGGCGCCGTGCTCGGCGTCAGCAATCTGTTTCGCGTCTTCACCATCCGCCGTAACGAGGGCCTGTGCAAACTGGATGGCGCCTGCAATAAAGTCTGCCCGATGAATATCCCGGTCAGCGAGAAAAAGATCGTGCGCGATCACCAGTGTATCTCCTGTCTGCAATGTACGTCCGAGGCCGTTTGCCCGGTCGCCGGTACGGTCGATTTTGTTGCCGGAGGAAAATGAGATGAAACTGACATCCAAACCCCTGGCCGCCATCATCGTCATCTTGATCTTTGGCGGCATCGCAATCACCAGCGCCTTGAACTGGTGGAGCACCACCACCACTAAAGTCCCCGCCCGATATACCGGTGGCGAAGCCGCCGGGCAGTATAACCCGGCTGACATTCGCGGCTCATATACCTTGGGCGACATCGAACAAAGCTTCAACGTCCCCGCTGCCGTCCTCAAGACTGCCTTTGCCATTCCCGCTGAAAAAGACGCCAGTGCCTTTCAAGTTAAAGGGCTCGAAGAGCTATACGCGACTTCACCGGTGGAAATTGGCACCGCTTCGGTGCGCTTGTTCGTGGCATTCTACACTGGCGTGCCTTTCGACCTGAGCACCGATACCTATCTGCCCGTACAGGCCGCCAAAATCGTCATTGAACAGGGCCGGCTGACTCCTGAACAACGCGCCTACCTGGAAAAACACACCGTGGACCCCACCCGGCCCGGCGCAGCAACACCCGCCCCGACGTCCGCATCAGAAGAGCGCGTGGTGAAAGGCAAAACCACCTTCCAGGAACTGCTTGATTGGGGCGTCGCCCCCGCCGTCATCCAACACATCACCGGAGGTGAAATGCCTCCCACCAATCTGGGCATCAAGGACTATTGCACGCAAAAAGGCCTGGACGACATCACCGTCCGCAACGCCTTACAAAAAGAGGTGGATCAACTGGCGCCCTGACCTTCAGCGCCTGCAGCCAAAAACCTGTACAATAACGGTATGATGAATTCAACGCCCTCTCCTCAAACCGCCAAGACGCAACGCCGTTGGGTGTTGGCGGTCATCCTGATCGGTCTGATCCTGGTCGCCGTCTTCAGTTTTCGCGCCATCCGTTCGTTCATCCAGATCCAGCGCACAGGGCTGCAACCCGGAGAAACAGACGTCGAACTGATCCGCGGTTGGATGACCGTACCGTATATTGCCAGGGTGTACGCTGTCCCGGAAGAGTACATTTTTGCGTCCCTGCATCTTTCCCCCCAGGAACATCAGCAATCCAACCTGAGCGACATCAACCGGCTGCTCAAACCCGGCCAGCCCGGCTATGCGCTCGAACAGGTCAAAGAAGCCATCCGGCAATACAAACAAACGCATCCACCCCAGGAAACACCCACACCGCCATGAGTTCCTTATCCGATTTCTTTCTCACCGGGCTGATCACCTACGGGGCGCCGGTATTTGGCCTGGCGCTGTTCCTCTCTGGTTTTGGCGTGCCCCTACCCTCCACCCTGCTGGTGGTGGCCGCCGGCGCCTTCACCCGCCAGGGTGCCATGGACAGCCTGAGCGCCGGTGTCTTTGGCCTGGCGGGGTCCGTGCTGGGGGACAGCCTGGGTTTTGCCGTCGGACGCTTTGCCCGCGGCTGGGTGCTGCGCCGTTTCAGCGGCAGCAGCCTGTGGGCGCGCGCCGAACAGGGTTTTCAGCAGCGCGGCGGGCTCGCCATCTACCTGACACGCTTTCTGCTGACCGCCGTCGCCACGCCCACCAATCTGATTGCCGGCACCAGCGGTTACCCCTTCTGGCGTTTTCTGTTGATCGACCTGGGCGGCGAATTGACCTGGATCATCGGTTATGGGGGCCTCGGGTATGCCTTCGGCAGCCAGTGGGAACTGATCGGCCAGTTCCTCAGCGATTTTAGCGGGCTGGCATTGGGGATCGCCGTACTGGGCGGCGGTATATACTTCTGGAAACGCACACACACTTCTCCTTCTCCTATTCTTTCATTGCGGGTAAAATTACCTCATCTGCGCCGCAGATGATTCCTGTTCTCATTGCTTCTGGTCACAATCGATCCCCCTATGTCTACAACCATCGTCAATCATGGACAACTGACCTGGACCAATATCCTCCACCCTACCGCCGAGGATATTCAGCAGTTGGCCGGCCGTTATCCTACCTTCCATCCCCTCAACCTGCAAGACTGCCTGACCGAGTTGGAACTACCCAAACTCGACCATTACGATGACTACATTTTTCTGGTGGTGCAAATGCCGGTGTGGGATGAGGCGGAACGCATCACCCGCCCGGCCGAAGTGGACATTTTCGTCAGCCAGGGCGTGCTGGTTACCTCGCATCGCGGCGAGCTCAAGCCGCTAAACAAACTCTATGCCGCCGTTCAAATCCCCGGCAGCCCTGAAGCGCAGTGTTTTGCCAGCAGTGAGGCCGGGCCATTTCTTTACTATTTGATCGACAGGCTGGTCGATTATTGTTTTCCGATCGTGCAGCACATCGGCGCCAATTTGCGCCAGATGGAAGAGCGTCTCTTTCAACCCGACACCCGCCGTCTGCTCCACGAAATCGCCATCCTGCGCCGCGACATCATTGCCGTGCGCAGCATCCTCAAATCGCAAATCAACGTCATCCAGGCCCTGATCAAAGGACAGTGGCATTTCATCAATAACGACCTCGATCCCTACTGGGACGATATCTCCAACCACCTGCTCCAGTTGTGCAATGCCCTGGATCAGGACGCCGAAGTCATCGCCGGTCTTTCCGAGACCATCGATACCCTGGCATCGCATCGAATTGACGACGTCATCCGCCTGTTGACGCTCGTCACGGTCATCACCCTGCCGCTCACCCTGCTGGCGACCGTGTTTGGCATGAACGTGGTCATGCCGATGTCCGAACACCCCGCCCTGTTTTATTTGATTCTGGGCGTCGGCGTGATTTTCAGCATCTGGCTGGCCTGGTATTTGCGCCGTCGCCGCTGGATGTAGACGAAAAAATCGCTCAAACCTTGACACCCCGCCCATATCCGGTAAAATACAGCTATGCCAATCACCAATGATCTTCTGCGCGCACGACGACTGCTCAACGCACTCCAACCCCGGAGCGTTGGGCTTCTTGCGTTTGCATGAAGTTGGATTGACCAGCCAAGCAGATTTGTTCCTGGACATCCAAAGCCCCGCCGCCCGGCGGGGCTTTTTTGTTTTTTTCATCTTTCAACCCATCCAAAAGGAGCCACACATGTCGAAACCTACTGTCAAGAAAGTTGTACTCGCCTACTCGGGCGGCCTGGATACCTCGGTCATCGTTCCCTGGTTGATCGAAAATTACAACTGCGAAGTCATCTGCTACACCGCCGACGTCGGCCAGGGTGAAGAATTATCGGACCTGCCCGAACGCGCCAAGCAAAGCGGCGCCAGCAAATTGATCCAGCTCGATCTGCGCGAAGAGTTGTGCACCGATTACATCTTCCCCATGCTGCGCTCGGGCGCCATTTATGAGCGCAAATACCTGCTGGGCACCTCAATCGCCCGCCCGCTGATCGCCAAATACCAGGTCGCCATCGCCGAACAAGAAGGCGCCGACGCCGTGGCCCACGGCTGCACCGGCAAAGGCAACGACCAGGTGCGCTTCGAACTGGGCTTTACTGCGCTCAACCCCCGCCTGCACATCATCGCCCCCTGGCGCGAATGGGACATCCAGTCGCGCGAAGACGCCCTGAACTATCTCAAAGCCCGCAACCTGCCGCTGCCCGAAAGCAACCCATCCCTGTACAGCCGCGACCGCAACCTGTGGCACATCTCGCATGAGGGCGGCCCGCTCGAGGATGCCAACTACGAGCCAGATGAATCGTTGTTCATGTTGAGCGTGTCCCCCGAAAAGGCGCCCGACCAGCCCGAGAAAATCGAAATCGGCTTTGAGGCCGGCATCCCCGTCAGCCTGAACGGCGAAAAGATCGCCCCGGTAAAACTCATCGAGACCCTCAATCAGTTGGGCGGCAAGCACGGCATTGGTCG
Source organism: uncultured Anaerolineaceae bacterium (assembly GCA_964535315.1). Classification (GTDB taxonomy): domain Bacteria; phylum Chloroflexota; class Anaerolineae; order Anaerolineales; family Anaerolineaceae; genus CAZHTS01. Next base: position 53,435 of record CAZHTS010000001.1, read on the forward strand.
CATCGACCTGGTTGAAAACCGCCTGGTCGGGATGAAATCCCGCGGCGTCTACGAGACCCCCGGCGGCACCATCCTCAGCACCGCCCACAAAGAACTCGAGTCGATCACCCTGGATCGCGACACTCTGCACTACAAGGATGTTATTGCCCAACGCTACGCCGAACTGGTATACTTTGGTTTGTGGTTCACCCCGCTGCGCAAGGCCATGGACGCCTTCTTCGCCGAAACCCAGGACGTCGTCACCGGCACGGTCACCCTCAAACTCTACAAGGGCAACATCGTCATCGCCGGGCGCACCAGCCCCAACAGCCTGTACCGCGAAGAGTTCGCCACCTTCGGCCATTCGGCCGTATATGATCACACCGACGCCGCCGGCTTCATCCGCCTGTTCAGCCTGCCTTCCAAGGTTCAGGCCATCATGAAGAGCGGCAGCCAGGATATCCCCCCTGTTCCCGCAAACGAAATCATTCGCGACTGAGGTATGCTATGAAACTGTGGACTGGCCGGCTTTCCGGAAATCTCAACGCCAAAACCGCCGCTTTAAACGACTCGCTGCCCTTCGACCAACGTCTGGCGCTGGTAGACGTGCGCGGCAGCATCGCCTGGGCCAACGCCATCTATGTCGCCGGCATCCTGACCCAGGAAGAGTGCACGCACATCGTCCAGGGTCTCCAAACCATCCTGCAAGAATTCGAACAGGGCCAGTTCGTTTTTGCCCCCGGCGACGAGGATATTCACACGGCGGTCGAACGCCGCCTGGCCGAGATCATCGGCCCGGAAGCCGGCAAGCTCCACACCGGTCGCAGCCGCAACGATCAGGTCGCCACCGACTTTCGCCTGTGGGTCGTCGAAACCGCCCACCAGCTCGAAAGTGAGCTTGCGGCACTGCAAAAAGCCCTGCTGCAACGCGCCGAACAGGACTTTGGTGTGCTGATCCCCGGCTACACCCACTTCCAGCAGGCGCAGCCCATCCTGCTCAGTCACTGGTGGCTCTCTCACTTTTGGGCATTGCAACGCGACCGCCAACGTCTGCAAATCGTGGGCCAGAACGCCGCCATTTCTCCGCTGGGCTGCGGCGCACTGGCCGGCACGGCCTTCCCCATCGACCGCTTTGCCCTGGCCCACGAGCTTGGTTTTTCTGCCCCGGCGCCCAACAGCCTGGATGCCGTCTCAGACCGGGATTTCGCCGTCGAATTCCTTTTCTGGGCGACCATGCTCGGCCTGCATCTCAGCCGCATCGCAGAGGCGCTCATCCTCTACACCACCCAGGAATACGGTTTCATCACCCTGGCGGATGAGTTTTCTACCGGCTCCAGCCTGATGCCGCAAAAGAAAAACCCCGACCCACTCGAACTGACCCGCGCCAAGAGCGCCCTGCTGTTAGGCCGCCTGACCGGCTTGCTGGCCACGCTCAAAGCGCTGCCCTCAGCCTATGACAAAGACTTGCAAGAGGACAAACCGGCCGTCTTCGACGCCGCCGACACCCTGGAACTGCTCCTGCCGGTGATGAGCGGCCTGCTCGCCACGCTGACCGTCAACGCCGGGCGCTGCCGGGGCGCCATCCAGGCTCAGGTGCTCGCCACCGACCTGGCCGATTATCTGGTCAAACGCGGCGTTCCTTTCCGCCAGGCGCACCACGCCGTCGGTCATGCCGTGCGCCGCGCCGAAGAACTTGGGGCGTCTCTCTCCGCTTTGCCGCTGGCCGAATGGCAGGCCATCCATCCGGCCTTTGCCAATGACCTGTTCGCCACTTTCGACGTAGACAACTCGGTTGCCCTGCGCAACGCCTACGGCGGCACGGCCCCCCAGGCCGTGCAAGAACAGCTAAAACTGGCCCACCAGACTCTGGCCTGAAGCAAAATCCACCGCCTTAAAAATCTCTGCGCCCGATTGGGGCGCAGAGATTTTTAATTTTGCCCTACGGTCTCAAGTACGCACGTGATAATTGCCTTCCACCACCCACTTATACGTGGTCAATTCTCGCAGCCCCATCGGACCACGGGCATGCAGCCGTTGGGTCGAAATCGCCACCTCAGCCCCCAGCCCAAACTGGCTGCCATCGGTAAAACGCGTGCTGGCGTTGACATACACCGCAGCCGAATCGACCTGCGCCACGAACCGGCGGGCGCGTTCATTGTTACCGGTCAGAATGCCGTCCGAATGCCCCGTACCATGTGCGCCAATATGGGCCATTGCCTCGTCCAACCCGGCGACCACCTCGAGACCCAGCACCAGGCTCAACCACTCGGTGTCAAAATCCTGTGGGCCGGCAGGCAGAACCCCCTCCGTCGCTTCTGCCCGCAGCACTGCCAGCGCCGCCGGCCCGGCTCGAAACGTCACGCCGGCTGTTGCCAGGCGCGCCGCCAGGCGCGGCAAGAAAGCGGACGCCAGAGAATGGTGAACCAGCACCGTATCCAGAGCGTTGCACACCGTGGGACGCTGCACCTTGGCGTTGTAAATCACCTCGATCGCCGCATCCAGGTCGGCGCTTTCATCTACATACAAATGGCAGATGCCTATGCCCCCGGTAATCACCGGGATGTTGCTGTTTTTACGGCAAAACGTGTGCAAAGCCGCCGCCCCGCGCGGAATAATCATATCCACGTACTCGTCCAGTCGCAGCAGTTCCGCCACCCGGGCGCGGTCGGGGTCGTCGATAAACTGGGTGCAATCCTCGGGCAGCCCGCTTGCCGCCAACGCCTGACGCAGCAGGCGCACCAGCACCCGGTTGGAAGACAACGTCTCGCTGCCGCCGCGTAAAATAACCGCATTGCCCGATTTGACCGCCAGACCGGCCACATCCACCGTCACATTCGGGCGCGCCTCGTAGATCACGCCCAACACCCCCAACGGGACGCGCTGTTTGTGCAGGCGCAACCCGTTCGGTAACGTCTGCGCCTCAAAGGTCTCACCGACCGGGTCCGCCAGCCCGGCCACCGTGCCCAAATCGGCAATGATCCCCTTCAACCGGCCCTCATTCAATGTCAGCCGGTCCACCAACGAGGCCGACAGCCCGGCCTGTATGCCAGCCTGCACGTCCAGGTCATTGGCCGCCAGGACATCTGCCCGCTGCTCCCACAACAACGCCGCCATCATTTCCAACGCCTGCCGGCGCTGCTGCCCGGAAGTCATCGCCAACGCCCGCCCGGCCTGGCGGGCGCGTCTACCGATCTCAACCATATCCATCGCTCACCTCGCCTCATCGTTTAAAATAAAATCATGTTGTTATGGTGCACGACCTCATCACCGTAGGTAAACCCCAGGATCCCCTCAATCTCCGCCGAACGGCGTCCCATAAAAGACGACACGTCCCTGGCCGAATAATTACACAGTCCCACCGCAACCTCTTTGCCGTTGGTATGGATCACCCGCACCGTATCGCCGCGGTCGAAATCGCCTTCCACCGCCACAATCCCGACCGGCAGCAGGCTGCCGCCCCGGCGCAGGGCGCGCACCGCCCCGCTATCGATGGTGATGACACCGTGCGACCCCTTGCCGGCGAGGATGTAACGCTTGCGCCCCTCCATCGTATTCGCTACCGGCGTGAAACCGGTGCCCAACGCCTCACCCGCAACCAGGCGCAAGACCACATCCGCCTCATCGCCGCGAGCAATCGCCACGGCGGTGCCGGCCCGGCGCGCCAGGTCGGCGGCGCGTAGTTTGGTTAACATCCCGCCGGTGCCCAAACCGGTGCTGCTCCCCCCGGCTGCCAGCCACACCGCCTCGGGAATCTCACCTTCCGCCACATGCGGGATCAGGTGCGCCCCGGCATCCTGGCGTGGATCGCCGGTATACAAACCATCCTGATCGGTGAGCAGGATCAACAGATCGGCCTCGATCAGATTGGCTACCTGCGCAGACAGGCTGTCGTTATCCCCAAAACGAATCTCCTCGGTGGCCAGTGTATCGTTTTCATTAATAATCGGTATGATCTGCTGTTTGAGCAATGCCTGTAACGTATTGCGGGCATTGAGATATCGCCGCCGGTCGGCCAGGTCTGCACGCGTCAACAAAACCTGAGCCACCTTCTCACCATAAATTTGAAAAAACTGCTCGTAAATCGCCATCAGGCGCGGTTGGCCCACCGCCGCCAACATTTGTTTGGCGGGTACAAACTTGGGCAGGTCGGGATAACCCAAGGACTCCCGACCCGCCGCCACCGCCCCGGATGAGACCAGCACTACTTCATTGCCCCCCGCTCGCACAGTAGCCAGCTGGCGCACCAGGTCGATCATCCGCGGTGAGGACAACCGCCTGGCGCCCGCCGTCAAAGTCGACGTGCCTACCTTAATAACAATTCGCCGTCCTGTCATCCACGTCGCTCCCACTTACGCCACCTGGCGGGCCTGCACCCGCTGGCGGATACCATCTAACAGGCTGCGCGCCGCAATCTCCGGGCCTTTGTGCTCCATTCCGGCCACACCCAATTGTGTGCGCAGTTCACCTACTACAATACCGCGCTTGAAAAACGCCTCAAAGTATTGCTGCGCCAATGCATCCTGCAAATCGGGATATTGCGGCGGGCCAAAAATGTTGGCATAGAATGTATTCACCAGCCCCGTGGTGGTGGTGGTACCCTTGCTCATCACCGCCCCCGCCCGGAATACCGCCAGCGCCTCCCCGGCCGAAACAAACGGATGGATCACAGGGTGATCGCCGTCGACCACATCATAGTTATTGGCGTACAGCACAAAATCGGGCTCAAAACCTTTGACCACGTCCTCGTATTTGGAAATCGGGATCACCACCCGCGCATTGACCTGATCGGGGTTCATGATGATCGTACGGTCGATCTGCCCCCAGGCATACCCGGATTGCAGGTCGTCCAGGCGCACAAAAGCGCCCACCTCGGTGCCATAACCGATCACCTTGCCGTCAGGCTGGATCTCCAGCGCCCCCATATCGTCGGCAATCACCACCAAATCTTCCACGTCGTCTTTGATGATGCTGCGTAATGCTTCAAGCGTCTCCGATTTTCCCGCCCCGCTATCTCCCATCAACAGGAAAGTACATGCCCCCACATCGCGCAACACGATGTGGAACATGGCGCCGTGATACGGGAAACGTCCCTTCTTAAGCATCTTAATGTTGTGCAGGGTGAGCGTCATCTTCTTCAGATAACCGAAGTAACCGTATTCGTCCCGGCAGGGGATGGTTGCGACCAACAGATCGTTCTCCTCGTCATCGTAGAAAATGGTTTCGTTCACGCCCTTCGCATGCTCGCCCTCCGCCGGCACACCAAACAGAAAGACGGCGTCGGGTTTACGCAGCAGGTCATCGTTATCGGCCAGCTCAAACAGATTACACAACGAGAAGCCCAACTCGAAGAAACTCATCGAGAAATAGATCATGATCACCAGCGAACCCACCTTGGCCGGATAACACAGCCAGTCTTCCGGGCGCAGATCCAGTTTCTCCAGCGGATTGGCATCGACCCGCTGAAAGACGCCGCTGCGTTTATTCATAGGCGAGTTAAAGATCATCGGCGGGTAAATCAACACCTGGCGAGTGACCGAAATGGTATTCAACTTCTCATACCCGGCCGGATATGGGATGGGCCGTTGGATGGTAATCGCCCCCACCTCGGCACCGGCGCTGACCTGGCGGTACACCCGCGGGTGGTTGCCGCTGATGTTCTCCTGTAAATCGCGGTACGTACCACGCACCACATGCATCAACGTTTCCACTGTGTCGTTAAAGGTGCGGTAGGGGCGCTTATCGTAACGATCGCCAATCGAATCGCAGATGATCAGACGGTGCAGGCTGCGCCAGTAATTATAGAATTGCTCAACAAAATCGCTCAGCAGTGTCAGGTCGCGGAAGAAAGGCGCCGCACCATCCACCAGGCGCTTTACAGCGCTGGCAGGCAGTTTTACCAGGTAGTGCAGCGCCTGGATCAATACCCGGATATCGCGCTCGCTAATATTGTGCGGATCGGCAAAGATTTTCAATAACCGCGAATGTTGGTGTCCCAACGTGTGTAAATAATTCTTCAACACCTCCGCAAATAATTCGCTGGAGAGCAGTTCCTCCGGCGTATCGCAGATGGTATTGCGCAGGCGGATGATCACCTTGCCGTCGTATAGTTGATAACAACCATTTTCCGTGTGATTTTCTTGAAACATAAGACCCTTACCCTTTCACAACCATATCTTCGAGCATTTTGGTGGTTAATGATTTCGGCCGTTCAATCGGCTTGCCCAACGCCCGCGACCAGACCGCATGCGCCGTCAAACCCAGGATACGACTGACGCCAAACAAGACGGTATAAAAATCGAACTGCTGTACGCCGTAATGATACTGTAATGTCCCATTAATCGCATCGACGTTCGGCCAGGGGTTCTTAACTTTGCCCATCTGCTTGAGCACGTCTGGCAGAATCTGATACACCAGTTCCACAAAACGGAAGACCTCATCCTCCGGCAAATACTTCTTCGCAAAATCGAACTGGGCGGTGAAGCGCGGGTCCGTGATGCGCAGGACGGCATGCCCATAACCCGGGATCATCCCACCGTTGTCCAACAGTTCATACAGGTAAGTGCGCATCGCCTCCGCATCCGGCAAGGTGCCAAAATGATCGCGCACACCCAGCAGCCAGCGCAGACATTCCTGATTGGCCAGGCCGTGCAGCGGGCCGGCCAGACCGTCCATCCCCGCCGAGCAGGTATAGTACACGTCCGAGAGCGCCGAACACACCAGGTGTGAGGTGTGGGCGCTGACATTGGCGCCCTCATGATCCGAGTGGATCACAAAAAACAGACGGCACAATTCTTTGTATTCCTGATTATCGCCCTTGCCGATCATGTGGGCAAAGTTTGCCGCCCAATCCAGGTTGGGGTCGGGCGCAATTACCAGCCCGTTCTGATATTTGTAGTTGTAGATCATGGCTGCAATAGCCGGCAGCTTGGCCGTCAGGTTAAGACTATCCTCCAAAAAATACTGCCAGTAGTCCGGCTTCAACACCCCATCGGTATACGCCCGGGCAAAAATCGACTCGCTCTGCATGGACAGGATGGCCAATGAAAACATTGCCATCGGGTGCGTCTCGGGCGGCAAACCGCGAATTACATCCATGACATAGTGCGGCACAGCGCTGCGTGCCCGCCATTCCGCCTCCACCTGTTGGGCCTGTTCCATATCCGGCATCTCATCCGTCAACAGAAGGTGGTATAACCCGCCGGCCATCGGGTACTCCGAACCGGGAGCCTTGGGCAGCAAGTCCAGCACTTCCGGGATGGTATAACCGCGCAAACGGATGCCCTCATACGGGTCGACGTACGAAATATCGCTAACCTGGATCTGAACCCCGCGGATGCCGCCATAAATCTGTTCCACGGTTACGTCACACACTTTGAAGGCGCCATTGTCCTTCATCAACCGGGCGACCCGTTCGCGCCAGGCCGGCAGTTGAACAGCTATTTTGTCATGGATCATCATCGCGTTCTTCTCCTTAACAAAAAATTCCCTGGAAAGTCCAGGGAATGGATACACTGGTACTTTCTATGCCTGGTTCATCCGCTGCGCGGATTGGTAGGCTGCTGCTGGGTAGGCTGGATGGTTCGATACCCCATCTGGGTCGAAATCTGTCGGGCAACGCGGTTGGTATGCTGGATATAGGCCGGCAAAACGTCATCGGTAAAACGCTGCGAAGGGCCAGAAATGGTTACAGCGGCGATTACCTCGCCGCTCTGATCGAACACGGGCGCTGCCACGCCCGAGGCATCCAACAACCATTCTCCTTTACTGACCGCATACCCCTGCGAACGGATTTGTTGCAGTTCAGTATGCAACGCCTCGCTATCCACAATCGTCTTTTGCGTCAACGGCACCAGATCGGTGGCGCCAATGATTTCTTCACAACGTTTATCCGGCAAAAACGCCAGCAATACTTTTCCCGCCGAGCCGGCATATAACGGCAGCCGCCGGCCAATACGCGCCACAATGCGCACGTTGTGTGGGCTTTCCAGCCGTTCCACACATACACGTTCTTTCCCATCCAATACGTATAGACTGATGGTTTCGTTGGTCAGGCGATGTAATTCCTGTAATGAAGGCAATGCCACATTGCGCACATCCGAGGTGGTCAGATAAATCCCCGCCCAGGTCAACACCCGGGCCCCCAAACGGTACGTGCGGGTGTGCGGATGTTGGGTGAGAATCCCCATATCCCGCATGGCCAGCATCAAACGACCGGTGGCGCTGCTAGAAAGATCCACCATCCGCGCCACCTCGCGCACGCCCAGCTCAGGCTTCTCCTGAGTAAAGCAATCCAGAATGCGGACTGCACGATTGAGGGATTGCGCTTTATCGGTTAGCATGATCGTCTGGTTATTGTCTCTTTCATCGGGACGCTGTCCCAAAATTTACATAAATACGATTATAGAGAAAGGTTTTGGTTCTGTCAAGGGATTTACACGGCCTCATTGGAATATCATTTTTGTAAAATCTGCGACAGAAAGAGCCGGGTGCGTTCCTGGCGGGGTTGATTGAAAAGCATCTCGGGCGTGGTATGTTCCACGATCACCCCCCCATCCATAAAAACGACCTCGTCCGCCGCGGCGCGGGCAAACCCCATCTCATGCGTCACCACCACCATGGTGATCCCTTCTTTCGCCAGCACCAGCATCACATCCAGCACTTCTTTGATCATCTCCGGATCCAGGGCGCTGGTAGGTTCGTCAAACAACATGATCTTGGGCTTCATTGCCAGGGCGCGCGCAATCGCCACGCGTTGTTGCTGCCCGCCAGAAAGCTGCGCCGGGTAGGCCTGTGCCTTATCGGCAATCCCCACCCGTCCGAGTTGCTCCATCGCAATACTTTCAGCCTGGCGCGCCGGAACGCGCCGCACCAGCCGCTGCGCCAGCGTCACGTTCTCCAATACGGTCAGGTGCGGGTAGAGATTGAAATGCTGGAACACCATCCCGACCTCCGCCCGCAGGCGATTCAGTTTCTTCTCGTCCGAGGTGAGCCGTTCACCGTCCACCCACACTTCCCCCGCCGTCTCCACCTCCATGTGATTCATACAGCGCAACAGCGTTGATTTTCCCGACCCGCTCGGGCCGATAATGACCACCACTTTCCCCCGTTTAACCGCCAGATTAACCCCGTTGAGCGCCCGTACTGCGCCAAACGACTTGTATAAATTCCGAACCACGATCATATCACCAGGCGCGTTCATCTTGCCGGTACCGCCTTTCCAGAGCTTTCACACACAACGATAAAACCAGAGTCATTACCAGATACATCACTGCCAGCGTGGTATAGGCTTCTTCAAAACGAAAAGTCTGTCCGGCGTACAGGCGCGCCACCTGAGTGATATCGCGCACCGCCAGCACCGAAACCAGCGAAGAATCCTTGAGCATCGAAACGAAATCGTTCCCCAACGCTGGCAGCACATTGCGAATGGCCTGCGGCAGAATGATATAACGCATCGCCTGCCAGTAACTCATTCCTTGCGAGCGGGCTGCTTCCATCTGCCCCCGCCCAACAGATTGGATGCCGGCGCGGAAAATTTCCGCCAGAAAGGCGCCATAGGTGATCGACAACGCAATCACCGCCCGGGCATTCATCGATATCGCCTTGATGTCCATTTGTACCAACGTCTGGCCCGCCCCGGTCAGGCCCACCGTAACCAGCCATTGTCCCAGGGCAGTCAACCCGCCTATCGCCGCCGGTACCAGCACCAGGGCAATGAAAAAGATCAAGACCAGCATGGGCACGCCGCGGATGATCTCCACATACATCGTCGCCAGGTTACGCCAGAACAAATTGCTCGAAATCCGCCCCAGACCGGTCACCAACCCGATGGCCATCGCCAGCGTGTAGGCCACCAGAGTGGTCAATACCGTAACCCCCAGGCCCACCCGGATGAAGACAAAGGCCTCATTAAAACTGAGGCTGTTGGCAATCATCCCCGCGACCAGCGCCACCAACAAGACAATCGCCGCAAACCACCACGGGAAATTTTCCAGCTTCTCACGCCAGGCGGTCTGCCTGAAATCCAGCGCAGGGAAACGCTTTACCCCGGTATAAGGCTGTTCTTTATAAGCCATGTTTCGCTCCGTTCAAGGTCGATTTCCGGCGCCCGCCCCGTGCACCAGCAGACAGGCGCCGGCAAATTGCGTCATCCCCGGCTAGTTTCCGGTGGAAATATCACTGTTGGTAATCTTGAAGTCCGGGCCGAAGTATTTTTTGTTTAATTTTTCCAACGTCCCATCCTTCATCATCGCCTGTAAGGCCTGATTGACCGGGTCAACCAGTTTGCTGCCTTTGGCATAGACGAATCCGAGTTCATCGCTGGAGATCGAAGGCCCGACCAGTTCCAGTTTTTCAGCATTTTCGCCCATATAACCCATACCGACCACCTCATCGATGATCACTGCGTCCACATCTCCGCCAATCAATGCCTGGACGGCAAAGGGGAACTGTTCAAATGCCTTGAGACGATTTTCGGGTAAATATTTTTTGGCAGTTTCGTAATTGGTGGTATTGGCCTGCGTCCCCATGCTCAGGTCGCTGACCGCCGCAAACGACTCGATGCTGTTGAAGCGCTGCTCGCCTTTGCGCACCAGCAACCGCTGCTGAATTTTGATATAGCCAAGCGAGAAATCGGCAATTTTCTTGCGGTCTTCGGTAATCGTGATTCCATCCGCTCCGACGTCGTATTGCCCCTGAGAGACGGACTGGATCAACGCATCCCAGGCCGTTTCTACAAACACCGGTTTGCAGTGCAGGCGGGTACAAATATCCGTCCAGGCCTCGTAATCCCAACCACCCGGCTGTCCGGTCTTGACCAGGATATAGTTAAACGGCAGATAAGCATTTTCAACAGCAATGGTAACTTCACGACAATTCAGATCGACAATCGCCCCCTCAGCGCTTCCCAAACATCCGGTCGCCTGCGCGGCCGGCGCAGTTGCGGCAGCAGGTGTGGCCGCGACCGGCGTTGCTGCCGCCTGCGGCGTGGCTCCGCCTCCACACGCAGCCAGCGATAAGACCCACATCAAACCCAATGCTACCAGGGTAGCTCTTCTCATCGGTTCCTCCAGGATAAGGCAAAAACAATAGAATACGGTCGACAAAATCAATTTGTCTCCAACGATAGTGTGCACCAACGCACGACGGGCTACGAACAGTGTGGAGGAAAAACCGCCGTGCAACACCACCCCCTGGGAGCTACACTACCGGCCTTCCTGGAAAACGATCGCCTTCTTAGTAACACCTCCGCAATTTCTAACTGCTTAAGACAGCCAAACTTTTGAGCCAATAAAAAAGACCTTCCTCACCGGAAGGTCTCCTTTTACGCTCATACAGCTAATCCTTGCTAAGCGAAAAGAACCGCTCCTTCCAGGTGGAGGTCGGTAACAATTCGGGGATGCTTAGCGCACATAATAGTGTCCATGCGTATTTTTATAACACTCTGCCGGACAGATGTCAAGAGTTTTTTTAAATTTCCAAAAAACTTCAGGGATTTAAATTCAGAAGTATAATCGGGGAATGTTTAATACCCATTTTCCCCCCGGATCCCCAATCAGTATACAGAACGCCCGGCTGATCGTCCCAGATGACCCCATCATCCCTTTCATCGAGGGCGACGGTTCCGGGCCGGATTTGTGGCGCGCCACACAGCGCGTCCTGGATAGCGCCGTAGCGCGCGCCTACGATGGACAACGCACAATCATCTGGCGTGAAGTGCTGGCCGGACAGAAAGCATTTGACCGTACCGGCGACTGGCTCCCCGAAGAGACGCTCACCGCCTTCCGAACCTTTTGTGTGGGCATCAAAGGCCCACTGACCACCCCGGTCGGTGAGGGCATTCGCTCGCTGAACGTGGCCCTACGCAAAAACCTCGACCTGTACGTCTGCCAGCGTCCGGTGCGCTGGTTCGCCGGGGTGCCTTCCCCCATGCGTCATCCCGAACAGGTCGACATGGTCATCTTCCGCGAAAACACCGAAGACCTGTACAGCGGCATCGAGTTTGCCGCCGGCTCCGACAACGCCGCCGCCTTTCTCAATCTCCTCCAGCAAAATTTCAGCGGCGAGTATCAGAAGATTCGTTTCAACGAACAGGTCGGCCTGGGGCTAAAACCCGTCTCTGCCGCCGGTTCGCGCCGGCTGGTGCGCGCCGCCATCCGCTGGGCGCTGCAAAACCATCGCCGCCGGGTGACTCTGGTGCACAAAGGTAACATCATGAAGTTCACGGAAGGCGCCTTCCGTAACTGGGGCTACCAGCTTGCCGAAGAAGAATTTGGCAACCAGGTCTACACCTGGCGTCAGTGGGAACGCACCCAGAAGCAAAACGGAGAAGCCCGCGCTAACGCCGAGATGGAACAGGCCCTGGCCAGCGGCCGTTTACTGGTCAACGATATCATTACCGATAACGCCTTTCAACAAACGTTGCTCACCCCGCACGAATTTGACGTGCTTGCCACCACCAACCTGAACGGTGATTATCTCTCCGATGCCCTGGCCGCTATGGTCGGCGGTGTGGGTATCGCCCCCGGCGCCAACATCAACTACGAGAGCGGCGTGGCTATTTTTGAAGCCACCCACGGCACCGCGCCGCGGCTGGCCAATCAGGATAAGGCCAACCCCTGCTCCCTGTTACTCTCCGGTGAAATGCTCCTGCGCTATCTCGGCTGGGACGAGGCCGCCGGTCGCATCCTGCGGGCGTTGGAAGAAGTCATTGCAGCCAAAACGCTCACCCTCGACCTGTACCAGCTCAGTGAAGGCGCCACCCTGCTCAAGACGTCGGAATTTGCCGATGCCATCATCCAGCATCTGTGAGGTGATTATGGCCCTCGACCCTCTGAATACCCTGTCTACCCTCTCTACCCCCACCGGTGACTACCGCTATTACAGTCTGGAACGGCTGCCGGCCGCCCACATCCAGCGCCTGCCTTTCTCCATTCGCATCCTGCTCGAAGGCATGCTGCGCCATTGCGACGGGCAAAAAATTACCCCCCAGGATGTGCTTCAACTGGCCGCCTGGCAGCCCCAGGCCCCTCAGCGCCTGCCCATCCCCTTTTTCCCAGGGCGTGTCATCCTGCAAGATTTCAGCGGCGTGCCCGTACTGAACGATCTGGCCGCCATGCGCTCGGCCCTGGTACGCCTGGGCGGCACGTACGATCAGATCAACCCGATCGTGCCGGTCGATCTGATTATCGATCACTCCATTCAGGTCGATGCCTTTGGCAGCGCCAGCGCCTTCGAGCGCAACACCGCCATTGAGTTCGAGCGCAATCGTGACCGTTACGAATTCCTGCACTGGTGCCAGCAGGCCTTTACCAACCTGCGCATCATTCCGCCCGCCTCGGGTATCATCCACCAGGTGAACCTGGAGCGCATTTGCGACGGCATCCAGACCCACCAGGAAGGCCCGTTCACCCTCATTTACCCGGAAACCCAGGTTGGCACCGACTCGCACACCACCATGATCAACGGCCTCGGCACCGTCGCCTGGGGCGTGGGCGGGATCGAAGCCATTGCCGCCATGCTGGGGCAACCCATTGAGATCCTCACCCCCGAGGTCATCGGCCTCAAATTCGTCGGGCAATTGCCCGAAGGCGTCACGCCCACCGATCTGACCCTGACGGTCACCCAGTTGCTGCGCAAACTGGGCGTGGTCGATAAATTTGTTGAGGTGTTTGGCCCCGGCGCCCACACCCTTTCACTCGCCGACCGCGCCATGGTGGCCAACATGGCTCCCGAGAGCGGCGCCACCATGATCTACTTCCCGATCGACGCTCAAACCATCGAATACCTGCGCCTCTCGAACCGCCCGGCAGATCAGATCGCGCTGTTCGAGCAATACTGCCGCGTCCAACACCTGTTCCGCAGCGACAGCGACCCCGAACCGGAATTCAGCCAGGTGTTGACCGTCGACCTGTCGACGATCGAACCCAGCCTGGCCGGGCCCAAACGCCCCCAGGATCGCGTCGCCCTGTCGCAGGTCAAAAACAGTTTCCGCCAGGCGCTCGTCCGCCCCAAGAACGAACGGGGGTTCGCCGTGGCCGAAGCCGATCTGAGCCAAACCGCAGCAATCTGCCTGAACGGCCAAAACGAACACATCGGGCACGGTGCGGTGGTGATCGCGGCCATCACCTCCTGTACCAACACCTCTAACCCCTACGTCATGATCGCCGCCGGCCTGCTGGCCCAAAAAGCGGTCCAACGCGGCCTCAAGGTCAAACCCTACGTCAAAACCAGCCTTGCACCGGGTTCGCGGGTCGTCACCGGCTATTTGCGCAAGGCCGGGCTGCTCGAACCGCTGGCAGCTCTCGGTTTCGACCTGGTGGCCTACGGCTGCACCACCTGCATCGGCAATTCGGGCCCGCTGGCCGAAGAAGTCGTGCGCGCCACCCAGGACGCCGGACTGGTCACCAGCGCCGTGCTTTCAGGCAACCGCAACTTTGAAGGGCGCGTCAGCCCGCACGTTCAGGCCAATTATCTGGCATCGCCGCCCCTGGTCGTGGCCTACGCCCTGGCCGGTCGGGTAGACATCGACCTGACCTGCGAAGCATTGGGACAGGATCACGACGGTCGCCCCGTCTATCTACGCGAACTGTGGCCCACCTCGCAAGAAATTCAAAGCCTCATCCAGACCCACATCCAGGCGGAACTGTTTGCCGAAAATTACGCCGATCTGTTTACCTGCAACGAGCGCTGGAATCAGATCACCAGCAGCGCCGATAAACTGTATCGCTGGGATGCGGACTCCACCTATCTGCAAGAGCCGCCCTTTTTTGCCGGTCTCGCCCGGCGCAGCGAACCACTGCAAGACATCTGCGCTGCCCGCGTCCTGGCCCTGTTCGGCGACTCGATCACCACCGACCACATCTCCCCGGCCGGTAACATTGCCCCTACCAGCGCCGCCGGGCAGTACCTGCTCGCCCACAATGTCCCGGTCGAAGAGTTCAACTCCTACGGCACACGGCGCGGCAACGACCGCGTCATGACCCGCGGCACCTTTGCCAACATCCGCCTCAAAAATCTGCTGCTCCCCGGGGTAGAAGGCAGTTACACCCTGCACAAACCGGATAACACACGCATGAGCATCTACCAGGCCGCCATGCAATACCAGCAAGAAGGCGTTCCCCTGGTCATCCTGGCCGGCAAAGAATACGGCACCGGTTCGAGCCGCGATTGGGCGGCCAAAGGCGCACAACAATTGGGCGTCAAAGTGATCCTCGCCGAATCGTTTGAGCGCATCCATCGCTCCAACCTGGCCGGCATGGGTGTCTTACCCCTGCAATTCCTGCCGGGAGAGAGCGTTCAGACCCACCACCTGACCGGCGACGAAACTTTCTACTTTGAAAACCTGGAACAGGCGCTCGCCCCCGGCCAACAACTGACCGTGCGCGCCGTCCACCCCGACGGCCAGGAGACACGCTTCGCCGCCGTGGTGCGCCTCGACACCGCCAACGAACTCGGTTACTATCGCCAGGCGGGTATCTTGAATACCATCCTGCTCGAACGACTGGAACCAACCCCTGGAGACACACATGGATAATTCTTCCGCGCCCCAGTTTTTCACTGGCAAAGAGCGCAACCCCGCCGGGGATATCCGTATCGAACTCGGCCAATACGCCGCCCGCCTCATGCAGCGCGGCCTGACCTGGGCCACCGGCGGTAACATCAGTCACCGCGACGGAGAGGATATGTGGATCACCCCACTGGCCGGGGAAATCGCCCGTATCCTCGCTATCGCCTATTCTCTCGGTAAAGGAGAACCACGCAAACCCGGCCAGGAGGAAATCGACGCGTATAAACGGTGGTTCTATCACCGCCAGTTGCCAGAAAGACCCTGACCCAGAAGAAAGGAGGATTGCTTGGCAGAAAAGTACGATATCATTATTGTTGGAGGGGGGGTGGTAGGCGCCATGCTCGCCCGCTTCCTGTCGCGCTACCAGCTGGACATCTTGCTGGTCGAAAAGGAAGCCGATATTGGCATGGGCGCCAGTTCGGCCAATTCGGCCATCGTGCACGCCGGTTACGACCCCTTGCCCGGCACGCTCAAGGCAAAGATGAACGTGGCTGCCAACCCGATGTGGGACAGCCTGTCCGGCGAATTGGGCTTTGAGTTCGAACGCCGCGGCGATTACGTGGTGGCCATTGGGGCCGAAGAATTTCCCATGCTGGACACCCTGCTCGAACAGGGACGCAAAAACGGCGTTCCCGGCATGCATCTGGTCTCGGCCGACGAGCTGCGCCACCGTGAGCCCAACATCAACCCCGCTGTCAGTGGAGCGCTGTGGGCGCCCACCGGCGGAATCTGTGACACCTTCATGGTCACTGTGGCCGCCGCCGAAAACGCCGTGCAAAACGGAGCGCACGTCCTGCTGGAAACCGCCTTTGAAAACTTTCTCTTCGACGGCAAGAAAATCATCGGCATACACACCAACCGGGGCGACTTCTATTGTCGTTGGGTGATCAACGCCGCCGGCCTGTACGCCGATGAAGTGATGCACAAAGCCGGTGTGCGCCCCGAGTTCAAGATCAGCCCGCGCCGTGGTGAATATTGCATCCTGGATCGCGCCGAAATCCAGGTCAACAACGTGCTCTTCCCTGTCCCGACCAGAAAGGGCAAAGGCACGTTGGTCACCGCCACCCTGCACGGCAACACCCTGGTCGGCCCCAACGCCGACCCGAACCCCGACCGCATCGAACACTCCGTCACCCATGAGGGCCTGGAAGATATCTGGGAAGGCGCCCAAAAGCTGGTGCCTTCGCTCACCCCGCGCCACACCATCGCCGTCTTTGCCGGGCTGCGCGCCACCGGCAACGCCGCCTGTCAGACGCCCGGCGTGAATTACAACCAGGACTTCGTCATCGAAATCCCCGGCGAAGTACAGGGCCTGGTGAACCTGGGCGGCATCGATTCGCCCGGTCTGACTTCCGCCCCGGCCATCGCTCAATACGTCATCGAACTGCTCAAAGAAGCCGGTGAACCCCTGGAAGAAAAGCGCAGTTGGAACCCCATCCGTCCGCCGCGGCCCTATTTCCGCACACTACCGCTCGAAGAACAGGCCAAACTGGTCACCAGCGACCCACGGTACGGGCGCATCGTTTGCCGCTGCGAGATGGTCTCCGAAGGTGAAATCATCGCCGAGATCCACGCCCCCATCCCGGCCCGTACCTACGACGCCATCAAACGCCGCACCTGGGCCGGCACCGGTCGCTGCCTGGGCGCCTTCGACATGCCCCGCATCGTTGCCATCCTGGCCGAAGAGTTGGGCATCCCCCCCGAGCAGGTGACCAAGAAAGGCCCCGGCTCCGAATTCCTGGTACGCCAGACCAAAGTCGTGGAGGCCTGAGATGACCCTCAAAGAGAAATACGACGTCGTCATCATCGGCAGCGGCCCCGGCGGGCTGGCTGCGGCCATCGCCGCCAAACGCAAAGGCGCCGAAGATGTATTATTGATTGAGCGTGACGTGGAACTGGGCGGTATCCTGCTGCAATGTATCCACAACGGTTTTGGCCTGGAAACCTTCCAGGAAGACCTGCCCGGCCCCAGTTACGCCCAGCGTTTTATCAACGAGGCCCTGTCGCTGGGCATCGAAACCCTGTTGGACACGATGGTGCTGGATATCACCCCCCAGCGCCGTATTTACGCCAGCAGCAAACGCGCCGGCTTTATCGACATCCAGGCCCGCGCCATTGTGCTCTCGATGGGTTGCCGCGAACGCACTCGCGCCCAGATTCGCATCCCCGGCACCCGCCCGGCCGGTGTGTACACCGCCGGCACCGCCCAACGCTGGGTAAACGTCGAAGGGTACATGCCCGGTAACCGCTTCGTCATTCTCGGTTCCGGCGACATCGGCATGATTATGGCCCGCCGCCTGACACTGGAGGGCGCCAAAGTGGAGCGTGTCCTCGAAGTCATGCCCTACCTGACCGGCCTGACCCGCAATTACGTCCAGTGCCTGCTCGATTACAACATCCCCCTCGAGTTGGGCCGCACCGTGTACCGCATCATCGGCAACCAGCGCGTCGAGGCCATCGAGTCGGTGCAGGTGGACGAGAAATGGCAGCCCATTCGCGGCACCGAAGAAATCATCCCGTGCGATACCCTGCTGCTCTCGGTCGGCCTGATCCCCGAAAACGAACTTTCGCGCAAAGCAGGCGTGCGTATCGACCCGGTCACCGGCGGCCCGTTCGTCGATGACGGTTTCGGCACCAACGTCCCTGGCATTTTTGCCGCCGGCAACGTCGTCCATGTGTACGACCTGGTCGATTGGGTCACCGAGGCCGGTTACCAGGCCGGCGCCAGCGCGGCGCGCTTCGCCATCAACGTCCGCCGCCGCGAACGGCGCCACGTGCCCCTCCTGCCCGGCGACAACGTGCGTTACATCGTGCCGCAGGAACTCGATCGCGAAAGCCTGGCCGAAGGCCCCGTGCGTCTGCAACTGCGCGTCAAACAGCCCATCGAAAGCCCGGTGTGGATCGAAGTGCGCAACGACAAGAACCTGGTGTCGCGCAAAGGTGAGCTGTACGCCCGCCCCGGTGAGATCATCACCCTGGAAATCCCCACCAAAGCCTACGACGAAGTTCAGATGGCCGAAACGCTCACCGTCGCGGTGGTTAAACGCTAGGAGGCTACAATGGCAACGACAAAATCCAGTCTGATTTGTATTACCTGCCCCAAAGGCTGCACGCTGGAAATTACCCGCCAGAATGAGGAAATTGTTGAGATCAAACCCGGCTGCAAACGCGGGCACGAATACGCCCGTCGCGAACTGGTCGACCCGCGCCGTATGGTTGCCAGCACGGTGAAGATCAGCGGCGGCTTGCACCCTCTGCTGCCGGTTTACACCGAAAAACCGTTTCCTAAACCACGCATCCCCGAACTGATGCAGACATTACGTTCCCTGAACCTGCGCCCGCCGATCAAGATGGGCCAGGTTGTTCTGGAAAATGCGCTCGGCACCGGCATCAACATCCTTGCCAGCCGCAACGCCGAATAGGCCGTTCGCTCAACCCCCAGACGCCCTCAGCAAGATATGAGGGCGTCTGGCATCTATCTTCCCTATGCAAACCTGTAAAAACTTGCCCCGATTATAGTATGATTGATAATGGTTTGAAAACTAAAACCTACACAAATCGGGACGGATTTTGCTACAATCATGAATGTGAACCAGAATGCACGCTTACGTATCATCGGCCTCGTGTCAGTGGGCCTGATCGTAGCTTTAACAATTTATGCTTACACCATCCGGCACCAGATTATGACGCTGGAGCGATACGGATACCCGGGCGTCTTTCTGGTGGAATTCATCGCCAACGCCTCGGTGGCCGTGCCCATTCCAGGCTCGTTGGCCACCGCAGCGATGGCCCCTCTGCTCAACCCCTTTTTGCTGGCGGCTGTCGCCAGCGCTGGGGCAGCGATCGGTGAAATGTTTGGTTACCTGGCCGGCCTGGGCGGCAGCACTCTGGTAGAAAACGTCACCTGGCTGGAACGCATCGAACGCTGGATGGAAAAATACGGCGGCGTCGTCATCCTGCTCATGGCGGCCATCCCCAACCCGCTCTTTGATACCGCCGGCCTGGCGGCAGGCGCGCTCAAAATGCACCCGGCGCGCTTTTTTTTCTGGTGTTGGGGCGGCAAGCTGATCAACCGCCTGATCATCACGCTGGGCGGCGCAGCGCTTATCAACCAGTTTTTCCCCTTATAAATCTTTTTGCCGGAGGATAAGATGATCCCTCACCAGGCCCTTCAAGAAATCTTGCGGCGTTCTTTCCCAGGCATATCTGAAAGTGAAGCACAGAAGATACTGGCCACCGGCAAAACCAAACGCTATCCCCCCGGCGTCGACCTGACCCATGAGGGCATCGTCGAGAAAATCTTTTACATCATTTTGGAAGGCGAAGTACAGGTCACCAAACGCGTCAGCGATCAGGAAAGCCGCATGCTCAAACATCTGTATGCCGGCGACTTCTTCGGCGAAATGGCGTTGATCCATAACGCACCGCGCGCCGCCACCGTGACCACCACGATCCCCACCACTGTCATCGAGATTAACAAGGACGCCTTTTCCGCCTTGTTGCAAACCAGCAACTCCGTTTCCATTGCCATGGTGCGCGAGGTCAGCCGCCGGCTGCGCGAGAACGACGAAATGGCCATCGAAGACCTGCGCGTCAAGGCCGGTGAACTGGCCATTGCTTACCAGCAACTGGCCGAGATGGACTATGCCCGCCACGAATTCCTGACCATGATCGCCCACGAATTGCGTACCCCGTTGATGGCCGCCAATGGCTACATGCAGTTGATCCGCTCGGGCATGCTGCCGCCCGATACCCTCAAAAACGCCCTGGAAACTGTAGCCAATCATCTCAAAGACATCACCACCCTGACCAACGACATCCTCTTCTTGCAAGAGATGGACCTGATCTTGCCCGAGTTTCAATCGGTAGACACCGGCAACCTGGTAGAAAACGCCGTAGAACAACAGCGCCTGCTGGCCGAACAGTGCTGCGTGCAATTTAACACCGCCATCGCCCCCGACCTGCCGTCAATCTCTGCCGACCTCAAGAGCCTGGAACGCGCCATCCTGGCAGTCATCAACAACGCCGTAAAATTCAGCCCGGACGGCGGCCCGGTCAATGTAAGCGTCGCACACGAACAAAACCAGATTAAGATTGTCGTTGAGGACCACGGCGTGGGCATTCCTGCCGAGGCCCACGACCGCATTTTCGAGCGTTTTTTCCACCTCGATTCGGTCGGAGGGCACCTCTTCCGCGGCCTGGGGCTGGGGCTATCGATCGCAAAACAGGTCATCCACCAGCACGGCGGCACGATCAACGTGCAAAGTCAGCTTGGCCAGGGGTGCACCGTCACCATCACCCTGCCCGTTCAATCCAAAACCTGAAATCAACCTGGAGGGGAATATGCATCCACGCCCGTTTGCCCGAGGTCTGGCGTTAATTTTTGTCTTTTGTTTCCCGTTGTTGACCAGCCTGCCAGTACAGACGCGCCAGACGCCCACACCTGCACCGCCCGCGACTCCTACCCCCCAACCACCGCCTGAAACGATCACCTTGCCACCGGCAGCGCCGCTCACAGCCTCCGAAGCGCTGGTCTATCGTCCCACCCTTCCCGCCGTGACGGGCTGCCCCACCTCGGATGAAGCGCTGCTTGGCGTACAGGCCGGCTGCCAGCCGGCCGCCCAACCGTTGCGTTACCGCCTCGATCTGCCGGTCGAGGCCGGTGACGCCGGCGCCATCGTCAGCCTCAGCCTGGAATGCAGCGGCGCCAACGCCTGTCTGATCGCCGCCAATGGCGACGAGGAAAACGCCCGTTTTCGCCTGAGCGCCGGCGAAGATACCCTGTGGGCCAGCGGCTGCACAGACGGACAGACCTGCGCCAGCAACGGCCCCAATCGCACCGTGCAGGCCACTTTCCGCGTCCCGACCAGCGGCACCTATCCGCTCTTTTTTGACCTGGCGCCCGGCAGCCAATGGCGTATCGGCCAGCTGCGCGCCAGTCTGCTGCCCGAACCCGCCACGGCCATCCGCGGCTACGCCTACAGCCCCTACCGCGATTGTCAGACGCCGCACGGCGGCCCACACCCGACCCCAGATCAAATCGCCGAGGACATCAACCGTCTGCGTCATAGCAGCAACGCCATCCGCACCTACTCGGCGCGCGAGATCAACGCCGAGATCGTACAGCAGGCACAGCGCGCCGGGCTGCACATTGGAATGGGGGTTTGGATCGATGAACGCCAGGAAAAACGCAGCGATAACGAAAAAGAAATCCAGGCCGCCCAGGCGCTGGCACGCCAGGTCCCCCCTGATTTTCTTATCGCCGGTAACGAGGTCATCTTACGCTCCAGTTACCCATCGACGCCGGCTCAGGATCGCCTGACCCCCGCCCAACTGGCGACCTATCTACGCCGGGTCCGGCAGGCCACGCGCCTGCCCGTGGCCTACGCCGACGTGGCTGCCCTGTTCCTATCCGGCGCCAACGGCCCCTATCCCGACCCACAGCCCATCGTAGCCGCCGCCGACGTGCTGTTAATCCACATCTACCCCTATTGGGACGGCGTCGCCATCGAAAATGGCGCCGGTTATGTGGCTGATCTCTATCAACAGGTCAAAAACCGTTACCCGGATAAACGCGTCATCATCGGTGAAACCGGCTGGCCGTCGCGCGGAGCGCAAAATGGCGGCGCCATCGCCAGCATCGAAAACCAGCGGCGCTTCTTCCTCGAATTTACCGCCCTGGCCGAACAGCAATCCATCGACTATTTCTACTTTGCCCCCTTCGAGGAACCCTGGAAGACCGCCGAAGGTGAGGTTGGACCCAGTTGGGGCATCGTCACCGCCGCCCGTCAAAACAAGTTTGAAAGCGAAAGCCTGTTTTTCTCTCGTCCATTGCCGGCAACACCGCCCACAGGCAGCGCCGCCGGCGGAACCCAGCCCGCCATCCAGCCCACCGGAATGGCGTCGCAACCACCCCCAGCAGCCGGCACCCCGCCCATGACGCTCTACAACGACTTCCCATTGCCAGAGAAGGGCCTCGCCCCCAGCTGGTGGAGCGGCGACGGTAACGACGTCCAATTTGACGTCTGCTGGAAGACCGGCGCCCACAGCGGGCGCAGCGCCATTCGTGTCGAATACAACGCCGCTTCGGCTGCCAATAAGGGTGCTGGATGGGCCGGCATGACCTGGGAATACCCGCTCAAAAATCGCGGCGCCAAACCGCAGGGGATGGATCTATCCACCTACCAGAGCCTCGCTTTCTACGCCCGCGGCGAAAAAGGCGGCGAACGGGTAAGCTTTACCGTCGGCGGTACGCCTGGCAAATACCCGAGTTCCATCCACCCCATGCTCAGCCTGAACCTCACCCTGACCGATCAGTGGCAAAAATACACCTTCGACCTCAGCCATGTCGATCGCAGTCACGTCATCGACGGTTTCGCCTGGGTGGTTTCGGCCTGCAAGAACCCGGGCGGGGCAGTCTTCTATCTGGACGACATCCAGTACAGCACCGAGACCGTGCCGCCCAACCCCGCCGACCTGCATATTCTGGATGACGGCTGCGTCAACCCCGGCTTTAACCTGGGGGTGGCCTCCTCAACCGGCTACACGAAGTGGATCGCCAACACCCCAAAAGGACTGGAAATCGCCTACCCAACCCGCCAGACCTGGGGCGCCGTCTTCCTTTACCCCTATCGCCCCCTTCAGACCCGCCAGCCCACGTTAGATCTCTCCACCTACGGCAGCCTGCATATCCGCATGCGCGGCGCCACCGGCGATGAAAACGTGCGCATCGGCATCAAGGATAAAAACGACCCCGATAACGGCCGGGAAACCAAGATCCTCACCCCGCTTACCGCCGGGTGGGCCGAATACAGCTACCCATTACACAAATTTGTCAGCGCCGACACGACCATCTTGGAGGTGCTGACCGAATTTGTCTTCGAACAACAGGCCTCTGATCAGACCCTCTACGTCGACTCAATCTGGTACGAGCCCTGAGCACTTCGAGTACAATAGGGGCATGGATGATGCCGCTCTGTCCGCCCAAATCGACTCCGAACTGGAGCGCGCCATACGGGCGCGCCGCGACGGCAACGAAGGCCAGGCGCGCGTCTGCGCCCGCCGGGCTGCCGGGTTGGCCCTGCGCCAGTACGCCCAACTGCGGCAGTTGCC
Organism: uncultured Anaerolineaceae bacterium; assembly: GCA_964535315.1. Classification (GTDB taxonomy): domain Bacteria; phylum Chloroflexota; class Anaerolineae; order Anaerolineales; family Anaerolineaceae; genus CAZHTS01. The sequence continues at coordinate 77,091 of CAZHTS010000001.1, forward strand.
GTTGCCCACCAGTCGCAGCGCCTATGATACGCTCGAGGCGCTGCGCGCCTCGTCCGCCCTGCCCCCAGGCGCCCGAGAGGTGATTGACCACCTGCTGCTGCGTGTCGACACACAATTTAACCTGCCGCAGGATATCGACTTATTGGCTGAAACGCGCTGGTTGCTTCAGGCGTTGCAAAACTCACGATAAGGAGCCCTTACATGTCCGAATCTACCCCTGAAATCATCGTATACGGCACCACCTGGTGCGGCGACACCCGCCGGGCGCGTGCCTTCCTGGACGAACACCACATCGTTTACAAATGGATCGATATCGACAAAGACGCCGAGGCTCGCCGCTACGTCGAGCAGGTCAATAACGGTTTCCGCAGCGTTCCAACCATCGTATTCCCCGACGGTAGTATGCTGGTCGAGCCCTCTACCCGCCAGATGCAAACCAAATTTGGCATGGGTCTCTAAGAGTAACTGCGCCGGCGCAGCAACAACCACACCAATAAGCCGCCGCAAAACAGGCCCAGCGCCAACACCAGTAACGCCAACGCCGGCGAACGCTGCCGTTCCAGCGTAACCGTCGCCGGGCGCGTCAGGCGTTTGTGTACCTTACCCACAAAAACCGGGTCCGGCTCCACCGGATTGAGACAGACCGAAAGTACATCTTCCAGTTGATCGATAGAGGCTGACATCATCATCCTTTGGGGAGAAACCAGGGTCATAGCGAACTCTTCTTTACCACATCCACAACCACAAGATCGCGACCAGGGACGAGCCCACCGGCTCATTCCTGGTCGTTTTGAGTGCTCTCTAATTCATCCCGCAACGCCAATAAGGTGCGGTGATAAAGGCTCTTGACCGCGCCTTCGCTGCGCCCGGTGATCACCGCAATTTCAGCGTTGGAAAGATGTTCGACAAATTTAAGGATCAATACCTGTTGCCGGTCGGCGGGCAGCTTACGAATAACCTTCAACAACGTCTCCGTCTGTTGGTTGGCGATCAACGCCGTTTCGGGGTGCTCGCCGCGCTGCGGCAGTTGCAAATGCTCCTCCAGCGAGACCTCCTGCCGGCGGCTGTTATCGCGATGCCAGTTAGCCACCAGATTGTGGGCAATGCGATACAACCAGGCTGAAAAGGGCACCCCACGATTCTGGTAGACCTCAATATGCCCCATTGCCCGGTAAAACACGCGCTCGGTCAGATCCTCGGCGTCGTAAGCATTGCCAGTGCGATAATAGATATAGTTATAAATCCGGCTCACATAGCGTTCATACAGCACACTAAAAGCCTGTTTATCGCCTTGCGCCGCGCTCGCCAGTGCCATTTCGTCCGTGATTTCTTCCACAGCCTGTCACCCGTTCTGCAAGGTTTTCTAAAAAGAAAAACCCCAGATCAGACCAAAAGTTTCACTGTCCATTACGTGCTAATTGTATCCCATTTCGACCGGAGTCATCCATAAACGATCGTGCACCAGGCGCACGGGCATTGCCGTCTGAATGCGATCCACCGCCAGACACAATTCCAGGTCAGGGCGCATCTCCGCACGGTCGGCGAACCAGCGGCCCACATCCGAGGTCATGGCCCGTTGCAGGTAGGGTTGCGGATCGGCCCGGCCATCTTGCAGCAGCGCGGCAATGTAATCGGCGCAGGCCGCATCTTCATCGCCATCCCGGTGGTCGTCCGCCCCGGTAATCACAAACGCTATCTGATGCAGCCCACTGTGCGCCAGGTAGCGGGCCGTAGCCGCCGCGCACACAAAAGAAGCCGCCAGCAGCACACCGGCGCCGCTGCAGCGCACCAAACCCTGGGTTCCAGCCGATGTTCGCTGCACCAGACGCCGGCCGCACACATCCGTCGCCAGGATATCGGCGGGCGAGTTGCCCAGGTCAAATTCCGGCACGCGCGCCCCCGAGACTTCGCCCATCGCCAGCGTCATATCGCCCAATGCGGCGCGCAACGCCAGCGCCTCGGTCACCGTCGCCACCGGCGCAATGGCCTGCGCCCCGCCGGCAAAAGCATACGCCGCACACGAAAAGGCACGCAAAACATCGATCACTACCACCGCACCACCGGCGGCGCGCCCCCCCTGTAAGGCCCTGCATCCGTCCAGATCGAAGTATTCAACTTTCCAGGAACTCATTGCCGCACCGCCAGCGCCGCTTTGACCGCCGCATACGCATCCACAATCCCGTACCCGGCGGCGTCATTCGGTGTGCCACGCCCGGTCACACAGTCCGGGAAATATCCCTTGTACGGCTGCGCCGTCCGGCGCAGAATTTCTTCCGTCTGTTCAATGTCGCCGATCAGTTTCGGGTTGGCCGACCACATCAGCGCCACCACGCCCGCCACGTGCGGCCCGGCCATCGACGTACCGCTGGCAGCATCGTACGATTTGCCTGGGTAGGCCGAGACAACCCCCTCCCCCGGAGCGAGGATATCCGGCTTGGTACGCCCACTGCCGTCTGCGGTCACCGGCCCCAAACTGCTAAAGGGGGTCAGATTCTCTCCCTGATCGACCGCACCTACCGAAAACACCTCAGCATACAGGGCAATCGGGTCTGAGACACTGCCGCAGCCGCGCGTCCCCGTGTTGCCCGCCGAAGCTACGACGAACACTCCCGCCGCCCGCAAGGCCCGCACGGCGTAGAGCAGCGCTCCGGGATCACATCCTTCCACCGGGGGGCAGCCCCACGAATTATTCAGTACGTTGGCGCCGCGCCCAGGGTCGCCGTCTACAAATGGATCGCCTGCCTGCGGGAAAGGAGCCAGATGGAATTGCATGCAATCCAGATACAGCGCCGGATTTCCCAGGTTGCGCGCCAGGTTGACACAACCGATCCAGGTTGCATCCGGCGCCATACCCACCCGGTTGCCCAGCACTGTCCCCAGCGTGTGCGTGCCGTGCCCGCCAATGTCTACCGGCGCAGAGCTGTGGTACCACGGATCAAACCAGTTGTAATCGTTTTGTCCGTTGGCGCCGCGATAACTATCCGCCAGTTCAGGGTGATCTCCCTCTACGCCTGTATCCGACTGCCCCACCACGACGCCCGCCCCGGTCACGTGCAGTTCGCCCCAGACCCGGTCGACGCCGATCATCTTCTGATTCCAGAGCGTCTCATCCACTTCGTTGATATACCCGCTCTGGATGGGCGGCTGTTCCGGCAGCGGACGCAGCACCGGGCTATCCAGCACCCGCGCTACCTCTGGCCGGCTTTCCAGCCAGGCGCGCAGCAGCGGGCCGCCCCGCACATCGAGGGCGTTGATCAGATAATAGGGTTGATACACCACCCCCCGCCGATCCAGTTCCGCCCGCAGTTCTTGCTGCGTGCGGCTGGCGTGCGCCGTCAAGGTGCGATACACGTATGCGCGCCGTTCCGGTGCGGCCTCGATCTGCTGTGCCGCGGATAGATCGGCCTGATCTTTGAGAATGACAAACAGGCGTTCGCCGTAAAACCCCGGCCGGCCCCACGAAAAGTAAACCAGCCCCAGGCCCGCAAAACACAGTACGGCCACCGCCCACCCCACCCAGGCCGGGAAACGAGCCTCAGCCAGGGATTTATGCACCAACCCCAACAACAGGCTCACCACCAGCCCCGAGAGTAACATGCCCAAAACGGCCCGGCCCACCACGGCAATCAGTTCCCCGTCACCACTGGTGGCCACCCCGGCCATTTCGTCGGCATCCACCCAACACAACACGACCGCCAACGGTACGGCGATTAAAACCGCCGGCGCCGGCCAGTTGTGCCCGCCGCCATCGTTGACGCCATAGCGACTGAGCGCGACTGCCGCCCAGCCCAGAATAGGTATCGCCGTCGCCAACGCCCACTGGTTGCCGCCCTGCCCTAACCCGGCGACCATGATCAGCAGTGTCACCATCGCCACCAGACCATCCAGCCAGAAACGCCCTGCCGGGTAAGGTTCTCCCTCCGGTTGAGTGACGCGCAACAGATTGGTAAACAGGTTAAGCGCAAACACTGCCCCAAACAATAACGCCACCAGCAGATTGAACGCTGTATCCAACGGTGAGCCCAGCGCCCCGCGCACCACCAGCGACGGCGCCTGGAGCGCCGCCATCACCAGCGCCCAGGCCAACCCGCGCCAGCGGGTGCGCAGGCCGTGACGCCGTGCGACCCACATCAGCGCCAGCAAACAGACCAGCAATCCGCCGATTTGCAGCACGTTGACCAGATACGCGTTCGTCAAACCGGCCAGTCGCGCCGGGGTTAACGCCACGCTCACCGCCCCGGCCCATAGCCAGGTACGGTAGATCGCCCGGCTGCGCCGCGCCTTAAACAGCAGCCCCAGCGCGCAAACCCCCATCACCAGTACGCCAAAACTCAGCGCACTCAACCAGCGCACATCCGGCAGGGGCAACGACCCATCGAACAACGCCTGTTCCAGCCCCCATCCCACCAGCAGCGGAATGATCAACAACGACAGCAGCGCCGCCAGCACGACGCCAAACACCACCCAGCCCGCACACCCCCTGGCATTTTCGGATGCCGTCGCCGGAACCGGCGTATCTTGAGCCAAAGTCATACGAATACCCTCAGTCCAGATCCAGGACGAAACGCCCGTTCTGATAGAGCAGTTGATCGTCCACGCGGATCTCACCGCCATCGCGCAAATCGCAGATCATATCCCAATGAATGGCCGATTCGTTCACGCTGCCCGACTCGGGGTAGCCTTCGCCCAACGCCATGTGGAAACTGCCGCCGATCTTCTCGTCGAACAAAATCTCGCCGGTAAATCGGGTAATGCCCTCATTCGTCCCGATTGCAAATTCACCCACCCGGCGCGAACCCTCGTCGGTATCCAACATCTCGAGCAAGAAGGCCTCATTCTTGTCGGCCGTGGCCTTGACCACCTTGCCATTCTCGAACCACAGGCGCACACCGGTCACCACCCGCCCGTCAAAAATGGCCGGGTACGAGAAATACACGTGCCCGTTGACACTGTCTTCCACCGGGCCGGTGAAAATCTCGCCATCCGGCACGTTTTCCTTGCAGTCACAGTTGATAAAGGTGCGCCCGGCGATGCTCAAATGCAGATCGGTCTGTGGGCCAACGACGTGCACATTTTGTTTGCCCTTCAACCAATCGACGATCTTCTGCTGGCGGGCAGACACCTTGCGCCAGTACCCTGCCGGGTCATTCATATCCGGCATGCAGGCCTGATAGACGAAATCCTCGTACTCGCTCAGGCTCATCTCGGCGTCCTGGGCGTGCGCCTGGGTCGGGAAGAGGGTCAACGACCAGTGCAGTTTGCCCTCGCCCGCCCGCTGCAAAAAGGTCTTGAACAGCTTTTCATAGCCGCGATTGCGGATCGACACCCGCGCCGGGTCGATGCTGGTCAGACCGCGCGTGTTGGCCTCGGCCATCACTGCAATACTGGCCTCAAACGTCTCTACCGTCTGCATCAATGGGTCAGGGACGTAACGCAGTTGTTCATCCGAGCCATAGCGATAGAGCAGGTAATCCAGATCCGGAAAGGTCGGCGTCAGAAAAGGCAACCCGCCCGCCTGCAACACTTTTGCGTAGATTTCTTTCAACAACGGCTCCCCCAACGTACTGCCGCGCAACCACACCCGCCATCCCGGCTGCACGCCAACCGAATAGTTCACCAACATTTCCGCCAGCTTGCTAACTCGTTCGTCACGCATCGCATTGCCTCCTGAAAAGAATTTATGCTTTTTCCAACCACACGGCCCAATGACTGCTCAGGCCCTGACCGGCGATTTCATCTTCCACCAGCTGCACCCGGCGCACCACCCAGGGGCGCAATTCCAGCGCCAGTTCCTCGAGGTCGAAATAATGGTGTGGCACTTCACCGTCTGCCCCGACGCCGGGGATGTACGTATGATACTCCAACTCTGTGCCCGCCCCATAGCGGAAGGTGCGCGTCGAAGGTACGGTTAACAGCGCTTGCCCCATCGGGCGCAATATCCGCCACATCTCACCCAACGTCCGCCGCACCTGCTGCAACGGATTGTGATGGATCGCATAGAGCGCGATGATCAAATCGTACTGCCGGCTGGCATAGGGCAGCGCCGTCATATCCGCCCGCGTCAGCGCGGCCTGCAAACCTTCTTCGCTCAGCCACTGCCGGGCGTAACGCAAACCATTTGGGGCAACGTCCACGCCATCTACAACAAAACCCAAGCGGCGCAGATACACCACATGCCGGCCCGCTCCGCACCCCAGATCGAGGACGCGCCAGCCCTCCCGCTGCGCCAGCCAAAGGGCGGCCAGTTCCTGAACCAGTTCGTTTGGCTCGCGCCAACGGTATGCTTCTTCTAGAAAAAGATCGTTCCAGGTAGGCATTCACATCCCCGGGGTTGCCGAATTTGCAAAGCGGATATACACTAAAAGAAACGGTTGCCAAACCGACAGGTTCATTATAGCCCAAATCATTGCGGGATGTTAGCCATTCCAACACAACGGAGGAGAGCATGAAGCACCAGGAATTCTTCTGGCAAACGGACGATGACATCAAGATCTACGCCCAGGAATGGAAACCAGAAGGGGAAACCAGAGCCGTCGTAGCGCTGGTACATGGTCTGGGAGAACATAGTGGGCGTTACCAACACGTGGCCGAATTTTTAGGCCAATCCGGTTTCGCCGTGCTGAGTTTTGATCTGCGCGGTCATGGTCAGAGCGGCGGCGTGCGCGGGCACGCAGCTTCCTACGACGCCATTATGGATGATATCCGCCGCCTGACCCAAGAAGCCGCCCGCCGTTACCCCAACAAACCGTGCTTTCTCTACGGCCACAGCCTGGGCGGCAACCTGGTGCTGTACTACACCCTATCACGCCGGCCTGCCGGTCTGTATGGCGTCATCTCCAGCAGCCCTGGCCTGGCAACCGCCGCCCCCGTCCCAGATTGGAAGATGTTCTTCGGGCGCTTGATGTATCGCCTCTACCCAAGCGCCCAGATGGACAACGGACTGGACCGTTCCGGTCTGTCGCGCGATCCACAGGTAATCGCCGCCTACAACGCCGACCCACTGGTGCACGGCAAGATTTCTGCCCGCCTGGCCATGGATCTGATCGACGGCGGCCAATGGATTCTCCAGCACGCCAGCGAATTCCCCCTGGCCCTGCTCGTCATGCAGGGCAGCGCCGACCGCCTGGTCGACCCGCACGCCACCGTTGAATTTGCCGATCAGACCCCCGGCGATCTGACCTTCAGACTATGGGAAGGCTTTTATCACGAATTGCACAATGAACCCGAAAAAGTGAAAGTGCTGGGCTACGTGACCGACTGGCTCAACGCCCACGTGCCCACCGGCAAAGACTGAATGGTATAATGCGGTGCAATCCTATCCCAAGTCATGGTTGGCGCCGCTTCAATGAAATCTTCTTCCCCCACCTCTGCCCTCCCCAGGTTAGACGCTCGCCTGGTCTTTTTCGCCTGCCTGTTCCTCTTCTCTGGTTTTGCCAGCCTGATTTATCAGGTTGCCTGGGAACGCATGCTGCAAGTCTATTTCGGCGTTTCCACTTACTCGGTCACCTTGATCGTGGCGGCCTACATGTGCGGTATGGGACTCGGTTATCTGTGGGGCGGGCGCTGGTCTCAACGCATCCACACCCCCTTGCAAACCTACGCTCTGGTGGAAGCCGGCATCGGTCTGTTTGGCCTGGTCAGCCTGCAACTGCTCAACTGGATCGGGCGCAGCACCGCCGGCAGCCCGCTGGCGGTCGTTTTCATCCTCAGTTTTGTGATGCTGCTGGCCCCCACCGTCCTGATGGGCGCCACCCTGCCCTTCCTCTCCCAGGGCTTCATCCGCCGCGTGGAAACCGCCGGACAGGTCATCGGCCTGTTATACGGCATCAACACCCTGGGCGCTGCCTTTGGCGCTCTGATCTCGGCCTACGTCCTCATCGGCTGGGTCGGCCTGAGCGGCAGCGTAATCATCGCGGCTGCGATCAATCTGCTTATCGGTCTGGCAGCCTGGGTCAGCGCCCGCTATTTGAAGATGTCCATCACCCTCGCGGCGCAAACGCCGGCGGCCGGGGCTCCTGCCGGCAACGATGGCCCGCGCTGGCGTTACACCGCCATCCTGGCCGCATCCTTCCTCTCCGGTTTCATCGGCCTGGGATACGAAATGCTGTGGGTGCGTGTGCTGGGCATCATCAATAAACATTCCGCCTACAGCTTCCCGACCATCCTCTTCGTCCTGCTCAGCGGTCTCGCGGTGGGCGGCTACCTGTTCGGCAAGCGCGCCGACCGTGCCCGCCGCCCCGGCGTCCTGCTGTGGAAGATCGAGCTGGCCGTCAGCATCACGGCCGGGCTGTGCTTTGCCCTGATCTTCTTCTTGCTCGATCTCGCCCCCGTTGCCAGCTACTACCACGATACCTTTTCTAACTTTCAGCAGCCGCAGAGCCCGTTCAGCCTGATCGAGCAGAGCTATGTCTTCTTTAAACGCCAGGCGCTTGGCGAATTCTTCATCTTCCTCCTGCCTTCGCTGGTGCTGGTCTTGCCCGCTACACTGTGGATGGGCGGTGGGCTGCCCATTCTGGACCGCATCGCCATCGAAAACCCCGACCTGGCCGGCCGGCGGGTGGGGGACGTGCACCTGGCCAACATCGGCGGCTCGGTTGCCGGCACGCTGCTCATCAGCCTGGTGCTCATCCCTGCGCTGGGCAGTGAATGGACGCTCAAAATCCTCGGGCTGCTCAGCCTGGGCTTTCTCTTGCTGGATGTGGCCCACTGGCCGCGGCCGCGCCGCCGGCAGGTGAACGCCCGCGCCGCGGCCGGTTACACCTTTGTCACGTTGGCCATCCTGGCCGCCCTGCCGTACCAGGGCCAGTTCTACGGCAAGCTGTACGCCCAGGGTCTACGCCGTCCCTTCACCCTGGAAGAAGGGCGCGACAGCGTTCTGGTGCTTACCTGGCACGACAAGCTGCAAACCAGCGCCAACGAACTGTGGATCGGCGGCGAACTGCACAGCCTGTTTCCCACCAGCAAGGTCTACCTTAACATTGCCCTGGGCTGCACCGCCGTCAACCACCCGCGCAGCGTGCTGATCATCGGGTTTGGCGGCGGCAACACCGCTGAATTTTTCACCCGCATCCCCGGCGTGGAACGCATCGTCATTGTCGAATTGATGCAAAACCTGGCGCCCTTCCTCGAACCGCGCCTGCCTTCCGTGCAGGCCATTCTCAACGACCCGCGCGTCACCTACATCGCCGACGACGGCCGGCGTTACCTGTACGCCAACCCCGGCGAACGCTTCGACCTGATCACCATGGACCCGCTGCGCAACTACACCGCCGGCAGCAACAACCTGTATTCACAGGAAGCGTTGGCCCTCTACCAGCAGCGCCTGACCCCCGGCGGCATCCTGTGCGCCTGGAAAGACGAACACCGTTTCATCCCTGCCACCGCCGCCGCCGTCTTCCCCTACGTCGACGACTTCGACCGCTTCTTCATCGCCCGCCAGACCCCCATTCAGTACGATTTGCAGGCCCTGGAGACCAATACCCGCACCACCCCGCTCAAAGACCCCGTCGACGTTCTGGGTAGCTTCATGCGTGACCAGCAGCTCATCCGCCAGCAGGAAAGCGGCCACCCTCTCTTAAATGACACGACTCCCTATCTGGAATATTACTTCCTGCGCACCCCGCCCGACGAAATCGTCCGGCGCCGGCGCGACGACCTGCCCGCTTTCTTTGCCCGCATCCCCGGCTGTGACGCAGCCTGCCAGACTACCCTGCTAAATAAAATGTACCCGCCCGCCAGCCCCTGATGGATGACAGGCCAAGTCCTGTCAAATGCACCTTGACCCACGTCACCCCAGGGACTAAAATTAGGGTGCAAGAAAATCACCAGGTTTTCGGGAAGGCAGCATGGGACTTCGTCCGCTCGGTACGCAACTGAACAACGCTGATCTTGCCGGTAAAAACAGAAGGCGGGAAAGCTGTACCTGGTGCAGGTATCATTCACGCAAACGCCAATTCCACACTTGCTACGCTAAGGAGAAAGCCCAATGACCGATTTTCTCTTCCGTGGTACGCTGGCTGATCTCGACCCCGACGTCTATGAATTGACGCAGTTAGAGTCTGAGCGCCAGTACCGCAAACTGATTCTCATTCCCAGTGAAAGCGCCGCCCCGCTGGCCGTGCGCGAGGCGCTGGGCTCCGCCTTCCAGAACCTGTATGCCGAAGGCTATCCGGACGAAGAAACCCGCTTCATGAAAGAAGCCGAAATCCTGGACTACACGGCGCGCCTGTCGCATTACCGCCGTTACGCCGACCCGCGCTACTACAAAGGCGTCGAATACGCCGACGCAATCGAAGCGCTCGCCCGCCGGCGCTGCGCCGAAGCTTTTGCCACCCCGGCCTTCCCCGCCGAAAAATTGTACGTCAACGTCCAGGCCCTCTCCGGCGCCCCGGCCAATAATGCCGTCTACCACGCCCTGATCAACCCCGGCGATGTCATCCTCGGTATGAACCTGTTACATGGCGGCCACCTCACCCACGGTTCATCGGTCAACCGCTCGGGCAAACTATACAAGGTCGTACATTACAACGTCAACCCGCAGAGCGAACAGATCGACTATGACAGCGTGCAGGCCCTGGCCAACGAACACAAACCCAGAATCATCATCGCCGGTTATTCCTCTTACCCCTGGGTGCCAGATTGGGCCCGCTTCCGCGCCATCGCCGACTCGGTCGGCGCCGTGTTGCTGGCGGACATCTCGCACATCGCCGGCCTGGTAGCCAGCGGCACCATCCCCTCCCCGGTTGGCTACGCCCAGGTGATCACCTTCACCACCCATAAAACGCTGTGCGGCCCGCGCGGCGCCTGCATCATCACCACCGACGCCGCTATGGGGCGCAAAATCGACCGGGCCGTCTTCCCCGGCGAACAGGGCGGCCCGCACGTGCACGCCTTCGCGGCCCTGGCAACCACCTTCAAACTGGCGCGCAGCGAGCAGTTCCGCCAGCTCCAGGCGCAAATCGTCAAGAACTGCCAGGCGCTCACCGCCCGGCTGAAAGAACGCGGCCTGCGCGTCCCCTACGGCGGCAGCGACACCCACCTGGGGAACATCGATTGCAAAACCATCGTCGGCGCCGACGGCACGACCCTCTCGGGCGACATCGCCGCCCGCATCCTGGATATCGCCGGCATCGTCCTCAACCGCAATACCATCCCCGGCGACAAGACCGCCCTGTTTGCCTCCGGCGTTCGCTACGGCACGCCCTGGATGACCCAGCGCGGCCTCAAGGAAGCCGAGATGGTCAAGGTGGCCGACATCATCGCCGATGTCCTGCTGGCCTGCAAACCGTACAGCGTCGAAACCCGCCAGGGCCTGGCCCAGCGCGCCAAGATCGACTTCGCCGTATTGGAAGACGCCCGGCTGCGAGTACGCGCCCTGGCCGAAGCCGCCGGCATTGATTATGCCCCCGCCAAACACGGCTACCCGCACTTCTATTACCTGGACGACCAGCCAGCCGCCGCCGGTTGGAGCGCCATCGACCTGAGCGGCGAGCACGTGCGCCACTTCGTCAATTACGTCTTCAGCGCCGACGCCGAGTGCCTGCAAAAGCCCGGCCAGAGCGAAAAAACCGCCCTGGTCACCCCCAACGGCCGCATCGAGGGCGTCCTGACCCTGGCCGCGCCCGATGTGTATCGCTTCAGCCTGCCGTCCGCCAGCGCCGGCCTGGCCCTGACCTGGATGCGCGACCTCTCGGATGGCTATGTCAGCTTTGACGCCGACGTCACCCGCCGCATCCCCGGCCCCATCGCCGTGACCGAAAGCAGCGAACCGGCCGTAAGCGAAGCCCCCGGCTCAGGGGAAGGGTTGCGCAAACCCTACGCCATCGGTCTGGCCGCCGGCGAAGGCGCCGCACAACCCGCTTTCGTCTGGGAAGAAAAAGAAAGCGACGAAATCCGCCGCACCCCGCTCAACGAGACCCACAAGCAAATGGGGGCCAAGATGGTGCCGTTTGCCGGTTGGGAAATGCCCGTCTGGTACACCTCGGTGATGGAAGAACACCTGGCCTGCCGCCAGGTCGCCGGGCTGTTTGACGTATCGCACATGGGCGTCTACCAGGCCGAAGGGCCCGACGCGGCCGCCTTCCTCGACAGTGTCTGCGCCAACGACATCGCCGCCCTGGCAGTGGGCGAGTCTTGCTACACCCACTTCCTCGACCCACACGCCAACGTCATCGACGACACCCTCGTCTATCATCGCGGCGTAGACAAATACCTGGTGGTGGTCAACGCCTCCAACGACGATAAAGACTGGGCCTGGCTCAACGCCGTGTTGGCCGGCAAGGTACGGGTCGACGCCGATCGCCCGTGGGCCTACGCCTTTGGCCGCAACGCCGTGCTGCGCAATTTGCGTGACCCCAAAGAGGGCGCCGACATGCGCATCGATATCGCCCTGCAAGGCCCCAAATCACGCGATATCCTGCTCGCCCTGGGCTGCGACGCTCCCACCCGCAAACGCATCATGGCGCTCAAGCGCACCGAACTGTGCGACGCGCTGGTTGGCGGGTTCGATCTGGTCGTCTCGCGCACCGGCTACACCGGCGAGCGCATGGCCTTTGAACTGTTCGTCCACCCCGATAAAGCCGTGGAGTTGTGGAACGCCTTACGCAAAGCCGGTGAACCGCTGGGCATGAAGGCCTGCGGCCTGGGGGCGCGCGACTCGCTGCGCACCGAAGCCGGGCTGCCGCTCTATGGGCACGAGATGGGCGGCGAACTGGGTCTGGGCGTGGCCGAGGCCGGTTTTGGCTCGTACGTCAAGGTCTACAAACCCTGGTTCATCGGACGCCAGGCCTACATCGCTCGCGAAAAGGCTCGCAAAGGTGTGGTGGTACGCTTCCGCTTCACCGAGAAGGGCGTACGGATGGCCCATAACGGCGATCCCGTCCTCGACCAGAAGGGCCGCGTCATCGGCGTGGTCACCAGTTGCGCCGTAGACAGCGAGGGCTATCTGACCGGGCAGGCCTTCGTCGAACTGAAGTCGGCCCAGGAAGGCACCCCCGTTGCCATTTACCAGGGCGCCCCCAAGGCTGCCGGCAAGGCTCCGGCCGAGCTCAAGACAGGGGATCGCATGCTACTACCCACGCCCGCCATGATCCTTAGCCGCTTCCCTAAGTTAGGATAAGCACAGGTGCGGGCAGAAGAAGACCTCTGCCCGCACAGCTTTTCTCCCGTCCGCGGGATATTCGGGTTGTTTGTTCGTTTCGTCAACCTCTATTTTTCAAGGAGACAAAAGATATGCAAACTCCATGGGAGCACCGGTTCGCCCAACGTACGCAGCGGATGAAGAGCTCCGCCATTCGCGAACTGCTCAAGCTGACCGAGCAGCCGGACGTGATCTCGTTTGCAGGCGGCATGCCTGCGCCAGAAGTCTTTCCCGTGCAGCAAGTCCTGGAAGCCTGCCAGCGCGTCTTGAACAACAGCGGAGCCCAGGCCTTGCAATACGGCGCGACCGAAGGGTACCGTCCGCTGCGCGAGATGATCGTGCGTCATACCATGCGATTTGGCATCGATGTCACCCCGGACAATATCCTGATCACCTCTGGCTCGCAGCAGGCTCTGGATCTGCTCGGCAAAATCTTCATCAACCGCGGCGACCGCGTCCTGGTCGAGTCGCCCACCTACCTGGGCGCCATGCAGGCCTGGAACGCCTACGGCGCCGAATACGTGCCGGTTGCGTCCGATGAAAACGGCATGATCACCGACGCCCTGGAAGAAGCCCTGCGCTACGGGCCCAAATTCATCTACGTCCTGCCCAATTTCCAGAACCCGACCGGCGTGACCCTCTCACTCGAACGCCGCAAGCAACTGATCGAACTGGCCGACCGTTACGGCGTACCTATCATCGAAGATGACCCCTACGGGCAGTTGCGCTACGAAGGCGAACACCTGCCGGCCGTCGAAGTATTGGATAATCAGATCCGTTCCAACAACGGCTGCTACAGCGGCAACGTCATCTACCTGAGCACCTTCTCCAAGATCCTTGCTCCAGGGATTCGCCTGGCGTGGGTCATCGCCCCGCCCGAGGTCATCACCAAACTGGTGCAGGCCAAACAGGGCGCCGACCTGCACACCTCCACCTTTAACCAGATCATGGCCTACGAGGTCGGCCACGGCGGCTTCCTCGATAAACACGTCCACCTCATCCGCGACGTCTACCGCGAACGACGCAACGTCATGCTGGACGCCCTCGAAGAGCACATGCCCGAGGGTGTGCGTTGGACGCACCCGCAGGGCGGCCTGTTCCTGTGGGCCACGCTGCCCGAACACCTCGACACCAAAGAAGTGCTGGTCAAGGCCGTTGAACAAAAGGTGGCCTTCGTCCCCGGCGGATCGTTCTTCCCCGGCGGCGGCGGCAATAACACCATGCGGCTTAACTTCTCTAACGCCACCCCCGAAAAGATTAACGAGGGGATGAGCCGCCTGGGCATGGTCGTCAAAGAGATGCTGGCGAAAAAGTAAACAGCATCCGCAAGACGCTTTCAGGGGTTTTTGGCCGCTTACTGCGCCAAAAACCCCTGTATTTTATTGTTTATCCGAATTCTCCCACAGCCTGAAATCCTTGAGGAATGAGCCGCCGATAAACTCGCGCAGGATCGAATTATCCGGCACCAGTTCACTATCGATGGATTGGAACCACTCCAGAAAGGCCAGCAGGCGTTTAGCTTCAATATACTCGGGCACGCCAAACGGCACCTGGCGCAGCAGCGGCTCCGCCAGCGGTTTGAGCCCCGAGAGTTCGTACACCAGCGCCGAATTGAACATCACGTCGGCGTTCTCCTGGTAAGGGAAGATGTGTTCCTTCTCACCGCGGCGCACCGAATCCCAGCGCTGGATGGTCTGTTGGGCAGTGTAGCCGCGCTCACGCGCATCGCGCACGATGCGGCGCAGCAGGCGCGTATCCGTGGTCGAAATACGATTGTGCCGATCCAGGTTGAGTTGGGTCAGGCAAGAGATGTAGATACGGAAGGTTTGCTCGGGCGGAATGTCCGGCAGCAGGTTCGGGTTCAACCCGTGAATTCCTTCCAGGATCAACATCTGGTCACGCCCCAATTGCACCACCTCGCCTTGCTCGCTCTTGCCGCTGCGGAAGTTGTAATGCGGCAGCTGCACCGCCTCGCCGGCAATCAACCGGCGCAGGTGGTCGCTGAGCAAAGCGGTGTTGAGCGCCGCCAGGGCCTCAAAATCGTAATCGCCTTTCTCATCGCGCGGCGTCAGATCCCGGTCGACAAAATAGTTATCCAGTTCCAGCGGAAAGGGCGAAATGCCCTGCGCCAGCAGTTGCACCGTCAGCCGTTTGGAGAAGGTCGTCTTGCCAGAGGAAGACGGTCCGGCGATCAACACAATGCGCGCCTGTTTGCTGCGCTCCAGCACCTGCTCGGCAATTTCGGCGATGTTGCGTTCGTGCAGCGCCTCCGAGACCAGGATCACCTCGCGCGTGCGGTTGGCCTGGATGGCATCGTTGAGCGCCCCGACGCTGGCGATACCCAGGCGCTCCAGCCAGTGCCCGTAACGCCGGAAGGTCTCCAGCAGGGTAGGGTAAGTCATCATCGGGCTCAGTTGGGTCGGCTCGTGCCGCCGCGGATACTGGATGACAAAGCCCTCCTGCAACGGCCACAACCGGTACCAACGCAGATAGCCGGTGGAAGGCACCATATAACCGTGGTGATAATCACGATGATTGCCCAGACTGTAAAGGATCAGGTGATCCTTCTGGCGATACTTGAGCAGGCGCACCTTGTCCACGTGCCCCTTGCGTTCAAAATAACTGATCGCCTCGCTCAACGGCACCTGCTGGCGGGTGAAGGGCAAATCGGCGGCGATCAATTCGCTCAGGTGCCGGTCGAGCTGCGCCAGTTCTTCCTCGCTCAATGGCTGGCTGCCGACCACCTGGCAGAAAAAGCCGCCGGAGGAGACCGAATGATCGACCGTCAGCGAGGCTGTTGGGAAGAGATCCTCAAAAGCCGCCTCGAGCAAGAAGGTCAGCGAACGGCGATAGATGCGCGCCCCGTCCGCATCCGCCATCGTCACCGGCCGCACGCGGGCGTCGAATTCGAGCGGGTAGGTCAATTCGCGCAGTTCGCCGTTGACCACCGCCCCGACAATCGGCGGGTTGTCCCACTCGGGCATGGCTCGCAGAAACGCCCCCACCGGCGCCTTGCGCGGCCCTGAATAGACCCGCCCGTCGGGCAAATGCACCTCCACCGTCGGGCGCGGCGCAACTTTTTCAATATGCAGAGTCACTGGGTCCATACCGTTACCATCCACAAAAAAAATAAGGGGTTAATCGCCGTACAACTCCATTTTAGCATGACTCCCACCTTGAAAGCGATTTGTAATCTTTGCGCCTTTGGATTAAGTTTTTAAACTCGATCCAGTCACCGCCTATCCACCCGACAACAACCCGTTTAGAAAACGAATCTGGGCGTAAATCACTTCTCCGGTCCTGTAGCGGCCCTCGGCCGCCACGCACATCTGCTTTGTGCCCGCATAGATGTTATAAGCGGCAAATACCGCCGGCGGCGGATTGCTTGCATCCACCAACCCGGCGGTAAAAAATGCCGGCTGATGCGACCGCCACGCAAAATGCAGGCAATCGAAATACTCCAGCGTCGCCAATACCGTCGCCCGGCGCTCGGGGTGGCGAGCGCAAAAACGTGCCAGTTCGTGGTACGGTCCCTCGCTCGCTTCCTCCAACGCCTGTGCAAACAGACACAACCCGGGTGCGTCCGGCAGCACCGCATATACACCGGCATCCAGGCCGGCGACCGCCAACGCCATCCCGCCCCCCTGTCCACGGCCGGTCAGCGCCACCCGTCCGGCGTCTACCGCCGGGTGGGTGCGCACCGCCTGTACGGCGCGCACCCCATCTAAAAACACCTGGCGGTAATAATACGTTTCCGGGTTCATAATCCCCTGTGTCGCCCACCCCCCCGCCACGGTTCCTTCCTCACCTTCTCCCGCACAGCTACCGCCCCCCCAGACCGGCACCGGTTGGTGGCGCGGTGTTACGACAAAATGAGCGAAACCGGCATTGCTCCACATCAGGCGCTCCAACAGGCACAGCCCGGCGCCGTAATCGCCAAACTCGACCACGCACGGCAGGGGCGCAAACCGCTGGCGCGGCAGCAGCAGCCATCCGGTCAGCGGTTCGCCGCCGTCGCCGTGGTAACACACCGCCAGTGTTTCCACCAGACGCAATCCGGTTTCCACGGCAGTGAAAGTCACCGGCGGATGTTGGCGCCAGATGGGCGCCAACATCCGTTCCCAGAAAGCATCGAAATCCGCCGGTTCGTTGCGCCGCGGCAGAAAGGCGTACAGTTCGTCAAGCGAGCGGTCTGACGGCATGGCGTCCTCCTGCCACGGGGCAACCTAACCTTTCACCCCACCCGCCGTCAACCCGGAAACCAGGAAACGTTGAGCGTAGAAGAACATCAACAACACCGGGATGGTGATCAAAACCGCACCCGCTGCCAGATACTGCCATTCGGCGGCGAACTGGAAAACGAAATTACGCAGCCCCACCGAGAGCGTCTTGTACTGGTCACCGGTCATAAAAGTGAAAGCCAACATAAACTCGTTCCAGGCGCTGATGAAGTTGTAAAAAGCGGTTACCGATAAACCGGGCAGACTGAGCGGCAGCACCACCCGGTAAAACGTTCCCAACGGCGAGAGCCCGTCGATCATCGCCGCCTCTTCCAATTCCTTTGGAATGGTGTCGAAGAAACTCTTGAGCGTCATCACACTGAACGGCAGAGCAAACGTGCAGAACGTGATGATCAGCCCCGGGAACGTGTTCAACAAACGCAGCGAATTGAGCACGTTATACAACGGGATCACCAACAGCGCCCCCGGGAACATTTGGATCACCAGGAACGTCATGATGGCGAACCCCTGCCCGGGGAAACGGAAGCGCGATAGTGCGTACGCCCCCGTCGCCGAAAGGAACACGCCGATCAGGGTGGTTAACAGCGCCACAAAGATCGTATTGCGAAACCACACCAGGAACAGGCAGTCGCTCTCGGCGGTCAACACCCGTCCAAAGCTATCCAGCGACCAGTCCCAGGCGCATTCCTGCACCGGATCGCCCTTATATAACAGCACGTGACGATAGTTGAAGGTGGTGAAATTCTGCGGGATGATCTCCACCCGCGTGCCGAAGACATCTTCGCGCGGCTTGAATGAGGTGGAAACGATCCACAGGATAGGAAAGATGGCGATGATCGAAAACACGATCAGTACCAGGTGCGAAAGGATATCCGCAGTCAGTTTGCCACGTTTATTAACCATCAATACACCTCGTTTCCGCGCAGCAAACGGCGATAAAAGAAGCTGAACACCAGCAAGAAGGAGAGAATGAAAACCGCATAGGTGGCGCCCAGGTAATACTGACCGCGGGTGATACCCCACTGGTAGGCATAGGTGGCCAGGATATCGGTTTGATAATCGGGACCGCCGCCGGTGATCAGGAAGATGATGCTGAACATATTGAAAGTCCAGATCACCCCCAACAGGGTGGCCGTCACCGCCACCGGGCGCAGCAGCGGCAGGGTTATATCCCAGAACTGCTGCCAGCTGTTGGCGCCGTCTACCGTGGCCGCCTCGTATAGATCGCCGGAAATGCTCTGCAGTCCGCCCAACAACGTCACCGTCATAAACGGGAAGCCCAGCCAGACGTTGGTGGCAATCACCACCAGCCACGAGGTGGATGGGTAGAGCAGCCACTGCACCGGTTCGAGCACTGTATACCCGGCCCATTGATTCACCTGCATGGCGAACAGGTTAAAGAACCCGTACTGCGAATTGAACAACCACAGCCAGGCATAAGCTGAAATGTACTGCGGAATGGCCCACGGGATGAGCAGAATGATACGATAAATCGAACGACCGGTGATCTTGCGATTAAGGATGACCGCTAACAACAGCCCGATTAAAAAATGCAGGCTGACGTTGATCGCCGTCCAGAAAATCGTCTGCCCGGTGATCTGCCAGAGCTTATAGGAAGGATCGGTCAACAGGTTGATGTAATTCTTCAGCCCCACAAACTCGTAACTCGCCGGGCGCAAATTGGCGCCGATGCGCGCCGCCACATTTTTAAAATTGGCATCGGTAAAGCTCAGACTGACGCCGTACACCAACGGGTAAAACACAATCACCAACAGGGTCAACACCGTCGGCAGCATAAACAGGTATGCCAGCCGGTTGCGTTTAATCTCCTGCCACAATTCTGCCAGTCGGTTACGTTTCTTATTGGCAATCAGGGTTGCCATAGCCTACCTCCTTGGAACGAGGGCTTTGTTCAGAAGCCCGCTTCGAACAAAGCCCTCGCAAACGTATCGTACTCCGGGTGTATTTCCCCCATCACTGCTGTCCGCCCGGAGTACGCCAGAATGGCGCTAGGGTTTGAGGAGTTTGGCCCAGGCGTCGGCCACTTCCTTCAACGCCGCCTCGGGGGGCTTGGTGCCGGCCAGGATGGCGTCCCAGGCAGGCCCGAAGGCATCGTAAATCTGGCCGCCCTGCGGAATCACCGGGCGATTGGTGGCCACGGCCATCTGCTTGCCAAAGCCTTGCAGGATGGCGTTGGACTTCACCTCGGGCAATTCGTAGGTCGATTTACGCGTGGGCACCAGATTCAACTTGGAAGCCAGCACACCCTGATTGGCAGTGCTGTTCAACGCGGCCATGAACTTATAGGCCTGTTCGGGGTACTTGGTGCCGGCGTAAATCACATAGTTGTGACCACCGACCGGGCTGCCCTGCCCCTTGGGGCCGGCAGGAATGGGCGCCACACCCAGATTGGCGACATCCTTGAACTGATCGCCCTTGAGCACATCACCGGTGGCCCACGGCCCGTTGAAAATGATGGCCGTCTTGCCGGTCTTGAACGAGGTCATGGCATTGTCATACTGCGCCTTGGGATCGTATTCCTTGGGCATGCATTTGTATTCGTCGCGCAGCTTGAGTACGAAGTTGGCCGCGTCGATGCTGCCCTGGTCGGCAACATGGATCGACAGATCGCTCTCAGAGATCAAACCACCGCCAAACGCCCACATGAAAGGCTGGAAGAAGTACACCCCATCCGTCAGGGTATAACCGTACTGCGAGCCGTCTTCCTTGGTCAGTTTCTTGCACCAGTCGACGAACTCATCCATCGTCTTGGGCGGGTTCTCGGGATCCAGGCCGGCGGCCTTGACCAGCGCTTTGTTGTACAGCATGGCCGGGGCGTCGGTCACCTGGGGAATACCCCACAGCTTGTCCTTGTACATGTTGTACTTAAGCGGAGCGGTGATGTAGTCTTTCTTGTCGTCTTCCGAAACCTTGCTGGTGATGTCCAACAGGAAGCCAGCGTCGGCGTACAACGGCGTCCAGGCAATCTCGGCACGGAAAACGTCCGGGGCATTGCCGCCCTGAGCGGCAGTCAACCACTTGTCGCGCGCCCCGTCAAAAGGCACGTACTCAACCTTGACTTCCACACCCGCCTCGTCGGCAGCCTTCTTGACCAGTTCCATCAGAACCGGCGTTTCGGATTCGTTCATGGTATGCCAGAAGGTCAGGGTAGGTTTTTCGGCCGGTTTCTGTTCAGCGGCCTGGGTGGCGGGGGCGGCAGGCTGGCAAGCCGCAAGGGCAAATGCAGCAATCAGCACCAGGCTGATCAAAACAAGGAACTTCTTAGACATCTCTTATCTCCTGAAAAGATATACAAACGATCGTTTGAATCGGTTGAATGGATTTTTTGCGCAACGCCGTAAATAGATCGTCGAAAAGCCAACACCTCCTTCCCTTGTATTTGGACTCACGCTGGCGATTTCAGGCACACCCGCCGGGCCATTTGACAATTTTTGGAATATAATTAACATATTCCAGGCGCGACGGCACCTCAAGCGTTTGAATAAAGTTTAAGCTCGATCCGTCCCACAAATGTGACAGGGCGCGTGACAATTCTCGTCCAGTTTGGCACACTGCGGAGACCATTTGTGAACAATCTCAAACTGATGGTGATGGGCCCCCCCTCACTACAGCGCGACGGGCAAATCGTTGAAATTGGCCGGCGTAAATCGCTGGCCTTGTTGGTGTACCTGGCGCTCAACTCTCAGGCCTACAGCCGCGAGACTCTGGTAGAACTGCTCTGGCCGGGTCTCCCCCCAGAACAGGGACGCGCCTCCTTACGCCGCATCCTCTCTGACCTCAACAAGGAGTGCGGTGAAATTGGCCTGGAAATCAACGGCGACAGTGTCTCCTGGCCGGCCCCAGACGTTTGGGTCGACGCCCTCGAAATTCGTGCCCGGCGCGACGCCATTCGCCAGCACGAACACGCCGACGGTGAACTGTGCGCCGGCTGCCTCGAGCACGCCGTCCGCCTCACCCAACTCTACCGCGACCATTTCCTGGCCGGTTTCTCCCTGCCCGACTGCCCGGCTTACGACGAATGGCAATTCTTTCAATCGGAGACGCGCCTCCAGGATCTGGCCGGCGCGTTGCGCGACCTGGTGCGGTACCACCTCCGCAACCAGCAGCCCGCCGAAGCGCTGGACTACGCCCGGCGTTGGTCGGCCCTCGATCCGTTGTTAGAAGAACCTCATCTGGCCCTGATGCAAATCTACCAGGCCAGCGCCCAGCGCCCGGCCGCACTGCGCGAGTATCGCGAGTATGCCCGCCTGTTGGCCCAGGAATTGGGCGTCGCACCCGGCAGCGAAATCGAAGATCTGCACCGCGCCATCCAGCAGGAACCGCCCACCGCCGGCGCACCGGGCGGTTCCCCGCCTGCCAACCTGCCCGCCCAAAGCACTCCTTTTGTCGGACGCAAAGGCGAACTGTCCGAGATCGCCCGCCTGTTAACCGATCCCGATTGCCGGCTGGTGACCCTGGTTGGCCCGGGCGGCGGCGGCAAAACGCGCCTGGCCATTCAGGCGGCGGGACAGGTCGTCACCCACTTCAAAGACGGCATCTTCTTCGTCCCGCTCGAAGCCGTACCCAACGGCGACGCCCTCGTCCCGGCCATTTCTGGCGCCTTTCGCTTCGCCAATTTCCGCATCGACGAGATGCAATCGCAGTTGCTCTCCTATCTGAAAAAAAAGCGCCTGCTGCTCGTCCTGGATAATTTCGATCATCTCTCCGCCGCCGTTCCACTGGTGGACGAAATCCTGCACGCCGCCCCCGGTGTCAGCCTGCTGGTCACCTCACGCCAGAAACTCAACCTGCAATCCGAGCACCTGCTGCGCCTGGAAGGGCTCGAGTTCCCCGAGCCCGACACCGCGCCCGATTCGCCTGCGGACTGGCAACAATACAGCGCCGTCCAGCTCTTTTTGCAAAGCGCCCGGCGCGCCCGGCCCAGCTTCGATCCACACCCGGACGAATGGCCGTTAATCGCCCACATCTGCCGCGTCCTCGACGGACTGCCGCTGGCCATCCTGCTCGCCGCCGGCTGGGTAGAAATGCTCTCGTTGGAACAGATCGCCGCCGAACTGGAAAGCGGACTGGATTTCCTCGAAAATCACATGGCCGACCTGCCCGAGCGGCACCGCAGCATCCGCACCGTATTCGACAGCGCCTGGAAACTATTGGCCGAGCCCGAGCGCGCCATCCTGATGAAACTGGCAATCTTCAGCGCCGGCTTCAGTCGCGAGGCAGCCCAGACGGTCGCCGGAGCATCGCTGCTCAGCCTGCGCACCCTCGTCAACAAGTCTCTGCTGCGCCCGGATATTACCTCCGGTCGCTACACCATCCATCCTTTGCTGCGTAACTTCGCCGCCGAAAAACTTCACGCCGCCGGTCTATACGAACAAATCGGCTGCCTGCACAGCCGCTATTTTTGCGCCCTGCTCCACCAACGCGAGGCCGACATCAAGGGGTTGCAACCGCTCAGCATCGTGGCGCAGCTCACCCCCGATCTGGAAAACATCCGCACAGCCTGGTTGTGGGCCATCCAGCACCGTGACTTTGCTGCCGTAGACCAGGTCATTGAGTTTCTCTCGATTTATTTCATCACCCGCGGCATGTGGGTGGAAGCCGAAACGCTCTTTGGTCAGGCGCGCCAGGCGCTCGCCCCACTCCCCGGCGAAGAGCCCGGGTTGGTCTGGGCTCGCCTGTTGACCTATTTCTACGGCCACCGCAGCCACAGCCATGCAATCGTGGAACAAGGGCTTGAGATCGCCCGCCGCTACGGCAATGCCAGCGCCGTCGCCCACGGGGAAGCGGAACTGGGCTGGCTGCACGTCAGCACAGCCTGCTACGCCGAAGCCATCCCTCATTTTCGCCAGGCGCTCTCGTTTTACGAAGCGCAGGGTGAGGCGCACTACATCATCCCCTTGCGTCGGGCATTGACCTTTTGCCACATGGCCACCGCCGAATGGGAACAGGCGTTGTCCATCAGCCGCGACACCCTTGATCTCAGCCATGCCCTGGGAGATCGCCGCCGGCTGGCCGAGAGTCTGAACACCAGCGGCTCGCTGGCGCTCTTCATGGGTGATTACGAACGCGCCGCCCGCGACCTGGAAGACGCCTATCTTCTACAGCACGATCTCAACGACTGGACCGATATGGCAGCCGGCTGCCTGATGCTGGCCTGGCTGCACCTGCTGCGTGGCGACCTGGAAGGCGCCCTGAACCTGGCCGAAGAGGTCGTGCAGGCCGCTCGCGGCGCCAATATGCGCGAGGCGCGCGGTATCGCCCAGGTACAGCGCGGCCTGATCGCCTGCCTGCGCGGCGATCAGGTCACCGCTCGCCGCCGTCTGGAAGAGAGCCGCCAGATTCTGCTGGACCCCGAATTGCGCCCGTGGGCCAGCGCCATCAACCCCGGCATCCTCTACCTGACCGCCTGGGGTACCGCCATCATCGCCCTGGATCTAAACGACCTGCCGCTCGCCCGCCAGTACATGAGCCGGGCCCTCGAGCAGCGCGCCACCCGGCATAGCCCGGCGGCGCGCGCCTGGGGCCTGCCGTTGGCCGCCGTCCTGCTCACCCTGCAGGATCGCCCAACGCCAGCCATCCGCTACCTGGCCCGCGCCGACCACCACCCGCAGCGCCTGACTGGCTGGAGCGACCACTGGACCCTGCTGGCCCGGGTGCGCGCCATACTGGCGAAATCGACGTAATTACCCCGTCCTCGCTGTATACGCCCGGGTTCCGCGATACAATCAGAAAAACTCTCCCGGTAGTAACAGGCAGGCGCAACGATGACGTCTACAGAATATTGGATCACCTTTCAACCCATTGGCCGGCGCGTGCAGGCGCCAGCCGGCGTCGATCTATTGGAAATCGCCCGCCAGGCAGGCATCGACCTGGCGGCGGTATGCGGCGGCAACGGCACGTGCGGCGCATGCCGGGTGCGCCTGGTCAAAGGCAAACTCTCGGAGCCCACTACCAGCGAGCGGGCCGAATTGACCCCGGCGGAACTGGTTGCCGGTGTCCGCCTGGCCTGTCAGGCATGCATCCTGGACGAGGCCCACATTGAGATTCCCCCACAGTCGTTGACCGCCCCACAACGCATGCAGATAGAAGGGCTGGAGGAAGAGATCAGCCTGGACCCGCCTGTATACGCCCTCGACCTGCGTTTGCCGCCGCCGGGCCTGCACGATCTGCG
This sequence comes from uncultured Anaerolineaceae bacterium, assembly GCA_964535315.1. Lineage (GTDB taxonomy): Bacteria > Chloroflexota > Anaerolineae > Anaerolineales > Anaerolineaceae > CAZHTS01. Next base: position 101,662 of record CAZHTS010000001.1, read on the forward strand.
CTCTGACCACACCCGCCTGAACGAAAGCCTGCTCGCCCAGGGCCAACCTGCCCTCGAATTCCCCCCCGCCGTGCTGTCCGAGTTTTCCGAACAACTACGCGCCGCAAACTGGACGCCGCGCCTGGCAGTTGCCAGTAATGGCACGCACCCACGCCTGGTAGCCATCCTGGCGGAGCACACCCCACTGCTGGGGTTGGCGGTGGACATCGGCACAACCAAGCTGGCTGCCTATCTGGTCAACCTGGAAGATGGGCAAACCCTGGCTCGCCAGGGGGCAATGAACCCACAAATCGCCTACGGCGAGGACGTAGTCAGCCGCATTGCCTATGCGAATGAACACGAACACGGGCGCCACACGCTCCAGCACCGCCTGGTGCAAACGCTTAACACCCTGGCAGAAGAACTGTGCCGCCAGATCAACGCCGACCGGCGCCAGATCGTGGCGGCGGTCATGGTCGGCAACACCGCCATGCACCATCTGCTGTGCGGGCTGCCGGTACGCCAGTTGGGCGCCGCCCCCTACCTGGCCGCAGTCAGCGCCGCTCTCGACTTGCCCGCCGCCGGGTTGGGGCTTGACCTGGCGCCCGGCGCGAACGTATACCTGCCGCCCAACATCGCCGGCTACGTCGGCGCCGACCACGTCGCCATGCTGCTCGCCACTCAAGCCTGGCGCGCCGGGCGCACCCGCGTGGCCTTGGACATCGGCACCAACACCGAAATCACCCTGGCGCACAACGGCCACTTATACTGCTGCGCCTGCGCCTCAGGCCCGGCCTTCGAGGGCGCACACATCCAGGCCGGCATGCGCGCCGCCCCCGGCGCCATCGAACGCGTGCGGATCGAGGGCCAGAGCGTACAGATTCAAACGATCAACGCCCAGCCGCCGGTCGGCATCTGCGGCTCGGGTATCCTGGACGCCGTGGCCGAAATGCTCAACGCCGGTGTGATCGACGAACGCGGGGTGTTAAACAAAAACCACGCCCGTGTACAGCGTGAGCCGGGTGGGCGTCGCTCCGCCTTCGTCCTGGTGCCCGCTGCCCAGAGCGGCACCGGCCAGGACATACGGATTACACGCAGCGACGTCAACGAGATCCAGCTCGCCAAAGGCGCCATCCGCGCCGGCGTGGAGTTGCTGCTGGCCGAAGCCGGCATCCCCGCCGCGGCGGTCGAGGATTTCATCGTTGCCGGGGCGTTTGGCACCTATATCCACATTCCCAGTGCGCTGCGGGTGGGCATGTTTCCAGACCTGCCGCCGGAACGTTTTCGCCAGGTCGGCAACGCTGCCGGCGCCGGCGCAAAACATCTGCTGCTCTCACATCATAAACGCCAGGAGGCCGATGCCATCGCCGCGAGCGAGCATTATGTGGAACTGACCGCGCACAGCGATTTCACCAACGTTTTTGTCCGCTATATGAGTTTCGAGAGAGATGATGAACCCCCTTCCGCTCAAAAACCGTGAACCCATCCAGCGCCAGCAGGCCGAATACTATCTACTGCTCACCCTGCTCAGTTTCGCCACCTCGGTGTCGCTGACCCGCCTGTTTCTCGATCTGACCGGTTATCCGCAAATCGGCAACAGCGAACTACATATCGCCCATGTCCTGTGGGGCGGCGTCTTGTTGTTCATCGCTGCGTTGTTGCCGCTGGTCTTCGCCAACCGCTGGGTCTATACCTGGAACGCCATCCTGGCCGGGGTGGGCGTCGGGCTGTTCATCGATGAGGTCGGCAAATTCATCACCCAGAACAACGACTATTTCTATCCGGCAGCAGCGCCGATCATCTATGCCTTTTTTATGCTGACCGTGCTGCTCTATCTGCAAATCAAGCGCCGGCGTAAAGAGGACGCCCGTACCCAGTTGTACCATATCCTGGATGATCTGGAAGAGGTGCTCGACCACGACCTCTCGCCCAGCGAGCGCGCCCGCATCAACGAACGGCTGGAAGAGGTGGCGCGCCAGAAGAACGCCCCAAACCTGGCCCGTCTGGCCGCCATGCTCGATGAGTTCGTCAGTCACGAAGAATTGTACCTGGCGCCCGAGACGCCGCCGCTCTACGAACGGTTTTGCCGGCGCTGCGCCGAGTTCGAACGGCGTTGGCTGAAGCGCGGGCGGTATCGTGCCATCTTAGGCGGCGGGTTGATCGCCTGGGGATTGTGGGCCATCTCTTACCCGCTGCAAATTTTCTTCAGCCTGCGTACTCCGGAAGAAGTACGTCACCTGCTCAATGAACTGGTCAACCAGCGCCTGGTGCGCAGCGCCAGCGGCTTGAGCTGGTTTGAGGTGCGCATCGGCCTGGAGGGCTCGGTCGGGTTATTGCTGCTGGTGGCGGCCTTCCTGTTATTGGCCGGCAAGGAACGACAGGCCATCTCGCTCGCCTATCTCGGCTTGCTGCTCTCGCTGGTGGTGATCAACCTGTTGATCTTCTACTTTGACCAGTTCTCGACCATCGTGCAGGCCTGCGTTCAGTTCGCCTTACTGCTCGGTCTGCTGCGCTATCGCCAGCTATATCAGAAATAAAATTTCCCTATTGACAAACGCCTGCGGTGGAGATACAATCAATTCATAACGTCGTCATGACGTCATGACAACCCCGGGTTGGTTGTGCGTAATGGGTTGTCGGCCACATCCGCAGCAAGTCATCTCCCAGCACTCTGGATCAGGTATCGCATGCCGCAAACGTTGGATCTCACCAGCCCAATCCCCCTCTATCACCAACTCAAAGCGTATATCGAGGCCCAGATTTCTACCGGCGCCTGGACAGCTGGCGAGCGCGTCCCTTCCGAAAGCGAGCTGGGCGACCGCTTCCAGATCAGCCGCACCACGGTGCGCCAGGCCATCGGCGAACTGGTCAACGAGGGCCTGCTGACCCGTATTCAGGGCAAGGGCACGTTCGTCTCGCAGCCGCGCATCCAGCAGCACCTGGCGCAGTTGACCAGCTTCACCCAGGATATGCGCACCCGCCAACGCCGGCCCAGTTCAAAGATTTTACAATTCATCGTCATGCCCTGTCCGGCGCAGACCGCCGCCGCCCTTCAAATCGGTGAAGGCGAACCCGTTTACAAGCTCAAGCGCTTGCGCATGGCCGACGAAAACCCGATGGCGGTTGAGACTGCCTACCTGACCCACCGGCTCTTTCCTACGCTGATGGAAGAAGACCTGGGCAACCAATCGCTCTACGAAACGCTCAAACTAAAATTCAACACCGCCGCGGCGCGCGCCACCCAACAGATGGAAGCAATTGCCTGCCCCAGTGAAGAAGCCCGCCTGCTGGGCATGCACAAGGGCTGCCCCATCCTGCACATCTACCGCACCACCTATAACCAGGACAACCGTCCGTTTGAAAATGTCGAATCTTACTACCGCAGCGACAGTTACATCTTCCACGTCGAGATCTTTAGCAAATAACCCATGAGCAAACCTTCCTCCCCAACCAATCACCTGCCGGGAATGGCGCAGTACCTGTCCGCCATTCAACAATTACAAGAAGACGTCGTGGCGCGCCAGCAAAGCGTACTGGACGAAATCGCCAGCCGCATGGTAACGGTCATCCAGAACGACGGGCGCATCTTCCTCTTTGGCAGCGGCCACTCGCACATGCTGGCAGAAGAGGCTTTCTACCGCGCCGGCGGGCTGGCCTGCGCCGTACCCGTCTTCCATTCCGGATTGATGCTGCACGAAAGCGCCCACTTGAGCAGCCGCCTGGAGCGCACCCCCGGGTTGGCGGCCGATCTCTTGCATCGTTACGACCCGCAGCCGGGTGAAATGCTGTTCATCTACTCCAACAGCGGCGTCAATCATCTGCCGGTGGAGATGGCGCTGCTCGCCCGTCAGAAAGGACTGATCACGGTGGCAGTTTGCTCGTTGGCCTACAGCCAGGTGGCCCCCCTCTCGACGCTCGGCCAACGCCTGTACGAAGTGTGCGATTATACCCTGGATAACGGCGGCCAACCGGGCGACGCCCTGGTGGCGATCGAAGGCTCTGCCTGGCGCGCCGGCCCCAGTTCCACCATCGTCGCCAGCCTGCTGTGGAATGGGCTGGTGATCGAGGCCCTGCAACGTCTCCAGCAGATGGGCATTCAACCGCCCGTCTTTGCCAGCCTGAATATGATGCAAGGTGCGACCGAGCACAACGCCGTATTGCTGGAAAAATGGCGCCAGCGCAACCCCCACCTCGCCTAGGAGAAAGTTCATGAGCAAAAACTTAGCTATCGGTATCGACCTCGGCGGAACCAAGATTGCCAGCACGCTGATCGACAAGAGCGGCGAAATCCTGACCACCAGCCTGATCGCCACCCACCCCGAGCGCGGCCCGCAGTCGGTGATCGACGACATCGTGCGCGAGATCAACTCGCTGAGCGAAACGGCCCGCCTGGCAGGTGAGACCGTGCAGGGCATCGGCATCGGCACACCCGGGCAGGTTAATTCAGAAGCCGGGACAGTCACCAACGCCGTCAACCTGGGCTGGACGCACGTCGAGCTGGTGAAAGAGATCCAGCGCCGTCTGCCCAAGCCTGTGCCGATCTTCATCCAGAAGGACGCCAACGCCAGCACGTTGGGCGAGCATTATCTGGGCGCCGGGCGCGGTCACCGTGACTTTGTTTTCCTCACCATTGGCTCCGGGCTGGGCGGCGGGCTGCTGGTCAACGGCCGGCTGGTGACGGGCAGCAACTGGAACGCAGCAGAAGTAGGCCACATCGTCATCGACCCCGACGGACGCAAATGCGCCTGCGGGCTGCGTGGCTGCGCCGAAACGGTTGTCTCCGGCCCTGGTCTGTTGGCGGTTACCCAGGAACTGCTCAGCGAGGGCAAATACAGCAACAGCCGGCTGCGCGCCGGGGCGACGCTCAACACCACCGGCGTCATTGCCTCGATCCGCTCAGGTGACCCGCTGGCACGCGCCGCCATCAACGAGGTGGGCCGCTGGCTGGGCATCGTCGCCGCAAGCTGCGTCACCCTGCTCAACCCCTCACTGCTCGTCCTGGGCGGCGGCATCGGCCTGGCAGCCTTTGAATTTTTGCAGCCGGTAGTCAAAGCAGAAATCGAAAAACGCGTCCTGTCCGCCAGTACGCACGACCTGAAAATCTCACCCTCCCTGGTGGCCTCCAGCGCCACCGGCCCGGCCTGTCTGGTCTGGTACGGTCTGGACGGAAGCTGACCCACAACAAACTCTCGCATATATGGTGATACCCCAAACGAAAGGAGGTGGTTTTTCACACAATCCGTACGTGTTGGTAACACTGTAGTACATCTAAACTATCAAAGAGAGAAAGAAGGAGAAGGATATGCGTAAGTATTCTGTGCTTTCCGTGCTCGTGGCCCTGGCGATCATCCTGAGCGCCTGCGCCCCGGCTGCCACCCCGGCCCCCGCCGAACCGACCAAGGCTCCTGCTGCGGCCGAACCCACCAAGGCCCCGGCCCCTGCCGAGCCCACCAAGGCTCCGGCCCCCGCCGAACCCACCAAGGCCCCCGAAGCGGCTGCCGAAAAGGTCACCATCACCATCGAAAGCTGGCGCAATGATGACATGAAGATCTGGACCGACACGATCATCCCGGCCTTCGAAGCCAAGAACCCCAACATCCACGTCGTCTTCGCCCCCAGCGCTCCCGCCGAATACAACGGCGTGCTCAACACCAAGCTGGAAGGCGGCACCGCCGGCGATCTGATCACCTGCCGCCCGTTTGACGCCTCGCTCAAACTGTTCGAGAAGGGTTACCTGGCGCCGTTGACCGACCTGCCCGGTATGAACAACTTCGGCGATGTGGCCAAGAGCGCCTGGATCACCGACGATGGCAAGACCGTCTTCTGCGTGCCGATGGCCTCGGTCATTCACGGTTTCTTCTACAACAAGGAAGCCTTCGACAAACTTGGCCTCAAGACCCCCAAGACCAAGGAAGAGTTCAAGGCCGTGTTGGATGCGCTGAAGAAAGACGGCACCTACGCTCCGCTGGGCATGGGCACCGCCGACCTGTGGGAAGCCGCCACCATGGGCTTCCAGAACATCGGCCCCAACAACTGGAAGGGTGAGGAAGGCCGCCAGGCCTTGATCAAGGGCACCGGCAAGTACACCGACGAACCCTACGTCAAGACCTTCCAAGAACTGGCTGCCTGGAAGGAATACCTGCCCGAAGGTTTCGAAGCCGTCAAGTACCCGGATGCGCAGAGCCTGTTCACCCTCGGCAAGGCCGCCATCTACCCCACCGGTTCGTGGGAAATCAGCGTGTTCGAAGAACAGGCTGGCTTTGAGATGGGCGTCTTCAAGCCGCCGGTAGACAAAGAAGGCGACACCTGCTACATCAGCGATCACACTGACATCGCCATGGGCATGAACGCTGCCAGCAAGCACCCCGAAGAGACCAAGAAATTCCTGGAATGGATGACCTCGGAAGAGTTCGCCGGTCTGTACAGCAATGCCCTGCCCGGCTTCTTCACCCTGTCGAACCACAAGGTCCAGCTCAAGGACCCGCTGGCCCAGGAATTCATGAACTGGCGCGGCGAGTGCAAGTCCACCATCCGCAACTCGTACCAGATCCTCTCGCGCGGCGAGCCGAACCTGGAAAATGAGCTGTGGCGTGTGAGCGCGGCCGTGATCAACGGCACGCTGACCCCCCAGAAGGGCGCTGAAGAAATTCAGGCCGGCCTGGACAAGTGGTACAAGCCCCAGTAAGATCGTTCTAAATTGTTGCCTGGCGGCGGGCGTTCGCCTGCCGCCAGGCGCCTTCAATTTTTATCGGGAGGCCCCATGCAAAAAGAGCCCAGCCACACAACACCTTTTCCCTGGCATATTGTCGTCTTCCTGGCTCCAGCTGTCATCATCTACACCCTTTTTATGATCATCCCCCTCCTGGACTCGCTGCGGCTGAGCTTTTTCACCACCATCGACAACAAGGAAGTCTTCAACGGCATCCAGAACTACATCACCCTGTTCACCGATAGCAATTATGCGCCGCGTTTCTGGGGAGCGTTGAAGAACAACCTGGTCTTCTTTGCCATCAACATGATCGTCCAAAACCCCATCGGCCTGCTGCTGGCCTCGCTGCTGGCGACCAACGGCCGCATGCGCAACTTCTACCGCACGGTGTTATTCATGCCCACCGTGCTCTCGGTGGTGATCATTGGCTTCATCTGGCAGCTGATCCTCAACCCCTTGTGGGGCGTAACCTCGGGTATGATGAAGGCCGTCGGCATCGGTTTCCTGTTCAAACCGTGGCTGGGGCTGCCCGAATCGGCGCTGACGGTCGTCTCGCTCATCTCGGTCTGGCAGTTCATCGGCATCCCGATGATCCTGTTCTACACCGCGTTGATCGGCATCCCCGAAGAGTTGATGGAAGCCGCCCGCGTGGACGGCGCCACCGGCTGGCAGGCCTTCTGGCGCATTAAGTTCCCGCTCATTCTGCCCACCGTTGGCATCGTCACCATCCTGACCTTTGTCGGCAACTTCAACGCCTTTGACCTGATCTACACCATGAAGGGCGCCCTGGCCGGCCCGGAATTTTCCACCGATATCATGGGCACCCTGTTCTACCGCACCTTTTTCGGCCAGCAGCTCCAGCTGGGCAACCCCACCATGGGGGCCACCGTGGCAGCCATGATGTTCCTGATTATCCTGACCGGTGTGCTGCTCTACATGTTTGCCTGGCAGCGCCGCGTCCAGACCTACGAACTGTGAGGTAAACGCCATGACCACTTTATCTACCCCCGTTCGCCAGGTTTCCTTCTTTTATCGCCTGCGCCGCGCCCTGGACAACCTCCTCCCCCATCTCGTGTTGGGGTTGTATATGATTGTGGCCCTCTTCCCGATCATCATGATCGTCATCAACTCGTTCAAGGCCCGCAAGGCGATCTTTGGCTCGCCCTTTGCCCTGCCCAGTCAACAGACCTTCAGCCTGGTTGGCTACGAGACCGTCCTCCAGCGCGCCAATTTCGCCCAATACTTTGTCAACAGCACCATCGTCACCGTGGCATCCTTGCTGCTGATCCTGTTGATCGGATCGATGGCGGCCTACGCCCTTTCGGAATACTCCTTTAAAGGCAACGCTCTGTTGGGGTTATACCTCTCGATCGGTATCATGATCCCCATCCGCCTCGGCACGGTCGGTATCCTGCGCCTGATGGTGGGCTTATCGTTGGTCAATAACCTGCTCGGCCTGATTTTGATCTACATCGCCCAGGGGCTGCCGCTGACGATCTTCATTCTGACCCAGTTCATGCGCCAGGTGCCGCGCGAGTTAAAAGACGCCGCCCGCATCGACGGCGCCAGCGAGTACCGCATCTACAGCCTGGTCGTTCCCCTCGTCCGCCCGGCGTTGGGCTCGATCGGCATCTTCACCATGATCCCCATCTGGAACGACCTGTGGTTCCCGCTGATCATCGCCCCCAGCAGCCAGACGGCTACCATCACGTTGGGCGTGCAGCAGTTCCTCGGCCAGTTCGTCAGTGACTGGAACGCAGTATTGTCCTCGTTGACCCTGGCGATGATCCCCATCCTGATCTTCTACATCATCTTCTCCCGGCAAATGATCCGCAGCATCACCGCCGGGGCCATCAAGTAAGACAAGGAGTGGCGCTATGAAAGTTGGTATCGTTGGCGTAGGTTTTATGGGTTCGACCCACGCCGCGGGGTGGGCGGCCACGGACGCCGTGTTGGCCGGATTTTCGGCCGAGACGATTGAAGAGGCCCGTCCCCTGGCCGACCGCTACGGCGTGCGCGTCTTCCCCAACCTGGAGGCGATGCTGCCCAAGGTGGACGTGGTCGACATCTGCACCCCCACCCACCTGCACGCCCCGATGGTCATGCAGGCCGCCGCGGCGGGCAAAGACATCATCTGCGAAAAACCGCTGGCGCGCACCATCGAAGAGGGCCAGGCGATGATCGCCGTCTGCCGCAAGGCCGGCGTGCGCCTGTTCGTGGCGCATGTGGTGCGTTTCTTTCCCGAATACGCCCTGGCGCAGTCGGCCGTAGCGCAGGGCCAGATCGGTCAGGTAGGCACCATTCGCCTGGCGCGCGGCAGCTACCGCCCCAAGAAGCCGGCCGGCAACTGGTTCCTGGACGAAGCCAAATCCGGCGGCATCCTGCTCGACTTGATGATCCACGATTTCGATTACGCCCGCTGGATCGGCGGCGAGGTCGAGAGCGTCTTTGCCCGGAAGGTCAGTTCGGCGCACCCTGAGGCCAGCCTTGATTACGCCCTGGCCATCCTCCAGCACCGCAACGGCGCCATCTCGCACGTATCCGGCGCCTGGGCCTACCCGCCGCCCACCTTCCGCACCGGCTTTGAGATCTCCGGCAGCAAAGGCATGATCGACTTCGATTCACAGGCCACGGCCCCCATTGAAAATCTGCTGCAAAAGCCGGCCGGCGACGCTCCCGACGTGGGCCTGCCCTCCAGCCCGGTGAGCGAAAGCCCCTACACCACCCAGATCAAAGAGTTTTACAATGCGTTGCTCCACGACCGTCCGGTGCGCGTTTCGGCCGGGGACGGATTGGCCGCCGTCCAGATTGCCCTGGCCGCCAGCCAATCGGCGCAGAGCGGCCAGGCCGTACGGGTAACGCCGCTTGCGGAGGTGCAGTCATGAAAATCGGCATCCTCAGTTTTGCCCATCTGCATGCAGAAGCCTACATCCAGAACCTGCGCGCCATCCCCGGCGTGGAAATGATCGGCCTGGCCGATGAAGACCTGCAGCGCGGCGAACGCTTTGCCACGCAGTTCGGCGCCCATTATTTCCGTTCCTACGAGGAGCTGCTCTCGGCCAAACCGCACGGCGTGGTCATCTGCTCGGAAAACGCCAATCACCGCCCGCTGGTCGAGATGGCGGCGGCCGCCGGGGTCAATATCCTGTGCGAGAAACCACTGGCGACGACCGAGACCGACGCTCAGGCCATCCTCAAAACGTGCGAGAAGGCCGGCGTCCAGTTGATGACCGCCTTCCCGATGCGTTTCAGCACACCGCTGATGGAAGTCAAAAGCCGCCTGGACGCCGGCGACCTGGGGCAGGTGTACGCCTTCAAGTCCAGCAACCAGGGTGAACTGCCGCGCAAACACCGCGAGTGGTTCGTCGACAAACAACTGGCCGGCGGCGGCGCCATTGCCGATCACACCGTGCACCTGGTCGACATCATGCGCTGGTATCTGAACAGCGAAGTGTGCGAAGTCTACGCCCGGGCCAACAGCATCTTCCATGCCGGCGAGGTGGAGGTCGAAACGGGCGGCATGGTCATGCTGACCTTTGCCAACGGCGTCTTCGCCAGCATCGACTGCAGCTGGTCGCGCCCGGATTACTGGCCGACCTGGGGCGGGCTGTCCTTCGAGATGATCACCAGCCGCGGCGCCGTGCTGGTGGATGCCTTCAAGCAGAATCTGACCGTCTACTCGCACGCCCTGCAGCGCCCGGCCTGGGCCTACTGGGGCTCGGACGCCAACCAGGCGATGATCACGGACTTCGTCGCGGCCATCGACCAGGGCCGTCCACCCCGCGTGAGCGGCCTGGACGGTTACCGCGCCGTACAGGTGGTGGCCGCCGCTTACCGTTCGCTGGAAAGCGGCCAGCCGGTCAAACTCTAACAAAGTCTTCCTTTTTTTCTCCTTTTCCCTCGCTCCGGCGAGGGAAAAGGGTTTAAAATGAACTACAAACTCATCTAGATCGTTTCGTATCGCACATCACACTTCATTTCCCCGGGAACCCATCATGAAAAACACGAAACGTCTCTCTGCTACCGCCGCGCTCATCGTTTGCCTGCTGGCGGTCGCCTTATTAAGTTTGCAACCGGCCTCGGCCGGGGCAGGCACCAGCCTGTATTTTCCGCTGGCCATGCAGATGCCCACCCCCACGGCCACCCCTACACTGACCCCGCCGCCGCCGAGTTATATCATCGCCGATCACAATGCCACACGCCTGAACGAGATTCCTTCCGCCTGGCTGGCGCAGGCGCGCCAGAAGGTGGCCTGGGCGTATGGACACACCTCGCACGGCAGCCAGCTGGTCAGCGGCGCCGAATACCTGCGCCAACAGGTCGACAGCACACGCTATAACTTCCTCAGCAACTGGCGCAGTGTCCCCGAACAGAGCGACCCCACGGCCCTGCGCATGGCCGAGGATGGCAGTTGGAGTTGGGATGCCGCCAGCTACGCTGACAGTGTGCGCTCCATGCTCAACGATGCTCCCGGCGCCAACGTTTTTATGTGGTCGTGGTGTGGGCAGATGTCTTCGGCAAGCGAAGACGAGGTTCGCTTCTACCTCACGCAGATGGACCAGTTGGAAAGCGAATATCCCGCTGTACGCTTTGTTTACATGACCGGCCACACCGACGAATGGGCCAACGACATCGTCAACCGCAACAACAACATCATCCGCCAATATGTCCGCACCCACAAAAAGGTCTTGTTCGACTTTGCCGACCTGGAAAGCTATCGCCCCGATGGCACCGCAGTGGCTACCCCCGATGACCAGTGCCCGTGGTGCCAGCAATGGTGCAGCGACCACCCGGCGGATTGCGCCACATTGCCAGAGTCGTGCGCCCACTCCGATGAAGGCGAGGCCACCCAGGCCAGCAAGTTCAACTGCACGCTCAAGGGGCGCGCCCTGTGGTGGCTGGCAGCCCGCCTGGCCGGCTGGAACGGCGAGCATTGAGTGGGGTATAATACGGGCTATGGAACGTTCCACGTCCCCAGACCATCTTTCCACCCTCGAGCAGGCCATCGCCCTGGTCAGCCGCACGGTCGCCGAATTCGAATCCCAGGCCTTGCAGCAGCATGGTGAATTCGTTTCGCTTTCGATGCGTCAGATCGTCTACCTGGAAACCATTGCCCAGATGGAACGGCCAACCTTCAGCGATCTGGCTCGCCAGTTGGGGCTGGCCCGGCCCTCCGTCACGGCCATTGTCGACAAACTGATCCGCCTGGGTTACGTGCAAAAAATACAGTCCGACCACGACCGGCGTTCTTACTTCATCTTGCTGACCGAAAAAGGCCAGGCGCTTTCACAGGCGCACCAGAAAATACATCGCGCCATGGCCGAACAACTTACCCGCCGGCTCGACCAATCCGAATTGGAACAACTGGTGAGACTGCTCAGCAAAGCAATTGGCCAGGACTGAAACAGCACACACAAAACGCGGCCGTCCAGATGATGGACGGCCGCGTAATCAAGATAGATCCACAACGAATTACTTGATCTTGCCCTGTTTGATCAAGATCTGTTCCATCTGATCCAGGATGCTGGAGAAATCCTTGAGCAGGTTATCCACCGGCTCGCTGGAATTCATATCCACCCCGGCCGTCTTTAACACGTTCACCGGGTAATCGGAACTACCGGCGCCAAGGAAGGCCAGATAACTGTCCACCGCACCCGGCTTCTTGGCGTCGATGTTGGTCACAAACTGGTTCGAAGCCGCCAGGCCGGTGGCGTACTGGTAAACGTAGAAGTTATAGTAGAAATGTGGGACGCGCGACCAGCCAACCTTGGCCAGTTCATCCAGTTCGAAATCGGGGCCGTAGAATTTAACCAGCTGTTCGCCCCACAGTTTGTTGAGACTGTCGACCGAAAGCGCCTCGCCCTTTTCCACCCGTTCGTGGATTACTTTCTCAAACTCGGCGTACATCACCTGGGTGAAGAAGGTGCCGCGCACGTTCTCGGCCATCTTATCCAGGTAGTAGAGCTTCTCGTTGTCGTCTTTGGCGTTGGCCAGCAGGTAGCGCAGCGTCAACATTTCGTTGGTGGTCGAGGCCACTTCGGCGGTAAAGATAGGGGTAGTGGAATAGGTGTACGGCTGGCCCTTTTTGCTGTAGTACGAATTCATGGCGTGGCCCATCTCGTGGGCGATCGTGAGCAAGCTGTCGACCGAACCGGAATAGTTCGCCAGAATGTAAGGATGCGTATCGTAGCTGCCCCAGGCATAGGCCCCGGAGCGCTTATGTTCGGCAGGGTAGACATCGATCCAACGAGCCGCGAATCCGGCGTTCATATCGGTCAGATACTGTTTGCCCAGCGGCGCCAGTGACTCGTTCAAGATCTTGGGGGCATCTTCATAGGGAACGGTTTTATCATACGAATCGACCAGCGAGACAATCAAATCGTAAGCGTGCACTTTATCGACGCCGAGCACCTTCTTGCGCAGGGTAATGTACTTTTGCAGCGCAGGCAGGTTCTTGTTGGCCGCCTTAATCAGGTTTTCATACACCGCGACCGGGATATCGTTGCCCCCTACCGATGCATCCAGAGCGCTATCATACTTGCGCGCCTGGGCAAAGAAAATATCCTTGCGCATCTGAGCATCCAGTGCGGTGGCCAGGGCGTTGCGCGAGTTGTTGTAAGCGCCAAACGTGCCCTCAAAAGCCATCTTGCGCAAATCGCGATCCTTATTGGTCAGCAGCAGGTAATACTGATTCTCAGAAAGCTGGATTTCCTTGCCCTCTTTGTCCTTGATGGTTGGGAACTGCAAATCGGCCCCGCGGATCTTGGTGGCGATATTCTCCGGAGCGCTGGAGAGTTCACCGGCCATCGCCAGCAGCTTTTCCTCTTCTTTGCTCAACGTGTGCGCCTTTTGCTTTAAAAGCCCATCAAACAGATGCGCATATTTGCTGAACCGCTGATCCTTGAGATAGCCCTTGAGGGTGGTCTCAGGCAGGGCGATCAACTCAGGACGCACGTAGGCGCTGGCGCTCGACAGGTCAGAATACAGGCTCTCGGCCCGTAAGGACATCTCCGAATAAGAACTGTCGGCCTGATCGCCGTCACGTTTCATAGCCGCATACACATAGAGCTTATCCATCATCCGGCAGGCTTCTTCGTCCATCTTGAACAGTTCGTCCAGTTTGGCGGCGTCGCCCAGTTTGCCCTCATAGTTCTTGTACTGCGGCAGATATTTATCCTGTACCGTCTTAAAATCCTTCTCCCAGGCTTCCGCAGAAGGGTAAATGGCCTCGAGATCCCAACGATACTTATCGGGAATCTGTGTGGCGGCCAGGGTCGGCGTGGCGTCCGCCGCCAGCACGGCGTGCGGCGCCGGCGCCAGCGTGGCGGCAATCGTCAACAACAGAAAAAATGTAATCAGGGTGAAAATCTTTCGCTTCATTATCTCCTCCGGTTTGTGCTCGATATTGCATGCATACAGTTGAGATGCGGTGAACAAGGTTATTCTAGCGCAGACCCGGCTGAATTGCAAACGCCCGCTTTCGTTGACCGGCGCAATGCACACCGCCTCAGTCTCTGCGCCTTGCTTATCGACACGACCAGGATTTATGGTAAGATCGAAACAAAGCGACCGCAAAGTTTTATGAGGATGGAGACCGGCATGGACAATCAACGCATGTTTCACGGGAACATTCGCGCCGCGGCATTAGCCGATCAGTTGGCCGCCCGCTTTCAGGAACGCCACCAGCGCGTGCAGATCGAACACAGCAGCAGCGAAACGGCCCTGGTGCAAATTGGCAGCCAACATGGCACCCCGGTTAGCGTACACATCACCGACACCCAGGGCGGCGTGTTGGTCACGCTGGGCCAGGAACGTGACTGGCTCGACCGCGTTTCAGACGGCGGGGAAATACTCGAGCGCGCCCTGAACGGCAACCTGGCTTCGTTGATCGCTATGGTGCCCGAAGTGCTCGGCGAACTGCGCAAAGAAAACCTGGCGCCCGAGATCTGGGACGCGATCAATGACCTGTGCGCCCTGACGCGCGCCCTGGCCGGTGAAAAAGATGCCCCGGCCAACCCGAAAGTGTGCACCTACTGCCAGACTGCCAACCCACCCGAAAACGAGACCTGCCAGGGCTGCGGTGCGGCGCTGCCCGTTGACCTGCCGCGCCTCTGCCCCAAATGCGGGCGAGCGCACACCTCCGACGCCCTGTTCTGCCAGGCGTGCGGAACGCGGCTGGTCAACGGCTGAGATTACCCGTAATACACTGCCAGCTTGGCGTGCTGCGCCACGGGGAAATCGTCCAGCATGCAGCGCGCCTGCAAATACGCTTCCACCGTCTGCGCCGTCGCCCAGGCGCGGTATTCCTCGCCGGCAATCAACACTTCGGCGTAACAGCCAAATTCGGGCACGCCGTCCGGGCGGGTGGTATCACGCGGCGTTAGATCGGCAGTATTGAAGACCTGCACGTCCAGCACCGTCTCACTGTAAGGTGAAAAACGAAAAATCTTGGTCACGTGCGGAAAGGCGGTAATGAATCCCACGCCGACCAGTCCGCTATCGATCAGCCGGCGCTCGAAGGCCGGCCTCTGAATGGCGCTGAACGCCCACTCATATGTCTCACGTTGCGGGCGCCCAATCACCGACAGGTAATACAACTTGAACGCAGAGCGACCATCTGGCGCCTGCAACAACGCAAAACGATCCAGAACGGCATGATAAGGTTTGCAGGGAGTAATGTTCATACAGGTATTATATCAAACAGATAAAGCAGTGCGGATGGCGGCCAGATTATCCGGCGGTGTATGCAGCACATCCCAGGAGATCACCGCCCCATCCACCCCGCATTCCAGCCCCAGGCGCACCATCTCGCCCACCTGCGCCGGGGTAACATCGATCACCCCAGGGAAAGAGACCGTTTCCAGCCCCATCAACACCGGGCGGGGGTAAAAATGCCGCACCGCCTGTTCGAGTTCGTGACGCAGCCACGAAAGCGGCGCAGCCCCCGCCAGCATCTGCTCGTAACCGGCGGCGGTAAAGGGCGGGTAATGCGCCTGCGTCCAACGCAGCAACTGCGCTTGCGGCGGCGCATAAATGCGCTGCACGCCGGTCAGCAGCCCTTCCACCTCCAGGCGCATACCGGCCGGGCCATACGCCAGCCGGTAGGTCATCGGCTTGCCCCAATCGGCAAAGCGCGCCAGCGCGGTGTACTCCTGCGCCACCAGCGGCGCGATGGCCGGCGTAAACAGATCGAGCGCCAGCCTGCGGCGCGAGGCTCGCAGCAAAACGTGCACGTCCTTCACCAGCGCAGTAATCGACTCGGCGCGAAACCGTAAGAAGCGGCGCAAAAGCGGTTCCTGCGCCACCAGGGCATCCAGCCAGTGTTCGCAGGATGGCGCTGCATCCGGCGGCGATTGGCGCCAGGCCCCCCCGGCCAGCAGGGCGCGTACCCGTTCGAGATCCAACCCACGCTGGCGGGCCCGCTGGCAGCAGTGCGGGCAAAAACAACTCAGCGCCATCTCCAACCCGTTGGCCGGGGACGGATAACGAAACTTATCCAGGAAAACGCCGTCAAAAGGATAGCGCTGCAAGAGACCCCGCAAACCGGCGAGCGTCTTGCGGCGTACATCCGGGTTGTTCGGACAGCCAAAAAGAAACGTCTCACGCACCGTATCGCCGTGCTGCTGCCAGCCCTCCCAGCCGGCGCCGCGTTCGCCGCGAAAATTGACCACCAGATCGTCGCCTTGCAGGCCGGGGTAATCGGATAACAGGTTATACCACAGGTAAACCTCGCCGGCCGGGCGCTGCGGGCCGTTGGTCAGCGCATTAAACAGGGCGGGATATTCGCACCCACCCACAATCAGAATCGGCACCGGCAGAATGGCACGCGCGGCGGTTACCGCCCGAAAAACGTCGTCCACCGCCAGGCCCGATTGCACCGAGTGCGCCGTTGAAATCTGAGCAGCCAGGGTAAAAGGTTTCATCCTGCCCCATTCCTCAACAACCGGCCAGCTTCCAGCAACGACGGGCGCAGCGCCGCTCCGTCCAACCCGACCTGTTCCATGCCCAACAGCACCCCCCCCACCACCGGCGGGACGTCCAGGCGTAGGAAGCGCGCCCGAGGCGCCAGCGCCCACACACCGGCCTGCAAGGCCTGGCGCAGGCGCGGGCCGCCATCGTACAGGCTGCCGACCATGACCACATCGAACACCATATCTTCGAAATTCAGCTGGCGAACGACCCCGCAGGCCAGATCGGCCAGGGCTGCGCCTGCCCAATCGATGATCTGGGCGGCCACCTCGTCTCCTTCAGCCGCAGCCCGGAAGACGAGCGGAGCAGCCTCAGGGCCGATGAAATAACGCTCCTGGCTGATGCCCTCGAGCAAACGTTCGACATCACCGGCGCCGGCCAGATCGACAAAAATCTGCGCCAGTCGGGTCTGCGGCCCGCGCCGTGACCAGGCGCGCGCCACCCGGCGGACGGCTTCTTCAACCACCTCAACCGCCCCGGCGGCCTCGCCCATAACCATACCCATTCCGGTCATGCGCCCAACCAGTTGGCGTTGGCGATCCCAACCCCAGCAATTACAGCCGGTGCCGGCCACCACCGCCACGCCCCACCCCTCCGCAGAACCGGCCAACAGGCCGATAATGGCGTCGTTCACCACGGCAAACGGCGCCTGCAAACCGGCAGAGCGGATGGCAGCGCAGGTTGCCTCATGTTCCGACGGCCAGTCGTACCCGCCAATCCCCAGCCCGGCCCCGGCAATCTGACCCAGGTCAAGCCCGGCCTGCCCCAGCGCCTTGCCGATGGCCGTGCGCAGCACCGCCGTCAACCCGTCGTAGCCCACCCCCTCGGGGTTGCCCGACCCGGACTCGCCAAAGCCGCACACCCGCCCTGCCTCGCTCACAATCAAGGCGTGCGTTTTGGTGCCGCCTACATCAACGCCTAAAAAATAACGTTCGATCATAACACCTGTCTCTGGCCGTCAGAACTCCAGACTCCTTCCACCGTGGGGTTGCCGCTGGCAATGCCGGAAACGGGCACAATCCAGGCCCGTGTGAAGAACGCCTGGGCGCGAAAACCAAAAATCACCGTATCACCGCAGCGCACAGTGCGCCCCGCTTCAGGATCGAGGATACCATAATAATCGATGGTCGAGGGCGGCGGAAGATGGGCGCGCACCGTATCTTTCAAGATGGCGTCGGCGTCCGCTCCAACCAGGGCGCGCACGTCATAATCCGGGAAAACCGGGTCGATATACAGCCCACCCCCGAAACAATACGGACGGCCATTATGCAGGTGGGCGACCTCCGAGAGATACAGGATGGCGGGAGCCTCCGGTAAATCCTGTACGGCGTGCAGCGGTGTAGAACCGGTCAGGCCGTGCCCCGGCTCCACCTGGGTTGCGCCGGCCGCAGCCAGCAAAGGCAGGACGACGCTCGAGGTCGTGCCAGGGGCGTTAATCGCGATCTCGCCGCGTCCGGCCGCGCTCAGGGCGTGTGCGGCGCGTTCCAGCGTTTTGAGGTTAGGCGTGGATTTCACCTGGTGGCTCTCGGGATCGAACAGGAGCGCCGGGAAGGTGGTCAGACCGGCAAAGACAGCGTGCGGTAGTGCGTCCAGGGCATCGGCCACAGCCACGATGTCACCGGCCGGGAAACCGCCCTCGTGGCCGCGATAAAACAGGTCGCCTTCGGCGTGGATGCGCGCCAGCAGTTTCTGGTGACGCCCAAATTGTCCGCTGGCCCGCGAGGCCTCTTCAGCCTTTTCGCGATTGAAGACCGTCCAGTATTCGGGGGCCATCTGCGCCGCGGCGCTCGCCTCGGCGCGAGGGATCTGCACCAGATGACCGATGTGCCCAAGGGTGTACCCCGAACGGGACACGGCGCGGGCGCAGGCCATATCAACGGCCACGTAACGGTCGATGCCGCCCGCCGCCAGGGAGCGAAAAGCCACCGGGTTGCGCCCGAACTGCTTGCTCATAGCATACACCTTCAGCCCTAGCTTCTGAGCGGTCGCCGAAAGCAGGCCGGCGTTGGCCTGCACGCTGTCTACGTCCAACACGTAACTGTTAGCAGGGATCTGCCCCGCCTGATGCAAACGAACGACCGCCTGCAAGAAAGGCCGGTTGCGGCGCAGCAATGTCTGTAAAAACATGGGGGTCTCCTCGTCGTTTGCGTTTTAAACGCTCAGATCTTCAAAGATCTCGATCACGTTGTAATCGGCGTCGCGCAGATACACCCAGCGAGCCGCCCCAGGCATTTCAATCGGACCGTGAACAAGCACCAGCCCTTCGGACAGAATCATAGACAGAGCAGTCGCCAGTTCGTCCGTTTGCAGCGCCACATGAGGGCAAAAATGCGGGCGCAGCGCCGGCGGCTGGTAAGGCCGGGGTTGGTTACACTCAGATAATACCTGGATCAGTTCCAACCTGCCACCGTCCAGTTCCAGGATGGCAAGCGCCTCATGTTCGCGTTCGTCCACCAGACGACATTGCAGTTTGAAGCCGAATTTTGCGTAGAAATTTATCGCCGAGTCGAGGTCGGCAACCTCGATCGCATAATGATCGATTTTCATGGGTTGTTCCTTTCAGTAGTTCAATCGCTGGCGGCAAACAGATGACAGCGTGTCCAGTGACCCGGCGCCACCGTCACCGGCGCCGGCATAACCTGCCGGCAGACGGGCATCACGTTCGGGCAGCGCGCCGCAAACGGGCAGCCCGGCGGCGGGTCGATCAACACCGGCGGTTCGCCGCGCGCCTGGATCTCTTTGCGCGTGCGCAGCCCGGCGCGCGGGTCGGGCACCGCCGAAAGCAGTAGCTGCGTATAGGGGTGGGCAGGGTGGCCCATCACCTCTTCGCTGTCGCCGCCTTCGACCATGTGCCCGGCGTACATGACCATGATCTTATCGCCGATGTAACGGGCGCTGGCCAGATCGTGAGTGATGTACACGTAAGCAATGCCGCGTTCTTCTTTCAATTGAGCGATCAGGTTGAGCACCCCGATGCGGATGGAGACATCCAGCATTGAGATCGGTTCATCGGCCAGGATGACCTCGGGCTCAACTGCCAGGGCGCGTGCAATAGCGACACGCTGGCGCTGCCCACCGGAAAGCTGGTGCGGGTAACGCCGGGCGATGTCCGCCGCCGGGTTGAGACCCACCGAAGACAACAACTGGTGCACGCGCCCTTGCAATTCCTGCGCGGAATGGGCCATCTTGTGCAGAATTAACGGCCGGGCAAGATGGTGCTCGATGGTATGCACCGAATTCAACGACGAAAACGGATCCTGAAAGATCATCTGCACCTTGCGCCGGTAAGCCAGCGAGGCCTGCCGCGGTTCGGCGGCCAGCACGTTTACCCCATTGTAGAGAATCTCGCCGCCGGTGACCGGCATCAGGCGGGCAATCAGGCGAATGGTGGTGCTTTTGCCGCTGCCCGACTCGCCGACCACCGCCACCACCTGGCCGCGTTCTAATGTAAAGGAAACATCCTGCACGGCGTGCACCTGCTTGCTCTTAAAAAAGGTACCCACCGGGAAATGCTTGGTCAAATGGCGCACATCCAGCAGCGAGGTCGAGGGAACAGAATCGGATATCGGGTTCATGGCGCCCTTTCAAAACAAATGACAGGCAACACAATGATCTTCGGCCACCGCCTTACCGGCCGGCGCGCGCCGGCTGCAAACCGGCAGGGCCTGGCTACAACGCGGGTGGAAACGACACCCGCCAGGCGGGTGGGCCAGGTCGGGCGGCGAGCCGGGAATCCCGCTTAATTTCTTACGCTCGCCGCTGAGCGATGGGAAAGAATTCATCAATCCAACGGTGTACGGGTGCAACGGCCGGGCAAACAGTTCGGCCGAAGGAGCCTGCTCGACGATCTCGCCGGCGTACATGATGGCAATGTAATCCGAAAACTCGACCAGCAAAGACAGATCGTGGGTGATGAATAGAATGGAAAAGCCCATCTCGGCGCGCAGGCTGGCAATTTGTTGCAGGATGTCCTTTTGCACCACCACGTCCAGGGCGGTGGTGGGTTCATCCATGATCAGCAAAGCCGGCTCCAACGCCAGGGCGATGGCAATGACGGCGCGCTGGCGCATCCCTCCCGAAAGCTGGTGCGGGTAAGCGTCCAGGCGCTGCGCCTCGATCCCGACCAGATCAAACAGGCGGGCGGCGCGAGCGTTCGCCTCGCTCGTCGATAAACCGTGATGCTTCATCACGTCCACCAGTTGATCGCGCACCGGCATGACCGGGTTGAGGGCGTTCATGGCGCTCTGAAACACGATCGACATCTTGCGCCAGCGAAAACGGTTCAGGGCGTGGGTATCCAGGGCAAACACGTCCCGGCCTTCAAACAACACCTGTCCGCCGCTGATGAGCGCCGGGGGCCGCAGAATGCGCAACAGGGCGTGGGCGATGGTCGACTTACCGCTGCCCGATTCACCCGCCAGGCCGAGCACCTCACCCGGCTTGAGCGCAAACGAGACGTTGTTGACCGCCCGCACTGCGCCCCGCCCGGTCATGTAATCGACCTTCAAATTCTGTACGGCTAACAGCGGCTGCTCAGACATCGGCTTCTCGGACGATGGGGGTGGCTCGCTGTGAGGCGAAATGATATTTCTTGATAACACTGCTCATCTCCTTCTCGCTGCGCAAACGCGGGTTGGTCACTTCATCGGCGGCGTAAACCACCATCGTGGTCGCAAAAGCCACCAGGGCGATGCACAGACCCGGCGGAACAAACGTCCACCAGGCGCTTTGTAACAAAGCAGAATTATTCTGCGCCCAATACAACATCGTCCCCCAACTGATGGTGTTGATATCCTCAAAACCCAAAAAGGCCAGCCCCACATCCGCACCGATGGCATAAACCACGTTGGCAAAAAATTTGGAGACGACCAGCGACAACATATTGGGGAGGATCTCGACAAACACAATGCGCGCCGTGCCTTCACCGCTCACAATCGAGGCCGAAACAAAATCCTTCTCGCACAGACTGAGCGTCTGCGAACGGAACACACGCGCCGGCCAGGCCCAGCTGGTCAACGTCAACACCAGGATAATGGTCGTCGTCCCCGGCGAGAGGAACGACGAAAGCGTCATCAACAACGGCAGGGCAGGAATGATCAGAAATACGTTGGTAAACACGTTCAACACGCCGTCTACCACACCGTGCAGGTAACCGGCCAGCATGCCAACCACCAGGCCGATGAGCGTGATCAACAGTCCAACGGTAAAGCCGATGAACAGCGAGACGCGCGAGCCGCGCACCAGTTGGGTAAACACGTCCTGGCCCTGGCCGGTGGTGCCCAACCAGTGTTCACTGGAAGGCGCCTCGTGCCGGCGGCCGACAAAGCGGGTAGGGTCGCCGGGGGCAATCAAGGGCGCAAAAAGCGCCACCAGCAAGAAGAACAGCAAAATTACCATGCCAAATACCGCTTTGCCCTGTGAAAACAGGCGGCGGAAGAATTCCATCTGCGAGGAAACGTTGTGCTCGACCGGAGCCGGCGCCTGGGCGGCGGGTTGTGAATTTTTGTCCATCTTCGGGCTCCCTTCAGGCGCGCACGCGCGGATCAAGACGGATGTACAACAGATCGACGATCAGGTTCGCCCCCAGCACGGCCAGGGTGATCATGAAAAACAGCGCTTGCATCAACGGATAATCGTTGGTGTTGACCGCCCGCACCAGGTAGAACCCCAAACCAGGGTACGAAAAGACCAGTTCGGTCAGGATCAACCCACTGAGGATAAAACCGATCGCCATCCCAAACTCGGTCACGTTGGGCAGGATGGCGTTGCGCATGGCATAGTGATACATCACCCGCCACTGCGAAAGGCCCTTGGCCTCGGCCATCGTAATGTAATCTTCAGCCAGCACGCCGACCATGGTGCTGCGCATCGAGACCAACCAGCCGGCGATGGAGATAATGATCACCGTTCCGGCCGGCATCACCAGGTGGTAGAGCACGCTCTTCACAAATTCCCACGACCAGGCCGGCGAGAGTTGATCCGAATAGGCGTGCGCCATCGGGAACCAGCGAAACACAAAACCAAGTAAGAACAGGGCCAGCATGGCCAGGAAGAAATAGGGAAACGAGCCGATGAAACTGAAGAAACCGGGCAAGATCGAATCCAGCATACCGCCGCGCCGCCAGCCCACCAGCACCCCC
The DNA here is from genome assembly GCA_964535315.1 of uncultured Anaerolineaceae bacterium. Classification (GTDB taxonomy): domain Bacteria; phylum Chloroflexota; class Anaerolineae; order Anaerolineales; family Anaerolineaceae; genus CAZHTS01. The sequence continues at coordinate 124,459 of CAZHTS010000001.1, forward strand.
AACCCGGTGCCGATCAAAAAGCTTAACAGCAGGGTGACCATGCCCAACAGCAGCGTCCAGAACAGGGCGGTAGAGAGGATGGTGGTCACTTTGACCGGATAAGCAGAGATGGAAAGGCCAAAATCGCCGGTCAGCATATGCCCGAGATACTGAAAATATTGTTGCAAAACAGGGGCATCGTTGAACCCATAGGCGGCCCGGAGCGCTTCAATCTCCTGCGGCGGGAACTTGCCGCGCATGCGGCCGATCAACGAGGCCACCGGGTCGCCAGGCATGGTGCGCGGTAAAATGAAATTCAAAGTCAGCGAAGCCCAGGCCGCCACCAGATAAAGCCCAATATGCTTCAATAAATATTTCATAATTTCTCCAGAAAACGGGGCTTATTGCCTGGGCCACCTGCTCTTGAGTGGCCCAGGCTGTGCAGCAAAGGCTACTTGGGTTGCAGGTTGGTCAACACCAGCAACGGTGTCTGATTGTAGATCGGGGCCGAATAAGGCGGGCCTGGGGCATAGGGGTCTTCCTGGCTCGGCCAGCCGCTGAAGCGAGTGGTATTGTATTCATACCAATCCGGGCCGGGGAAGAGCGGCAGAGCCGGGGCGTCGTTGACAAAGATCATCTGGATCTGATCCATGATCTCTTTCTGTTTGGCCGGGTCCGAAGTCTTGACAAACTCATCCAGCAGCTTATCGGCTTCGTCGTTGACGTAGCGGTTCCAGTTCTCACCTGCGGTCTGTCCCACCGGCAGAACGGTTTTCTTGCTCATCTGGCCGCGATAGAAGTTGTAGGGGGTGGCGCCGCCGGTCGACCAACCAATGGTCCACTGGTACTCACCCTTGAAAACGGTCTCTTGCCAGCCGTTCTGCTCGGGGGTCTCGAGGGTGATCTCGATCCCCAGGTCCTTCATGTTCTGGGCGACGATCTGGCAGGCCGAAATCCAGTCGGTCCAACCGTTGACCGCCAGCAGGGTGTATTTCATCGGCTTGCCGTCCGGGCCCACACGAATGCCGCCCGGTCCGCGCTTCAAACCGGCCTCGTCCAGCATCTGGTTGGCTTTTTCGACGTTATACATGGCCCAGGTGCCGGCCTCAACCGCTTTGGGGTTCTTCCAGGCCTTGTACTGGTCGGACAGGCCGGTGGCATCCAGCGGCGGGACGTAGTCGTACATGGCTACGTTGACCACCATCTTGCGGTCGATGCCCATGCTGACCGCCTTGCGCACTTCGGGATTGTCGAAGGGCTTGAGCGAGGGATTGATGTAGATCATCACCGAATCGCCGCCAACAAAGTAATAGTGGAAGTTCTCCGGGTCCTTGGAAACGTAAGTCTTATCGGCGTCGGGGACAAAGTTACCCGCCCAATCCAGTTCGCCGTTGACCAGCGCCAGGTTGGCCTGGTCGTTGCCGGGGTAGGCCGGGAAACGCAGCCCCTGGAAGGTTGGCTTGCCTTCCTGCCAGTAGTGCGGGTTTTTCTCGACGATGTAAATCTGTCCATCGAATTTGGTCACCTCGGTAAAGGGACCGGTAGCCACCGGGTTCTCATTGGTGAAGGTGATCGGGTCGGCGATATCCTTCCAGATATGTTCTGGAACGATCGACTGGTTGGCCAGCACGTACAGGGTCGAGGTGTTGACCACCTTGAACTTGAACTCGACGGTGTAATCGTCCAGCGCCTTCCAGCTTTCCAGTTCATCGCTCAAGACGGTGCCCAGGCCGGTGATTAAGGCAGGGGTCTTTTTCACCAGGTCACAGGTAAAAACAACGTCTTTGGCGGTAAACGGTTTGCCATCCGACCACTGGACACCCTGGCGCAGTTTAAAGGTCAACACAGTGTTGTCCGCGCTCCAGGTGTATTCGGTCGCCAGCCAGGGCACGAGCTTCGAGCTAGCTTTGTTGTAGATCATCAACGGCTCGTACATGATCGTGTTGGACGTCATGCGCGTATCCGGCGAGAAGGGGTTAAAGTTACGCACCCAGGTGGACTGCTGTTCGACGTTCATGGTCAGGTAGAGCGGTTCCTTGGCCGCCGGGGCGGCGGCCGGAGCGCTGGTAGCGGGCGCCTCACTGGGCGCCGCGGCGGGCGGCGTGGTAGGCGCAGCGGCAGCCGGGGCGGTCGCCGGAACATCGCTCGGAACGACTGGCGCCGGGACTGGCGTGGCCCCGCCACAGGCGCTCATAAGCAGGCTGAACACAGCCATTATTGCCCCAAGGGCAAAAAGCCTTCTGGTCCTCATCTATTTTCTCCTGTACAGAATGGTTGGGAATGGTGAAATGGAATGGGTTTTGAAAAGGGTACTCGTCTGGTGAAAGGCCTCCTTTACGGCAGATCGGGCTGACAGCCGCACGAGCGGCGAATGATCATCTCCGTGGGGAGCAGCGTCAGCGCATCGGCCTGCCCGGTTTGCAGCAATTTGAGCAATTGTTGTACCGCCTCGTACCCCACCTGCTCGGTCGGAGCACGCACGGTGGTCAGCGGCGGGTTGAGATAAGCCGACAACATTTGATCGTCGAAACCCACCACGGCCACGTCTTCAGGAACGCGCCGTGCGGCGGCGCGTAACACTTCCAAAACACCAATCACGGCTTCATCATCACCGGGGAAGATGGCGTCAAAATGGATACCGGCAGCCAACAAAGAGCGGGTCGAAGCAGCCGCCACAGTACGGTCGAATTCGCCCGGCGCCAGCAAGTCGGGATCAAAGGGGATGCCGTGCGCCGCCAACGCCTCGCGGTAACCCAGTTCACGCCAGCGCGAATCTTCCTGTCCGGCCGGCCCGCTGAGAAAAGCGATACGCCGGCAGCCATGCACACCGATCAGATGATCGACCAGGCGAAAGGCGGCCGCCTTATTCTCGACCGTAACACACGGGATATCCATTTTCTCGGGCGGCGTCTGGTGGATCAACACCAGCGGGGTGCCCGCCTCATAACAATGCCGCAGCGCCGGTTCGCTCAAACTGGCCGCAAAAACCAGCAGCCCATCTGCGTTCTGGGCCGCCAGGGTGCGCGGCAATTCATCTTGCGGCCCGGCCTGGCCGGCGCTGGCCACCAACAGACCATAGCCCGCCTGGCGGGTGGCATTCTCGATCCCTCGCAGTAACGGGGCAAAGAAATCGCCGCTGATGTCTTCCAGCACCAGGCCGATGGTGTTGTTCTTGCGCGTCGCCAGATTTCGGGCGGCGGCCTGAGGGGCGTATTTCAGTTCAGCCATGACGGCCTGAACGCGCGCCACCGTTTCAGGCGCCACCAGTTCCGGAGTGTTGAGCACCCGGCTGACCGTGGCCGTGGAAATGCCGGCACGTTTGGCCACGTCAAAAATTGTTACGGAAGGGGGTTTGCGTTGAGTCATGGTATCAATTTAATGAAAGAAATGTAAGCGCTTACTGAAAGCGCTTACATTATCAAACAAAACACAAGAAAAGTCAAGTACTAATTTTTGTTCAGGCACGCACCGGCAGATACAGATCCAGTTCAAGCACCTCCGGGTTAATCTCGCCCTGTGGGTCCATATTCAACGCTTCTTCGAGCCACTGGTGCGTGGCTGCCTGGTAGGCGCTCTCTTCACGCCAGGCCACCAGTCGTTGCCAGGTGCGCCCGATGTCCACCAGCCGGGTGCGCGTCACCGCATACAGACCGCCCGAAAAAGCCTTGATACCGATCTCGCCCTCAGCCACTACGTCCGGCTCAACGGTCACCCACTGTTCGTAGCCGTAATTCGGGCTGCCGGGGGTCGGGTCGGGATTGTTGAAGCCGAAGAAACGATGTGGCTTTTCCAGCAATCCTTTTTCGTGAGCAAATTCGAGCAGCTTCTGCCAGGCAATCGGCTCGGGCTCCGCCCCAAAGCCATACGCAACTGCCACACGGGCCGGTTCAAGCGGTACGATCCGCACTTGCAATTGATCATCCATTTTGTTCCACTCCAGTGAATAGATTGACGATCGTCATCCTTATCGTACGGCAAAACACTGACATCTTATGTCAGTATCCCCGGCCACAACCTGTTTCAAAAGCTCCACCCTCGCACACGAATCACAAAGGCACATGGCTCTCGGGTCTGCGCTCGACATGCCGGCCAAATTCCAATACCCGATCCAGCGCATCGCGGAACGTATAGGTGCCTTGCAACTGCGGCAGGAACAGATTACGCCGCACCACGACCTCAAAATCAAAAAACCAGTAGAGCGCCATCAGCGGTGATATCCACAACTGGCTGTCCCGAGTTTTGTCGGTCAGGTGATAATCGCCATAATTACCGCACACCGCCGAAATGATCGAAGAATTGATCACGCTCGGCTCGTGGAACGGCTTCTCCTGAACATACAATACGGCGCTTTCAAAAGCCTGATACGAAGGCATGGCGGGCACAAGCGAACAGGCCCCCAGAAAGCCACCCTCTTTGGTAATGGCGGCGATATTCTCAAATACGTGCGTATACGTGACATTCTGTTCGGCGCCCAACCCGGTACAGGCAATAAAACGCCGTTTCACCGTCGACAGGGAATTAACGGCAAACAACGAGACGGCGTCCTCTACCAGCGTGCCTTTTTGCCACTCATCCCCGCGCATCAGGCTATCCACACCGCCGTCCACCAACAAGATACCGTCGATGGATAGATGCTCGGCCAGCACATGATAATTCTCCGTTAACGGGAACACCCCGGTTTTCTGGAAACACCACACCGCCACGTCCTGACCCAGCCCCACCTTGAACCATTCCGCCAGATACAGTTCAGGAAAATAGGGGTAGATTTGTGACGGGTCGTAATTCACCCCCACCAGTGTCGGCGTCAGGCGCAGGCCGTGTCGCACGCTTTCGATATCGGCAAAACTCAAATTGGCCAGATGCACGTTTTGCCCGCGCTTTTTGAGTTCGAAGTAGATGGGCAAACCACAGAAAATATCAAACCCACCGCCAGCCCCAGCAATGAGCAGGTTCTGGCATTGAGACAACTCGTCGAGAATGGGGATGTTAAATTTCATAGCCAATCTCCTTCTAAAAATATTATGCCATAATATACACGTATGCGCGCCGATCGTTTGCTTTCTTTGCTCATGTTGCTCCAGAATCGCGGGCAATTGACCGCCGCCGAACTGGCCGCCGAACTGGGTGTCTCCACTCGCACCATCTATCGCGACGTGGAAGCATTGTGCGCCGCCGGCGTGCCGCTCTACACCGGGCACGGGCCGGGCGGCGGCATCGGCCTGATCGACTCGTACCGCACCAACCTGACCGGCATGACCAGCAACGAGGTGCGCGCCCTGTTCATGCTCTCGATCCCCAGCCCGCTCGAACAACTGGGCGTCAGCCAGGAACTTAAAGCCGCCCTGCTCAAGCTCTCGGCAGGGTTAAGCGCCAGCCAGCGCCAGATCGAAGCCTGGACGCGCCAGCGCATCCATATCGACTCCGCCTGGTGGTTCCAGGCCGACGAGCCCGTCCCCTATCTGGCCAACGTGCAACAGGCCGTCTGGCAAGATCGCCGGCTGCGGGTCGTCTACCGCCTGATCTTTGGTGGCGAGATCGAACGAGTGATCGAGCCCTACGGATTGGTGGCCAAGGCCGGGGTATGGTATCTGGTCTACGCCGCACAGGGTACGGTGCGCGCCCTGCGCATCGCCGGCCTGTTACAGGCGCAGGTGCTGGACGAAACATTTGCACGCCCCGAGGATTTCGATCTGGCCGCATTCTGGGAAGAATGGCGCAACGAATACGAAAGCCAGCGCAACGCCTACCGGGTCAGGTTGCGCGTGGCGCCCGAGTTATGCTCTGAACTGCCGCGCTTTTTCGGCGAAGCTTTGCGCACCCAGATCGAACAAATTGAAGGCGACGAACACAACTGGCGCACTTTGGAACTGCCTTTCGAGTCATTCTACAGCGCTCGCGGCTGGCTGCTCTCCTTTGGCAACGCGGTCGAGGTGTTGGAACCCCAACCGCTGCGCCTCTCGCTGATCGACTTTGCCCGCCAGATAATTCAATTCTATCAGGGCAAAACAGAAGTCCGCGGGGAATAACCAAATCTATTGACTTTTCCGGTCATCAGTAGCTTAATGGAATCAAGTCACGTGCCGTCTTTCAACTTGCACCTCACCTGACGCGCCACAGCCCCATCGCAACGGGTGTAAGCGCCATGTTTATCAAACGAAAGGCAGGGCAATATGAAACGCACGCCCCCTATTTTCCGGCGCATCCACTGGATCATCCTGTTTTTACTGCTTACCTTAAGCTGCCAGCTTCCCGGGCAAACCAGAAACCCCACCACAACCGTTCCCTTCGCACAGCCGCCCACCCAGTCCGCGCCGGCAGCCACCCGCCCACCGACGAACCTGGACACCCCCCAACCCGACCAGAACACGCCACCATCTTTGCCGCCCGCCGGCAGCAACAGCGCCCACCTCGAACTGCTCGGCCAGATCGGCGGCAACACTTACGCCGTGGCCGTTCAGCAAGATGTGGTCTACCTGGGTGTCGGCCCGCGTCTCGTCAGCCTGGACCTGACCCATCCCACCCCAGGTAAAGATAACAAAACCGCCGCCCCTGTTGTGCTCGGTCAGAGCAAAGTGCTCCCCGGCGTGCTGCGCAGCGTTCTGGTGCGCGACCGCTATGCCTATGTCGCCGCCGGCAAGGGCCATCTACAAATCCTCGATATCACCGATCCCACCCGGCCCGCCCAGGTCAGCGCCATCGATGCTTACCAGTACGCCATGTCCCTCGCCCTGGACGGCAACCGTCTGTACGTCGCCGACAATGCCCAGGGATTATGGATCGCCGACGTATCCGATCCGCTGCATCCCCGCCCGCTGGGTGAGTTGCGCCTGAACCAGGCCGCCGCCGCCCTGACCGTATCCGGCTCCTACGTTTACCTGATCGAAATGGGCGGCGGTTTAAGCATCATCGACGCCAGCGCCCCCCAACAACCGATCCTCGCCGGCAGACTGCCCCTGCCACAGATGAGCGCCGGCGTCATTGTCGACGGCAAATACGCCTTTATCGCCGCCGGAATGGAGGGACTGTGGGTCGTCGATATCTCCAATCCATCCGCACCCAAAAAGATTGCCGCCCTGCCTGCCGGTTGGAGCGACGGCATCCTGCTTAACGACCGCACCCTGTACCTCACCGATAACCTGCAGGGGCTGTTGGCCGTCGATATATCCACCCCCGCCCACCCCACCCAGATCGGCGCCCTGCCGCTCAAACTCTTCAGCCAGCAGGTGCCCGGCCAGCGCCAGTTGGATTCCTACAATGGCCGGTTGTTAATCGCCAACCAGAACCAGGGCCTGCTGGTGGTAGACATCCGCAACCCCAAAAAGATGCGCCTGGAACAGATCTACGACGCCCCCACCAGTGGGGCCGCCTTCGATGCCGTGCTTTCGGGCTCTCAGGCCTGCGTTACCCGTGACTTTCTCGGCCTGAGCGTTGTCCAGATCGCCAATCCGGCCAACCCGGTCGAACTGGGCGCCCAGCGCAGCTTCCTCTACGGCGCCCCAGTTCGCACCCCCTGGAAACTGGCCGCCGCCGGCCAATACGTCTACCAGGCCGATGCCAACCGTGGCCTGCGCATTCTCGACATCGCCAGACCAGAAACGCCGGAGGAAATCGCCTCCCTCGATAAACCCTCCACGCTAAGCTACATTCTGCTGTCCGGCAACCTGGCCTGGGTCGCCAGCAACGAACATAATCCCCCGTCAGGCGATCCCAAAGCGTTACGCAGCCTGCGCGTCGTCGATATCAGCGATCCACGCCAGCCGCAGCAAATCGGTCTGCTCAAAACCGAAAGCAACACTCACAGCCTGGCCATCAAGGGCAATTACCTCTACTACCCTGACGCCAACGAGATCAAAGAACTCAGTGAAGGCAAAAGCGCCGCATTACACGTCATCGACATCACCAACCCGGCCAACCCACTGGAAATCGGCAGCGCCGATACCACCGATGTCTGCCCCAGCGCCACCAGCATCGTCATCGCCGGCGACCACGCCTATGTCGGCGACCAGCAGAAAGGGCTGTGTATTTTTGACATCAGCGCCCCTGCCGCCCCGCGTCTGGTGGGTCACCTTGAGGATCCTATGATGATCATGGATCTCGAACGAGCCGGCGACCGGCTGTTCGTAGCCGGTTACAGCCACGTTTCGGTATTGGATATCAGCCAGGCGGATGCGCCGCAGGTCGAAGATCGCTTCGTCACCCCCGGCCTGGCGTGGGGCGTCACCGCCGGCGAAGATCTCGTTTACGTGGCCGATATGGATGGTGGGCTGCTCATCCTTAAATATCGTCGCTAATCTCATAACTTTGCGACGAAAAAAACACCGGAGGCAACCCAACGTCGCCTCCGGTGTTATCTCAACCAATCCCGGTTCTACTTTTTACCGTTATTGCTTTCTTCTTCATCGTCGTCTTCATCGTCTTCTTCATCGTCGTCTTCATCGAAGTCGTACAACTCGAAGTCTTCCTCATCATCTT
>CAZHTS010000001.1:133009-163195 GCA_964535315.1 uncultured Anaerolineaceae bacterium
TCTTCATCGTCGTCTTCATCGAAGTCGTACAACTCGAAGTCTTCCTCATCATCTTCGAACTCGTCGCCTTCAAAGTCCTCGCCATGAGCGTGGCCGTGCTCGAGTTCTTCCTCGCTGGCGGCGCGCAGTCCAACCACCGTGATTTCAAAATTCAAAGTCTTACCGGCCAGCGGGTGATTGAAGTCTAACCGCACCTTATCTTTGGCGACCGCCACGATCTGGGCGTCCATCACATCGCCATCTTCGTCGCGCACCTGCAACTGCACGCCCACCTTGAGCGGGATTTCGGCCGGGAATTCGGAACGCGGCACATCCATCACCGCATTCGGATCGACCTCGCCGTAACCGTCCTGCGGCTTAACCGTCACCGACTTCGCTTCGCCGACCTTCATGCCGTACAATTCACGTTCCAGCCCCGGGATAATGCCGCCCAGGCCCTGGATAAATTCAATGGGTTCGTTCTCATCCGCCGAATCCACCACCTGACCGTCCACCGTCAGGACATATTTCAGGCTGACAACCACATCGTCAGCGACCACCGCGGGATTGGTGTTTGCGTTCACTTGTGCTCCATCTGCATAAAAAAATCCGGATCGCTCCGGTGTATCAGAACGGGGCCATTATATCACAACCCCTCAAAACTTTGCCTGTATAATCAAAGAGGACACCGATCTCACCATCAGGATATAAAATGACCGCCACCCAGGATTTTGTCAATCGCATCCGCAAAAATATCGAAACCGTCATCATTGGCAAAACCGACACCATCCAGATGGTGCTGGTCGCCCTGTTATGCGAAGGGCACATCTTGCTCGAAGATGTACCCGGAGTGGGCAAGACCATGCTGGCCCGCGCTCTGGCGCTCAGCCTGGGCGGCAGTTGCAAACGCCTGCAATGCACCCCCGACCTGCTGCCAAACGATATCACCGGTGTTTCCATTTTCAACCAGCAAAACAGCCAGTTCGAATTCCGTCCCGGGCCTTTGTTCGTCAACATCCTGCTGGCCGACGAGATCAACCGCGCCACGCCGCGCGCCCAATCGGCGCTGCTGGAGGCCATGCAAGAACAGCAGGTCAGCGTAGACGGCATCAGCCACCCTCTACCGCGCCCCTTCCTCGTGCTGGCCACCGAAAACCCGATTGAATACGAGGGTACCTTTCCCCTGCCCGAGGCCCAACTCGATCGCTTCTTCATGCGCCTGGCGGTAGGTTATCCCGCCTTCGAAGACGAGCGCCGTCTGTTGGTAAACCTGCAACGCCAGCACCCCATTACCCAATTGCAAGCGGTGGCTGGTCTGGATGAACTACTCGATCACCAGCAACGCGTCTGGGAAATCCATATCGATGAAACGCTTCAGGACTACATTCTCAAACTGGTCAACGCCACCCGCCAACACCCCGAATTGCTGCTTGGCGGCAGCCCGCGCGCCAGTCTGGCGCTGTTCAAGGCCAGCCAGGCGTTGGCCGCCTGCAACGGCCGTGACCACGTCATCCCGGAAGATATCCGTAAACTGGCCACCCCCACCCTGGCGCACCGCCTGATCCTGCGTCCCGAAGCCGAGCTGCGCGGTCGCACCAAGATCAATATTGTCGAAGACATTCTGCACAACACCCCGCTCGAACTGGAACGCCACTGAAAATGCCATGCAGGACTACATCCCGGTTTTCGTTATCCTCTTCCTGGTCGCCGCCATCGTTCGCGACGACACCATCCTGAGCATTTTCTATCTCCTGGCAGCCATCTATCTGGCCGGGGTATGGTGGAGCCGCCGCGCCCTGCACAACATCACCTTTGAACGCCAATTCAGCCCTTACGCTTTTCTGGACCATCCTCTCCCGGTGCGTCTCAAGATCACCAATCGCGGCTGGTTGCCGGCCGTCTGGGTGCGCGCCCACGAGAGTCTACCGGTGGAACTGGCCAGCCCCACGTTTTACGAACATGTCTTCAGCCTGGGCGGTCATGCTCAGGCCGAAATCGACTACACCCTGCACCCTCGCCGGCGCGGCTATTACCCGCTCGGCCCGCTCTTCCTCGCCAGCGGCGATCTGTTGGGCATGACCCATGACCAACAAATCGAAGGCGGCGCCGATATGCTGACGGTCTACCCGCGCATCGTTCCACTGCAAGAGCTTGGTCTACCGTCGCGCACCCCTTTTGGCCTGATCCGTCACCCCAACCCGCTGTACGAAGACCCCAGCCGCATCCGCGGCAAACGCGAATACCGCCCCACCGATTCGTTGCGCCGCGTCGACTGGAAAACCAGCGCTGCCACCGGCAACTTACAGGTCAAACTATTTGAAACCGCCATCGCCTTTGAAACCTGTATCATCCTCAACCTCGACCCGCAGGATTATCAGGGGCCGCACTGGATCGAACGCACCGAACTGGCCATCGTGGCCGCCGCCTCGCTGGCCAATTGGGTTGTCCAACAGAAACAGCCCACCGGGCTGGCCACCAACGGCGCCGATCCGCTGGCCGGCGATCATACCCCCCAACCGCTGCCTCCCCGCAAGGGCAACCCCCACCTCATGCAACTGCTGGCGTTGCTGGCGCGCATCCAGCCCGCCCACGCCGGCCTGCCCTTTGCCCAATTCACCCACCACGCCAGCGCCGGACTGGCATGGGGTACCACGCTCATCCTGGTAACCGGGCGCATCACCCCCGATCTGATCGATGAGCTTCTCCAGGCCCGCCGGCGTGGCTTGAGCGCCAGCATCGTCACCGTGCATGGCCCGGCTCTCACCGACCTCGGCCAACATAACGCCGGACGCCTGGGATTCTCCGTCTATCCCATTCAGTTCGCCACAGACCTGCAATCTTTACACGTGTCCGATGTCTGAAACCGTACGCCCGCCGGTTATTTCCCCTCTGGCAACTGCCGCCTATCACGGCACCGTCGCATTGATGATGGTTTGCATCACATACATCGGTCTGCAGGTGGCCCAACGCTTTATCCCACAATGGGATGGTTCTTACCTGCTCGGTATCAACCTGTTCGTCACCCTCGAAACCATGTTCGCTTTGCGGCTGGCTTCCCGCTCGCAAAACCCGGTGCACGAATGGTTATTGATCACCCTGACCCAGTGGGTGATCATCCTGATGGGGGTCAAGGCCCTGCTCTACCTGTGGAACCAACCCGCTCAAATCCTCCAGGATGTTCTGGCGTGGGACGAAAATTTCTTCGCATCTTTCTTCACCCTGGAATATAGCATCGCCATTCTCTGCGCCTTCTTCACCTGGCTGCTCAGCGGGCTTTTCTGTGAATTCTGGAACCAGGTATCCAGCACATCCGAGCAACTGGACCTTGAACGTCAGGGGGTGTGGGTCAAGGATCGCGACGCATTACGCGGCGGTCTGGTGACCGCCATCTTCAACCTGGGCATCCTGTTGATGGTCGCCGGCGCCCTGTCGCGCCTGGAGGCGCCCTTCCTGCCCCCCGTACGACTGGCGCTGCGCAGCAGCATCCCGATTGCACTGCTGGCCTATTTTCTACTGGGATTGATCTTGCTGGCGCAAACCCAGTACACCATTCTCAATGCCCGCTGGTATCTGCAAAACATTCCGGTGGCTGCGCCGGTGGCCCCTCGCTGGCTGCGATACAGCGTCGTACTGATCGTTCTGGCCGCCCTGGTGGCCGGTTTGCTGCCCACCCATTATTCGTTCGGCCTGCTCGATCTGATTAATGGCCTGTTGCGCGTTGTCGCCGGCTTGCTGGTCATACTGCAATTCCTCCTGGCAATCCCCTTCTTATGGATCATCTACCAGGTCTCTCGCCTGCTGGGCCTGAACACGGGTGCACCTCCAACCAGCGGACTACCAGAAATGCCATCGCCCATCGTCGCGTCCGAACCCGATCTGTGGTTCCAGATGCTGAAATCGCTGGCCTTCTGGACAGTTTTCTTCTTTGGCTCTTATTTTGCCATCCGTCACTATCTGCGCCAACGCAGTGAACTGCTGGAGACTGTCCGGCAATTTCCCCTGATCCTCTGGCTGCGCCAGTTCTGGGCCCGCCTGAAAAATCGCTTCCAGGCCATGCGTCGCCAGGCGCGCACGCTGATCCGCACCCGCCTGGATACCCTGCGCCAGCGCTCCCACCTGCCCGCTCTACCCGACCTGACCCCGCTCTTCACCCATCTGCCGCCACGCCAACAAATTCTGCTCACCTATCAGGCCATGCTGCGCTGGAGCCGCGACCACGCCCTGCCCCGCCGTCCGGATCAAACCCCGTACGAATATGCCCATCTGCTGCGAACCACCCTGCCGGAATTCCAGAACGAGATCGAGACGTTGACCGCCCTTTTCATGGAGGCGCGTTACACCCATCACACTGTCAACACCGCCCAGGCCAACGAAGCCCACCTGGCCTGGCAAAAATTACGACGCAACGCCCCGCATGAAATGACGCCTCTCACCCCCCCCTGATTGCTCGCTCACCCCTTCTGGATGGTGTGCACTGCGCTGGCCTTAAACGTCGCCACAACCTGTTGTCCTTCTATCAGATTCAATTCACGCGCCGAAGCGCGCGTCACCAGCGCGACCAGGCGAACAGGGCCATCCACCACCACCCGCAACAGGGCGCCCTGCGGCGTCAGTCGCGTCACCCGTCCCGCCATTCGGTTGCGAGCGCTGGAAGATGGATCACCGTCCGGCAATGCCAGGGTAATGTCCTCAGGGCGCAGACACAACAACACCGTATGCCCGGCCGGACAATCACCGACCGCTTGAATGCACAGGCCGCCTGCATCTGCACTGAACAGACCGTCGACCTGCTCCAACACCCGGGCCGGAATGATGGTTTCCACCCCTACAAAATTCGCCACCTGCCGGTCTACCGGTGCAGTAAACACCTCCTCGGGCAACCCGGCCTGGCGCAGTTCACCGTCCATGACAATTGCCACCCGGCTGCCCAAAAACAGCGCTTCGTCCAGGTCGTGGGTGACGAACAGGGTGGTCATTTTCACCTGGCGCAACAGTTCGTACAAATCATGGAGCAACCGCTGGCGTGTCTGATTATCCAGCGCGCTGAACGGCTCATCCAACAACAACAAATCCGGCTGCAAGGCCAACGCCCGCGCCAGCGAGACCCGCTGCGCCTCACCCCCCGAGAGCCGCTTTGCCGGACGATCACGCAGATGCTGGATCCCCAGGCGCGACAACCACTCGCTCACCTGCTGCTCGATCACAGCCTTTGACACACCGCGAAAGCGCAGACCGGTGGCCACATTTTCATACACCGAGTTCTGCAACAAAAGCGGCTCCTGCAAAACCAGCGCCAGCCGGCGGCGATACGCCAGTAACCCCTCATGCGACACAACCTGGCCGCGAAAACGAATCTCACCCCGGCTCAACGCCAACAGGCGGCTGACCGCCAGCAACAGAGTGCTCTTGCCCGCCCCATTCGGCCCGATAATTGCAAGCACTTCCCCTTCTTCAATCGCAAGATGCGGAACCGTCAGGATCGTCTTGCCCTCACGCGTCACGACCAGATCGTTTACTTCCAGTAACGGGTCCATCCCTGCTCCTAAGAACGCCGCCCGGCCTGTTGGATCCAGGTCAAAGTCAGATTGATCAAATAAGCCAGCAGCAACAAAATCAGGCTGAGCGCAATCGCCAGGGCAAAATTACCGCGCCCGGTCTCCAGCACAATCGACGTGGTCAGAATACGGGTCTGGTAACGCAAATTGCCGCCCACCATCATTGAAGCGCCCACCTCCGAAATCACGCTGCCAAAACCGGCCATCACCGCCGCCAACAAAGGCAGGCGCGCCTCCTTCCACAGCGCCCACGTCACCTGCCATTTAGAAGCGCCCAACCCCAACAATTGCAATTGCAAACGCGGGTCCAACTGTTGCAGAGCCGCCGCCGTCAGGCCAATGACCACCGGCGCAGCCAGCACGATCTGAGCGATGACGATTGCTGTGGGTGTATAAATCAAACGCAAATCACCCAATGGGCCGCTGCGCCACAGGAAGATGGAGACCATCAGCCCGACGACGACCGGCGGCAAAGCCATACCGGTGTTTACCAGACTGAGCAAAAACTTACGTCCCGGAAAATGTTCTTGCGCCAGCAGCGTCCCCAACGGCAAACCAACGACCAGGCTGACCAGCGTCGCCAGACCGGATAACTTTAAAGAAAGCAGGGTGATACCGACAACTTCAGAGTCCAGGCTAAACAACAAACCAATTGCCTGTAACACGCCTTCCCAAATCAGCCCCATACGATTTCTCCGGGTACAAAGATAAGCGGTCAGACAAATCGCCCATACCCCCATATTCAGGCAATTTTGCAACTGCCCGGCCAATAATCCCCCCTATTGTACCCGAAAACCACCCTAACGGTTAACTTTACACACCACGCTGCCCTGTTTCAGGCGGCCCCATACATCTGCAAGCTCGTTTTCATCCAGGGCGATACGCACGTGTGATGGATCGATCTGCGGCAGTTGCCGGACGCGCATCAAGAAATCTTCGCTGCTGACATTCTGGCAAAAGCCTTGCAGAAATTCCCCTTCATGATTCAACACATCTGCCGGGCGCTGTTGCAGCGCGGGCGGCGTACCGATCCGTTGGCCCTCATAACTACGCATCCACTGCGCCAGGCCATCATCATCCAGCACCAGCGCATTTTCTGACGACAGTTCCAACTGCTCCAGCGCCTGTACAAACACATCCGAAAGCTGACCACGGCCATCGACCCCCGAGGTCGCCTGCAGCTGATCGGCGAACTCCCTATCCAATCGCCCGGGATACAACGGCTCAAACCACACAATCGGGGAATTGCCATATTGAATCACAATCAACCAGGCTGAGAGCATTTCTGGCTGCTCTTTTTCCAGTGTGTCCACATGGATCAGCACGACAGAGTATTGCGCCGGTGCAGGGCGCAGAAAAGCCAGGTCTGGCAACAACGGCGCAATTTGCGGCCACAACGCCTCAGAAAACTTAAACCCCAGACCAAAACACACCGCAAAGGCCAGCAGCGCCAGCAGACGGGTCGGTCGAGAAATGGAAACGGGACGAGAAGTCATCATTTTTTTGCAAAACTCGCTGAATTTTGAACGATCATGTCACGCAGCACCGTGTAAAAGGGATGTTTCTTGTTTGCGTCGAAGATAAGCGCCTGCTCAGGTGCGCCATTCCCTGCCGGTGCCGGATTCATGCTCTGCAAGAAAGTCACGCCGACGTACAACTGCGAGCGTAACTGTGTGAACGCCTTGAACAACCAGATGGTCTGATTTTGCTCA
This sequence comes from uncultured Anaerolineaceae bacterium, assembly GCA_964535315.1. GTDB lineage: Bacteria > Chloroflexota > Anaerolineae > Anaerolineales > Anaerolineaceae > CAZHTS01. The sequence goes on from CAZHTS010000001.1 coordinate 140,256, forward strand.
TCGCGATATACCTGATCTTCGGTGCGAAGTTTACCCTCAGGGAAAGCCAGCCGTGTTACCCACAGCTTACCGCCCGCGTGATTGTTCTTGAGCATCACCTGACGAATTTCCTCGTAATGCCGCAGGTAACGGCGTTCGGCGCCGTCCGGCGGGGTCATGGCGTCCCCCGTGGTCGCATCCAGGCGCACACTGATGACGGCGGGGGTGGCCGCGATCCCGGCGTCATACAAACCCTGCAAATACACCAGGTCATCGATATTGGCCGGCGTCGGGGCCGCCAGTTGCTCTGGAGACAGCGGGGTCAAACCACCCATCGCCACCACCAAAGCAGGATTAAGGGCAACCAGTTGAGGGGCCACGCTGCGATAAAGGTTTATATACGCCTGAGAAGTCGGAGGGGCTCCCCACCCGGTGCCGGTGTTCGCCGCCGGGAACAGTTCCACCGCCTCAATTTGTTGGGGATAGCGTTCCAACAAGGAACGGATAAAGGTCGTGCTCTTGGTTATATCCGGACCCTGCGCACCCACAGCCCATGCCGGTGGACGTGTAATGCTAAACATGATCGCTGCCGGACTCTGCTCAAGAATCTGCATGGTCTCATCCAGGGCAGTGTAATCCGGAGTGCTTGCCTCCGCAGGGTAATAGACGCTCCAGGGAATCTCGATGGCCACCCAGTCGGGATTGAGATCTGGTATTTGTTGCAACGCTGCGTCTAACTGGCCGCCATCGAGATACAACCAGACACCATAGCCGAACTCGGGCGACCCCGGAACACCTTTCGCCGACTGCACCGGGAAAAAGCATAACAATGCAGTTCCCAATGCCAGGACAACGGCTGCGCAAAAACAGAACTTACGCATAGGTCTACCTCAAGAAAGAACGCACCGCAAATGCAACAAATCCGGACAGAAACCCGATGCCACTTGCCATAAAGATACATAAGAAAACACTGGAAAGTGTATCCCCGGCAAAATCGCGATAGGTCCTTTGCACGATACGTTGGAGCAGGCGCGAACGAGTTAAGGCCGGAATGGCCAGACGATCCCAAAATAGAATTTCCAGGCGTTTTCCAAATGGAGCATACATAATTTTCCTCCTGCAGGTACCCAATTTCTAGCGCGAGGTGCTCATTTTTACAATTTGCCCGTCCGCCCGGGCCGTAACCCGCACCGTGCGCACCAGCTTGCGACCGTCCTCCGTACAGACCGTCCCCTTAAAAACCAGAAGATACTGGTTGGGATCGAGTTCCTGTACCCTGGGTTCGGCATCTACGACCTCAGGGAAATGCTGGTATACCTGCTTGCAAATCCGAGCCAGAATGTGGGCCTGCATATCCATCTCCTGCGGGCTAACGTACACGTCTGCGCATAAACGCCGGCAAATCCAGGTCGCCGTGCGCCGCAGCCAGTTCCAACGCCGGCATCATCGTCACAGGAAACGCCTCGCGCACCGGTTCCACCGGGATAGCCACAGGCGTCTCTGCACGGTGTTCGACCGGGCGTGTATCGACCGGTGTGGCGCCCAATCCGGTAATCACCAGGATGACCTGAGCGCGATCCTGCATGCACTCGTTGGGAACGACCCCTGGGATGATCTCGGCCTGTTGATTGGTGCGCTCCTGCAAATAACTCAAAGCATCTGCCACCTCCAAAAAGGTCAAATCGGGCCCCCCGGTAAAATTAGCAATGACCGCCGAAGCATTATCCAGGCTGATCGTCTCCAATAAAGGATGATGCAACGCCCGTTCGACCGCCTGAACAGCTTTGCCTTCCCCCTGTCCATAACCAATGGAGAGCAATGAACCGCCGCCCATCTGCATCACCTGGCGCACGTGAGCAAAATCCACATTGATCAACCCCGGCTGGGTAATCAACTCCGAAATGCCTTGAATACCCTGGCGCAGGACGTCATCGGCCAGGCGAAAGGCCATATCCAGCGTCAGGTTCGATTGCGCCAGATGCAGCAGGCGGTCGTTGGGAACGGTAATCAACGTATCCGTATAGGGTTGTAACGCCGCAATCCCACGCCGGGCGTTTTGTTGTCGCCGACCGACCTCAAACGAAAACGGCAGCGTAACGATAGCTACGGTTACCGCCCCCAGGGCACGCGCCACCCGGGCCGCAATCGCCGCCGACCCGGTCCCGGTTCCGCCGCCCATGCCGGCAGTGATAAAAACCATGTCCGCACCCGTCAAGGCAGCGTTGATCTCGCGGTAACTCTCTTCTGCGGCTGCCTCGCCAATCTGCGGGTTTCCGCCAGCCCCCAGGCCGCGCGTCAGCCGCGGCCCCAACTGAATCTGAGTCGGCGCCAGGCAGCGCTTGAGCGCCTGGGCATCGGTATTGGCCGCAATATACTCCACACCTTTCAAATCCAGTTCAATCATACGATTGATGGCATTGCAGCCCCCGCCCCCCATGCCAATGACTTTCAGAACGGGCGGGCGAGCAACGATCGGGGTAGACGAACGGTATGAGGAAGCAATTGGGATATTCATGGTTACCTCTCTGCCAATAGTGTTGCAATATCTGTGCCAGTTCCGCTAATTCGCTCCACCACACAACCACCCTGACGCAAACGCTCTAGCGCCTCTTCTGGAAAAGTTTGTGCGTTTCCCACCACCGTGACCTGGGCGGCCAGGGCGGCCTCTTCAAGCGAGAAGCCAACCACCGGCAAATGCCGTTTGACAAAGGGCTGAATCACCTGCAAATGCCAGTCCGCCACTCCCCATTCATAGGTGGGCAGCAACAAATAGTGGCGTAATGGGTGCACAACCGGCACCGGTTCTTCAGGGGTGGCTTCTGCCGCCGGCGCGGCCTGTGTGGGCGGAGTATTCTCTGCGGCCGCGTCCGGCGGCACAGCGCCCGGCGCCGGTTCGAGCGTCCCTTCGGCTTTCTCGGCTACCCCACTTGCCACGACACATTCCTGAACCGCAGGCAGCAGTCCGTCCAATTCAGCGCGGATGGACGGCAGCGCTTTGGATTCTTTTTCTCCCCCTTTACGCCATGCGAGCAGCGCCTTCGCTGCCGGGCGAGCCGCGCCGCTCTCTGGCTCATACCAGCCTTGCGCCGCAAACGGGCTATTGCTCCCGGCCGCCAACAACCAGCAGCAACACGCAATCACCGACGATGAAACAGGCTCCAACATCTTCTCGACCGCCAGCGAATCCTGCACCTGCTCGCCAGCCAGCAAACGGGCAATGGACAGATTCACGGCCGCGTGCTCATCGGTATCATATACATCCCGTTGCAGCGCCAACGGATTACTTGCCACCCCGGCGTTCAGCAAAATCATTGGGCAGTTGCGTTGCAATACCGCCATACTAACCGCCTGATACCAGTCCGCAATGCGGAAACCGAGTTGGTCCTGTTCATCTTGCGGCGTGAAGTAAGGGCGTGCATCCGGCCAGCGCTCCGGGCCGCCGGCCCCCCAATTGAGAGAACGGCGGAATGTCCAGGCGTTGGCAGCCAACACCAGGTTGTCCAGCAGCAAATTCTGTTTGCGCCGCTCCAACGCCTCCAGCGCCGTGCGCAGGAATGCCGTATCCCAGTAACTTCCACCCGGTTCCAGGGCCGGGAAGATCGGCAGCAGCCCTAACCCCAGGCTGGTTTCGGCCAGCGGCAAGAAGCGATCCAGAAAACGCTCCACCAGGTCCGTTTGTGTCCAGCTCGAGGCCGGCCAGGCCGAACGGGCATTGGGCTGGTCAAAGAACAGCACCCCGCGCACCCCCCAACGCGCATAAGCCTGCAAAAGCGGGGTAAATTCGGCCTGCTCGCCCGCCGCACCCACCAACGGCAGGCGAAAATGCAAAACTGGCTCGATGCCCGCCTGCAACAAACCAGTGATGAAATGTTCCGGGACAGCCCGGTTGAGGATTGCCGGCAGCACCAACCAGGAGGCGCCCAATTCTTTAAGGCGCGGCAGCCAGGTCTGCAAATCGGTTTCACCGTAATGTAAGGTGTCCGGATAATAATGAAACCCAAGACGGGTCGAACGAGATTGGAAAGTAATCATTGTCGTTTCCATGCAATCACCCTGAGTAAGAGTCCTGTTACCCATCTTCGGAGCAAGAAACATGCCAGAGCGGTTTAAAACGACAATAAAACTGAAAGCTTTCAAGATCGTTGCAGCCATACATAGCAACCCCATCCTTTGTTATAATCGTATCGGTTATGATTTTAATTACCGGCGGAACAGGATTCATCGGCAGAGCGCTTGTCCGGCATCTGGTCTACTCCGGCAAACAGGTCCGCATTCTGCTACGCCCATCGCCAACTTCCCCCAATCTACCACGCGGGGTATCGGTTGAGGTGGCGGTATCTGCATTGAACGACGAGCGTGGGCTGCGCGCCGCCATGAAAGGGGTCGAGGTGATTTATCATCTCGCCGGCGTTGAACGCAAAGGCAGCCATGCCGACCTGAGCGGCGTGGATATCGAGGGTACCCGTTTCGTGGCGCAGGCCGCCGCCGAGGCAAACATCGAGCGCATCTTCCTGCTCAGCCATCTGGGCGCCGATCGCGCCTCTGCCTTCCCCGTGTTGAAAGCCAAGGCGCTGGCCGAGAACTTTATCATTCACAGCGGCGTTCCGTACACCATCTTTCGCACCGCAGCCGTCTTTGGGCCCGGCGATCAGTTCACCACTTCCCTGGCGCGCCTGCTTGCCAGAGCCCCTGGCGTATTCTTTGTACCCGGCAGCGGCAACAGCCTGCTTCAACCCCTGTGGATCGAAGACCTGGTGGCCTGCCTGGCCTGGGCATTGGAAGATGAGCGCATGATCAATCAAACCTACGCCATCGGCGGTGGAGAATACCTGACCTTCCGCGGCATTTGTCAGACCATCCTGACCAGAATTGGCCGCCGCCGCTTCTTCATCTCACTACCGCCCCCCTATCTGCGCTTTTTGAGTCTGTATCTGGAACAATCGATGCGCCAATTCCCGATTTCCATCTTCTGGCTCGATTATCTGGCCGCCGACCGCACCTGCCCGGTCGACACGTTGCCCAGACTCTTTGGGCTGATGCCGGCCCGCTTTGGCGCTCTCCTGGATTATCTGACCCCTATCTCCAAACAGGCGGCTCGGAAATAACATGGGCACACAGGCATTTTGTATTCACGGGCACTTCTATCAGCCTCCGCGCGAGGATCCACTCAGCGGTGAAATTCCCAATGAGGCCGGGGCTGCACCATACTCAAACTGGAACGAACGTATCTACCACCAGTGCTACAAACCCAACGCCGCCCTGGGGAATTTCGAGCACATCAGTTTCAATATCGGCCCCACCCTCTTCGAATGGATGGCGCGCCACCATCGCGAGACCGCATCCGCCATCATTGACCAGGATCACCGCAACCTGGCCCGTTACGGCGTGGGCAACGCCATGGCGCAATCTTACAACCATACGATTCTGCCGCTGGCCTCGCGCCTGGACAAGATCACCCAGGTCAATTGGGGCATCGCCGACTTCGAGTATCGCTTTGGTCACCGCCCCATCGGCATGTGGCTACCCGAAACCGCCGTAGACCTGGAAACCCTGGAAGTATTGGCCGATTGTGGCATCGAGTTCACCATCCTGGCCCCCTGGCAGGCCGCCGACCCAAACCTGGATTTCAGCCGCCCTTATCAGGTTAAACTCTCCGCCGGGCGGCAGATCGCCGTATTCTTTTACAATATGGATCTCAGCACCCGGGTCAGTTTCGACCCCGGTTCCACCAGCAACGCCGACCGCTTCCTCCTGGAGATCTTGCTGCCCAAGTTCAACTGGCGACCGGCGCAAGAGGAACCCCAATTTATCATGATCGCCTCGGACGGCGAATTGTACGGGCACCACCAGCATTTTCGCGACAAGTTCCTCGCCTATCTACTGGATGGCGCCATGAAAGGCAAGCCCATCCAGGTCGTCTTCCCGGCCCTGTGGCTACGCCAGTACGGCGTCCACGCCAGCACCGAAATTCGCGACAGAACCTCGTGGAGCTGCCATCACGGCGTTACCCGCTGGAGCGGCGATTGTAGCTGCACCCCGAACAGCACCTGGAAAGAGCCCATGCGACAGGCGCTCAATAACCTGGCCGAAGCGCTGGACAACGAGTATCTGAAAGTCACTGCCCCGCTGCTCAAAGATCCCTGGCAACTGCGGCACGAATACATCCACGTCATCCAGGGTCAGATGGACGTCGCCGAACTGGCATCCTCGCTGGTTGGGCGCCGTCTGGATGCCACTCTGGTGCATACCCTGACGCTCCTGCTGCGCGCCCAATACGAACGCCAGCGCATGTTCACCTCTTGCGGCTGGTTCTTTGACGACTTTGACCGCATCGAGCCGCGTAACAACATCGCCTATGCCACCCAGGCCGTCTGGCTGACCGAACAGGCCACCGGCGTCGATCTGTATGAACAGATGTGTACCTGGCTCAAACCGGTGGTAAGCTGGCGCACCCAACTGAGTGCCGACGTGGTCTTCAGCCAGCACCTCGAACGAGCTCGCCAGAGCCTGGGCGAGCCTGATTAATCTCGCGCCGCCTCAAGCAGCCGCACCACCTGATAGCTCGATTGTTGTTCTGCCCGCGACAGGCGCTGCACCAGTTCATAATCCACCAGCACCGCCTCAACCACCTGGCTGGCGCTGCTCTCTTCATCGGCACACGCATCCAGAACGTGCAACAACATCATCCACCACACAAACTGCTCGAAGGATTCGTGATTGAACCACAGCACATCCTGGTAACGATTCACGCCTAGAAAACGCTGCACCGCTTCATCGGCCAGCCAGCCCTCTAACACCTGCTCGGCCGGCAGCTTCCCCAGTTCGGCAAACCAGCGCTGTTGGCTGATCAATACCCGCACCACCTGCGCCGCCCGCACCGCCGCCTCGGGGGCAAGCCCCATTGTCTGGGCGACTTCAACCAGCCGTATAGACAGCTGCCACTCATCCCACCACGCCAACGTCTGCTCGATAAAATCGTCCGGCTTCGCCAGGCGCCCGAGTTCATGCACAAAAGCAAACTCAAACAACGCCAGCCAGTTTTCCGGCCGGTGTAATTCAGCCTGTAGATAGGTCAACCCTGCCGGATAATGTTTCGCTCCCGGTAGAGGATACAATCGCGCCAGATGTGGCAATTCCAGAACGGCGCGCAGCCAGCGGCCCGCCCGGCGCGCCAGCAACGCTTCCCCATCTGCCGGGCTGTCCGTCATGAAGACAACCCCCTTGAGCAGCCCGGTCAGTTTGTGCTCGGCTTCAGTCAGCAGCCCAGGCGGCAGGGCCGGGCGCTCATCGCTCAAGCGGTTATCCAGCAAATACCCCCAGTACCCCGCGTTGACCAGCTGCTGCAACGGCGTCAACACCGGCTGCAAAAGCAGGTCGCGCAACGCATGGCGGATACTGGGTACCCCGCGACCGTTCAGATAACTGCATAGCTGCCGGTATGAATTCCACTCGTCATCCTGCACTTCGCGAAAATCGAGAAATACGTGATATTGATAGGCGTGCAGGTCAAAATACAGGCCGCGCTCACATACATCCTGGCTCGCAGCAATATGTTCCAGCCCAGTCACCTGATCGCGATAGACCACGTAACGGTCGGCCTCGGGGTGCAGATTCAGCCCCTCGCCCAACGAGCGCTGCACGATCTGGCGTTCGCCCTGCGGATCACGCCACAAATACCCCACCGACATCCGCACCCAGCCGTGTGCGCTTCCAAAGCGGTTGTGATAAACCACCAGCGCCCGCTCGCTCCCTGCGCCATTGGAGTAAACGTATACATCTTCGTTGACCGAGCCATCCGCAGCGAAGAAATCGTACAACAGGAAGTGATCCACGTTGGCAAACAACTGCCGGCGATGCAGCAGCGGGAAGACCTCACGTTGGTGCCGTTGCACCAGGTTCAAATCGCTCTGTTCATCCCAATACGCCCGGCGGAACTCCATGCCGTACTTTTCGGCTAATCCTTCCACCTGACCGTGCCCAAACATGGGCAGCCCCGGCAGTGTACACATCAACACACAAACGCCAAAATATTTGTCCCCTTTGCCAAATTGATCTACCGCCGTACGCTCATCGGGGTTATTCATAAAATTGACAAAGCGTTTGAGGATTTCGGGGTCGAACTCCAACGTGTTCTTCATCAACTGGCGATACTTGCCGTTGTCTTCGTTGCGCAGCAGGTTCATGAAGGCGCTGTTATACACCCGGTGCATCCCCAACGTGCGCACGAAATAGCTTTCCATCAACCAGAAAGCCTCGGCCAGTAAGAGCGTATCCGGAGCCTCTTGCGCCACCCGATCAACCACCTCGCGCCAGAATTCTTCGGGCAAGGCCTCTTCAAACTGCTGGCGCGTCATCCCATGCTCGGCGCGCGTTGGGATGTCGCCGCCGCTGCCCGGTTCCGGGAACCACAGCCGCTGGTAATGGCGTTTGGCCAACGTCATCGCCGCATCGAAACGAATGATCGGGAAACGCCGCGCCACCGACAGAATGGTCTGGATCACCGCCTCGCGCACCTGCGAGTTGAGATAATTCAACTGCGCCGTATCGTTCCAGGGCATACTGGTGCCGTCGTTGCCATGATAAATATACTGCACCCCGCCGTTGCGGTGATCCACCCGCTTGAAAACCACAGCCGCATCCGAACGGCTATAATAATGATCTTCCAGATACAGACTCACCCGCCCATCCGGCGCCAGGTCGGGGCCATTGAACGTATAGGATGGAAACGGGCTGTAATCCAACGAAAGGAACCATTCCGGGTGCTCGATCACCCAATCCGAATCGATACCCATATGGTTTGGCACCATGTCGCTTGCCAGGCGAATTCCACGCTGCCAGGCCCGATCCCGCAGGTTGCGATACGCCTCCTCGCCGCCGATCTCGGCTGCGATTTGATAACTGGCCAGCGAGTAAGCCGAAGCCACGGCCTCCGGGTTACCGCACAATTGCTTCACCCGCGCCGAGGCCCGGCTGCGCTCCCATAACCCGATCAGCCACAGTCCACTGAAGCCGCGCTGCGCCAGCAAATCCAGTTCCTCATCCGGGATTTGATCCAGGCGGGTGATACTCCGGCCGTATTGTTTGCTGAGTTGATCGAGCCAGACGTAGGTATTCTTGGCGATCAGCACCAGGCGCGGCATCCACTCGCGATCCAGGCTAAAATTCTCGGCCTCCAGTTCACCGGCGGTCACGCTGGCCGAGTCATACACCGGAATGGCCACCGGGCCCGGCCCAAAGAAAACGGCCTTTTCTTCTTCCTTGATCAGATCCAGGCTGCTCAAAAGCCGGGTCAGATAACTACCCAACATGCCCGACCAGGAACGGCGCACAAACTCCAACTGATCTTCCAGAGAATCCGGGAACGCCCTGGCCGGGGCGCAGAGCATATCGATCAGGTTCTGATGATCCGGGCCAAAGCGGGGCTGCGTCTCAAAAAAGGTGTATAGCGCCTGCATTGCCTGCGGATAGACGGTCTCGCGCCGCAAGAGTTCATCCTCAAACAATTCCGCATAACGCTGACAGGCGGGGTTCTGGTTGGTCACCCACAACAACACCAGCTCTTCCAACGCCAACGCCCGGTTTGAGATTCCGTCCGTCTCCAGTTGCAGATACGTTTCAACCGATAGTTTCCCCTGATAGACCGCCACCGGTGGAAATTCGGCCATAAACAGCACGATCAATTTGTCCAGCGCCTCCGCTCCGACCGCTTCCTCTAACCACCCCAAAGCCCGCGACATTACCTCGGGATTCTTCTGGCGGCGATACTGGGCGATAACGTGGTGCAAAATCTCGTCTAACAACCCCATGGCGTTGATCTGCCCGGCCTTGACCGCCTGATCGGGGAAACGCACCAGGTCCCTTTTTTGATTCATTTTCTGCGCGAACACACGAGCCGCGTGGAAATTAGCCAGCAGGACGTTGCCGTTCAGAGCAAACAAAACCTGATCAAACTGATAGCGATCACGCGCCTGGCGGGAAACATGGAATTCCATCATAGTGTGGCTCCTGAGAACAGTAAAATGAACGAATCACCCCGAAGCGGTCAAAAAAGCCAGACCGAACGCAATCATCCAGACGAGTATATTCTACCCCAAAATTTGCCGAAGATCAGCAGCCCTTGACAATTCTTCCAATCCGCCTGAGAATCTTTGCAAATCCTGTCCTGTAACACAGGGCCAATCCTTCTGGAGGAAGACTTACTATGACCAAAACTGCTCACACCGTCGGGCGCATTCTGCTGTTGGCCAGCCTGTTGCTGCTGACGGCCTGCAACGTTCCGACTGCAAATTTGACCCCGACCGTTGATCCCAACGCCATCGCCACTTCGGCTGCCGCCACGGTCTGGGCGCAGGTAACCCAAAACCTGGCGCTAACCCCATCGGCGACCATCACCCCCATCCCCACCGAGACGACGCTCCCCACAGAAACGATGACCCCCACCTTGGGCACGCCGCAACCTACCGTCGCCGCCGGCACCCTGTCCAGCACCCAGCTTCCCGATCAGGCGCTGTACATCTCTCAATCCATCACCGACAAGACCGCCTTTAAACCAGGAACGAAATTCACCATGATCTGGCGGCTGCGTAACATCGGCAGCACCACCTGGACGCCCAACTACAAACTGCGCTTCTACAGCGGCAACAATTTCAGCGCCCCCAAGGAAATTGTGCTGAAGAAAGAGGTCAAACCGCTGGAAGAGGTTGAAATCTCGGTCGACATGACTGCCCCCAGCCGGGCCGGTTCCTATCGCAGCGATTGGGTCATGTCCAACGCCTTCGGGCTGAACTTCAATATGCCGGTCTTCCTCGAGATCGTGGTAGCCAGCGGCACCGCGGCCCCGACCGAAACGACGACCCCGACCCCATCCAGCGCCACAGCCACCGCAACCGAAACCCCCACCCCCAGCGTGACGCCCACCAGCGGTAGTTGATCGACGCATGACCGCAGACCAGGTCCCGACCAGGTCGCCGGCATCCTCGCCGGTTGCTTCCAATCTCAAAGCTACGCTCAAAGCCGAGGCCGTGCGCCTCGGCTTTGTCCTGGCAGGGGTTGCGCCAGCCGTCACCCCGCCCCACCTGGAAACGTACCAGCGCTGGCTGGATGCAGACCGGCAGGCCGGCATGGCCTATCTCAACAGCCCGCGTCACCGCCTCGGCCGCGCCCACCCAGAAAATGTCCTCCCCGGCTGCCGCTCGGTATTCGTCGTCGCGCTCCCCTACCCCAACCCGGCCCGTTATACCCCGCCGCCGGTCGCCTCTGGCCCGCGCGGCAGGATCGCCGCTTACGCCTGGGACGCAGATTACCATACCCTCATCCCCGCCCGGCTCCAGGCGCTGCTCGCCTGTCTGCCCGCCGGCTGCCGGGCCGCCATTTACACCGATAGCGCCGCCATCCTCGAGCGTGACTTTGCCCAACTGGCCGGCCTGGGCTGGATCGGCAAAAACACCTGCCTGATCGCCCCGGGCCTGGGCTCGGCTTTCTTGCTGGCCGAAGTGTTGTTGGATATCCCCCTGGAACCCGATCCTCCCTTTCTGGCCGACCGCTGCGGTCGCTGCCAGCGCTGCATCCAGGCCTGCCCCACCCGCTGCATCCGTCCGGATCGCACGCTGGACGCCAACCGCTGTCTCGCCTATCAAACCATCGAAAACAAGGGCAGCTTTCCGCTTGAATTGCGCCCCCTGGCGGGCAACTGGATCTTCGGCTGCGATATGTGCCAGGCAGTCTGTCCCTGGAACGAACACATCGCCGAGGCACACCTACATCCCTTCCCCGCGCTGGAAATCAGTTATCCCGATCTGCGCCAGGAACTGCGCCTCACCCCACAGGCGTTCCAACAAAAATTCGAGCGCAGTTCCGTGCTGCGCACCCGCCGGCGCGGCTATCTGCGCAACGTTGCCGTTGCCCTGGGCAACCTGCAAGATATTACCAGCCTGCCCGACCTGACCTGGGCGCTGGAAAACGAGCCCGAGCCGCTGGTACGCGCCCACGTGGCCTGGGCGCTCGGGCAGTTGCAACACGCTGCTGCCCGCCAGGCGTTGGCAACAGCCCTGGCCCGCGAAACAGACCCCGCAGTCCGCCTGGAGATCCAGACGGCGCTACCCTTGACATAAACCCCAACACGCCTGAAAATTGCACACACGGCAGTTGGACTGCCACATATTTGTCTGGATTTGTATTGGAGGAAACTCACCATGTTCGCTGTACGTAAAATCGCCTGGCGCCTCATCCTGTTGGTCAGCCTCTTGCCCCTGACCGCTTGCAACGCCCAGGCTCTCAATCCTGCCCCAACCGCCGACTTGAACCTCATGCGTACCCAGGTCGCCGAAACCGTTGTAGCCGACCTGACGGTTCAGGCCGCACTCCACCCCTCTGCGACTGCCACCTCGCTCCCGCCCACTGAAACGCCAATCCCTTCACCCACCGCAACCGTTACCCTGGCCCAACCCACCGCCCTGCAGCCCACCATCGTGAACACGGTGGTGGTCACCGCCACAAGCGCCGGCAGCGCCGTTCAACCAACCCGCCCCACCAAGACCCCTTATACAGACGCCGCCGCCATCGTCACCCAGGATCCGCCCAGCCTTAGCTCTTTCTCCCCCAAACAGAGCTTTAAAATCGTCTGGGGCATCCAGAATCTGGGGATGCGCGAGTGGGACAATCAGTTCTACATTCGGTTTGTCGGCGGTACGCTCGTACCCAAGAAACAAAGCATCAGCCTGCCCAGTCATACCGGCTGCGGCGAGGTCGCCGAAGTAGAATTATTCTTCCGCGCCCCGGAAGATAAGGGCCGGCACACCGGCTATTGGCGGTTGTATAACGATGATGGCGTCTACATCCTGTCCTTCAGCGTTACCATGATCGTCGAATAAGCGCACCGGCAATCCAACATTCCACCCCTTGGGGCTGTCGAACCAATCCGACAGCCCCTTTAATTTTTAAAACTGCCCGCTTTGCGCAAACGCGTGCGTTTACCATTCCGCGTCCTTGCGCCTCTGCGCCTTTGCAACACCCCAACCGAAGACCCCGGAGATATTATGGCAACCAGGCCGGCAAAGTTGCGTCGTGGGCAACGAGGGTCGCGCCGTGATCGGCCAACCGCCAGACAACCAGTTCGGGCTGGCTGTCTGAGCTCCCCAGCTTAAAACGTTGGATGACCAACGCCTCCCCCAACGGATCCCATAGAGAACGGCCATGCATATAGGTTTGATCGGCGGTGATGGCCTGCTGGTCGCCGCCATCCGGGCGCATCAACCACAATTGTTTGGCCGGGCTGCCCCCCAACAGGCGCACCCCCACCGCCATCCATTCTCCAGATGGCGAAACCTGCGGCACGCTATACTCGCTCGATAACAAATCGTCTTTAAACAGGGGCTCCACCTTGCGGTTTTCGAAATTGGCGAGATAGATACGCACGACAGCCTGCGTCTCGCCCACCTCAACCGTGTTAAATACCATCTGGCGCCCCCCCGCCGCCCAGGAGCCATTTTCTCCCAGTTTGGTTTCCAATATATCCAGTTGTCCGTTCGTCAGGTTCAAAACCCGGATGCCCCCACGCAAGCCATCGTAACTGGCAAGACGTGTACCATCCGGCGACCAGGACGGATCGTAACCGCTAATCTGCACATCGGTATACAAAGCCGCCGTCTGCCCGCTGGATAATTCCAACGTCCAGATGCGCGGCAGTCCGGCGGAGGCCCCGGCCCGAAGCGGAGCCGCACGGCGCACGTACGCCAGCCACTTACCATCCGGCGATATCGCCGGCGACTGGCATTGGTCGGCAGCGCAAAGCAACAAAGGTTGCGCCGCCTTGCCTTCACGATCGACACGCCACAGGTCAAACCCTTTTTGATCGTTCAAAACCGAATAGGCCAGCCACTCACCGTCCGGAGCAACGCCAAAATCAAAGACCCGCCCACCGGTCTGCGTCAGCGCCTGCGCCTGACTGCCATCTGCTACAACAGACCACACTTCCGGCGCACTGCTGATATGCCCCAGATAGGCGATCCGTGGCTGGCGTACGCCGACCTGCCAGCGGGCAGGCTGGCGCAGCGTCCGCCCATCTTCACCAGGCACGCCTGCCAGTAGTTCCAGGGTATAATCCTGGCGCACATCCAGCGGCTGTGAGGGCCAGAACCAGAAGGTGCTCCGGTCGTCTTCCCAGGTCAACCTGCCCTTCACCTCGGGCGAAAAACGCAGATAGCTTTCCACCTTTTCTACCTGTACGGGCTGCGCAAAACGGAAGCCCACCGGCCCGTATACTCCCACCACCGCCTGCGCCGGGTACGGCTGCGGCGCAGACAGGCCGCGCAGATTGCCGGCGATCACAATTCCGGCCAATAACAGCGCCAGCCCAAGCAAAATGCCCCAAACCAGGCGATCAAAACGCGTTTTCAGATTCACGGGTATAAATAGGGGTTATCGGGCTCGGGAATGGTCTCAACATGGGTGGCGCGGATATAAGGCTCGCGGGTATCTTCATCCAGGGCGATCTCGCCGCGCACCCGTACCCAACTATTCTCACGCAACTCGCCGGCGCCTGCCCAATCCACCGTCATCCCCAACGCCGCGGCGTCGGCCACACAACAGGTAATCGTAAACCGCCCCACCAGAAAACGACGATCGGGTAAGGCCGGATCGTGAAAGACAAAACCGGTTACATTCACCGCCTGCCCGGCCAGGGTGCGCAAATCGCCCGTAGAGCGAAAAACCCGGATCCAATCCAACACCGTGCGATCGGCGGCAGGCAGAGCCAACGTATTTGCCGTTTGCCCCGCTGCAACCGTCAACGGCGCCGAGGTGTTCACCCCACGCGTCGCCAACGCATTGGCCCCCAGCGGCCGGGCCGGTATCAGAAAACCCAATACCACCGGGATCAGCAACCAGAGCAGATTCGCGCCCGAGGGGCGTGGATGAGCGTGCTCATGATCCACAATATCAGCCGGCAAATCGCTGCCATCCTCTTCCCCCACCGCCGGGCGAGCGCGCAACACCACCTGGGCGAGCGCCACGCACAGCAGCCCGGCCAGCATGACCAGCAGCACAAAACGGCGGTTGATATACAGCAACACCGCACCGCTCCACACTTTATCCAGTAAAAACAGCCCCAATGCGGCCAGGAGCAAGGCCTGAAACGTACGATAACTACGTAAGGTCATCTTGCCTCTACCAGATGGCGGCGAAGTTTAACGCCACCGCCAGCACCAACACCATCATCAACGGCAAAGCTACCAGGTAAAACACCGTACGGCGTTCAAACACCTGCAAAAACATCAGCACGCTTTTGATGTCCACCATCGGTCCATACACCAGGAAAGCCAGGATCGAACCGGTGGTAAACGTCCCCACAAACGCCAGCGCAATAAACGCATCCACCGTCGAACAGATGGAAAGCAACACTGCCAGAACGACCATCACCAGCACCGAAAGAAACGGCCCGCGCCCCAGGTTCAGCAGCATCGTCTGAGGTATGAAAGTTTGCAGGCAGGCAGCCAGCAAGGCGCCGGCGACCAGATAACGCCCCATTTCAAAGAATTCGTCGGCGGTAATGACCAGCACGCGCTGCCAGCGAGCACGCCAGTCCGTGGCAGAAGGCGCATCGTCCACAGAGCATGTACAATCTGCGGCATGCACACCACAATCATCCAACCCCGCCCCGGCCAAAACACCGGGGCTTACCCCGGCAAGCACGCCGGGGCGCAGCAGGCGCTGGGCGTCCGGTTGAGCGCTGAAGATCAACCCCACGCCCACGGCCACCCCGAACGATAGGATTAACCGTCCCCAAAAAATCGGTGTATTACCAAACGCCGCCCAGGTGCTGGCGATCACAATCGGGTTGAGCACCGGTGCCGCCAGCAAGAAGGCCACCCCCATTGAGAGCGGCATACCCTTGCGCAGCAGACGGCGGGTCAGCGGCACCACCCCGCATTCGCACACCGGCATAAACATTCCCGACAGCCCGCCGGCAAGCGCCCTGAACAACGCCCGGCGCGGCACCCAGCGCGCCAGCTCTTCCGGCTTAAAGAAAACCTCAACCAGCCCAGAGGCCAACGTACCCAACAGCAAATATGGGGCGGCCTCGATAAAGATCCCCAAAAAGACGGCCGTAAACGTACTGATCGTATCAATCCAGCCCAGGCTGGCGCTCACCCATGCCAGCCCGGCCCCCACAAGCCCAATCAACAAAACCCAGACCGGCCAGTGATAAAAATACCCGGACTTCTCCAATCGATAAGCTCCACTTTTCCGGCAAAATAACGGGGGCAGGCAAATTACCGCCTGCCCCCGCCGTATCACAACCTAAGGAGCGGGCGTCACCGTAGGAACAATTGCCTGGGTCGCAGCCGGGGCCGCCTGGGTGGCCGCCGGGACGGTAACCACTGCGCCCGGCTGAGTAGCCGCCCGGGTGCTGGTGGGCGCCAGCGTGGGAACACGCGTGGCCAGGCCGAACGGAACCACCAACGCCTGACCGTACTGGATGGCGTTGGCATCCTTGAGGTTGTTCTCCTTCAGGATGGCATCCACGGTCGTGTTGAACTTGGTGGCAATCAAAGCCATAGTGTCGCCCAATTGCACCGTATATTGAATCTTGGTACCCTTGGCCAGGTTGGTCGGCAGCGGTGTGGCCGTCGGCAGCTGCTGGTTGGGCGCCGGGATCAAGATCTTTTGCCCGGCGCTGATCGGGCAGGTGCCGGCAGGGAAATTGTTCAACGCCAGCAGCACATCCAGATCCACCTTGAATTTATCGTACGCCAGAGACCAACAGGTATCCCCATCCTTGATCTCATATTCCTGTGGGCCAGACGGCGTAAACGTCACCGTTGGGGTGGGCGTCAGCGTGATCGTCTCGGTAGGAGTGAGAGTCGCAGTTGGCGTAACCGGCGTCGGTGTAGATGTATTCGTCGGCGTCGGCGTGTCCGAGGCGAACAGCGACAAGGAGGGCGTATCGGGGCCGGTGAACCAGGCGATCAAAATCACGATGCCTGCTGCTACCAGCAGAACAGCTACCCCGCCAATCAGGAAGGGCATCATCTGCTGTCGCTTTCGATAGGAGTCAATTACATTTTGCGGAGAGTCTTTTCCACTCATAGAATTCTCGTTTCCTGTTAGATTTCCAATCTCTTCCGCTATTCTACCATATTTGCCAGTTGTGCAACTCCTACACCATTTTCATCTGCCTCCAGGTAGGCCTTCAAGAACTGGCCGGTATATGATTCCGCTACCTGGCAAACCTCTTCAGGCGTACCCACGGCCACCAGCTGGCCGCCGCGGTCGCCGCCATCCGGCCCCAGGTCGATCAGGTAATCGGCCACCTTAATGATGTCCAGGTTGTGCTCGATGATCAAAACCGAATTGCCATTCTCCACCAATCGTTGCAAAACCTCGATCAGACGATGCACATCCGCAGCGTGCAGGCCAACCGACGGCTCATCCAGGACGTAGAGCGTCCGGCCGGTGGCGCGCCGCGAAAGCTCACGCGCCAGCTTGACCCGCTGCGCCTCGCCACCCGAGAGCGTCGTCGCCGGCTGGCCAATGCGCACGTATCCCAGCCCCACATCGACCAGGGTCTGTAGCTTGTTGACAATCGAAGGGAAGGCCGAAAACAGCCCCACCCCTTCTTCTACCGTGGTGTCCAATACATCCGCAATCGACTTGCCCTTAAAGTGCACCTGCAAAGTCTCGCGATTAAAACGCGCCCCGTGGCACACGTCACACGGCACATACACATCCGGCAGGAATTGCATCTCGATGCGCAGCTGCCCCTGCCCCTGGCAGGCCTCGCAGCGTCCTCCGTGCACGTTGAACGAAAAGCGCCCGGCCTTATAACCGCGCATCTTGCTCTCGGGCATCTCGGCAAACAACTGGCGCACCTCATCAAAAACGCCCGTGTACGTTCCAGGGTTAGAGCGCGGCGTGCGCCCGATGGGGGATTGGTCGATGTTGATGACTTTATCGATGTATTCCAGGCCGTCGATACGGTCATATTCTCCCGGCTGGGTGTGAGCGCCGTTGATCTCACGCGCCAGCAGGTTGTACAGCACGTCCACCATCAACGTCGACTTTCCCGAACCGGACACGCCGGTAATACATACCAGCCGCCCCAACGGTATCTTGACCGATACGTTCTTTAAATTGTTGGCGCGCGCCCCCACAATCTGTAAATACTTGCCGTTGCCGTTGCGACGTTGCTCGGGCATCGGCACCTGCATGCGCCGCGACAGATACGCCCCGGTCAACGACTTCGGGTTCTGCAAGATGCGCTCCACCGGCCCCTCGGCGATGATGTGCCCGCCGTGCTCGCCGGCCCCAGGGCCCAGATCGACAATCCAATCCGCCTCGCGAATCGTCTCCTCGTCGTGTTCCACGACCAGGACGGTGTTGCCAATATCGCGCAGATGCTTGAGCGTGGCCAGCAGACGGGTGTTATCGCGCGGGTGCAGCCCGATTGAGGGTTCATCCAGAACGTACAGCACGCCCATCAGGCGCGAGCCAATCTGCGTCGCCAGGCGAATACGCTGCGCCTCGCCGCCCGACAGCGAGCCAGCCGAACGGCGCAGGGTCAGATAGTCCAATCCCACATCCACCAGAAAGCCCAGGCGCGACTGAATTTCTTTCAGAATGCGCTCGGCAATCGTCCGCTGGCGCGTATTGAGCACGCCCTCTTCTTTGGCCAACCGGCGCGTCCATTCCAGCGTCCGCAGCACCGGCCAGTCGGTCACCTCAACGATGTTATGATCGTCGACCAGCACGGCCAGCGCCTCCGGGCGCAGGCGGGTGCCCTTACAGTTCGGGCAGGGCCGGTCGCTCATGAACTCGGCGATTTTATTGCGGATATACTCCGATTGCGTGTCGCGGTAACGGCGCTCCATATTGGCAACCACCCCCTCGAAAGCCGACTGGAAGGTCGTCTGGCGGTCGCGCCCCTGCATGTGAATGGTGATCTCCTGCCCACCGGTGCCGTACAGGATTTTGTCCAGCTTATCTTTGCTCAGACTGCGCACCGGGGCGTTCAGGTCAATGTGATAATGATGCGCCACCGCCTCGACCATTTGCCAGTAGTACCCCCCCTGATCGCGCGGCCCGTTCCACTCCAACGCCACGATCGCCCCTTCATTCAACGAGCGATCCGCATCAGGGATCAACAGCTCGGGATCGATCTCCAGCTTGCTGCCCAGGCCCTGACAGTCCGGGCAGGCCCCGTGCGGGGTGTTGAACGAGAAGGTGCGCGGCTCGATCTCCGGCAGGCTGACGCCGTGCTCAGGACAGGCCAGGTGCTCGGAGAAGAGCAGGTCTTGGGGCGGGTCTAACGACAGGTTTTGCACCGTCAGGTAGCCCTCGCCCACCTTCAACGCCGTTTCGACCGAATCGGTCAGGCGCGAACGTTCGGACTGGCGCTCGCCATCCGTCTCCGGCGCAGACAGCACCAAGCGGTCGACCACCGCCTCGATGGTGTGCGCCTTGTAACGGTCGAGGGTGATCTCCTCATCCAGGTTATACACCTTACCGTCCACGCGCACCCGCACGAAACCCGCTTTGCGAATTTCGTCGAAGACCGCCTGGTAGGTGCCCTTGCGCCCACGCACCACCGGCGCCAGGATCAACAGGCGACTGCCGGCCGGCAGGGCTTCGATCACCTCCACGATTTCCTGCGCCGACTGGCGGGCAACCTCGCGCCCGCACACCGGGCAGTGCGGCACGCCCACCCGCGCAAACAGCAAGCGCATATAATCGTAGATCTCGGTCACCGTCCCCACCGTCGAACGCGGGTTGTGTGAGGTGGCCTTCTGGTCAATCGACACCGCCGGCGACAGCCCATCGATGTAATCCACGTCCGGTTTGTCCATCTGTCCCAGGAACTGGCGCGCATAAGCCGACAGCGACTCGACGTAGCGCCGCTGTCCTTCGGCGAAGATGGTGTCAAAAGCCAGCGACGACTTGCCCGATCCCGACAGACCGGTGATGACCACCAGCTTATCCCGTGGGATTTCCACGGTAATGTTCTTCAGGTTGTGTTGGCGGGCGCCAACCACACGAATGACATTTTGAGACATAAGTATACCTTTAGCACGGGAGGTTATCCCGATTATAGCACAAATGTTTTAGTTTGCGCCCTGCCGATTTTACGCAGCAAGGTAACAAGTGATTATACCATCCCCACAAGCGACTCCATGATAGAATAAAGCAAGTCACAGCCTCCATTCAGGGGGATCACAGCACAGTCACCGTCACCCCACAGTTTAGCGTATTACCGTTTTCGGGAGGGATCAAGATGCACGCCCCACATACATTCATACCCAGATGGAATGGCAAATTTGCACGCCTGCTGGCCATCCTGTTTGTCTTGCTTGCCGCGCTGCCGGCGGGCAGCGCCACCGCCGCCCCACACCGGGCGATTGGCGACCAGAACTGGAGCGTGCCCCTTCATGCCAACGCCAACGTGTTTGCCTTCGCCAGCTACGGCGACCTGATGTATCTCGCCGGTAGTTTCACCAGCATCGACGGGACAGAAGTTAACCGGATCATCCGCTGGGACGGCAGCAGTTGGACGCCGTTGGGTGCCGGCGCCAACGAAGCGATCAGAGCCCTGGCGGTCGACGCCGCCGGCAACCTGTACGCCGGCGGGGCCTTCACCGAAATGGACGGCATCCCCTGCAAGGTTGCCAAATGGACGCCGGATGGCGACGGCGGAAGCTGGAGCGGGCTGGGCAGCCCCGGCGATAACGGTTACATCCTGGCCCTGGCAGTCGCAGCGGATGGCAGCCTGTATGCCGGCGGCGCTTTTAACGGCAAGGTGGCTCGCCACAATGGCTCAACCTGGAGCAGTATCGGGGATCTGGGAAATAATAGTTACAATAACATCAATGCCATGATGATAGCCCCTTCCGGAACGCCATCCGCCGGGTTGTATATAGGCACCAACTACGGCGCCAAAAAATTACAGGGCTCCTCCTGGACATCCATTACAGGCGGCAAGATTTATGCCCTGGCGACCGCCAGCGACGGCACGCTGTACGTCGGCGGCAGCTTCGGAGAAATCAACGGCGTACGTGCCCTCAATCTCGCCCGGCGTCTACCTAACGGGCAATGGACGGCGCTCAGTGATAACAATGTGTCCACCCTGGATGACGGCCCGGCCGGCGGTGATGTCTGGGCGCTGGCCGTCGACAGCCGCGGCAACGTCTACGCCGGTGGGACATTTAGCGCCGCCGGGTATCAGATCCCCGCTTCCGGCATCGCCAAATGGTCCCCCACCGCCAACAACGGCCAGGGCAAATGGTCGGGGTTGGGCAGCGGCCTCTCCTGGTGGGTGCAGACGCTGGCGATTAACAGCGCCGGTGAAGTCCTCGCCGGCGGCATCATCACCCACGTGGCCGGCGCCTATACCGGCAGCAACTTCGCCCGCTGGCAAGGGTTCCCCGCCGCCACCGACTTTACCCGCCAGCTGCTGCCCGACAGCACGTATACCTTCAGCACGGCAGACTTCACCAACGCCTTCACCTCGTACGAAAACGGCCTGGCCCAGATCCAGATCACCTCGCTGCCCACCCACGGCGAACTGCAATACGATGGCGCCGCCGTCAGCGACGAACAGGTCATCCTGGCTGCCAATCTCAACCTGTTGAGCTACACCCCCGCCTCCGGCTGGCTGGGCGACGATCATTTCACCTGGAAAGGCCGCGACGATATTTTTGAAGCGGGCGAAGCCACCGTGACCCTGCGCACCCGCACCAACCAGGCCCCCGTCGCCAGCGCCTACAGCGTCCAGGTCAACGAAGACAACTACTACGACTTCACCCCTCAAGATTTTCTCGATCACGCCAGCGACCCCGACGGCGACACGCTCGAAAAGGTCAAGATCGTCTCGCTCCCCGACGCTGCCCACGGCGTGCTGCGGTGGTTCGTCAACCCCATCCCGGCCGGTTACGAGTTCGACCCGGCCGTGGTACAGAAAAATAGTCTTACCTCGTTCGCCTTCAGACCGGCCCAAAACTGGAACGGCACCACCACCTTCACCTGGAGTGGGCGCGACTGGCACGATTACGGCAACACCGTGCAGATCACCATCACGGTCAACCCGGTCGACGACCCGCCGACCCTGTCCGGCTTCAGCCGCCAGACGATCCAAAACGCCCCGTTGGAATTCTACCCCGAAGATTTCACCGCCCGCTACAGCGACGTCGAAGGCGCCGCGCTGCATACCGTAAAAATCACCTCGCTGCCCGGCTCCGGCCAGTTGACCCTGAACGGCAGCCCGCTGGCCGTCAATCAGGAAATCGCCGCCGCCGACCTGGGCGCCCTGAGCTACTCCCCCGCCGCGGACTGGATCGGCCAGACCAGCTTCAAATGGAACGCCAGCGACGGAGCGCTGTACGCTGTCAGCCCGGCTACCACCACGATCACCGTTTCCGAAGGCACACCGCCGCAGCTCACCTCCTTCGGCTACACCCTCCATCTGCCGCATACGTTCAGCGCCGACCAATTCAACGCCCATTTCAGCGACGCCGGCGGCGGCGCGTTGCAGACCGTAAAAATTCTCACGCTGCCCGAACAGGGCACGCTGCAGCTCGACGGCGTCGCCGTAAGCGTCAACCAGCGCATCCCCGCCGCCCAACTGAACACGCTCGTTTACCGGCCGCCCGACGGCTGGTCCGGCGACGCCGGCTTTAGCTGGAACGCCAGCAACGGTCTGGCCTACGCCGCCTCTCCGGCCACCGTCGGCCTGCACGTCAACGCCAATCACGCCCCCACCCTCGCCATCACCCGCCGCCGCCTGATGCAGGACTATACCCTCACCTTCCAGGCGCGTTTCTTCACCCGCGGCTACAGCGACCCGGACGGCGACCCGGCGCAATCCATTCGCATCAGCGCCCTGCCGGCGCAAGGCGCCCTGTCCTTTAACGGCGTCCCGCTCAGCGCCGGGCAGGTGATCCCCATCGGCCAGATCGGCGCGCTGGTCTACACCC
>CAZHTS010000002.1:0-108157 GCA_964535315.1 uncultured Anaerolineaceae bacterium
ACAAGAAGTTGCGGCGAAATGGGGGTGCTTGGGGCGCGGCTATGTTACAATTTTTCTGATGCGGATGGAAGATCGCACCCCTATTTTGATCTGGCTGCCATTGTTGATTGCCCTGGTGGTCATGTCGGCGCCGCGCCCGGCAAGGCTGGACGCGGCCTGGCACAGCATTCAGGCGGCCAGCCAGATGGGGACGCCCGAAAAGGGGCTGGATGAACTGTATCTGGTGGTGGAATACCAGCCGTGGCGAGCCGCGGTGTGGGAACAGATTGGCAGCGGCGAGCAGCAGCGGGGCAACCTGGCGGCGGCGCGCCGGGCCTTTGAGCAGGCCGGCGTAGCGGGAGAGCTTTCTCCTGCCGGGTATCTGGCCTTGGGCCAGGTGTTGGCGCAGAGTGGCGACGTGCAGGCGGCCCAACGCATCTGGCAGGAATTGTTGGAGAGAGAAAATCAGCCGCAGGTGTACCACGAATTGGTGCGTTTACAGATCGCCCAGGGGGATCTGACGGCGGCCGAGGCCAGTTTGCGGCGCTGGCTGGCGGTCGACGCTCGCCCGCAGGTGCGCTTTGAATTGGGTCTGGTGTTGCTGGCTGAGCGGCCGCGCCAGGGTCTGGATGAATTGCTCGCCGCCGGGGGGGAGGATGCCCGGTTGCTGCCGGAGGTGGAGACTTTGCGCCGGGCGGTCAATCTCGCCGGCCTGCAAGAGGATTCGGCTTACCAGAAACTGGCGATTGGGCGTGGCCTGGGGCGCATTGGACGGTGGGAGCTGGCGTTTTATCTGTTCGAAGAGGCCGTCCGCCTGTCCCCCGGCTACGCTGAAGCCTGGGCGTTTCTGGCAGAGGCGCGCCAGCAAACCGGGCAGGGGGATGGGTGGAAGGAACTGCGCCGGGCGCAGGAACTCGACCCGCATTCGGTGATTACTCAGGCGTTGCTGGCGTTGCGTTGGAGCCGGGAGGGGCACCCCGAACTGGCGCGTGACTATTTGTTGAGCGTGGCGCAACAGGAGCCCGAACAGGCCATCTGGCAGATCGAATTGGGCAACCTGTACCAGCAAATGGGGGATGTGAAAGAAGCGCTGACGCATTACCAGCGCGCCACCGAGATCGAGCCGCTCAATCCGGCGGCCTGGGGCAGTCTGGCGGCGTTTAGCGCGGCCAGTGGGCTTTATCTACGCGAGGTAGGGCTGCCGGCGGCGCGCCAGGCGCTGCTGCTCCAGCCAGAGGATGCCGGTGCGCTGGACCGCATGGGGTGGGTGCTGCTTGCGCTGGGTGACTCGGCCAGCGCCGAGCGTTTCTTGCAACGGGCCTTGCTGTTGGACGGGAATTATGCCCCGGCGCATTTGCACCTGGGGCAGGTATACTTGAACCTGAATCAGATCGAAGCGGCCCGCCTGCACCTGTTGCGGGCCATCGAATTGGATGGCAAAGGCGCGGTAGGTTCGCTGGCGCGGCGTTTATTGGATCGTTTTGGCGGTGGTTAAGGATGCGAATTTATCTGGATTCGATTGGTTGTCGTTTAAATCAGGGTGAGATTGAAAAATATGCCGGTCAGTTTCGCCTGGCCGGGCACGAACTGGTTGAGGATGCCGCTCAAGCCGACCTGGTGGTGGTCAATACCTGTGCGGTGACGTCTGAGGCGGCCTCGGATTCGCGCCAACGGATACGCCAGGCGCGGCGGGCAGGCGGGGCGCGCATTGCGGTGACCGGCTGCTGGTCTACCCTGGAACCGCAGGCTGCGGCGGGGTTGGATGGGGTGCAGTGGGTGGTGATGAATGCCGAGAAAGACGCCCTGGTGGCCCAGGTGCTGAATCTGCCGGCGGAAATCTTCGATGTGGAGCCGCTGGCGCGCCGCCCGTTGCCGGGATTGCATTTGCGCACGCGAGCTTTTATCAAGGCTCAAGATGGTTGCGATAATCATTGCACCTACTGCGTCACGCGGCTGGCGCGTGGCGGCGGGCGCAGCCAGCCGGTCGAAGAGGTGCTGGCGGATGTGCGCGCTGCCGTGGCGGGCGGGGTTCAAGAGGTGGTGTTGAGCGGTGTGCAGTTGGGCTCCTGGGGGCAGGATTTTGAGCCGCGCACAACCCTGACCGGTCTGGTGCGCCGGGTGCTGGCCGAGACAGATGTGCCGCGGCTGCGGCTCTCTTCGGTTGAACCCTGGGATCTGGACGAGGACTTTTTTGGGCTGTGGCGCGATCCGCGCTTGTGCCGCCAGCTGCACCTGCCGCTGCAATCCGGTTCGGCGGCCGTCCTGCGGCGCATGGCGCGCAAAACCACCCCTGAGGCGTTCGCTCGCCTGGTGGCGCTGGCGCGGCGGGTTTCGCCCGACATGGCAATTACTACCGATTTGATCGTGGGTTTTCCGGGGGAGACACAGACCGAGTTCGAGGAAGGTCTGGCGTTTGTGCGTTCTTTGGATTTCGCCGCCGGGCATGTCTTTACTTTTTCGGCGCGTCCGGGGACGCCGGCGGCGCGCCTGCCGGGACAGGTGCACGGCCGGTTGTGTAAAGAACGCAGTGCGATCCTGCGCGCCGTGTTTGCCGAGGCGGCCGGGCGTTATCAGCAGCGATTTATCGGCCAATCATTGGCGGTGTTGTGGGAGGCTGCCAGTGCGTATGGCCCGCAGGGCTGGCGGCTGGAAGGGTTGACGGATAATTATTTGCGCGTGGCGGCCACGGCCGCACAACCGCTGTGGAACCAGATCAGCAACGTCCACCTGGAGCGCCAGGTGGGGGACGTGTTGGAAGGCACGATCGCAGCCGGTTAGAGCAGGAGGAAGAAGCCGGCCGAGAGGGTGGTGGTGCCGAGCAGCGCCCCGGCCACGGTCTGGCAGAAGGTGTGACGGTGCAGGCACAGGCGTGACCAGATGATTACCGGGACGACGCTGAAGGCGAGTACGACGGGGACGTTGGCAATTTGCCACAGGGCGATGGCAAAACTGGCCGCTCCGGCGGCGTGGGCGCTGATCTTCCAATAGTGGTTAATCAGAAACATCAGGAAACATTGCAGGATGATGGTCGTTAACACGACGATGTACAGGCGGGGCGCCGAGCCAATGATCATGGCGGCGGTGGTGAACAGGGCGCAGCTGAGCGAGAAAACATAGGGGCGCCAGCGCTGTTCGCGCACATAAACATCGAAATCGGTTACCCGGCCGGTGCGCACCAGCCAGAGGATGAAGGCCAGTGGAACGAGGATGGTCAGGACGATCTCGATGCCGCCCCACATCCAGGCGCTGGGGGTGTTCAGGTTGGCGGCAGAGATGGCGACGATGACGATTGCCAGTAGCGCAGGGTTGCCGACGGTCGAGATGGCGCGGGCAAGCTGGCGATACCAGGTCATGGGTAACGCCGGCAGGGCGGCGTTCATTTGCGTTTGAGCGGAAGGGTTAATTTCCATCAGAAAACCTCAATCTAACCATACCAGATAATGGTTAACCCTTTTTTGTGGTTCGGTTAAATATGGAATAAGGATTGTGAACCTGAGGGGATAGATTTTTTTGATTATACTGTACGCACCGGCGATTCGGCGTAACAGTTTTGCAAGGCCCCGGCAGGGATTTTTGACCGCTTGCCGGGGCCAGTCTGTCTAGAGAAGCTTGAGCTGTGCGAGGGTGCTGCGCAACACTTCGGCCGATTTACGTAAACCGTCCACTTCACTGGCTTTAAGATCCAGGCGCAGTACATTTTCCACGCCGCCGCGATCGACGATGCAGGGCAGGCTGAGGAAGACGTTGTGGATGTTGTAATAATTGGTGATATAGGTAGAGACGGACAACACGGTGCTTTGATCGCGCAGGATGGCCTCGACGATGCGTACCAGCCCGGTGGCGATGGCGTAATAGGTGGCGCCCTTGCGCTGGATGATCTCGTAGGCGGCGTCGCGGGTCTGGCGGAAGATATCGTCCAGCGCCTGCTGGTCGCAGCCCAGACCGTTGCTGGCGCAGAAGACCGGGAAACGCATCCCGGCGATGTTGGCCAGCGACCAGACCGGCACCTCGCTATCGCCGTGTTCGCCAACGATGAAAGCGTGAACGCTACGGGCGTCTACGTTGAAATGCTGACTGAGCAGATAGCGGAAACGGGCGGTATCCAGAATGGTGCCCGAACCGATGACCCGCTCGTGCGGCAGACCGGAATACTTCCAGGTGGCGTAGCTGAGCACGTCAACCGGGTTGGTGGCGACCAGGATGATGCCCTGGGGGTTGTGCTGGACGATCTGGCCGACGATGCTTTCGAAGATTTTGGCGTTGCGTTGGGCCAGATCCAGGCGGGTTTCGCCGGGGCGTTGGGCGCTGCCGGCGGTGATGACGGTGACGGATGCCCCGGCGCAGTCGGCGTACGTACCGGCCCATATCCGGCACGGGCGCGCCAGCGGGACGGCGTGGTTGAGATCCATGGCCTCGCCTTCGGCTTTGGCCTGATTGGCGTCGATGAGAACGATCTCGCTGGCCAGGCCGCTGAGCAGCAGGCTGTAGGCGAAACTGGCCCCGACGTTGCCGGCGCCGACGACGGCGACGCGGGTGGGGTGATGGGTTTGATGGGTCATTTGGGCCTCTATTGAATTCGGGCGAACCCGATATGTGGTGATGAGTGCATATAATCTTATCAATTATACCTGAAATAGTCGGCATTCAAACATTCGCCGGCGCATTTGTCCGATTCGGATAGGTTCTCATTTTCTCTTAATTTTCAATTGACACTTGATATCAATGCAAGTATAATCTCTCGCTTTGTCAGGGATGTTACGCCTCCTGGCGGATTGACTTGTAGGCGTATCGTTTTAAGGTATGAACTATGAACATCGATGATAAGAACGGCACAACCGTTTTACGGGTGACGCCGGAATATAAACCGCCACGCTCGTGGCGCACCTGGTTAATTGGGCGCCCGCTGGCAAATGCAGACGCTCCGCACCAGGCCATTGGTAAAGTCATTGGCCTGGCGGTTTTTTCTTCGGATGCGCTTTCTTCGGTGGCCTATGCACCGCAGGAAATGCTGTTCATCCTGGCGGCAGCCGGTTCGGGTGCTTTTCATTACTCGATCCCGCTGGCGATTGCCATCTGTGGTTTGTTGCTGATCCTTACGCTCTCGTACGAGCAAACCATCCATGCTTATCCGGGCGGGGGCGGCGCGTACATTGTGGCGCGCGACAACCTGGGTGAAATGCCCGCACAGGTAGCCGGAGCGGCCCTGTTAACCGATTACATCCTGACCGTGGCCGTGTCAATCTCGTCCGGTGTGGCGCAGATTGTGTCGGCTTATCCGAATTTGTATGAGTACCGGGTCGAGATTGCCGTGGCGATGGTGGTGGGTGTGATGCTGATCAACCTGCGCGGCGTTAAAGAGTCGGGTTATGCGTTTGCCGTGCCGACTTACTTCTTCCTGTTGAGCATGGTGGTTACGATTGCGGTGGGGATGTTCCGTTATTTGACCGGGGCGTTACCGCTGGTTTCCAACCCGCCCGAGGATCTGATGCGTTTGCACGAAGTGGTGCAGCCGGTAACGCTGTTCCTGATCCTGCGCGCTTTTTCCAGCGGCACGACCGCCTTGACGGGAGTGGAAGCCATCTCGAACGGGATCACCGCCTTTAAGGAGCCGCGCAGCAAGAACGCCGGAATCACGCTGGTGTGGATGGCATTCATCCTGGGCTCGATGATGTTGGGGATCACCTTCCTGTCGAATCACGTGGGTGCTTTGCCTTCGGAAGAGGAGACACTCATTTCGCAGCTGGCGCGCACCGTCTTTGACAGTCGCGGCATTCTCTACCTGGGGGTGATTGCCGGGACGGCGGTCATCCTGATCATGGCGGCCAACACGGCTTTTGCCGATTTTCCCCGCCTGAGCGCCATTGCGGCGGCGGATGGTTTCCTGCCGCGCCAGTTGACCTATCGCGGCAGCCGGCTGGTGTATTCGCGTGGCATTGTGGCGCTGGCCGCAATCGCTTCACTGTTGATCATCATCTTCCAGGCCAGCGTGTCGCGCTTGATCCCGTTGTATGCTATTGGCGTGTTTCTGTCGTTTACGCTTTCTCAGGCCGGTATGGCGCGGCGCTGGCATAAGGTGGGGGCGCTCAAGCCGGGTGAAGAGATCGTCGAACGAGGTTCAACCCTGCGTTATGAAAGTGGATGGCAGTTCAAGATGCTGGTGAACGGATTGGGGGCAATCTTGACCGCGGTGGTAATGATGGTTTTCGCCATCACCAAGTTTTCGGATGGCGCCTGGGTGGTGATTATTATCACACCTACGCTGGTGCTCACCTTTTTTGCCATTCACCGTCACTATCGTAATCTGGCCGGGCGCCTGTCTTTGGATCATTACGGCGCTCCGACGCGCATTGTGCGCCATCGCGTGATTCTGGCGCTGGCGGGGGTGCATCGCGGCAGCCTGGAGGCGTTGCGTTACGCCCGCATGCTCTCTGATGATATTACCGCCGTACACGTTTCGATCGACGCGGCCGAGTCGCAAAAAGTGCAGGAAAAATGGGAGCGCTGGGGGGATGGCATCCGTCTGGTGATCCTGGATTCTCCCTATCGTTTGTTTATTGAGCCGTTACTCGAGTACATCGACGAAATCGATGCGCAACGCCAGCCGAATGAGATCATTACGATTGTGGTGCCCGAGTTTGTGTCACAGCAGTGGTGGACCAATTTGTTGCACACCCAGACGGCGGTGATGCTGCGTCTGGCGTTGATCTTCCGCAAGCGGATCGTGATTACCAGCGTACCGTATCAGGTCGATTAAGAGAGGAAAAAATGAGAGTCATTGTTGTCGGTTGTGGTCGTTTGGGGGCCGAACTGGCATATCGTTTGTGCCGGCGAGGGCATGAGGTTGCGGTGGTTGACAAGCAGCCGGCCGGTTTTAACAATCTGCCCGCTGATTTTCAAGGCCGGATTGTTGAAGGTGACGTTCTGAGCCAGGACGTGTTGCATCGCGCCGATGCGGCGCACGCTGACGCGCTGGTGGCGGCCACCAATTCCGATGCGCTCAATGCGGTTATCGGACACGTGGCCAACACGGTGTATCGGATTCCGCGGGTGGTGGCGCGCAATTACGACCCGCGCTATCGCCCGGTATTGGAAGCGTTTGGCCTGCAGGTGGTGGGCGCCACGACCTGGGGGGCGCAGCGCATGGAAGAACTGGTCTATCATTCTGAGATCCGCACGGTCTTTTCGGCCGGAAACGGCGAGATTGAGATGTACGAAGTGGATATCAACGACGATTGCGCCGGCCGGACGTTGCGGGACCTGGTGAACGGTGATGAGTGCACGCCGGTCTCGATTACCCGCGCCGGACGCGCCCTGGCGCCCACGCTGGATATGGCGTTGCAGGCGGGAGACGTGGTGCTGTTTGGGGCCACGTTTGAGGGTGTAGAATCGGTGCGGGCGCGCATGTGCTCGCGGCGTGAGGAGGCCTGATATGTTTGTTGTGATTGCAGGTGGTGGGAGAACAGGAACCCAACTGGCGCGTTTGCTCTTACAGCAGGATCATGAAGTGCGGGTGATCGATGAACGCCGTGAAATTTTGATGCACATTCACAAAGAACTGCCGACCGAAGCGGTTTATGAAGGCAGCCCGTTGGATATGGAAGTGCTGGAACGGGCCGGCATCCACCAGGCGCAGGTTTTTGCGGCGGTGACGACCAGCGACGAATTGAACCTGGCGTTGTGCTATCTGGTGCGCTCGAAATATAGCGTTTTGCGTACGATTGCGCGGGTCAATAATCCGCGCAATGCCTGGCTGTTTGACAAGAAGTTCAACGTCGATGTGACCGTCAACCAGGCCGAGATCATCTCCCGGATGATCGAAGAAGAGATGTCGATGGGGGATATGGTGATGTTGCTCAAACTGCGGCGCGGCAATTATTCTCTGGTGGAAGAAAAGATCCCGGCCGGGGCGCCGGCGTTGGGAAAAGCCATCAAGGATATTCACTTCCCGGAGCGCTGCGTGATCGCGGCCATCATCCGGCACGGCGAGGTGATCGTGCCGCGCGGTGTTACCATGTTTGAAGAGGGTGACGAGGTGTTGGCGGTGGCCGATTCTGAGGGCGCGCTGCAACTGGAAGAATTGTTTACTCCTGCCGGGCAGGAGCACCCGATCAAGAATCACAATAACCATAACCACAATAACGGAAACCACGCTTAATCGGTTTGACCGGAAAGCAAGGTTAGGGTATAATTGCGCTTCGTTAAGTTGAATGAACTGATACTTATCTTTGGATAGCGAAAGGAAAGATCATGACCAAACGGACTTACCAACCGAGAATTCACCGCCGACTGCGTGTGCATGGTTTTCGGGCCCGCATGGCGACCGCTGACGGTCGCGAAGTTCTCAAGCGCCGCCGCGCCCGCGGGCGCCACAAGCTGACGGTTAGCATGAATAACCACGTCAAGCGTATCAGGTGGTAAACTGATCTCGATCTGTATGCGACCGTCAGGTTTGCAGATCGAGCGGGTTTGATGGCCTGCCGAAATGGATAGGAAGCAAGGTGAAAGGTGAAACGCAAGTTTCGCCTGACCCGATCCACCGATTTCAAGCGGGTGAGGCGTTCTGGAAAGTCTTATGCCCACCCGCTTGTTGTGTTGGTAGTTGCCCCCAACGACCTGGAGCAGGTGCGGATTGGTGTGGTTGCCGGACATACCGTCGGAATGGCGGTGGAGCGTAACCGGGTGAAACGACGCTTGCGCGCCGGTTTGGAAACCTGGGTGCCCCGATTAAAGCCGGGTTGGGACTTGATTTTTCTGGCGCGGCCTGCTTTGCAGCGAGCAACTTACCCGCAGGTGCTGGAAGCCTTACATACCGTGATCCGGCGCACGGGGTTGATTTTGCCGGTCGGCGAGGCGCACGATGATCCGGCGTGAACATCCCAACGAACCTCGTTTGCGCGATTTGCCGTTTAACTGGCGTACGGCGTTACGCTGGCCGTTGTTGTTGTTGATCCGGGGGTATCAGGCAGTGATTGCTCCTGGGTTACCGCCCGACACCTGCCGTTTCTACCCGACCTGTTCGCACTATGGTTACCAGGCGATCTATAAGTATGGCGTTTTCAAAGGGACGTGGATGGCGGTGTGGCGTATTTTGCGTTGTAATCCATTCAACCCCGGCGGATATGACCCGGTACCCTGATCGTTCTCATTTTTCCAGGATACACGCACACTCATGAAACTCTCTCGTTTACTCACCTTGTTTGTCGTTATGACGGTCGGCAGCCTGCTGCTGTCGGCCTGTGGCGGCGTGCCGATCAGCGGTTGGCCCGGCATTCAGGCCGATCAGGATACGGTTTATGTGGCTTACAATACGGCGGTGTTTGCTGTAAAAGGCGGGGCGATGCAGTGGCGTTACCCGCCCGAGGCCGATAGCGCCAAAACTTTTTACGCCTCCCCAGTCCTGGCGGAGGGGCAGTTGTTGATTGGCGATTACACCAACGTGTTTTATAGCCTGGACCCGGCCAGCGGCCAGGAAAACTGGACTTTCCATGAAGCAAAAGGTCGTTGGGTGTCGGCGCCGTTGGTGCGGGACGGCATCGCGTATGTCTCCAATGCCGATCATCATGTCTATGCCCTGGATATCAAGAACCGCGGCGCCCTGGTGTGGAAATTTGCCACCCAGCAGGCGGTGTGGGCCAGCCCGGTCAGCGACGGTCAGAATCTGTATGTGGCGGGGATGGATCATTTCTTGTACGCTTTGGATTTGAGGAGCGGGACAAAGGTCTGGCAACTGGATCTGGGCGGTTCAGTCATGTCGCAGCCGGCTTTGAGCGAGGAAGGTCTGTTGTACGTCAGCACGCTGGCCAGCGATCTGGTGGCGGTGAACGTCAAGACACAAAAGACGGAATGGCATTTTAAGACCGAAAACGGTGTGTGGGCTTCGCCGTTGCTGGTCAAGGATCGTCTCTACCTGGGCGATTTAAAGGGGAAATTGTACGCTGTTGAAGCGCAAACCGGCAAGCAAATCTGGGTTATGGAAGGCACCGAGCCGATCATTGCTTCGGTGGCGGCGGCCGGCGAAGATAAGCTGGTGTTCGTGACCGAAAACGGTCATGTGACGGCCATTAATTCAAACAAAGAAATCCTGTGGAATCCGCAGGTTAATGGTAAACTGTATAGCACGCCGGTGATTGCCGGTGAGCGGGTCGTTGTGGGTGTGAATGAAGGTGAAAACATCCTGGCGACGTTTGATTTGAACGGGGTGGCCGGCTGGAACATGGCGCCGTTGAAGTAAAGGCAGGATAATCTCATGTGGGATGCGTTAATTATTACCCCCTTTGTAAATGTTTTGCTGTTGATCTATAACACGGTAGGACAGAATTTTGGCATCGCCATCATCCTGTTTACCCTGCTTATCCGCCTGATTACACACCCGTTGACGGCGCGGCAGCTCAAATCGTCGCAGGCGATGCAGGATATGCAAAAAGACGAGCGCTGGCTGGCGATCCAGAAGAAGTATAAGGACGACAAGGAAAAACTGGCCCAGGAGCAGATGAAGTTTTACCAGGAACTGGGGATCAACCCGTTGGCATCCTGTCTGCCGACTTTGATCCAGTTTCCGATCATCATTGGTCTGTATCAGAGCGTGACGCGCGCCCTGGCCAGCACGCCGTTGGATCTGTTATCGTTCACCCGGCACATCTGGCCCGGTTTGTTGAAGGTTGAAACGCTCATCCCGCTCAACAACCAATTCTTGTGGATGGACCTGGGGCAGCCAGAACGGGTCGTTTTGCCCTTCCTGCCCTTTGGCATTCCGGTACTGGCGATTGTGGTGGTGGCGACGACCTATCTGCAATCCAAGCTGATGACCCCGCCGTCGAGCGGCCCGAACGACCAGAGCGCCCAAATGATGGGCATGATGAATATTTACATGCCGTTGTTGATGGGCTACATGGCGTGGACGCTGGCTTCTGGGCTGGCCCTGTATTTCCTGGTTTCAAACGTGATTGGTATTTTGCAGTATGCCATGCTGGGAAAACTAAACTGGAGCAATTTATTGCCATCTCGCAAACCGGCTACGACGGTTTTCGGCAAAAAGAAGTAGCAGGCTTGTTTCCATAGAGGCAAAGCATGAGTCAAGAGAAGACAACGTTGGAAATGATTGCGCCCACGGTGGAAGAAGCGGTAGCCCGTGGTCTGGATCAACTGGGGCTGCCGGCCGAGGCAGTGCAGGTTGATGTTCTGGACCCTGGCAGCCGTGGTATCTTTGGCCTGGGCAGCCGGCAGGCGCGCGTTCGTCTGGTCATTCAGACGCCGCCGCCCGAGCCGGTGGTGGAGCAGCCGGCGCCAGTGGCCGCTCCGGTAAAACCGGCGGCGGTGGAAAAAACGGCCGAACCGGTTGCGCCCTCCCAACCTGTTGCTGAGGGGGAGGATCGTACCCTGACCGTGGCGCGGGAAGTCGTTCTCGACCTGTTGGATAAGATGAAGATGAAATCCAAGGTCACGTCGGTTTTGGCCCGCTACATCACCGTTCCTGAGACCGAGGAGCCGGTGGTGATGGTGGATGTGCAGGGTTCGGATCTGAGCATCCTCATTGGACGACGCTCAGAGACGTTGAACGCACTGCAATATATTTCCGGGTTGATCGTGGGCAAAGAACTGGAAAAGTGGGTGCCGCTGATGCTCGATATTCAGGGCTATCGCTCCCGCCGGGAACGCCAGTTACGCCAGCTTGCCCAGCGTATGGCCGAACAGGCCATCCATACCGGCCGGCGGCAGGTGCTCGAGCCAATGCCTCCCAACGAGCGGCGGTTGATCCATCTGGAGTTGCGCGACAACCCGAAGGTATCTACCGAGAGTATTGGCGAGGAGCCTAATCGCAAGGTAACGATCTGCCCTAAGAAGTAATTTGAGGCCGCGGTCGGTAATGAGGCGTTCCTTTTGACCACGGTCAAAGGCAGCGCCTCATTTCATTAACATCTTTTCCCTCATCGTGAGCGGGATTCCAGGAGATAACGATCATGCGAGCAGTAGATATCATTATCAAGAAACGTGACGGCGGTGTGTTGAGCCGGGAAGAATTACAATTTTTTGTAAGCGGCATTACCCGGGGAGACATTCCCGATTATCAGCAGGCAGCGTGGGCCATGGCGGTTTTGTTGAAAGGCATGAATGACCAGGAAACCACCGATTTGACCCTGGCGATGGCCGCTTCGGGCGAACAGATTGATCTTTCGGATGTGGTGCCGCTTGCCGTGGACAAGCATTCTACCGGCGGGGTGGGCGACAAGACCACCCTGACGGTGGAGCCGACCGTGGCGGCCTGCGGCCTGGCGGTGGGTAAGATGTCGGGGCGCGGTCTGGGTTTTAGCGGGGGGACGCTGGATAAGCTCGAATCGATCCCCGGCTATCGCACCAACCTGTCGCGCGAGGAATTCCTTGCCCAGTTGCAACGTATTGGCATGGTGCTGACCGGACAGAGCGCGGACCTGGCGCCGGCGGATGGGAAATTGTATGCGCTGCGGGATGTGACCGGTACGGTGCAGTCGATCCCGTTGATTGCCTCATCTGTGATGAGCAAGAAGATCGCGGCCGGGGCGCAGGCGGTTGTCCTGGATGTTAAGGTGGGGCTGGGGGCTTTTATGTCTACGTTGGAAGATGCGCGCCGGCTCTCGGAGTTGATGGTTTCGATCGGGCACTTGAGCGGGCGGCGGGTGGTGGCTTTGCTTTCGGACATGAACCAGCCGCTGGGGGCGGCGGTGGGCAACGCGCTCGAACTGCGCGAGGCGATTGAGACTCTGCGCGGTCAGGGGCCGGCCGATTTTAGCGAGCATTGTCTGGTGGTCGCCAGTCATATGCTGGTGTTGGGCGAAAAAGCCGCCAGCCTGGAACAGGCGCGGGGTATGGCCGAAGAGGCCATTCGCAGCGGGCGGGCGTGGGAGATGTTCCGCACGCTGGTCAGGGTGCAGGGCGGCGACCTGAGTGTGGTGGATGACCCCACCCGGCTGCCGTCGGCGGCGTTGGTAGAAACAGTGGCTGCGCCACGCAGCGGTTATCTGCTCGGCGTCAACGCCCGCGAGGTGGGGGAAACGGCAATAGACCTGGGCGCCGGGCGGGTGCGCAAGGGCGACCCGATCGATTACGCTGTGGGTATTCATATTCATCACAAAGTTGGTGACGCCGTGCAGGTGGGCGAACCTCTGTTCACTATTTTTGCCAATGACGCCACCCGGCTGGAATCGGCGCGCCGGCGTTTGTTGGCCGCCCACACCTGGAGCGAAACACCCTGCGCTCCGCTGCCTTTGTTCTATGGGGTGATCGATTAAAATGATGACTTTATCCGAACGCACAGTACGCGCCGTATTGTTTGACATGGACGGCGTGATTACCGATACCGAGCAATCGGTGGTCGATTTCTGGCTGCAACTGGCGGCCGAAAAAGCGGTGACCCTCAGCGCCGCCGATTTTGAGGCGCACGTGTTTGGCGTGCCGGCCAACCACACTTTGCAGGCGCTCTTTCCGCCGCTGGATGCGACCGAGCTGGCTGTGCTGCACGAACGTATGGAAGCGTATGAACTGGGGCTGCAATACGTCGAGGTGCCGGGGGCGGGCGATTTTTTGCGCACGCTGAAGGCGTGGGGTGTGCCGACGGCGCTGGTCACCAGCGGACAGGACTGGAAGGCGGATGCAGTGTGTGACCAACTGGGTCTGGTCGGTTTGTTTACCACCCGGGTGACCGCCACCCATATCCGGCGCGGTAAACCTGCCCCGGATTGTTACCTGGCGGCGGCGCGCCAGTTGGGGCTGGCGCCCGAAGCGTGTCTGGTATTTGAGGACGCTCTGACCGGCGCTCAGGCCGCCCTGACCGCCGGGATGGTGTGTGTGGGCGTGCAAAAGCCAGAACGCGCCGCCGGGTTGTACGCACTGGGCGTCAGTGCGGTCGTGCCGGATTTGCGTTCGTTACGTGTCTCGGGCGGACTGTTGTGCCTGGACGGGCAGGGTGAAATGCGCTTACAGACCCGCTAGGTCGCTTCGCTACTACCCCGGCCAGAAAGGAAAACTGCATTGCTGCCCGTAATTCTATGCTCGCGTTATCAATCTTTTCAGTAGAAGCGGACTGCATGATTGCCATTCATCTGGATCACGTTACTTTCTCATACGCCAGCGAGCCGCTATTCATCGATCTGATGTGGGCGGTGCACGATGATCGCATTGTCGGGCTGGTTGGGCCGAACGGCAGCGGCAAGTCTACTCTGCTCAAACTGGTGTTGGGCGAGCTAGAGGCCGACGGCGGCTGTATCGTACGCAAGAAGGGGCTGACGATCGGTTATCTGCCGCAGATGCCTGAGTTTGACGAGACACGGACGGCCTGGACGGAGGTCTTTTCAGGCAGCGGCGAACTGGGGCGGATCGACGGCGAATTGCAGCAGATCGAAACTGATCTGAGCGACCCGCGGGTGTACGCCAATCCGGTTGTTTTGCAGCGCACGATGAGCCGGCAGGAGAAATTGTTGGCCGAATTCGAGCGCCTGGGTGGGGTGGGACTGGAGGGCCGGGTGCGTTCGCTGCTGCGTGACCTGGGTTTTGACGAAACGCAGATGCGCCTGCCGTTGAGTGCGTTGAGCGGCGGGCAAAAGAAACTGGTGGGCCTGGCGCGCCTGTTGATCTCCCGGCCGGCTCTGCTGTTGTTGGACGAACCGGACAACCACCTGGATCTGGAGGGTAAAGCGCTGCTCGAACGTGTGCTGCGTAACTATGAGGGCGGCGTGCTGCTGGTTTCTCACGACCGGTATCTGTTGGATTTGCTGGTGGACGAGATCGCCGAACTGGAAGACGGACGTTTGCAGACCTTCAAGGGGAATTATTCTGAGTATGTGTTTGAGAAACAATTGCATTTACTGCGCCAGCAGCAGCTCTTTCAGGCGCAGCAAAAGGAGATCACCCGTCTGGAGCAGGCCGCCAAACGCCTGTTGTTGTGGGGTAAGGTTTTCGATAATGAGAAGTTCTCCAAACGCGGGGCGAACATCCTGAAACGGCTGGAGCGCGTCGAGCGCATCGAGCGCCCGGTGTTAGATCGGCCGCGCATGCAGCTTTCGTTGGGTGGCTGGGAGGGCAGCCGCAAGGTGTTGGAGGTGCGCAACCTGGATAAGGTTTTCCCGGCCGGCAACGACGATGCGGAGACGATCCTGTTTGTAGGGTTGGATCTGCGTATCGAACACGGCGAGCGGGTTGGGCTGGTGGGGCCCAATGGGGCGGGGAAATCGGTTCTGATGCGCGCCCTATTGGGGTTGGAGCCTGTCAACGGCGGCGAGGTGATTCTGGGCCCATCGGTGCGCACGGCTTACTACGCCCAGCAGCACGAAACGCTCGATCCGGCGTGCAGCCTGTTGGAGACGGTACAGAAGGCGGGCAACCTGCCGGTGGAAAATGCGGTGGCGTTCCTCAAGCGTTTCCTTTTCCCTTATCGGATGGTGCAGAACCGGGTTGGGACGCTGTCGGGGGGCGAGCGCAGCCGCCTGCAAATGGCGTTGATCATGCTGGCGGGCGCCAATTTCCTGCTGCTGGACGAACCTACCAACCATCTCGATATTGCCTCAGCCGAGGTATTGGAAGACGCCTTGCAGGATTTTGAGGGCAGTGTGCTGGTCATCTCGCACGACCGCTATTTTCTGGATCGGGTGGTGCAGCGTACGGTAGAATTGGACGACGGCATCTTGCGCCAGTATCTGGGCGGGTATTCCGACTACCGCGCCGCACGGCTGGCATAACCCGGCGCGAGCGAGGCGCGCCGCCGGTGTGCGGGCGTAAAGGCTTAACGCTAAGGCGCAAAGACGCAGCGTAAAGCTGGCAGCCTTAAAAAATTAAAAGGGCTGCCCGGTTTGGGGGCAGCCCTTTTGTCGTTGAGTCTTTTGGGGCTTACAGGCCGGCGGCCTTGCGCAGGTCGGCGGCGCGGTCGGTGCGTTCCCAGGTCAGATCCAGGTCGTCGCGGCCGAAGTGGCCGTAGGCAGCCACCTGGCGGTAGATCGGGCGGCGCAGTTGCAGGTCGCGGATGATGGCGCCGGGGCGCAGGTCGAAGGTTTCGCCGATCAACTGGGCGATCTTCTCATCCGGAATGAGGCCGGTGCCAAAGGTCTCGACGTTGATCGAGAGCGGGCGGGCGACGCCGATGGCATAGGCCACCTGGATCTCGCAGCGTTCGGCCAGCCCGGCGGCGACCACGTTTTTGGCGACCCAGCGGGCGGCGTAGGCGGCCGAGCGGTCGACCTTCGTGGGGTCCTTGCCGCTAAAAGCGCCGCCGCCGTGGCGGCCCATGCCGCCGTACGAGTCGACGATGATCTTACGGCCGGTGACGCCGGCATCGCCCATCGGACCGCCGATGACAAAGCGCCCGGTGGGGTTGACGTAGATCTTGATCTGGTCATCGACCATTTCGGCCGGCAGAGTGGGTTTGATCACGTGTTCGATGATCCCGGCGCGAATTTCTTCGTTGGAAACGTCCGGCGAATGCTGGGTGCTGATCAGGACGGTGTCGATGCGGGCGGGTTTGCCGTAGT
Organism: uncultured Anaerolineaceae bacterium; assembly: GCA_964535315.1. Classification (GTDB taxonomy): domain Bacteria; phylum Chloroflexota; class Anaerolineae; order Anaerolineales; family Anaerolineaceae; genus CAZHTS01. The sequence continues at coordinate 16,470 of CAZHTS010000002.1, forward strand.
GATATTCCACCGTGACCTGGCTCTTGCCATCCGGGCGCAGCCAGGGCAGGACGCCGGCTTTGCGTACTTCGGACATGCGGCGCACCAACTTGTGGGACAGATAGATCGGCATGGGCATCAGCACCGGGGTTTCGTTGCAGGCGTAACCGAACATCATGCCCTGATCACCGGCGCCGATGGACTCGATCTGAGCTTCGGTCATTTCGCCGGCCTTGGCTTCCAGGGCTTTGTCCACGCCCATGGCGATGTCGCCCGACTGGTTGGCGATGGCGACCTGAACGGCGCAGGTGTTGCCGTCAAAGCCTTTGGCGCTGTCGTCGTAACCGATATCTTTGACGACCTTGCGCACCAACTGGTCGAAGTCGACAAATGCGTGGGTGGTGATTTCACCCAGAACCATGATGAACCCGGTCTTGGTTGCGGTTTCGCAGGCAACCCGCGAGGCGGGGTCCTGTTCCAGGCAGGCATCCAACACGGCATCGCTGACCTGATCGCAGATCTTGTCCGGGTGCCCTTCCGTCACCGATTCAGAGGTGAACAGATAGCGGGCGGATTTCATGAAAGTGGTGGTCATTAACGGTCCTCCGTAAAAAATGAAATTGCCCCATCCGGTATACGCACGAGGGGCAATCGCGTTGGCTGTGCCCTCTCATCTTCCAGAACATCCTTCTGTCGGAATTGGCACCTTGAAGCCAGGCCAGTGACCTGTTCCAGGTTGCCGAGGTTTCATCGGGCCGGTCCCTCCACCTCTCTGGATAAGAGCGCCGCTTAGGGGCTATTGAATTGTTGGTATGGTATCATAGTTTTCAGGGGTTGTCAATTTTAGTTCTTGCGGATTTTTGTGGAATATGTGGGGGTGTTTTTGTGCCTCGCGCAAAAACACCCCCTGTTATACCTTACACGCCTCAATTTTCGGCCAAAGGAAATTGTGCTACAATAGGAAGGATTTGGGCCTTCAGGGGGCGGCCTGTGGATAAAGTTAATTTTGATTGGAGGATGTGTGGACGTAACCGATTTACAAAGCAATCGCCTGGCAGCAAAAGCGCGGCTGAGTTCGGGGCTGTTCTCCATCTTATCGGTTCTGGCCTGGGTATTTGCCGGTTTTATGGTGTTGTTGCTGGTGGGGGTGGTTTACTGGCGAATGGAGGCGGCCGGGCTGTTGGGAGAGACCGCACAGGCGGCGGCGCCGGGTGCATTGTTGGCGCCGGCACAGACCGCGGCGGAAGCGCCTTTACCGGATTACCAGCCCACGCAGGTGGTTGAGGCGTTATGGCGTTTTACCAATTCGCGCACCATCCTGCCGGCGCAGGGAAATTCCGCAGCCCAGAAGTACCGGGTGGAGCGCGGCGATTCGATCTTTGCCATTGCTAAAAAGTTTAACATCAAGCCTGAAAGTATCCTGTGGGCCAACCCGGATACTTTGAAGGACGACCCGCACATGATCTCGGTCGGGTTGGATCTGTTGATCCCTCCGACAGATGGCGTGTACTACAAACTGCATGATGGCGACACCCTGGATAGAATCGCAGCGCAATTTGGGGTGAAGCCGGATTCAGTGGTGATGTGGCCGGGCAATAAACTGGACGTGATTGATCCCAAGTTGAAGGCGGGGCAGTTTGTGATGATCCCCGGCGGGTATCGTGCGCTGAAACCGTGGGTGGTGCCCAGTATTGCTCGCGGCAATAACGGCACCAATAAGAGCATTGCCGGTCCCGGCGCCTGTGATACCGGCGAGGGTGGGGCGGTGGGCTCGGGCGGTTTTGTCTGGCCGGCCAACAACCATTATCTGTCGGGCAACGATTACTGGTCCGGTCACCAGGCGATCGACATCGCCGCCGGGCAGGGTGCGCCCGTTTATGCGGCCGACAGCGGGGTGGTGGTGTACGCCGGCCCGATTGGCGGCGGCTACGGCAACATGATCATGATCGATCACGGCAACGGCTACCAGACGCTGTACGCCCACTTAAGCGCGATTGGCGTGCGTTGTGGCTCGAGTGTGTCGCGCGGCGCGGCCATCGGCGCTTCGGGCAGCACGGGTAATTCGACCGGCGCCCACCTGCACTTCGAGATCCGTTATGGTGGAGCGTTTGTCAACCCCTGGCAGGTCCTGCCTTAAGCGTAGAGATTGACTGCAAACAAAATGGGGCCGTTTGATCTTCAACGGCCCCATTTCTATTGTTTAAGTTCAGCCAGTTTTGACCTGGACAACGTCGAAATCGCGGGCGATGCTAACCTCGGGGAATACGGCCTGGGCCTCCTGCAACACCTCTTTCTCGCGATAGCGGCGAGAAATGTGAGTGAGGATCAGACGCTTGACGCCAGCGCGGCGGGCCAGTTCGGCCGACTGGCGGGCGGTGAGGTGCCCAAACTGGCGGGCCATGTCGGCTTCCTGTTCCAGATAGGTGGCTTCGATCACCAGGGCATCGGCCCCCCGGCAGGTTTCGACCAGGCTGGCGGTCTCGCCCGTATCGCCGATATGCACCAGGCGGGTGCCGGGTTTGAAGTCTCCCAGCACCATTTCGGGATCGATGTGCCGCCCGTCGGGCAGGTCGATGCCCTGCCCGGCAACGAGGTCACGCCGCCAGGGGCCTGGCGGGATGTTTAACACTTCGGCCTTTTCGGGCAAGAAGGGACGGTGCCCCTGTTCTTCGAAGATGTAGCCCAGGCAATCGGGGCCGCGATGACTGACCGGGAAGGCACTGATGGTCAGGTCACCGGCTTGAAAGAACGGGCCGGCGCCGATGGGGTGGAAGAGGATCGGCATGGGCGGGGTTGCGCCGCGCAATACCACACCGTACAGCAGATCGCGGATACGTTCGAGCGCCGCCGCTCCGCCGTAGATTTCGAGCTGGTCGATGGTCTCCCAACGCAGGAAGGTGGAGAGCAGGCCACCCAGTCCCAGGATATGATCCAGGTGGCTGTGGGTGATCAGGATGTGATTGAGACGTTTGAAGCCGATGCCGGATTGCAGGATCTGGCGTTGGGTGCCTTCACCACAGTCGACCAGGAAACGGTGTTCATCATGTTTAACCACCTGAGCCGGCAGGCTGCGCCGGGCGGAGGGGGCAGAAGCAGAAGTGCCGAGAAAAACGATTTCGAACAAGCGGATGAATCCTTTCAGCGAATGTGCCTTATTTTACCGCAGATTCTCCAAAATGTTCTCGCTTGCTGGGGACGACGCCTTGCTCGCCGTGTTACAATTAATCCGTGATTTCTGACCTGTATCAATCCACCACTGGAAAGGAGTGTTGCATCATGGAACTGTCTGTTGTCAAGATTGAGAAGCCCGAGGCAATCAATTTCATCCTGGGCCAATCTCATTTTATCAAGACTGTGGAAGATATCCACGAAGCATTGGTAAGCACTGTGCCAGGCATTAAGTTTGGCCTGGCGTTTTGTGAGGCGTCAGGGATGTGCCTGGTGCGTTGGTCGGGGACGGATGAGGCCATGACCGAACTGGCCATCCGCAATGCACGGGCGATTGGCGCAGGGCATAGTTTTATCGTATTTCTGGGTGAAGGGTATTATCCGATTAACGTGCTCAATACGATCAAGAACGTGCCCGAGGTGTGTGGTGTTTTCTGCGCTACGGCCAACGAAACCGAGGTGATTGTGGCGGATACGGGTGCAGGGCGCGGCATCCTGGGTGTGGTTGAGGGTCTCAAGCCCAAGGGGATTGAGAGCGACGCGGACATTGCCTGGCGCAAGAATTTCCTGCGGCAGATTGGTTACAAGCAGTAGGAGCTGAGGATGAAGAGAGTAGTCGCCCTTTTTCTGCTTGCCGGTTTACTGATGGGATGCACGCCGGCGGCGACACAGGCTTCTGATGTAGAGATGTCTACTAAGGTCAGCCAGCTTTTGACCGGCATGCCGACCACCACCAACCAGGCGTTGCTGCCGCCTACGGGCACCTCAACGCCGCTGGTGATGACGGCCACCCTGCCGCCCCCGGAAGATACGCCCACGCCCGAGGCCACGCCGACCCTCGAGCCCACACCCGAAATGAGCGAGACGCCCAGCCCAACGGCCGGCACTCAGCCGGCTGAAACGCCCGCCCTGGATTTGAGCGCCGTGCCCACCGTGCTGGTGACGGGCATCGCCGAGACGCCAACCCTCGCGCCGACGGTTGTGCCTACGGCCACTCTGCCGGGCAGCGATCCGCGCCTGACGTTGGGCGCGCCGACGTATTATGATGGCATGGATTCGAGCGATGGCTGGCCAACCGGAGAGGATGATAATTCCAAAATCGATTTTAAGGATGGCGTGATGCGCCTGACCTCGAAGACGACGATGGATAACTGGCGCATGAAGTGGTATTCGCTCAAGAATTTTTACCTGGAGATGACCGTTTCGGCTGAGGCCTGTGATAACCTCGATCATTATGGGATGATTTTCCGCGTGCCCAATTTACACAAACCTGAAGAGGGTTATCTGTTTGGCGTTTCGTGCGAAGGGAAGTATTCGCTGCGCAAGTTTGACGGCACGATTGGGAAGCACGGCAAGATGACCTTTATGCGGCTGTGGACAGCCAACGAGGCGATCCTTAAGGGCGCCGGCCAGGTCAACCGCCTGGGCATGATGGCCGAGGGGAAGATGTTGACGTTGTACATTAATGGCATCAAGGTTGACCAGATCCAGGACAACAAATACCTTGAGGGATACTATGGCGTTTACATTGGCGCCAAGGTGACCGAGAATATGTCCATCCGGGTGGATGAGATGAGTTACTGGCTGCGGCCATAGGGATATCCTCGTGACAGCTTTTGCACAACCACCTACGATCACCGGGGCGCAACTGTTGCCGCAGTTGCGCCGGATACAGCGCGATACGCTGGGGTTTTTGTTGGAAACAGCGCAGCGCGGCGACCTGGTACGTTTTGATTTGCGCACAACCGTTGCTTACCTGGTCAATCACCCGGATGCGGTGCGCCACATCTTGCAGGACAACCACAAGAATTACAACAAAGATACGATGCAATACAACGCTCTGGCAACGATCACCGGGCGCGGGCTGTTAACCAGCGACGGGGCGTTCTGGTTGCGCCAGCGCCGGCTGGCGCAACCGGCCTTCGCCCGGCCCCGTTTACAGAGCCTGGATGGGGTGGTGGTGCCGGCGGTGGAAAAAATGCTGGCGCGTTGGGAGCAGGCCGCGCTGTGCGGCGAACTGTTGGACATAGATGGGGAGATGATGCGCACCACGCTGGAGGTGGTGGGCAAGGCGTTGTTCGGTATCGATCTGAGCGCCGAGGCGCACACATTGACGGCGGCGGTGTTGACCGTTTTAGATGCCATTGTCCACCGGGCGCGCAACCCGCTTTCGTTGCCGGCCTGGATGCCCACGCCGTACAACGTGCGTTTTCGCCGGGCGCTGCGTACGCTGGATGAGGCGGTGTATGCGCTCATTGCCGCACGGCGGCAAAGTGGTGAGAGCGGCGATGATCTGTTGGGGATGCTGCTGCGGGGGCGCGACGAAGAAAGCGGCGAGCCGATGAGCGCACAACAGGTGCGGGATGAGGTCATCACCCTGTTAATCGCGGGTCATGAAACGGTGGCGAGCGCTCTGACCTGGGCCTGGTATCTGCTGGCGCAACACCCGGACTGCTGGCGCCGTTTGCGCCAGGAAGTGCAGACGGTGCTGGGTGAGCGCCTGCCGACCAGCGCCGACCTGCCCCGTCTGCCGTATACGGCGCAGGTGTTCAGCGAGACGCTGCGCCTGTACCCGCCGGCCTGGCTGATCACCCGCCAGGCGCTGGACGCAGATGAAGTGTGCGGCTATCGGATTCCGCCGCGGGCGTTGATGATCCTCAGCCCGTACGTGCTCCACCGCCAGGCGCAATTCTGGCCCGACCCGCTGGCATTTCGTCCCGAGCGTTTTGCGGCGGATGTGGATGGTGAACGGCCGCGCTATGCCTATATCCCCTTTGGCGGCGGGCCGCGCCTGTGTATTGGCAACAATTTTGCCGCCGCCGAGGCGCAACTCTTCCTGGCGATGGTCGCCCGGCGCTTTCGCCTGGAAATTCCTGCCGGTAGGGTGGTGACGGTCGATGCGCTGGTCACCTTACGGCCGCGCGGTGGTTTGCACATGCAGGTGCAGGCGTTGTAGATGGCGGGCGTAGAAACGCCCGCCAGACTGGCGAGAAAGCGTTGGTTATAACTGAGCGCAGGCCTGCACCGCCAGCCAGAAGAGCTGTTGGCGGGTGGTGATGCGTTTGTCCCAGTTACGGTTGTCCCAGCCTTCGGGTACGACCAGGTCGCCGCCGTATACCACCTGGCCCAGGGTAACACGGCGAAATTCGGCCACGGCAAAGAAGGCGGCGGCTTCCATCTCGACCACGTCACAGCCTTCAGCCAGGCGCACGCGACGTTTGGCACAGGTTTCGCGATACAGGCCATCGGTTGTCCACGAGCGGCTGAGGCAGTAGGGGACGTCGTTCTGTTCGAAGGTGTTTTTCAGGGCGGCAACGGCGGCGGGGCTGGGTTGGGCGGGAGCGCCAGCGGGCAGGTAGTGGTAAGAAGTGCCCTCGTCGCGTACGGCGCCGGTGAGAATGACGGCGTGACCGGCGACGATGTCGGGTTTGAGGGCGCCGCAGCCGCCGCAGGCAATGAAGCGCCGGACGTTGTTGGCGACCAGTTCTTCAAGGAAGCCGGCGGCAAGCGGGGCGCCGACGCCCGGGTGCATGACGGTTATCTGGCATCCCTGATGCTCGAGGATGTAAATCGGGTTATCGCCCATCTCCGAGCGGAGCCTGGCTACCTGGCGTAGCTGGCCGCCGGCGGCCAGTTCGTCCAGAACCTCGCGAAAGAAACACAGAACGGCGCGCTCGGGCAGCTCAGTTTCAAAGCGAGCGGCGGGCGGGTTGATGATGGCGTCTCGATCGGGGTCGAATTGTAAGATGGGATAAGGTGAGGCAAGCGACATATCGGGTTTTCCAGCAAAAAAATCAGCATCAATCTTATCACGAAATTGTGGGTTGGGAAGAGCCATATTGAATCGGCTTGACAAATACATACATGCATGTTAATATAAGGCCATGAAGCGCACCCGAGAAGACAGCGAATATACCCGCCAGCGTTTGCTGGACGCCGGCTTACAGGTTTTCCGGCGTAAGGGGTACGCCGACACGCGCCTGGAAGATATTGCCGAAGAAGCCGGCGTGACGCGCGGCGCCATCTACCATCATTTTGGCGGCAAAGTGGCACTGTATGAGGCGTTGGTTGAAGAACGGTTTGCCCGGGCAAACGAGCGGGTGGCGCAGCTGCTGGCCGCGGGAGGCAGCCCGCGCCAGATCATCCGCCGCCTGCTGGTGGGGATGCTGACGTATCTGAACGAAGACGCCGATTATCGCGTGGTACAGGAACTGGTCTTGTTCAAGACGGCTTTTGTGCCGGAACTGGCGGCGAGCATGCAGCGCAAGGTGGAAAGTTTACGCGCCCAGCGGGACTACCTGCGCGATCTGGTCGCTCAGGGGATCGCTGCGGGTGAATTCCGCCCCGATCTGGACGCCGGGGAAGCGGCCGAGGCCATCCTGGGGCTGGTGAGTGGGGTGAGCATCAACTGGTTGATGGACGGGCAGGGAGCGGCATCGGGGGCGCATGCGGCGGGCATTGTGGATGCGTTGTTCTGTGGTCTGGATGCCGGACCTGGCGCGTGAGGCGGCGGCATATTTTTTTGTTTTTTATTCATACATACAAGAATGTATAAAAGGAGAATACAATGAAAAAGATTGTGGCCGTGATCGGCAGCCCAAACGAGGAGAAATCCAATACCTGCGCCCTGGTGAGCGATTTCTTGCGGCAGGTGCAGGAATTGGATCCAACCATCCAGTACGAAATCATTTCGTTGGGCCGGCGCCGGATCGAGCCGTGCCGCGGCTGTTGGGGGTGCACGCACAAGGGGGAATGTGTGCACCAGGACGATTTGCAGGACATCCAGGCGCGCCTGTTGGAGAGCGATTTGTTCATCCTGGGCTCACCCGTGTATGTGGATCATATTTCGGCGCAGATGAAGATTTTCATCGATCGCAGTTTTATCTGGCTGCACACCTTGCGCCTGATTGGCAAGCCGGCGCTGACCGCTCTGACCACTGCCGGCTCGGGGGCCGGGCCGGCGGAGCGCTATCTGAGTGAGATCTTGTATCTGCTTGGCGCCATCCCGCTGGGTCATTTGCGCGGCATCGCTTATCAGCCGGGGAATTTTCCGCAGCGTGAAGCCTGCGCCCAAAAATACCGGCCGCTGGCGCAGCGGGTAGCGGCGGTGCTCAACGGCGAACATGCGTTGCGCCCTCGCCTGCAAAATTACTGGTACTTCTGGGGCATGCAGACCAAGGCGCGTTATGGCGCCGGACTGCTGAGCTACGAACACGATTACTGGCAGCGCAAGGGCTGGGAGCGGCTTACTTTTGCTCAGGCGATGCATCGCGAGCGGTCGGGCGGTGCAGGCTGACGCGATTGCGCCCGTGGTGTTTGGCGTGATACAGGGCCTGGTCGGCCTTATCCAGCAAATTGTGAATGGTCAGTTCGGCGGCGCTCAGCCCGGCCACCCCCAGGCTGACGGTGACGTGCAGGGCGCCGTCGCCGGCGGTAAAGGTGTGGTTGGCGATGGCCTGGCGCAGCCGTTCGGCTGCCCGGCAGGCGCCGGTCAGGGTGAGCTGCGGCAGCAGGATGGCAAACTCTTCCCCGCCATAACGCCCGATGATGTCGGTCTGGCGCAGCGAATGGGTACAGACCAGCGCCACTTCCCGCAGCACCTGGTCGCCCACGGCGTGCCCCCAGGCGTCGTTGATTTGTTTGAAGTGGTCGATGTCCAGCATGACGGCGGCCAACGGTGCCTGATACCGGCGGGCGCGTTCCAGTTCGCGCTCGCCCTGGGCAAACAGATTGCGGCGGTTAGAAATGCCGGTCAGCGGATCGGTGGTGGCCAGCTGGTTGAGCTGCTCGATCAGCTGCACTTTTTCGATGGCGATGGCGGCCTGGTTGGCAAAGGCCATCAGCCGTTCGGCGTGACTGTCGTTAAAGAAGGCCGGGGCGGCGCTGAGCAGGCTGAGAAAACCGGCAATGTTGTCTTTGATCAGGATGGGCGCCACCAGGTTGGAATGGGCCCAGGCTGTGGAGGCAGTGCGCACCCAGGGCGCGCCGTGGATTTCGTCGATGCGGTAAGGCTGGCGGCTGAGGGCGGCGCGTTGCAGGTTGTGGGTGGTATCGACCGGCAGCAGCAGACTGGAAAGCGAAGAATCGCTGACAGACGCCGTCTGGCGATAGTCGGCGTGACACACAATCCGGGCGACGCCGTTTTCGACCATTAAGATGTTGATCGTGTCGGTCGATACGATCCGACTGACGTTTTTCAGGACACAGTTAAATACTTCTTCGAGGGTCAGCGCCTGATTGAGCCCGGCGGCGGTATCGCGCATGGCCTGGTCGAGCAGGTGCTGTTCGTTTTCGGCGATCTGTGCCCGCTGGCGTTCGGTGATGTCGCGGATGATGAGCATGATGGCTTCGGTGCTGCCATCTGGAGCAAGGATGGGTTGGCCGCGCACTTCAATGGCGATGGAACGGCCATCTTTGCGCAGGGCGTGATATTCAGTGATGCCGCTGCGGATATTGTTGGTCAGCATCCCAAAATTTTTGCCGGCCAGGGCCAGTTCCTCAGGCGGCAGGAATGTAAAGATGCTCTTTCCCACCAGTTCGTCGACGGTGTCGTAGCCAAACATATTCAGGGCGGCCGGCGACACAAAGGTGATGATGCCCTGCGGGTCGGTGATGGTGATATCGTCCGGCGAGGTCTCAACGATGAAACGGTAACGCTCTTCGCTGGTCTGCAATTCGGCCACTGCCCGTTGCAGGTTGGCGATCATGGCGTTGAACGCTTCGGAGAATTCGCCCATGAACTCAACCCGCTGGCTGTAATCGCCGGCGGCTACCTGGCGGGCCTGCCAGGTCAGGTGGCGCAGGTTGGCCTGCAGCGCTTTGAGGTTGCCGGCCAGATGGCCGGATACGCGCAGTTCGCTGGAAAGATCGCCATTGGCCAGCTGCTTGCTAAAGCGGCGAATGGCAAGCAAGTCTTCGATGATTTTTTGCCAGGTCTGTGTCTTCTCCGTTTGCGGCCAATTCGCCGGCGGTTGGCCGGTTTCGAGGGCCGTTTGCAGCACGCCCAACCATAATTCGGTATTTGTATCGTAATTGCTCATTGTGCCCTGGCCTTGAAGCGACAGGTGCGATCGCCGGTGCACCAGCAATCGATCTCTTTGACGGTAAAGCGCACGCCAGTAAAACTCTCCAGCAGTGCGGCAATAAAGCCTTCATCATAGACACAGATTTCGTAATCACTTTCAGGTAATCCGGAGCAATCCATATCCTCCGAAATCGTCAGGGTCAGTTCGCCGCGTTGCAGGTCGGCTTCCTCAACGCGTAAAATGCCGATTCGGAATTCCTGCATGAGCATTTGCAACTGGCGAATAAACGCGTCAAAGCTGGTTTCGCCTGTCAGGTAGTGCCGGTAGAAGGCCTGCCCGGCGTTGAAACCGGCCCGATAAAAAATCTCGTCGGTCGCCTGGCTGCCCAGGCGCTGCTCGATGACGTCGCGCAGCGTAAATTGCATCAGGCGGTAAATTTCCAGCCGGGTGGTGTGTCCCAGGTTGGGGCGGCCCAGGGCGATATCGCCGAGTAGATCCCAGTGAAACTCGTATTTGCGAGCCGTGTTCATCTTCTCTCCTGGACGATCGGGCGGTGCAATGGCTTACAGGTGAAAACCGCTACACTTATTTAACCATTGTACTGCAATTTCGAAAGGGGAGGAGGCTGATGTATAATCGAATATGGTCTATGCTTGACGGTGGAGTGTTTTGTAATGGCAGCAACTGGACGCGATCTGTATCAGGCCCGGGTAGGCGTGGTGGTGGATTACATCAACGCTCACCTGGATGAGACGCTTAATCTGGAGCATCTGGCCGGGATGGCCGGATTTTCGCCGTTTCACTTTCACCGGATTTTTACGGCCATGTTGGGCGAGACGCCCAATGTCTTTTTGCAGCGGGTGCGCCTGGAGCGGGCGGCCAACCTGCTGGTAAAAAATTACACCCGGCCGGTGACGCAGATTGCGCTGGATTGCGGCTTCTCTTCGTCGGCAGTCTTTGCCCGTGCGTTTCGCCAGCACTTTGGCTGCGCCCCGAGCGAATACCGCCGGGCGCGGCGGATCGATCTGCCCGCTACGCTGCGGGACGCCCCGGCGTGGCGCGGGGTCGCGGCCATCGAGGCGGGGCTGCGCCAGGTGCAGGTGCGCCCGGTACCGGCGTGGGACGTGATCTACGTTGCCAACCTGGAGGGTTACAGTCTGGCGAAGATTTGCGTGGCCTGGGAGCAACTGGGGCGCTGGGCGGCGGCGCGCGATCTGATTACGCCCAACACGCGTGCCATCGGCATCGGCTACGACGATCCGTTCATTACTCCCAAAGAGCGCTGCCGTTATTACGCCTGTCTGACTGTGCCGGGGCCGCAGGCGACCAGCGGGCGGGTGGGGTATTTGCAGCTTCCGGCCGGGCGCTATGCGGTGGCGTCCTTTCTGTGTGCGGCGGATGAGATCCGCCTGACGTACCAGTCACTCTACGATGGCTGGCTGCCGGAGAGCGGCTACCAGCCCGCCGACCGGCCGGCGTACGAATTGTATGTGGAACTGCCGGAGCAAAACACCGCCGGGTTGTTCCGGTTGGAAGTGTATTTGCCGGTGGAACCGTTGTGAAGAGCGCAAGATTTGCAAAGTGAGGCGCAAGCACGGTAAAGCAGGCGGCGGGCGTTGCGAGTATCCTTGGGATAGCAAACAAAAAACAGATTCTGAGGAGAAAAAACATGTCAGACAGCAACGTCAAACAGAAAGAATTCCAGCATGTGGTATTGGGCGGGGCGGCCTACGAGGTGGGGCGCCAGCAGGGCGAGATGCTTGCCGCGGTAGGGCCGGTAGGGCCGGATTTCCTGCGTATGCCGCCGGAACAGTCGGATGATGAGGCCTGGCGCATGGCGGCTGAGTTCGAGCGCCTGTATCCCAGCCTGGCGGAAGAGGCGCGCGGGTTCGCCGATGGGCTCAAGCTGCCCTACGAGCGGGTGGTGTTCCTGGCGGATAGTTATCTGTTCGCCCAGAGTGGACATTGCAGCCACTTTGCCGTGTTGCCGCGCGCCACGCGCGAGGGGCATACGCTGGTCGGGCGCAGCTATGAGTTTGGCGACGTGATGGACGATTTCCGCCTGTGCACCACGCGCATCAACGGCCGCTACGCGCACATCGGCTGCTCCTCTCTCTTCTTTGGGCGCCAGGAGGGTCTCAATGAACACGGCCTGACGGTGACCACCTCGGCCGGGGGCATCCCGGTGGGACGGATGGAATGGGCGCGGCGGCCGATCCAGGATGGTTTTCAATTCTGGATACTGGCGCGGGCCATCCTGGAGGAGTGTCGCACGGTGGATGAAGCGTTGGCGTTGGTCGACCGCCTGCCGATGTGCGGCAATCCGAACCTGATTGTGGCCGACCGCAGCGGCCAGGCGGCGTTGATCGAGATCTATGGGCCGCACAAGGCCGTGCGGCGCATCGGGCCGCAGAGCGCCGAGTCTTTCCTGTGCTCGACCAACCACTATACCTTGCCTGAGATGCAGCCCTACCGGGACGCGCCGATGAACAACTCGGTCGTGCGCTACGATAAAATTCAGGCGTTCCTCAACCGCCCGGCGCTGGATGTGGCGCAGCTCAAAACGTTGCAGGCGCAACACTACCCGGACGGGCCGTGCTGTCACTATTACGAGGAGTTCTTTGGTACCCTGCGCTCGTTTGTCTTCGACCTGACGGCCGGCGAGGTGTGGGTGAGCTTTGGTTCGCCGGCAGCGAGCCCGTGGGTGCGCTTTGATCTTTCCGGGCAGACCGGGTTCGCCCAATACACGGCGATTCTGCCGCAGCAGCGCACCGAACCGTCCTTCTGGACGCCGCGCGGGTAGTTCTCGCCTGGATGTCTCATAGATAGGGGTTGTTTTTGTGTTTCGCACAAAAACAACCCCTATTTTTCTTGCACGGGAACCCCAAAGAACCCTTTTATTTTTGGCGGTGCTATAATGAGGTAAATTTACAAACAAGCGGGGACTGGTCGGGACGGCTCAGACAGGCAAGGAGGATGCGCTATGAGCGATTTTCGCACGGTGGCGATGATAACGCACAGCAAACCCACGCTGGAGGGAGCGGGGGTGCATCTGAAACGGGCTTTTGGTTTTGGCGATACCCGGCGTTTCGATCCTTTCCTCTTGTTGGACGATTTTCGTTCGGATGTCCCCGAGCATTATTTGAAGGGCTTTCCCTGGCATCCGCACCGTGGCATCGAGACGATCACCTATGTGCTCAAGGGTGAGGTGGAGCACGGCGACAGCCTGGGGAACCGGGGGGTCATTTCGGCCGGGGATGTGCAGTGGATGACGGCCGGCAGCGGCATCATTCATCAGGAGATGCCGCGCGGCGACGCCCAGGGGCGCATGCACGGCTTTCAATTATGGGCCAATCTGCCGGCCCGGCACAAGATGATGCCGCCGCGCTACCGCGACATCACCCACGCACAGATTCCGTTGATTGAAGGGGCGGGTGGGGCGCGTATTGGCGTCATTTGCGGCGAGGTGGACGGGGTGCGCGGCCCGGCGGACGATATCATCATCGATCCGCAATACCTGGATGTGTGTCTGCCGGCCGGCGGTGAGTTCGTACATCCGGTGCCGGCCGGTTACACCGCCCTGGCGTACGTTATTGCCGGCCGGGGACGTTTTGCGCCGGATGGGCAGGCGGCGGGTAATGAGGAACTGGTGCTGCTCGTCGATGGCAGTCGTATCCGGGTGACGGCCGAAAGCGAGGGGGTGCGTTTTCTATTGCTGAGCGGCAAACCGCTGGGCGAGCCGGTGGCGTGGTATGGGCCAATTGTGATGAACAGCGACGAAGAGTTGCGCGTCGCCTTTGCCGAATTGCAGGCGGGTACGTTTATCAAGTCGTGACGTCTGGGCATCGTATATCTGTGGGGAGACCTCCTGTTTTTGGGCAACGTGGCGGGGGCATAACCTGCAAGCCACCGGCAGAGTATTGCCTGAATGTGGAAAACCCAAAAAATTCCGGTACAATAAAGGCGCCGGTGTGTGATCCGGCTATTTCATGCTCTGGGAGGGCAACCATGATTTTGAGCAATGGACAGTTTCGGGTAATGTTTACCGCCAGGGACTTCGACGCTTCGCGGGCTTTTTATGGCGAGGGGTTGGGACTGGCGTTGGATCACGATTGGGATTTCGGCCCGGCCGACCGCGGTGCGGTGTATCTGGCAGGCGGGGGAATGGTGGAGTTCTTTGCGCTGGCGCCCGGCGCGGCCTACGTTCAGCCGCAGGGGATGGGCCTGTTGATGCAGGTGGACGACACGGACGCCTGGCACCAGCGCGCCCTGGAGCGCGGTCTGACCGTTGTGCAGCCGCCGAGCAACTATCCGTGGGGGCATCGCATTGTCCGCCTGGCCGACCCGGATGGCATTGTCGTTTCGTTGTTCTCTCCCATCGCCGCTCAGGCATAGGTTGACGTAACTATGGATGACATTGCAATGATGTTGAAGATCGAGGATGGGCGCGGGCTGATGGATGCGCTGCGCCAACAGGGCGATCCCGCGCGGCGAATGGCGGCCGCAGCGGCGCTGGGACAACTGAGTGAAACGCAAAGTGTGGAGTATCTGGTGCGCGCCGTGATGCAAGATCCGGACCCGCGGGTGCGGGAGGCGGCCGGTGAGGCGCTGTACGCCGTGGTCGGTCGGGAGGCCCAACTGGTACTGGACTCGTACCGCGGGGGCACCTGGAGTGATCCCTGGCTGCTCGATGAGCCGGAGGACGCCGAACCGGTCAAGCACGTTTCTCTGGAGGTGCCGGACGAAGATGTCGATGACCTGGCAGCAAGTGGGGATTGGGACCGGTTGGTGGCCTTGCTGCGCAAGGCGAGCGACCCTGAGGGGCGGGTGGCGGCAGCCGAGGCGCTGGGAGAACTGGGCGAGCCGGAAACGGTGGAAAGCCTGGCGCGCGCCGTTTTGCAGGATCCTGATTTTGCGGTACAAGAAGCCGCGGCGGATGCGCTGTGGAAACTGACCGGTCGCCACCAGTACGAACTGGTGTTGAATTCGTATCGGGGCGTGTTGTGGGAGGATGACCCCTGGCTGCGCGAGGACGATGAGGGAACGGAGGAAGTTGACATTGCGGCCGAAATGCAGCTGAGCGGCCTGATGGCGGTGGCGGGCGGGGACGACAACGCCGAGACGCGCCAGCGCGCCATCGTTCTGCTCAAAGAGCGGTTGCACGATATGCGTGCGATTGCGCTGCTGGCTCAAATTGCCCGAGCCGATCCTGACAAAACCGTACGCGCCGCGGCGTACGCCGCTCTGCAAGAAGAGTTTGCGGATAACATCGATACGATCCTCCAGTCGTACGGCGAGGAGGTCGTTGACGAGGATGATGAGGACGACGAGGAAGATGAGGAAGAGGAGACCGGGCGCTACGAAGAAAAAACACGCCAGAAAGACGTCCCGGTTGGCCTGTATGTTCAATCACCGGTGATCAAAGAGGAATCGAGCATACCCGGCGGTTGGGCGTTCATCCTGCTGATCGTTTGTGCCCTCGCGGCGGTGATCCTGTTTACCTGGCGCTGAAACGTTATTGCTGCCCCACCAGCGGAACGCTGATTTGATAATCCACCAGGATCATGGCGATGGCCACCACAGGGGGGCCATCGCCATCTGAAACCTGTAGACGGGCAGTGTGCAGACCGGCGGTGGTGAGGGTGAGCAGGGGGTCTTCGCCGCTGTAGTCGTCATAAACGCCATCCTCGTCCAGATCCCAGGCGAGGGTGCAGGGGCGGTCGACGGCGGCGCAGGCGACGCTGGCATCCAGGCGGATGCTCTGGCCGGTGTGAAGGGTGTAGGGGCCGCCGGCATCGACAACGGGAGGCACGTCTTGAACGTGGATGGTGCGGCTGTATTCACTCATCCCGCCGTCTTTGTCGAGAATCCGGCCCCGGACTGTCAGGTCGCCATCGTCGCTGCTCGGGCAATCGGTGTCCGAGGTGCGATGCCATGAATCGTAGCCGCTGCCGCAGTCAAAGGCATAGCGCAGCGAGTCCAGATCGGCGCTACCCGGATCGACCGGGGCGCTCAACGAAAGCGAAATGGTGTCGCCTTCGAGCACCGTATTGGGGGTGTTGAAGGTGGCGGTGGGGGCCACGTTTTGTGCGTTGACCTGAACGGTGGTGAAGCCTTCACCGCCCTGGGCGTCGATGATTTTTACGTTGACCGGGTATTGGCCGTTATCCGGGTAGGTGCAGGATGCGCCGGGATCGCCGGCGGGGCCAATTTCGTATTGACCGTCGTCGTCGCAGTCAAAAGCGTACGCCAGAACGTCGTTGCCCCAATCCTGTGTGGATTCTACCGTGATGGGGATCGGACTGCCCTCGTTGCCGGTGGGGGCGCCGGCTGTACCTTCCGAGGGGTGTAGATCCAGGCGGGTAGGGGCGCTGTTCTGGCACAGCCCGCGGGCGACGAGCCTGCCGTTCAGTAAAAGCGAGACCATGTCTCCTGGCTGTACGCCCTCTCTTTGGGGTGTGCCGCCGTCGTCCTGGGGGATATCGATGGCATACCACAGCGGGGCACCGGCTACGATCTCGGTGACAAAGCGCCCCGGCGTATTGGGCACCTCGACTTCGAGGGTATCACCGGCGATGGGCGGGCCGTTCAGCAGGTGGACGTCGCCGTAGAGCGGGCAGGGTGAGATCTCCTGGATGGGATCGTTATCCACGGCGTCGTTGTTTTCGGGGTAGAGGTCGGTGTAAACCGTGGGCGGGGTGATGGTGGCCGGGGTGATCACTGCGCCGGTGGCGGCGGGGGCGACCCGTACCCGGGCGTGATATACCAGTGCGCTGTTGGCCGGCAGGCTGAGATCTTCCTGGATGTTGCCGTTGCCGTCGGCGTGAGGGCAGACCGCTCCGCCGCTGTCGCTACAGCTCCAGGCAACGTTGACCAACGTCGCCGGGAAGATGCTGCTGAGGTTGACGCCGGTGACGGCGTCTGGGCCCTGGTTGGCGGCGGTGAGGGTGTATTCGAGCGCCCGGCCGCGCCGCGTTTGTGACTGGTTATCGGTCAGGGTGACGGTCAGGTCGGCGAGGGGTTGGTCGCTGTCGGTGGCAAAAGACCAGACCGGGCCGACGGTGGTGCTTTGCCCATCGCTGATGGTGACGTACCATTCGTATTCGCTGTTTTCGGCCAGGTTGCCCCACACGAAGTGCACGTTTTCGGCGGAGGTTACGCCGGTTTGTTGTCCCAGGCGTACGTAGGGCAGGTTCAGGTCGAGTGGCAGGGTGAACTCGCTGCGGGCGTCGACCTCGTACTGGTCGAGGGTGGGCGAATAGGTTTTGACCAGAATCTGATCGCTTTCGGGCAGCAGTTCCATGATGCGCAGAAAGCCGTTGCCGCCCAGCGTGTAATTCTGGTAATCGGCCAGCAGGGTGTGGATGGTGCGGCCCTCGAAGGTGTCGCTGCGGCGGCCTTCGCCGGCGACGTGCCCGCACAGCATCAGGATCAGGTTGGGTTGGTCCTTGAGGCCATCGTAAACCGCCTGGCCCTGAGTGGACCAATCGCCGGCGGTGTTAATCAGCGAGTGGGTGGTAAGGATGCCCAGGCGTTCGGGGTAAGCCTGTAAGACGCCTTCGGCCCAATCGATCACGGCGGCGTCGGGGCTGATGTCGTATTCCAGAAAGATGGCGACGAAATCCAACCCGCCGGCGCTAAAGAGGATGTAGAAATTGTCGTTGTTGCTGCCGTAGTGATCGCCGTAATAGGGCCGCCCGGAAAAGTTGGCCACGCCGAAATAGGTGTTGAAATTTACCGTGGAGCCGTCGGCGTCGCCGTGGGGGGTCTGATCGTGATTGCCGATGGACAGTCCGTACGGCAGTTCTTCGCCGAGAATGGACATGGCGGCGTTGGCGGCGGCCCATTGGGTGGTGTTGCTGCCGGTGTGAACGACATCGCCCATGTGGAAGACGGCGGCGATGTTGCGTTCCTGGCGCTGGTCGACGATCCACTGCGTCTGGGCGTTGAAGGTCTCGGGATACGAAGCGGAGTAATATTGGGTATCGGGCAGGGAGATGAGGGTGAACGAGCCGGCGCCGCTGTACTTGCGCCGGCCGTACCAGGTGACCGTCAGTGGGTCGCCGTCCGGGTCGGACACGTGTGTAGCCAGCGAGAGCGCCAGGGGGAGCCCACTGGCGCCGTCGGGCGGCGAGAGCAGTGCGGGTTGGGCGGGGGCCTGATTTGCGGCGGCAGCGTTGGCGAGCCGCAGGGCAGGGGTGGGCGCGGGGGCTGTGATCTTGAGCGGAACGGGAATGGGCCGCGGTTGGGCAGGGGGCAGGCCGGGTGACAACAGGCCCAGACAACAAAACAGGCGGATCGCCTGCTTCCACAGAAAGGTAGTCGAAGTCATGTCCTATTCCTTTCTTGCATAGCACCGTGATCAAGCGGTTTTCCGGTACCTCTAAGGTCAGGTCATTCTTCGGGATACGCGTTTACACTCTACCCTGAAATGGTTGGCTAAGTTTTTATGATCGCTAAGAAAAAAGCACGTGATTGGCCCCTCTGGATTACATGTTCGACGTTTCCCGTCGCAAGGGACGGGTATAATGGGATGAGCAGGCAGGCGGCGGAGGATAAGATCTATTTTTCATTATAGCACGGAGGCGAGGTGTATATGTGCGCTGAATTTGCGGGTTTCATCCAGAATGCTGTGGGTTGGTCTCAGGCGCAATTGGGGAGGCGAGACTATCCGTTCCGGTGTCTGGCGTTTGTCGAAGACGCCTACGAGCAGAGCAACTGTGTGGAAATCTTCGGCGGCGACAGCGCCTGGGAGTCGGCGCAGCAATACGCCGCAGCGGAGAACCTTGTCGCCGAGCCGCCGTGGGGGGCCTTTGTCTTTTATGATTGTTGCGGCCCGCTGAATGGCGTGGTGAAGAATTGGGGGCACGTTGGTTTGCACATCGGCGGGGGGCAGGTGGTGCACGCCTGGGATGTGGTACGGGTGGACGATTACCGGGCCGTACAGTACCTGGACGCGGCCCCTGGCTGGGAAAAACCGGTTTATTGCGGTTGGGCGCCGGTAGAGCGCATCTTTCAAGGCTATCGCCGGCGCAACGACCGGCTGGTGGCGCGTTTCTGGCAGTGTTTGAGTGAGCTGGATTTTGAGGGCGCCGGCGCCTTGCTGGGTGAAGCGTACGTGGGCGAGTATCCACAAACCGGCGAGCGTATCTGTGGACGGGGCAATTTTGTGGCGCTCAACGCCCATTATCCGGGGCGCTGGCAGATCGATGTGCTGCGTCTGGTGACGCAGGGCGATTGGGTGACGAGTGAGGTGCGCATGATCAACCGCGCGGCGCCCGGCGACCCGGCGGTTACGGCGGTTTCCTTCTTTGAGGTGCGCGATGGCAGGATTGTGTACGAGCGCGATTTCTGGCCCGATCCCTACCCGGCCCCGGCCTGGCGGGCGCAGTGGGTGACGGCGATGGACGACGACAGCAAAGGTTAAAGTTGAGGATAGCGATGCAAAATCAGTTTATACTGACCCCGTTCTTTCTGGATCGTTACTCGGCGTTGCTGGAGGAAGTGTTGCAACCCGGCTGGACGCTCAATCGTGCGGAACTACCCGAGGCGGGCGAGCAGCAGCACAAGATGTCTGCTTACCAGCATCCGCTGGCGGACTTTGTGGCCGGCTGTGCGGGGCGTGGGGTGCGCCCGGTGAGTGTGGCCGGCGATTGCTGTACGGCGATCGCTTTCCTGGCCGGGCTGCAGCGCGCCGGCCTGGAGCCGCAGTTGATCTGGCTGGATGCGCACGGCGATTTCAATACCTGGGAGACGACCCACAGCGGTTTCCTGGGCGGTATGCCGCTGGCGATGATGGTGGGGCGCGGCGAACAAACCCTGATGCAGGCAGTCGGGGCGCGGCCGCTGGCCGAGACGGACGTCATCCTGTGCGATGGGCGCGACTTGGACGACGAGGAGCGGCTGGCGTTGGCGGCTTCGCGGGTGACGCACCTGCATTCGCCGGTGGATTTGCTGGCGCACCCGGCGCTGGATCGTCCGTTGTATATCCACTTTGACGTGGACATTATCAACCCCAACGACGCCCCGGCGATGAGCTACCAGACGCCGGGCGGCCCGGCGGCGGACGAATTGAGCGCTTGCTTCCGCAGCCTGGCCGTCACCCGGCGCATCGTGGGGGTGTCGCTTTCGACCTGGAACCCGACCCTGGATAGCGACAAGCGCAGCCGCGAAGTGTGCATGGCGCTGCTCAGCGATCTGGTGGATTAGAAACGGAGCGACATGCAGCTCAGGCCGCCGTCCATTTTGCGCGCCTCGCTGACGTCTACCTCGATGATGCGCAGCCCCAGCGGTTCGAGCTTGCGCCGGGTGCGGGGAAAGCCGGACGGGAGGAGCAGGCAGTCGTTGATCCACAGCGAGTTGCCGGCGTATTCTTCTTCGGCATCCAGGACGATCTTTTCGTAGGCGGCGAACTCGGGGCGCTGCGCCAGGTCGGCGCTGATGAGCAGGGTCTGATTGCCCATATAGGCCACGCTGGATTTCAGGTGCAGGCCGGCCAGCACGGGGACGGCCGTCCAGGTCAGTCCCTGCTGGCTGAGAATCTGGCCCAATTGTTCGGCGCCCTGGCGGTTGGTGCGTTCGCTCAGGCCGATGAAGAAATGCTGCCCGGCTTCCAGTACGTCGCCGCCGTCCAGCGTTGCGGGCGGTTGGATGTGCTGGATGGGGCGCATGGCGGACAGCACGGGCTGAATGGCGGCGGTTTCGCCGCGGCGGGCGGCGGCGCCGGGGTGGGTGATGACTGCCGCTTGCGGGGTCATCACGGCGGCGTCTTCGACGAAATAAGCGTCGGGGTAACCCGGCAGGGCTTCCAACGTCACGACCTCCAGGCCAAGCGAACGCAGCAGGTCGCAGTACGCCTGGTGTTGGCGCAGCATCAGGGCATAATCCGGTTTGCCCAGGGTAGAAGTGGTAATGCCGGCGGCAAAGTCCGGGCCGGGGGTGCGGGTGATGGCGTGTTGAAACATGACTGGCCTCCAGTGGGTGGGAATGGTTTGTATTATGCCATAGATTGTGGTTGGGCCGGTATCATCGTGATCGATTGTGCGTGTGGGCTTGGAGGAAAATATGACCGATGTCTTTAAGCGCAAGGTGGAAGAACAGATCGAGCGGCTGCGCCGGCAGTCGTATCGCAGCATCGAGGACGATGTGACGCGTAAACGCCTGGCCTGGTTTGAGCAGCGCCCTGCGGAGCGGCAAACGCCCGTTTCGCCGCGGCGGGCGTACGAAGTGCTTTTTGGTGAATACATGGGGCTTGCTCTGGCGGATCTGCCGGTCGTGCGCGAGACGGAGGACGAGATTGTGTGGCGGTCGCAGAACCCGTGTCCGACGCTGGAAGCCTGCCAGGCGTTGGGGCTGGATACGCGGCGGGTGTGCCGGGCGGCGTACGAGAAATCGACCCAGGCTTTTGTATCGCAGCTCGACCCACAGCTGCGTTTTCTGCGCAGCTACGAGGAAATCCGGCCTTACGCCGGGTACTGCCTGGAACGGATCGTACGGGTGGATTTTGCTGCAAAGATGGCGCTGGCGGTCGAGGAAGCCAGGATCTCACGCCAGGAGGGCAACAAGGGTTACGGGGCGGTGGTGGTACGCGGCGAGCGTATTCTGGGGCTGGCGCACGATACCGCGGTAACCGCACGGGACCCCAGCCTGCACGCCGAGGTCAACGCCATTCGCCAGGCGGTGCGTGCTGCCGGCGAGACTGACCTGAGTGGTGCGATTCTCTTTTCGACCTGCGAACCCTGCCCGATGTGCTCGTCGCTGGGGGTGTGGGCCAACCTGAGCGCTGTGGTTTATGGGGTCTCGATTGCAGAGACGGCGGCCCTGGGCAAGGCGCGCATCCAGGTGCCGGCGGGTGAGATCGCTGCCCGTTCACCGGTAAGGATGGAGGTGATCGGTGGCATACTGGCCGGCGCGTGCCGCAGTCTGTATGAATAGTTGCTTTTTAAACCCTGGACAAGCTGCACCGACCGTGCTAAAATAGGGCACGTAACAAAAGCAGTGGGGGCTCGTCCAATGGTAGGACTGCAGACTCTGGATCTGCCTATAGAGGTTCGAATCCTTTGCCCTCAGCTACTGACAAGGCACCCCGAGATCAACGAAGGGTGCCTTCTCTATTCCCTCCAGGAGCAAGTAAAATGACGAACGATCCTGCATCTGGTTCCAGTAATTTTATTCGTGAAGCGGTCGAAGAGGACCTGCGATCGGGCAGGTTCGATCACGTGCAGACCCGTTTCCCACCGGAACCCAACGGCTATTTGCACATCGGGCACGCCAAGGCGATCTGCATTGATTTTGGCACCGCCCAGGCCTTTGGCGGCAAGTGCAACCTGCGTTTCGACGACACCAACCCGGTGAAAGAGGACGTCGAGTACGTCGATGCTATCAAAGAAGACATTCACTGGCTGGGTTTCGATTGGGAGGAGCGCGAGTTTTATGCCTCGGATTATTTCGAGCAGCTTTACCAGTTTGCCGTGCAGTTGATCCGTAAAGGCAAGGCGTACGTGGACGATTTGAGCCCCGACCAGATTCGCGAATACCGCGGCACGCTGACCGAGCCGGGCAAGGAGAGCCCGTACCGCAATCGTTCGGTCGAAGAGAACCTGGATTTGTTCGAGCGCATGCGTCAGGGCGAGTTCCCGGATGGGGCGCGGGTGCTGCGCGCCAAAATCGATATGGCTGCCAGCAATATCAATTTGCGCGACCCGGTCATGTACCGCATTATTCACGCCCACCATCATCGCACCGGCGATGCGTGGTGCATTTACCCGATGTATGACTTTGCCCACGGTCAATCCGATTCGATCGAAGGCGTTACCCATTCGTTGTGCGACCTGGCGTATGAGGATCATCGCCCGCTGTACAACTGGTTCCTGGATGAACTGGATATTTTCCGCACCCGGCAGATCGAGTTTGCCCGCCTGAACGTGACCTACACCATCCTGAGCAAGCGTTATCTCAAGCAACTGGTGGACGGCGGGCATGTCAGCGGCTGGAACGATCCGCGCATGCCCACCCTGTGCGGGATGCGCCGGCGCGGTTACCCGGCCGAATCGGTGCGCGGTTTTATCGATGCGGTGGGGGTGGCCAAGAAAGATAATCTGGTCGATATTTCGCTGCTCGAGCACCTGGTGCGCGAAAACCTGAATCTGAACGCGCCGCGGGTGATGGGGGTGCTCAACCCGGTCAAGGTGATCATCACCAATTACCCCGAGGGGCAGGTGGAGGAGTTTGAGGCGCTCAATAACCCCGAAAATCCCGAAGCCGGGACGCGCAAGCTGCCCTTCAGCCGGGAACTGTACATCGAGCAGGACGATTTCCGCGAGGAGCCGCCGCCCAAGTATTTCCGCCTGGCGCCGGGGCGCGAGGTGCGTTTGCGCTATGGTTATATCATCAAGTGTGAGGATTTCGTCAAGAACCCGCAGACGGGAGAGATCGAGGAGATTCACTGCACCTACGATCCGCAGACGCGCGGCGGGTATGCGCCCGACGGGCGCAAGGTGCAGGGCACCATTCACTGGGTCGCGGCGCAGTTTGCGTTGGAGGCCGAGGTGCGCATGTACGACCGGCTCTTCACGTTGATGAACCCGGCCAAGATGGACGAGGACAAGAGCTTCCTGGATTACGTCAACCCCGATTCGCTCAAGGTGCTGGCGGCGAAGGTGGAGGCCAGCCTGGCGGAGACGAAACCGGGCGACCGCTATCAGTTCGAGCGCAAGGGCTTCTTCTGCACCGACCTCGATTCGAGCACCGGGCGGCTGGTGTTCAACCTGACTGTGCCGCTGCGGGACAGTTGGGCCAAGATCGAAGGCGAACGCAAGAAGTAGGTTTTTCTGATCTACAGTAGGGGCGGGTCTGAGACCCGCCCGGATGGGCCCGGGCGGTGTGGCTCCGCTCTCGGGCGTGGCATGTGGTCGCGGGCTGCGTTGTTGCCGGCGGGTTGGCCGGCGGTCGGGGAGGGCGAGGGTGAACCTCGCCCGTACAGGCAGAAGCGACGGCAGAGGCGAGGCGGTATCGATGGCCGGCCAAAAGGCTTAACGCTAAGGCGCAGAGGTGCAAAGAGAACCTTTTCGGTCTGAAACGCCGGCATTGCCGGTCGATAGCCCGGAAGCGCCCCACGCTGCTTTTCATCCTGCATATCCTGCTCATCCTGTTTATGGTCTGTGGTCGCGGGCTGCGTTGTTGCCGGCGAGATGGCCGGCGGTCATGGGGGACTCCGTGGTTTGAAAAGCAACCGGCGCAGGGTTACCGCGCCGGTCGGAATGGCTTTATCAGGCGGCGTTGGTCAGGATATCGTCCAGGCAGGCCACAAAATCGTCGATGTCCTCTTTTTTCATCGTCAGCGAGGGGTCGAAACGAATGAGATGGCGGGCGGGGATGTGGGCGACCAGGAAGCCGCGCTCAAAGAGCGCCTGAAATACTGTTTCGCTGGAAGGGCTCAACTGCGGGTCAAATTCCAGCACCAGCAGCATGCCGCGCCCGCGGGCTTCTTTGATGACGTTATGTTGTTGCGCCAGGCGTTGCAGACCGGCGAGCAGGTAGGCCCCGCTGGCGCGGCCGCGTTCGATCCAGTCTTCCTCGCGCAGGGTGGCGATCACTTCTCGGGCAATCGCACAGCCCAACGGGTCGTTCTGATGGGATTGTACGTAACGGAAGCCGCTGGCTTCCAGTTTTTCGGCCACCGTCTGGCTCATGGCTACGGCGCTGACCGGGTAGCCGTTCCCCAGGCATTTGCCCAGGGCGACGATGTCAGGTTGGACGTCGTAATGCTGGAAGCCAAACCATTTCCCCGTACGCCCCATGCCGGTGGTGATTTCGTTGGCGATCAGCAGCCCGCCGGCCTGGCGAACGCGCCGTGCGATTTCCTGCACCAGCTGCGGGGCGGGGAATTTGACCGACTCTGAACCGCTGCCGCCCGGCTCGAAGACGAAGGCGCCAATGTTTTCAAAGGGGATGGCGTTCAGGCAGTCACAGGGTGTGTCGTGGGTGCAGCTATTCCAATCGAAGAACTGCCATTCGACCGGGTTTTTCTTCCCGGCGGAGCCATAGGCCGCCAGATAGGAGGTGGTGAAGGTGAGCAGTGGTTTTTCCGTCAGGCGGCGGGCAATTTGCACGCTGAACTCGACCGCCTCGCTGCCCGAACACAGAAAGACGCATTTGCCGTGCCGGATGCCGGTGATGTCGAGCACCTGGACGGCGGCTTCTTCGGCGAGGGCGTTGGGGTAACGCGTGCCGAGGTGGATGACGCGTTCGATCTGCGCCTTCATGATCTGATGGATGCGGGGGTGGTTGTATCCCAGCCCGGCGCTCCAACAGCCGGCTTCAAAGTCTACGTATCGTTTTCCGTGATCGTCGTACAGGTAGCAGTTTTCCCCGCGCACCAGGTTGGTGTTGGCGATGTCATGACATTGTAGGATGTGTTTCATCATTGTCTCCTTGAAAGCCATTATAATATGCCCACGCCGCCTGATGGCGTCTACTCTGGTATCCGTGCAGCCCATGAGGGTGAAGAGATAAACGCGATGACAAACCGGATTTATTTTGGGGACAATATCGAGATCTTAAAGACAATCTGTGATGGCACGGTGGCGCTGATTTACATCGACCCGCCATTCAATACCCATAAACAACAGGTGCGCACCCGGATACGCACCATCAAAGACCCGCAGGGGGACCGGAAGGGCTTTATGGGAACGTCTTACCGGACGGAAGCGGTCGGCACCCGGAAGTATGCCGATATTTTTGACGATTAC
This sequence comes from uncultured Anaerolineaceae bacterium, assembly GCA_964535315.1. GTDB lineage: Bacteria > Chloroflexota > Anaerolineae > Anaerolineales > Anaerolineaceae > CAZHTS01. The sequence continues at coordinate 42,391 of CAZHTS010000002.1, forward strand.
GAGAGTTTTATCCGGCCGCGGCTGGAAGAAGCGTACCGTATCCTGGCCCCGAACGGCAGTCTCTATTTCCACATTGATTATCGCGAGGTCCATTATTGCAAAGTCTGGCTCGACCAGATCTTTGGCCGGGAGTGCTTTATCAACGAAATCATTTGGGCCTACGATTATGGTGGAAAACCAAAATCCAAATGGCCCGCCAAGCACGACAATATCCTGTTTTACGTAAAAGACCCGCAGCATTACACCTTCAACGTCCACGATATCGACCGCGAGCCTTATATGGCCCCCGGTCTGGTTGGCCCGGAGAAGGCCGAGCGGGGAAAACTGCCGACCGATACCTGGTGGTGGAGCATTGTAGGAACCAACTCAAAAGAACGCAATGGTTACCCGACCCAAAAACCGTTGGGGATCATCAATCGCATCGTGCGGGCTTCTTCGAACCCCGGCGACGTGGTCATGGATTTCTTTGCCGGCAGCGGGACGGTGGGCGAAAGCTGTCTCAAGCTCGGGCGAGAGTTTATCCTGATGGACAGCAACCCTCAGGCGATGGAAGTCATGCAAAAACGCTTTGCGGGGGTTGAGAATATTGAATGGGTGAATTTTGCGCCGGGTTCCTGATAACCGGCGGCGAATGACACTGGGCGTGTAAAATTTTTTTTCGCAAAGGGGCTATAATAGACGGCGCGGTGGGAATGACCGTCTCGGTCAACGGTTAATGACGCGGCTTACTTGCAGCATGGTCATCTGTGATAGGGTGGTAACATGGCGTAATTGCAGGCCACGCCCACCCGCCGGCACCACTCGCGGTTAGAGCGTTTGTCAAGAAATTCGTACAAAATTGAGAACAAGGCTAAGGAGGGTTCTATGTTGTATCCACAAAGAAGCGAAGCTCACCAATTAGAAGAACTCTCGGAGCGATTCTTTGTTCGTAAGCTGCCGCGAAATTGGCGATCTGATAGGCCAGGGGGAGATTATGGAGTAGATATCAGGGTTGACATTTTTGAAGGTGATGATGCGACTGGGCTGGAACTGCTCGTTCAACTTAAATCATCACGCCGCGCTAGTACGTCGGATTTTGAGACTATTCGCATCAGGACTGCCACTTATAATTATCTGTGGAATAAATTGCAAATTGTTATGCTCGTAAAATATGTCGAACCAGAAAAAGAAGCGTATTGGCTATTGCTTGGCGAAGTCCCTGAACCAAATCAAGACCAGGACTCTTTCACTGTTAGGATCCCAAAAAGCAATCGATTGTCCTCAATCGATTGGAAAATAATCCAGGATTATGTTCGTGAAATTGCTGATGGCAAACTCGCCACCAGGCGAATAAATCGGTTTCGTGGGGGATAAAATTGCAATCCAACACGGTATGCACCCGACTGGCGGAACTGCTGCTTTGCGGCGTGCAACATGCAAGAGGGGCATACTGAGCACGTTCCGCCAAAGCGAGAAGGCGATCAGGCGCGGTTTGACCCGGCGGGCAAGAGTGCATTGGTCTTATCCGCCGGGTTTTGGGATTGGTTACCGGTCGACTGAACTGCGCTCTTTTCGTCTCACGATCTGCCTGAGCGGTTCTCTTCAGATCCAGTAAAGCTATTGGCTAATCTTTCATGTTTTCTGCCAGGTCGATCAGGCCCTGTTTCGTCAACCACAAGGAAGTGTCCCCGCTAAGTTGGGAGACATTTATTTCATACTTCAAATCTGTTTCTTTCCAACGCAGCGTCATAAAAGTTCCCGGATCCACTTTTTGACACTCCCATTGACGTGTGATCCCTGGGGTTGGGGCAGTCATCGTTACCCAAACCACCTCATCCGATAGTTCTGCCGGCCAGCCATTCACCATAACCTCTTCTATGGCGCCATTTGGACACTGGCCCCACTCGAAGTTTTCAAATTCGCCTTTCATTTCAGATACATACAGATAGATATCCTCTTTATTGACGGGCTGCATTGATGGAAGCGTATAGAATAATTCCACCTGTTGGTTTTCGGGTTCATATTTTGCGCCGTGGAACACCCAATTGGCGGGCAGGCTGGTAAGTTCCTTCACCTTGAAACCAGCCAGTTCCTCGGCTTGAGTGATGTTTAGCGGATAGAGGTTGTATGGGTACCCAGGGTCTGGCGTTGGGAAGGGCGTCAAAGGGACAACCTCGGTTACACGCTCCGATGGGGCCAGTTTAAAAAAGCGAGAGACCGCTTGCGCCAGGCTGTGTCCGATTGGAGAGAGAAACACCAGCGCAATAAACACCAGGATGGATAGAAATGTGAACGCCAACCGGGTAGTAATCTTTCGTCCGCTGTTTACTTTCTCTGGTCTGGCTTCCTGAGCGGCCTGGGTAGTCGGTGATTTCATCCAGGTGGCATTGGCTACTCGTTCACGCAAGCTGTTGTTGGGGGTAGGGCGATACGTGCGCAGCAAGGCTTCGATCTCTTCAATCTCAATGGGCTCGTGAGTGCGGTCTGACGAGAAATGATTAGACATTTGATTCGCTCCTTGCTTCCAAAACCAGATTCGTTTGTGCCCAGTTCTGTTGCAGCCATTTCAGCGCTCGATGGATCGCCATCGAGACGGCGGTCTCTTTTTTATCCATATAGACCGCGATGTCGCCAACCGGCCAGTCGAGTATATAGCGTAACACCAGTATTTCTCGCGGCTCTTCTGGCAAAGAGCGCAATAAGCTCCATAGCGCTTCACGCCGTTCGCCGGAGAGCACTTGCGATTCCAGGTCGCCATCTGGCGCGGCCAGGTCATCGGTTTCCAATGGAGCAGATACCCCTGAGGATTTTTGTCTCCGGTACGAGTCGATCATTTGATGTCTGGCTATTTTGAGCAGCCAACGTAAGGCGGCATTGTTATCGCCCCGGAAACTGTTTCGGGCCGACCAGGCGCGAAAATACGATTCTGCCACAAGGTCGTCGACTTCTTCCGGGGGGCCGCCGGTTAATCCGTACAGGTAACGATAGACCGGCACATTTGTTTGCTCAAACAATTTACTGAAAGTTTCCTGGTTGGTCAGGTCTAGCGTCTCTGTGGGGGAGAGCGGTTTCTTCAAAGCATCACCTCTTGTGGTCGTATAGGCTGTCAACTATAATAACGAAGTTAATTCAAAAATCTCACACTACGGCCGGCATCTTATGAGTATAACTATTTTGAGCATAGTATTGGGGCTGGGCGGTATGTTGGGATGGGGGATTTACGATTTTTTAGGCGGCGTTTTCTCCAAACGGATAGGTTCTTTTAAGTCTTTATTCTGGTCGCAGCTGGCCGGTCTGGTATCTATCTTTTTGATCGCGGTTGTTCTCGGGGCAGAAATGGGCATCCCCATTCTGGCAATCATTCTGTCTCCCGTGGCCGCCATGCTCTATTCCGCCGGGTATTTGTTCTTCTTCAAAGGTTTTGAGAAAGGGAATGTGTCCATCGTCGCCGCAACCATGAATTTATGGGCGGTGTTTACGATGCTGTTTGCTTTTATTTTTATGGGGCAGCGGCTTACCGTGATACAAACGGTGGGCGTTTTTATGATCATCTCTGGTGCAACGCTGGCCTCGATGGATTGGGACGGTATTCGCAACCAGCGGCTTCAACTTTCCTTGGGCGTCAGGGAAGCTGCTTTGGGCGCGTTCTTCTTTGGCGTCTTCTGGAATATCAGCGAGATCATTTCAGAGCAAATCGGGTGGCTGTTAACCACGCTGCTGGTGAAATTGGGCATCGTTGTATTCCTGTCAATCTTTTCCCTGGCTGTAAAGCGGGAGATCGGATTGACAAAGGGTACGGCGAAAACGAAGTGCGTGATTTTATTAATGGGCGTCATTGAAGTGGCTGCGGTGGCGCTCGTGAATTACGGGCTGACCATTGGGGACGCCATCTTGATTACCCCCATTGCCTCCGCTTTGTCGATCGTGACGATTACGCTGGCCGTTTTCTTCTTGCAGGACAGGATTTCAAAACTTCAAGGGTTGGGGATGATCCTGGCAATTGCCGGCATAATCGCAACGGCTTTCTGATCGGCTGCCGTTAAATGGATGCTATAATGGAGGGGCTTCCGGCGGGTACTGTTGATTCCAATAAAATGGGGCGTGAATCATGAGCCATTTCCTCAAAAGCGAAAAACTGAAGCAAGTATATTTCAAGGCGACATCTCCGTATTTTTTGGACCCGGCGCGGTGCGATGGGCTTTATAGGCGCAAACCAAGAACCTTTTGTTTGCCGCTTGAGTTCTCAGAACAAAATCTATTCCCCGAAATCAGAGAAACTGCCCTTTCACATTTTGAAAAGCATCACATCCAATGGCATGATGGCCAAAACGGTAAACCGAGCAACCATTTGTGCAGTTCACAGGTTTGTTGTGTTAATTTTCTGTTCCCCTTTGCGGATAAACCGGGCGCATTAGAAAAAGTTCTGCGCCCGATTTTTCCAGACCTTGAAAATGTGCTCCCTATCGAAAGCGGGCAGCATGTTTCTTTCGAATGGATCGGTAAAGAAAATTATCTGGGCGAAGTTTCAAGAGGCGCTCAACGCAGGCGGGGCGCAAATTGTACCAGCGCGGATGCAATCGTGATGTTTGAACGTAAGGACAGAAAGCGCCAGGTCGTTTTAATCGAGTGGAAATATACTGAAGCGTATGGCGGCAATTCTCTGAACACCGGCAAGAGTGGTAAAAAACGCGCAGAAATTTACGGGCGTCTTTTCGAAAGGGCTGATTGTCCCCTTGATAAAGCGCTTCTGTCAGATTTTGGCGATCTTTTCTATGAGCCTTTCTACCAGCTCATGCGGCAGCAATTTCTGGCCCACGAAATGGAAAAAGCGCATGAAATGGAAGCAGATATTGTCAGCGTTTTGCATATCGCACCAGCGCATAATGCCGATTTTCGTAAAGTTACGTCGCCAGAATTGAAAAAGCTGGGCGAATCTGCTACGGCCATTTGGAAAAAATTGGTGAAAGCCGAGGGGGAATTTATCAGCGTCAGTACGGAGCAGCTTTTTGGTAATTTGTCCGCCGGGCAATTGCCTGAAATGAAATCCTGGTTGGAGTATATCGATACCCGTTACGCCTGGGTTCGTGAAACCTGAAAACGGAACCGATCATAGTTTACAGGTTGCGCCGGTTTTTCTCTCTCCCGGCGGGCCGGAAAACCGTCCTTTACGTCGGAGCCGGGCGTCAGCCCGGCTCCGACGGAAAAATAACCGCTAGGGCTGCTGGCGCCATTCGGCGGCGCGGGCGTGGGCGGTGAGGCCTTCGGCGCGGGCGATGATGGCGGCCTGTTGGCCGATGCGGCGCGCCGTCTCCGGGTCTAACGCCACCAGGCTGATGATGCGCACGAAGTCCCAGACGTTGAGCGGCGAGGCAAAGCGCGCCGTGCCGCCGGTGGGCATGACGTGACTGGGCCCGGCGATGTAATCGCCCAGCACCTCGTAGGACTGCTCGCCGACGAATACGCCGCCGGCGCAGGTGATCGTTTCCAGCCAGCGCCACGGGTCGGCGACCACCAGGTTGAGGTGTTCGGGGCCAAAGGCGTTGGAGAGTTCGATGGCCTGGGGAATGTCGGCGGTGAGGACGATGCCGCCGCGGTTGCGCAGCGAGGTGGCCAGGATTTCGCTGCGTTCGTTGAGCGCCAGCTGGCGTTCGACCTCGACCTGGACGGCCTCGGCCAGGCGGCGCGAGGGGGTGAGCAGGATGGCCGAGGCGAGCAGGTCGTGTTCGGCCTGGGCGAGCAGGTCGGCGGCGGCCCATTCAGGGCGGGCGCTGTCGTCGGCGATGACCACCGTTTCGGTCGGGCCGGCCAGCCCGTCGATGCCGACCACGCCGTAGACCTGCTGCTTGGCCAGGGTGACGAACAGGTTGCCCGGGCCGACGATCTTATCCACCGGGCGGATGGTCTGGGTGCCGTAGGCCAGGGCGGCGATGGCCTGCGCCCCACCGAGGGTGTAGACCTCGTCCACGCCCGAAAGGTAGGCGGCGGCGCGGGTGGCGGCGGCAATCTGCCCGGTGCCGCGCTGCGGCGGGCTGACCATCACGATCTCGCTCACGCCGGCGACGCGGGCCGGGATGACCGACATCAGCACGGATGAGAAGAGCGGGGCGGTGCCGGCGGGGATGTAGAACCCCACCCGGCGGATGGGGCGGATCAGCTGGCCGAGCGTGCCGCCCATCTCCTGGGTCAGCCAGGAGGTCAGCGGCTGGCGGCGGTGAAAGGCTTCGACGCGTTGGGCGGCGCTTTGCAGGGCGGCGCGCAGATCGGCGGGGATTTCATCCAGGGCGCCGCTCAGTTGGGCGGCGGGGACGCGCAGGCTGGCGGGGGCGGCGCCGTCCAGGCGGGCGGTCCAGTCATTGAGGGCTTCGTCGCCGCGGGCCTGGACGTCGGCCAGGATGCGGGCGACCACTTCGGCCGGGCTGAGCGCCTCGCCCATCAGGCGCTGGATGCCGTCGAGCAGGGCTTGTGGGATGGGCATGGCGCTGGCGGGGGTGCGCTTGAGGAGGGTGGCCTGGGCCTGGGGTACGTCGTAGATGGTGATCATTTCAGTTTCTCCTGTGGATCGAAATAAAAAGGCCCTCGCTGATCGCGGGGGCCTGGGGGTACGAGGAAATGGGTGCGAGGGATGCGTAATCAACGCCCGCCGGATCGGGTGGGGAACAGGGGGCGATGATGATGAAAACGCACGTAAAGGGTCAACATGGGAGGCAGTGTATCATAACCCGGAAGGGGTGTCAATGGCCGTTTTCTCAATAACTGGCGAGGGTGAGGTTGAGACGCCGTTCGAGCTGGGTAAGCTGCTCGTCTACCAGCGCTTCGCGTTCGGGGTCGGATAGCTGCACGGTCGATTCCCACAGGCGGCTGAGCATCTCGGTGAACTTGTCCTGTACCATGCCGCCGGCGCGCAGGGTGGGGAAGGAGCGGCCGTATTCCAGGGCGTCGACCAGTTTGGAGAGGTGCGGGTCGGTAGAATAGGGTGGGGCGGCCAGGGCGTTGAGGCGGGCGGGCAGGTCGTCGGTGTGCTGGCTGTAGTTGACGAGAACGTCCTTGTTGAGCAGGAATTTGACCAGTTCAATGGCGCTGCGTTCCTGGCGGGCGTGTTTCCAGACGACCAGGTTGGAACTGCCGATGTAGGCCGGGCCGGGCGGGCGGGCGATGCCCAGGCGGGATTTTAGCTCGCCGCTGGGGTCGCTGCGGTTGATGGTGCGGATCATGGCGGCGCTGCCGATGGTGACGGCCGACTGGCGGTTGATGAAGGCGCTGCGCGCCTCCAGGTGCGGCAGAGGGGCCGGGGTGGGCATGTAACGGCGCAGGCTGCAACAGGCTTTCAGCCCGGCGCGGGCGGCGGGGCTGCCAAAGGTCACCTGTTTGCTGTCCGGGCCGGCGATCTCACCGCCGGCGGCCCACATCCACATGCAGGCCAGGATCATCATCGAGCGCGGGTTGCCGGTGGCGACCACCCAGGGGGCGGCGACGCCGCTGGCTTGCAGGCGGTCGAAGGTCTCGGTCATGTGCTCAAAGCTGCTGAAGGCGGTTTCGGGGTCGACGCCGGCTTTCTCGAGCATGTCGCGCCAGTAGCAGATGGTGAAGACGTTGACGAACCAGGGAAAGGCCCACAGGCGGTTGTTGTCAATGCGCAGGGCGCTTTCCCAGGCAATGGGGTGGAACTGCGACGGGCGCCCGATATAGTTGATCTCGGTTTCGGTAAAGGGGCGCAGGGCGTTCATCGACAGCAGGTCACCCACCGCCGCAGCGCCAACCTGCGAGACATCGGTTTCAGATTTGTATAGAGCGATTTTTACCAGTTCCGACCAGGCCTTGCCCCAGGTGATTTCGCTCACCTGAGGGGGCATGCCGCCGGGTTGTTCGCCAAAGCGGGCGATGACGCCTTGCAGGTCGGCCAAATTTTGTCCGGGAGAGGTGCAGACGGATATGTTAACAGTGTCCATGCGATGTTTATCCTTGGCCGGGGCCGCAGTTGGCCGCCGGGTTTAAACCTTACCTGTCAGATTCATTCAATATTATACCCGAGGCCAGTGTGTGCTGCAATCAAACCTGCGCAGTCGCGCACCGTGGGTTTCATAAAGTCGGGTTTCCAGGGCAGGAGGTGCTTGATGGCTTACCCCTCCTCGTGCAGGCGGGCCTGGCCGATCAGCCATTCCTGGACGTTGAAGTCGGGCTGACCGTCGGCGGGCTTGAGGCGTTTGTAGGTGCCGTCGGTGTTCATCAGGCGCGCCTTGATATTATCGGAGAGGTAAGCCTGCAAGATGTCGTCGCGGATGTGGCGGATCATGCGCGGATTGGAGATGGGGAAGAGCACCTCGACGCGCTGGTTGATGTTGCGGGGCATGATGTCGGCGCTGCCCATGAGAATTTTCTCGTCGCCGCCGTTGCGGAAATAATAGATGCGGCTGTGTTCGAGAAAACGCCCGACCACCGAGAGGACGCGGATGTTCTCGCTCAGGCCCTTGACGCCGGGGCGCAGCGAGCAGATGCCGCGCACGATCAGGTCGACGCGCACGCCGGCCTGTGAGGCCTGGTAGAGCAGGCGGATGATGGGCGGGTCGACCAGGGCGTTCATTTTGAGGATGATGTGCCCGCTGCGTCCGTGCTTTTGATGCTCGATCTCCTGGCGGATGAGTTCTTCAAAACGGTTGCGCAGGTTGATGGGCGCCACCAGTAGTTTGCGATAGTCGGTCTTGAGCGAGTATCCGGTCAGGTAGTTGAACAGATCGCTGGCGTCGGCGCCGATTTCGTCGTCGCAGGTGAACATGCCCAGGTCTTCGTAGAGGTTGGCAGTGACGTGGTTGTAGTTGCCGGTGCCCAGATGGACGTAACGGCGGATATGATCGCCCTCCTTGCGCACCACCAGGGCGATCTTGGAGTGGGTCTTGAGCCCCAGCAGGCCGTAGGTGACGTGCACGCCCTCCTGTTCCAGCATCTTGGCCCAACCGATGTTACTTTCTTCGTCGAAGCGCGCCTTGAGTTCCACCAGCACGGCGATCTGTTTGTTGTATTCACGGCTGGCCTGCAAGAGGGTCTTGACCACCGGCGAATTATTGCCGACGCGATAGAGGGTCATTTTGATCGCCAGCACGTTGGGGTCTTGAGCGGCGGCCTTGAGAAAGTCAATGACCGGCAGGAAGGAGTAATAGGGATGATGGATGAGGATGTCGTTCTGGCGGATGGCGGCGAATAGGCTGCCTTCTTCGTCGTCGCTGTTGGTGTGGCGCAGTACCGCCGGCACGGCGGGCATGAACGGGCGATCCTTGAGGTCGTAGCGGTCGATACGGGTCAGTTCCATCAGGCTCTTGAGCACCAGCGGGCCGCTCAGGGCGTAGATGTCGTTGCTGTCGACCTTCATGTTGTCGGCCAGGAATTCTTTGATGGTGCGCGGCATGGTATTGTTGACCAGCAGGCGCACCACCGGCTCGAAGCGCCGGCGGCGGACGTTTTCTTCCATCGTTTCCAGCAGGTCGAGCGCTTCCAGTTCGCGGATTTCGGTGTCGGCGTTGCGGGTGACGTGGAAGGGATGCGCCTCGATGACCTGCATGCCCGAGAAGAGCTTGTGCAGGTTGGCGCTGATGACCTGATCGATCCAGACAAAATAGTGGTCGTGCGGCACGGTGCCGTCTTTGCGCACGCTGCCCGACGAGCGTTTGATGGGCACGAGCTGCGGCAGAGTGGGAGGCACCTTGATGCGGGCGAAGCGCTGCTGTTTGTCTTTGCCCTGGATGAGGATGGCCAGGTTGAGGCTGAGGCTGGAGATGTGCGGGAAGGGGTGACCGGGGTCGACTGCCAGCGGGGTGAGGGTGGGAAAAACCACTTCATCGAAGTAGCGGTCGATGTTCTCGCGCTGCACGTTGTTTAACTGGCTGTAATCGAGAACGTAGATGCCGGCCTTTTTGAGTTCGGGGATAAGCACGGTGCGCAGGTAATTGCGGGCGGTGGCCATCAGCTTGAGGGCGGCTTTACGGATCTCGGCCAGTTGTTGGGCGGGGCTCAGACCGTCGGGGGCCATGTCCGAGATGCCGGCGTCGCGTTGCATGCGCAAACCACCCACGCGCACCATAAAAAATTCTTCCATGTTCGAACCGACGATGGCCAGGAATTTGACCCGCTCGAGCAGCGGGTTGCGCTCGTCCTGTGCTTCTTCGAGGACGCGCCATTGAAAGGCGAGCAGGCTGAGCTCGCGGTTGATGTAATACTCTGGGGCGTTCGGGTCGATGATTTCCGGGTGCTTGCTGTCACTATCAGGCATGGCTAATACCCCTGGTAAGAGGATGTGTATCTCTATGATATCAAATTTGCGAAGGATCGTCAAAAAAGGGCTTGACAAGCGCCAAAAAGCCATTACAATAGTGTTGTAAATACACAAAGGCGGGTTCGCCCGTTTCTTTTTGCAAGACAGTTAGTGTAAAAAATACACATTTAGCAAAGGATGTCAGAATGACTACAATCACGTTTGATCAGGCAATTGAGCGCATCGGTTTCGGCCGGTTTCAAATCCGGCTGATGATCCTGTGCGGGTTGGGTTGGGCGGCAGACGCCATGGAGGTGCTGTTGATCTCGTTTGCGCTGCCGGCAATCGCCGAAGAGTGGCAGCTGAGCGCGGCCCAAAAGGGCTTTTTGGGCACGGCCATTTTCCTGGGCATGCTGGCCGGGGCATGGGTGTGGGGGCGGTTGAGCGATTTGATCGGGCGCAGGATTGGTTTTATCAGCACGGTGGCAATCGACTCGCTCTTCGGGTTACTTTCGGCCTTTGCGCCTTCCTTTGGCTGGTTGGTGGCGCTGCGCGCCCTGACCGGTTTTGGGGTGGGCGGCACGCTGCCGGTGGATTACAGCATCTTTGCCGAGTATCTGCCTGCACAAAAGCGCGGCCGCTACCTGGTGCTGCTGGAGTCGTTCTGGGCGCTGGGCACGCTGCTGGCGGCCGGGCTGGCCTGGTTGGTGGTGCCTTCGTTGGGCTGGCGCTGGCTGCTGGCGCTGTCGGCGCTGCCGGGGGTGATCATCTTCTTCATCCGGCGCAGCATCCCCGAGTCGCCGCGTTATCTGATGGTCAAGGGCCAGCCGGAAGCGGCGCGCCGGGTGCTGGCGCTGGTGGCCGAGCAAAACGGCCGGCCGCTGGCAGACGTGCAGCTGGCCTTCCAGCCGGCGCGCAAGACATCTTTGAGCGACCTGTGGAAACCGGGTATGGCGCGCACCACCCTGCTGCTGTGGGCCATCTGGTTTGCCATCTCGTTGGGCTATTACGGCGTGTTCACCTGGCTGCCGTCGGCGTTCAAAGCCAGCGGCATGGCGCTGCTTCCGGTGTACCAGAACACCTTTATCCTGGCGCTGGCGCAGCTGCCCGGTTATTTTTCGGCGGCCTACCTGGTCGAGCGTTGGGGCCGGCGGCGTACGCTGGCGTTCTATCTGGCCGCCAGCGGGGTGTTTACCTATCTGTTCGCCATGGCCACTTCGTTGAGCGGGCTGGTGTTGATGGGGGTGTGGATGTCGTTCTTCGCCCTGGGGGCGTGGGGAGCGCTGTACGCCTATACCCCCGAGGCGTATCCGACCAGCCTGCGCGGGACGGGGATGGGGGCGGCCAGCGGGATGACGCGCATCGCCGGGGCGATTGCGCCCACGCTGGGCGGCTGGTTGATGGGGACGACGCTGCTTCTCCCACTCTCGGTGTTTGCCGTGGCCTATATCGTGGGCGGTGTGGCGGCGATGGCGCTGCCGTACGAGCCCAACCAGCGGCCGTTGGAGGATTGAGCGCGGTTTCGTGATATACTGCACCCTGGCTATCCTAATTTATTCTCAGGAAAGAAACGATGCTGTATCTGGTTGCGACGCCGATTGGGAACCTGGGCGATATTTCGCTGCGGGCGTTGGAAACGCTCAAGAATGTGGACGTGGTGCTGAGCGAGGACACGCGCACTACGGGCGTGTTGTTGCGCCATTACGAGATCAAGAAACCGCAGCTGGCGTTTCACGCTTACAACGAAGAACGGGTGGTGCCTAAAGTGGTGGCGCTGCTGGCGGAGGGCAAGCATGTGGCGTTGGTGACCGACGCCGGTTCGCCGGGCATCTCGGATCCGGGTTTCAGCCTGGTGCGGGCGGCGGTGCAGGCCGGCATGGCGGTCAGCGCCATCCCCGGCCCGGCGGCCCTGATTCTGGCGGTGACGCTCTCGGCCCTGCCGGCGCACAGCTTTACCTTTCGCGGTTTCCCGCCGCGCAAGCCGGGCGCCCGGCGGCGTTTTTTGGCCGTGGATGCCCCGTCGCCGCACACGCTGGTGTTTTACGAGAGTCCCTACCGCCTGAAGGCCTTTTTGCAGGACGCGCTGGCGGTGTACGGCGACCGCCCGGCGGCGCTGGCCAACGACCTGACCAAGCTGTTTGAGAAGATCAGCCGGGGTTCGCTGTCGCAGTTGCTGGCCGAGGTGGAGGCCGAAAAGACGCTGCGCGGTGAATACACGGTGGTGATTGCCGGGGCCGGCGAGGCGCCGCACGGCGATGACGCTGACGAAGACGAAGCGACGGAGGAAGAAGAACCCGTGGCAGAACGGCCTGCCAGGCGGCGTAAGGGGTAGGCGCCATGCACCGCTTCTTCCTGACCGCGGCTTGTGATGGGGAAGAATTGCTCTTCCCGCAGGAAACGGCGCACCAGATTGCCCGGGTGCTGCGTTTGCGCTCCGGTGAACGGGTGATCGTGCTGGATGGCGCGGGCGGCGAGTGCGAGGTGGAACTGCTCCAGGTGGGTAACCCGACCAGTGGGCGGGTGATTGCCCGCCGGCCGGCGGGCGGCGAGCCGCACCTGCGCCTGACGTTGTACCTGTGCCTGACGCAGCGCGAGAAGTTCGAGTGGATGCTGCAAAAGTGCACCGAAGTGGGCGCGGCGGCCTTTGTGCCGGTCATTTCCAGCCGCTGCCTGGTGCAGTCTGCGGCGGATGTGAGCGCCAAGGGGTCGCGCTGGCAGCGCATTTTGCAGGAAGCGGCCGAGCAGAGCGGGCGTGGGTGTATCCCGGCGCTCGCCCCTGCGGTGCGCCTGGAGGCGGCGCTGCACCAGGTGGCGCAGGCGGGCACGGCGGCGCTCATCCCCTGGGAAGGCGAGCACAGTCTGGACGTGCGTACGGCGTTGGGGCGGATGCCGCGCCCGCTGGCCGAACTGGCGGTGTTGATCGGGCCGGAGGGCGGTTTTGCGACTGAAGAAGTGGCCGCCGCTGCCCGGGCCGGTTTTCAGGCGGTCACGTTGGGGGCGCGCATCCTGCGCATGGAGACGGCGGCGGTGGTGACGACGGCGCTGGCGCTGTACGAACTGGGCGAGATGGGCGGCTAGATCAGGCGGCGCGGCAGCAGGTTTTTGAGCCGGCCGCTCAGGGCGCGCCCGCGCCCGAGCAGACGGCCGGCCTCGTCAAACAGGACGACGATTTGCCCGATGGGCAGGCCGCTGGCGCCGTGCAGGTCTTCGCCGCGCAGCCAGGCGGCGGCTTGCTGGTCGTTTAGTGTGCGCCGGCCGCGGCCGAAGCGTGGGCCGAAACGGGCGACCCATTCGTGCGACGGGGCGAAGCCTTCGGCGCCGGCCTCGGCCAGCAGTAGCCCGCTGGAGGCCAGGGGTAGACCGGCGAAACGTTGCAACAGGGCCTGGGGTAAGGCGTAAATGCGCTCGCCGCTGCGCCATAACTGGGCGCCGGCGGCATCCAGTTCGGCGGGCAGGTCAAAGGCATACAGGCGCTCGAAGTGTTCTGCCAGGGCGAGCGCTTCCTGGGCGGCGAGCGGCGTCCATTCGCCGCGCCCGGCGCGCGGCGGGCGGGTTTCGTTCGATGTTTCGACGGGCAGGCTGCCGGTTTTGGTCAGGCGGGCGGCGAAGAAGCCCGAGGTGCCAAAGCGGTGCGGCCACAGGCGGGCGGCGCCCTGGATTTCGGGCAGGAAATGGCGCTGGCCGTCGCCAACCAGCGCCGGGGCGGGGGCCGGCAGGCGCTGGCGCAGGTCTTCGATGCGCACGGCGCTGGGGAAGGCGCGCAGTAAAGCATCCAGCACGCCTTCGTCTTCCTCGCTGGCCAGGGTGCAGGTGGAATAGACGATCTGCCCGCCGGGACGAACGGCCCGCAGGGCGCTGGTCAGCAGGCGCAGCTGGCGTTGGGCCAGTTCGCTGCGCTCGCGCGCCGAGACGTCGCGCCCGGCGTGACTGAGGTTTTCCATGCTGCACGGGGCGTCCAGCAGCACAGCATCGAAGGTGTCGGGGTACCAGGCGCCGTAGCGTTCGCCCGGCAACTGGGTGACGGCGACATTGATCGCCCCCCAATCCTGCAACACGCCGCGCAGAGCGGCGATGCGGCTGGGGCTGGCGTCGTTGGCAATGACCAGGCCGCGGTCGGCACTGCGGCTGACCAGGTGGGTGGTCTTACCGCCCGGGGCGGCGGCCAGGTCGAGCAGCAGCGGGGCGGGCGGAAAATCGTCGAACAGTTCGACCGGCAGCATCGAAGCGGCATCTTGCAGGTAATAGCCGCCCATTTTATATTCGCTCGTCTGGCTGGGGGAGACGCCGGCGGCGATGACCTGCCAGCCGGCGGCGCAAAACGGCACCGGCTGAAGCTGCCAGGCGTAGCGTTCGGCCAACCGGGCCGGAGCCACGGCCGGGTCGAGCTTGAGCGGGTTCAGGCGCAGGGCGGGCGGGGCAGGCTGTTGGACGGCCAGCAGCAGGGCGGCGAATTCGTCCGCACCCAGCAGCGGGCGATAGCGCTCCAGGGTCTGTTCCAGGCGGGCGGCCGGGGCGGTGGTTTCAGGCGGATTGCGTTTCTTCATGGCCTTTATCGATGCAAAATACGATTTCGTTGCCGCACAGGATTTCTTCGACGCGCCAGGGCAGATCGCCCAGGATGCCGCTGACCAGGGCGCGCTGGCGTTCGAGCAGGTTGTACTTGCCGCTCAGGCTGCTGGCAGGCAGCGAGACCAGCAGGTAGCGCACGCGCAGCGCCAGCCAGAGCGGGCGGTTGCAGCCGCGCTGGCGCTGTTCCATGCGGTGGGCTTCTTTGAACAGAAAAGCAACCGGGGCGGCGGTTTGCGGCGGCTGGAGGAGGATGTCCTGATGAACGCCCAGCGGTTGCAGCCCCTGCAGACGGAAGTAATGGTTGATCAGTTCCAGCCGCGGCCGGTGCAGGTCGTAGGCGTAGTACTGCGTGCTGGTGGGCAGCCCCATCCAGGGGAAGGCAAACGGGTTCAACCCGCAGGCCAGGTCGAGGATGGCTTCCGGCTGGCCGGTGACGGCAAAGATCTGGCGGTAGAAATCGGTCAGAATCGGCAGTCGTTCGCGGGTCGAGGCGTGGCCGGCGAGAATCTGGCCGCACACGGCGCGCACGGCCTGCTCGTCGTGTGCGAAGGCTGCATCCAGTTCGCCGGCGGCGGCGGCGTAATCGGGGTCGCCCAGGTAGGGGGCGACGATGTTATGCAGGCTGGCGCGCACCGCATCCAGGGCGTGGCGCGGGTTGCGGTGGCGGGGGATTTCTTGCAGCAGCAGATCGCGCACCGTTTCGGGCGGGATGCCCAGCTGGTTGTATTTACGGCTGGATAGAATTTGAGCGATCCAGGTTTCCAGGCGATCGTCGTCCATACTTCAAGGCTCCTGGGCCAGCGTTTCGAGGAAAGGCGAACAGGTGGAAGATACCGGCTTCAGGCGGTAGACACCGTCAAAATCGGAATAGAAGCTCCTGTCTTCTAACAAAGGGTCCTGAGCGTCGAAGTAGCGGTTGAAGATCAGGCGGAAACTGTTGACCGGCGTGATGGTAGGATAGAGATCGGCCGCCCCGCCGTTGGGCAGGTAATAAGCGTTCAGGATGGGCATACGCCGTTCGAAGGTCATACCGTGGTCGCCCTGGATGATGATGATGGGCGCCGGGCCGGGGCGGGCGAGGATGAGGTCGACCAGTTTGAGCACGCGGCGGTTGATGTACTGGACTTCGGCCGGGTAGCCGCTTTTCTCTACCGATTCTTCGACGAAGTTGCCCCGGGCATCGATGACGTGGGGGGAATGGGGGGCGACGATGTGCAGGTAGACGAACTTGGGCGAAGCCACCCCGGCGGGGACGGTCTCGGCCTGCGCCAGGCTGTAGAGGACATCGTCGTAGTGCAGGCGGTGCGGCGAGCGCACTTCGGTCTGCGCCAGGCTGGCGAAGCGGTCAAAAAAGACCTGGCGCGCCTCGCTGGGGATGCGCAGCAGGGTGGTTTGCAGGTACATGAACTCAAAGGGGGTGATTTCCAACCCCTGGCCTGCTCCGGCGCTGTGTTCGGGGTCCGGACGGAAGTAGACTTCGGCGTCGCGCAGGTTGGACCACCAATAATTGTTCTCAAAGGCGACGGTGGTGTAGCCCAGTTTTTCCAGGCGGCGGCGCACCTTGTTCTGGCGGAACTGCTCGGAGACGGCCACGAAATCGGGTTCCTGGCCGTTGAGCGCCGCAGCCGGGGTGAAGGTATCGATGTAATTCATGTTCAACAGGCTGGGCAGCGACAGGGCGGTGACGGCATAGTTGCTTTGGGCGCAGGCCGGCAGGCTGAAACCGCGTTGTTTGAGCTCGCGCAGGAAGGGGGTGTTGTCGTAGTCGTAGAACGCTTGGAGCACGTCGTCGCGGGTGTAGCCGTCGAGGATGAACAGATAGACATCCGGGCGGGACGGATCGGCCGGGGCGGTTTCGCCGGGGGCGGCGCTGGCGACGGGTTGGGCGGCGCTGCCCAGGCGCATCTGGAAGATGGCAATCTGTCCGGCGCTGAACAGCAGCAAAGCGGTGGTGGCAACGGTCAGGGCGCGGTTCCAGCCGGCGGCGCGCGCGCCACGCCGTGCGATCCACCCCAGTCCGGCGGCGTACAGCACCAGCCAGACGAGGCCAAAGTAGCGATGGCGGCCGAGGTTGAACCCCAACAGGCTGGCGCCTTCGATCAACTGGTAGACGTGGCCGTAGGAATAGAAGAGCAGGAAGGTCAGCATAGCGCCCAGGGCGGCGCGCTGGCGGTCGCGGTAGATGAGGTGAAAGAGCAGGACGATGAGGAGGCCAAAGCCGGCCGAGACGAGCAGCGGGCGCCATAACGAGGCGAGCGGGGCCTGGTTGAGGTTGCCGGCCATCAGGCTGAGCAGCGGGTAAAGACCGAAGAAGAAGGGGTACAGGTAAGGGCGAAAACGGCTGTTTTTCATGCAGGGATGTCCGGTGGGGTTGGGCGGCTGAGCAAGAAGGCCAGTTCGCCCGGGAATTCAAAACGCTGTATCTGCCAGTTCTGACCGGCGATCAATTGAGTGAAGTGGGCCTCGTAAAAAGCGGGCATGCCTTTGGCGCGCCCGCCCAGGCTGTGGGCGGGGAAAGAGACCAGGACGTGACGGGCCGGCAGGCTGGCGAGCAGGCGGGCGCTGCTGCTCCTATCGACCTGTTCCAGGCAGGGCAGGGTCTTGAGCAGCAGGGCCAGCTGCGCCGGTTGGGCCGGGGGACCGGCCAGCAGGTCGTGCACCTGGGCCTGACCGTTGAATTGAAAGTGGGCAAAGAAGCGGTTGAGGAAGCCGGCCAGGTCGTGGTAGATATCGCAGGCGTAATAGCGGGCGTCAGGGGCGAGCGGCATCCAGGGCAGGGCCAGGGGGGTGAGGCCGCAGGCCAGGTCGAGCACGGAGTGGACGGGGGCGATGGCGGCGAGGGTCTCGTGGAAGAAGCGTTCGAGGATGGGCAGGCGTTCGCGGGTGGAGGCGTGTTGGCGCAGCATCTGGCGGCAGAAGTCGTGGGCGGCGGGGTCGTTCAGGTGGGGCGGCAGGGCGCTGAGGCGGGCGTCTGCCTGCGCATAGTCGATGCCGCCTTCCTGGTATGCGCCGGCGACCTGATGCAGCCGTGAACGGGTGGCTTTGAGCGCCTCTTTGTAATTTTTGCGCGCCGCCAGTTCCTGGACGGCGATGCGCTGCACCAGATCGAGGCCGATGTGTTGGTATTTGGCGCCGCGGCGCGCTTCGGCGACCAGTTTTTCCAGCAGGCCGGCGTCGGTCATGGCGTGCGCATCCGCAGGCGTTCGGTGAGCTGCGTCATAAAGCGCAGGTTGTGCAGCGAGGCCAACCGCAGGTACAGGCTGTCGTTGAGCTTAAAAAGGTGGTGGAGATAGCCGCGGCTGTAATACGTGCAGCACGGACAATCGCAGCCGGGCGAGATGGGCTGCGCGGCGCGAATGTGTTTTTCGTCGTTGATGTAGACGTACTCCAGCCACTGGCCGCTCAGCCCACCGTCGGGCGGGGCGGCAGGGTGATTGAAACGATACAGCCGCCCGTGCCGGGCGTCGCGGGTGGGCATGGCGCAGTCGAAGATGCCGTAGCCCAGGTCGTAACACACCTGAACGTTGAGCGGGTGACCGATACCCAGGGCGTGCATGGGGTAGTGCGCCGGGACGAGCCGGCGGGTGTAGGCGATGATCTCGGTCAGCAGGTTGTTGTCTTTGTCCAGCGGCCAGCCGCCATAGCCAAAGCCGTCGAAGCCGATCTCGAGCAGCGCATCGGCGCATTGTTTGCGCAGTTCGGGGTAGCCGCCGCCCTGAATGACGGCGAATAACAGCGGCCGTTGGCCGGGCGCCAGGCGTTTTTGCTGCATCAGGCGTTCAAATTCGCGCTTGCCGCGCCGGGCCCAGGCGATGGTGCGCTGCACCGAGAGCTGCTGCTCTTCGAACGAGGCGTCCACGTGGGTGCAGTCGTCCAGGCAGATGACCACGTCGGCGCCGTAGGCCAGCTGGAGCTGCACCGATTTCTCGGGGGTGAGCTGATACTTGCGTTCGCTGTTTTCGGGCTGGAAGCTGATCCCTTTTTCGCCCAACTGGCCGAACTTCGGGTTCTGGCGGATGAGCGAGTAGGCCTGGAAGCCGCCCGAGTCGGTGATGATGGGGCGCGGCCAGCCGCTCATGCGGTGCAGGCCGCCCAGGGCCTGGATGGTAGTAGAGCCTGGGCGCAGCATAAGATGAAAGGTGTTCATCACCACCGCCTCGATCTGGCAGCGCAGCAGATCCTGGGCGTCCACGCTGCGTACCAGACCGTAGGTGGCGTCGGGCAGAAAGACAGGGAATTGCAGCCTGCCGTGAAGCAGTTCGAGCGAATCGGGATAATCGGGCATGGTTTCGATTATGCCGCAAGATGGGTTAAGAAGCAAGAGCAAGTTTGCGGGCGCGTCAGGGCTGGGCGGGTTTGAGGTGGGCGTCGAAGAATGCCACGATGCGCTGCAGGAAAAGCTCGCGGCCCTCGCCGCTGAACGAGTGCTCCTGGTCGGGATAGACGAATAATTCGGCCGGTTTGCCGGCGGCGCGCAGAGCGTCGTACAGTTTTTGCGACCACTCGGGCGGCGTGGTGCTGAAGTACTGGCCGTCCGCCGCACCGATATGGATTTGAACGGGGCTGTTGAGCGTCTCCAGGTGATAAATGGGGGAGAAGGCGCGCAGCGCCTGTGGGTCGCGGACGGTCTTTTGATAGGACGCCACCAGTTCGGGCGCCATCTCGGTGGGCAGGATATCGGCGGTGTAGCAGGCTTTGTAATCGACCGGGGCGGTGCAGGCGAGGCCCCAGCGTTCGATCAGATCGGCCTCGTCGGCGCTGGTGGGGGCGTAGAGCACGGCGGCTTTGATGGCGCGGCTGTCGACCGCCAGCACGCGGATGGTGACGCCGCCGCCCATGCTGTGGCCCCACATCCCGATGCGGTTGGGGTCGACCAGCGGTAGGGAGGGAATGGCTTTGAGCAGGTGGATGACGTCGATCACCAGTCCGGTGTAAAACATGCTGTAGCCGCGATCCGAGCCGCCCCAACTGCGGTAGTCGGGGGCGATGGTGATGTAGCCGTGGCGGTTGAGCACTTCGGCCACGCGGCCGGTGCCGTCGCCGGGCAGATACTCGTTGCGCATCTGGAAGCCGTGGTTCATCACGATGACCGGGAAGGGGCCGGGGCCGGCGTTGGTTGGCACCTGGATGATGCCGGTGATGGTCAGTCCGTCGCTGGGGTAGGCGAAGGCGTAACGGGTGTAATCGACGCCGCCCTCCAATTGGGCGGTGACGCGAATGACGCCGGCGGGATAGGCGCGCTGGCGTAGCCCGGTGATGGTGTACGGGTAGATCGGGTCGCTGGGGGTGGCGGTGAGGGTGGGTTGCGGCGTCGGACTGGGGGTAACCGTCGGCGGGGGTGCGGTGGGGCTGGCGGGCAGCGTGGCGGACGGGAGGGTTGGGGTGGGTAGTGAACGGGGCTGACAGGCGCTGCACAGCAGCGAAAAGCAAATCGGGATGAGCGAGGCTGGGATGGGAAAGCGCATTGTTTTAAACCTTTTCTTGTATCGATGATATACTTGATGTATATTTTCCTTTAGAGGACTGACGGTGTCTCATAAGCTCGCCATAGATTTTGGTACCACCAATACCGTTGTGACGCACTGGGATGAAACCAGACAGCAAGCAGAAGTTTTGGCCCTGGATGAACTGAGTCAAACGATTTCACCCGCATTGCCACCCATCATCCCTTCGTTGGTGTACGTGGCGGGACACGATCACGAGTACGTGGTTGGGGATGCGGTATGTCGCCGGGGTCTGGATCGCCGGCGCGATCATCGTCTGTTTCGTAATTTTAAACGAGGAATCGTCGGACTGCAAACCCCGGAAGCGCGCCATATCGATGGGGCGGCGTGGCACGACCGTGACGCCGGGCGCATCTTCTTGCGCCAGGTGGTCAGGGCGCTGCCCTACGACTTGAGCGAGGTCGAGCAGTTGGTGATGTCGACCCCGGTTACGGCGTTCGAAACGTACATCAACTGGTTGAACGAGACCCTGGAAGATATCCCCCGCGAGCACATCCGCGTGGTGGACGAGTCCACCGCAGCGGCGCTGGGGTACGCCATCACCCGCCCCAGCGCAGTGGTGTTGGTGTTCGATTTTGGCGGCGGGACGCTCGATCTTTCGCTGGTACAACTGCCCGAGAGCGGATCGAAATCGGGCGGGATGTTGTTGCAGCTGCTTAAGTTGAAGAACCGCGCCCAACACGCCGCAAAGGTGATCGCCAAAACCGGCTCGATTTTAGGGGGCAGCGACGTCGACCGCTGGCTGTTAGACGAAGTGTTGCAGCGCAGCGGCCTGACGTTTGAAGAAGTGGGCGATGGACATTCGCCCTTGCTCACCGCCTGCGAGCAGGCCAAGATCCTGCTCTCGCAGCAGGAGGTGGTGGAGATTGGGGTCGAGGGCGGCGAGCGGCGGGTGACGGTGCCGTTCAGCCGCGAGGATCTGGAAGCGCTGCTGGAACGGCACGGTTTTTATGCTGCCCTGCATCGCATGATGGATAAAGTGCTCTACCTGGCCCGCCAGCGCGGGGTGTACGGCGAGGACATCCATTCGGTTTTGATGGTGGGCGGCACCTCGTTAATGCCCTCGGTGCGCCGGGTGGTGGAAGAATATTTTGCGGCCGATAAGGTCTGCTTCGATAAGCCGTTTACGGCCATTGCCGAGGGCGCCCTGCAACTGGCGCTGGGGGTGGGTTTACAGGATTTGCTGACCCACAGTTATGGCCTGCGTCACCTGGAAAACGGGCGGCATACGTATACCGAGATCATCCCGATGGGCAGCCCGTATCCTTCGGAGCGTCCGTTCGAGATTATTCTGCAGGCGGCGCATGCCGGACAGAAGGCCATCGAGTGTGTGCTGGGTGAAATTGATGCCGACTCGGTCGGGCGGGTGGAGGTGCGCTTTGAGAACGGCGAAGCGGTTTTCATGGCGCAGGCGGCGGGGGATGAACAGCCGATTGTGCCGATGAACGCGGATGTGGCCGTGCTGGCCGAACTGGATCCGCCCGGCGTCCCCGGCGAGGATCGTTTGCGGGTTTGTTTCCGTTTGGATGAACGCGGGCAGTTATATCTCAACGCCCAAGATCTCAAGACCGGGCGCGAAGTATTACAGAATGCGCCGGTGGCGCAGCTGCGTTAAGGAGGCGGGGGATGAGTGAAATTTTTACCGGACGCGAACCGGTACTCTCGCAGCACACGGCGCAGAAGCGCAGCTGGCGCTTATCCTGGCAGAATCTGGGCAATCTGTTGCATTTACTGCCGCCCGAGTCGGTGTCGATTGAGGCGGCCGAGGCGGCTTTGCACCACAAGGAATTCTACATCCGTTATACGGCCGGGCGTTTGCTGTCGCGGCGCGCCGACCGTGACGCCTGGCTGGTGATGCAGCGGGCGCTGCAATCCGAGCAGGCGCCGGTGCGGGCCAGCGCGGCGCGTTTCCTGTATGGCTTTTCGTGGTATTCGGCCGAATCACTCTTGCGCTTGGGACTGGAAGATGCCGACGAACGCGTGCGTGAGGCGTCCGTGTACGCCCTGTGCGATTGTTATCAAGGCGCGGCGTACCAGATTCTGGTGCAGGTGTTGGAGGATGAGATCGACATGCTGCGCGCCGCCGCGGCGTGGGGATTGCGCGACCACCGTGACCCGGCGGCGGTGGCGGTGCTGGAAAAGGTGCTGCTGGCAGAGGATGCGGATGTGCGCATCCAGGCCCTGGAAGTGCTGGGCGCCAACGAAATTCCCCAGGCGCTGCCGCTGGTGCTGCGTTATCTGTACGATCCAAACGCAGATGTGCGCTATGCGGCTGTGTTAAGCTGGATGGAACTGGCCGGCGAGAAGTGTCTGCCGGAACTGGCGGCGCACGCCGAGAAACGTCCCGGTGCGGCGCGCCAGCCGGTGCTGCGGGCGTTGTTTCACGCCTGTAACTATCTGCGCATCGACCTGGCGCGCCCGCATTTGTTGGACGCGGCCCTGCAGCTGATTGGCATGGCGTTGAGCGACGAGGTGCCCGAAACGCGTCTGGCGGCCGTCTGGCCGCTGGCGTGGATTCACCATCCACGCGCCGGTGAACTGCTGCGCCAGGCGTACGAAAGCGAAACGGTGCCCGCCATCAAGGCACAGATGCTGCACGTGGCGTACAGCCTGTTTGCCACAGGGCGCGAAGTGCTGCTGGCCAGCGGGCAGAACGACCCGGCGCTTGAGGTGCGCGAGATGGCGGAGCGTATCCTGGAAGAAGGCGAGTAACGCCGCGGGCGGCTATTCGCTGGTGGTCACCTTGCCGGAATAGCGGAAGCGCCCGGCCTCGAAGCCGCCGCGCTCGGCCAGCACCACGCTGAGCAGTTGGAAGGGCAGCATTTCTGCCACCGGCTGGCCAATGCCGTGGTAAGCCGGCATGGGAATGGTCGTGACCTGCGGGTCTTCCTCCGGGCTGAGCCAGAAGGCGTGTACGCCGTAGCCGAGCAGGTCGGCCAGCAGACGCCGGGTGAGCGGGCGGGTGCGTTCTTCGCCGGCCAGGACGAAGGCGGTCAGGCGCGGGTCGGCCAGTTCGAGCGGGCCGTGACGGAACTGGGCGGCGGGCATGCCGCTGGCCAGGGTGCGGCCGGCTTCGGCCAGGATCAGGGCGCCGGTCTGGGCGGCGGCAAAGGATGCGCCGCGGCCGAGTACGACGGTGCGGTCGGTCTGGGTGACGTGCTGGCGCAGGAAGGCGAGATGCTCGTCCCAATGCGCCAGATAGGCCTGGGCAGCCTGGGCGGTCTTTTCCAGATCGGCGCGGGCGGCGTCCAGCGGCCGGCCGAGCAGCGCCAGGGCGGCCAGTTGGGTCAGGCCAAGCGTGGCAAGGTAGGTGCGCGAAGAGACGGTCAGTTCTTCGGGGGTGTTGAGCGCCAGCACGACATCGCTGCCTTGAGCCAGTGGGCTGGCGGGGTTGTTGGTGGCGGCCAGGATGAAGGGGCGCTGCGGACGCGGCAGGTCGAGCAGCGGCAGGATTTCGGCGCTGCGGCCCGACTGCGAGACGATCCACAGCAGGGTGCGGGGGGTGATCAGCCCGCGGGCGGCGTGGATCAGTTCGCTGGTTTCCTGCAACAAAACGGGAGTGGTCTGCTGGCTGAGCAGCAGCCAGGCCGGGTAGGCGCCCGAGTACGAGGCGCCCATGCCGGTGATCAGGATGCGGTCGAACCGTCCGGCCTGCAGATCCTGGTACACCGGCTGGAGAGAGGAGAAGTGCCAGGTTGAGAGGGCGGCCAACAGCGCCTCGGGCTGGGTGGTCAGGTCATGGATGTAAGGGGTGGTCATGATTCCTCAAGATCGAATAAGCTGCGCCGAGCAGGCCGGCCTGGTCGCCCAGGGCGGCCGGGACGATTTTGACGCGCGTGGCGGGCACCATGCTGTCGCCGGTGCGCGCCAGCACTTCCTGGATGGCGGGTAGAAACTGGCCGGCGTTGTTCATCACGCCGCCGGAAAGGACGATGACGTCGGGCACGAAGAACAGAATGATATTGATCAATCCCAGGCTGGTGTCGCGGGCGGCGCGGTCGAGGATGCGTTTGGCCAGCGGGTCACCGGCGGCGGCAGCTTCGACCACCAGCGGGGCCTCGACCTGCTCGATCTGCCCGCCGGCCAGCGCCAGCAACTGGCTGGGGCCTTCGCCGCGCTGCAAGGCCTCGCGGGCGTTGCGGCCGATGGCCGGCCCGGCGGCCAGCATTTCCCAGCAGCCGTCCAGGCCGCAGTAGCAGCGCGGCCCGGAGGGATCGATGGAGATGTGCCCGCCTTCGGGGTGGCTGCCGTCCAGCCCGCGGTAGACCTCGCCGTTGAGCAGGAAGGCGGTGCCGATGCCGGTGCCGACCGTGACGGCGTACAGGCGGGCGACGCCCTGGCCGGCGCCGCACCAGTATTCGCCCAGGGCGGCGGCGTCGGCGTCGTTCTCCAGGTTGACGGGCACGCCGAAGGCCTCTTGCAGCGGGCGGCAGATGTCCACGTCTTCCCAGGTGGGCAGGGTGTAAGGGTTCTGGATGGCGCCGCGCTGGCGGTCGATGGGACCGGTGGAGCCCATGCCAATGCCCAGCAGAGCCGGGTGGCCGGCCTCGTCCAGGACGGTGTGGATCAGGCCGATGATGCGTTCCACGCCGGCCTGCGGCCCGCGGCGGGCCTCGATGGCGGTTTTGCGCACCGCCAGGATGCGTCCCTGGGGGGTGATGGCGCCCACGCGTACTGAGGTGCCGCCCAGGTCAATTCCAATAACTGCGGTGTGTGTGGTCATTAACCTTTAACAGCTCCGGCGGTCAGCCCGCTGACAATGTAACGTTGGAAGATGAGCGAGAGCAGCACCGGCGGAATGGCCGCCAGCACGCCGCCCGCCATCATGGCGGTGATGTCGACCACGTAGCGGCCGGTGAATTCGGCGATGGCCACCGGTACGGTCTTGGCGGCGACCGTGCTGGTGAAAAGCAGGGCGTAGAAGAATTCGTCCCAGGCCAGCAGGAAGACGAACAGGGCAGTGGAGACCAGGCCGGGGGTTGCCACCGGCAGGATGATCTGGAACAGGATTTTCAGGCGCGAGCAGCCATCGATGCGGGCGGCGTCTTCCAGTTCAACCGGGATGGATTGGAAGAAGGCCGCCATCAGCCAGATGGCAAAGGGCAGGGCAAAGCTCAGGTAGGTGACAATCAGAATGCTGGGCGAGTTGAGCATTTTGAAGCGGGCGGCGATGATGTAGAGCGGGATCACCAGGGATACCTCGGGGATCATGCGCGTGCCGAGGATGCCAATCAGGAATGCGCGGCGGAAGGGGAACGAAACGCGCACCAGGGCGTAGGCTGCCAGTGAACCTACCAGGAGCGAGATGATTGTGACCGAGGAGGCCACCAACAGTGAGTTGAGCAGGGTGGTCTTGAAGGTGCGGGCGACTTCGGAGGTGGTCGTGCCGGGGGTGAGGATGTCGATGTAGTTCTTGAGGGTGGGCTCGTGCGGGAACCAGTGTGGCGGCACGGAGAGCAGTTCGGTGCGGGTGGAGATGCTGGAGGTGAACAACCAGACGATCGGCAGGTAGATAAAGATCAGCACCAACACGACCAGGGCGGCCATGAAGATGCGATTGAGCAGGGTCTGTTTTTTCATGCCGGGCCCTCCTCGGGACGGTACAGTAAGCGGATGTAGATAAACGCCATTGCCAGGGTGAAGAATGAGATCAGGAAGGATAATGCCGAGCCACGGCCGATGTGGCCGTAAGAGAAGGTTTCCAGGTAGGTCAGATATGAAATGGTCACGGTGCCAAAGGCCGGACCGCCCTGGGTGATGACATAGACGATATCGAAGGCGCGGAAGGCTTCTACGGTGCGGATGACCAGCGCTACCAGGATGGCGGGGCGCAGCAAGGGCAGGCGGATGCTCCAGAAGCGCTGCCAGGCGTTGGCGCCGTCTACGGCGGCCGCTTCGTCCAGTTCGTTGGGGATGGTGGCCAGGGCAGCCTGCAAGATGAGGGCGATGAACGGCACGCTGTGCCAGATGTCGGCCAGGATGACCAGGTTCATGGCGCGATCAGGCTGGATCAACCAGGGAACGTATTTATCGATCAGGCCCAACTGATAGAGCAACCCATTCAGGGCGCCGAAGTCGGCGCTGTAGATCCAACGCCACATCGAGCCGTTGACGATGGTCGGGATGGCCCAGGGGATGATCAGGCTGGTGCGTAGGAAGCTCCAGCCCGGTGGGTGGGTGTGGATGAGTTGGGCGATGGCGATGCCCAGCACCAGTTCCAATCCAACCGATACCACGGTGAAATACAACGTGCGCCAGATGGTCTTCCAGAACAGGGCGTCTTTGAGCAGATCGAGGTAGTTGCCCAATCCGACGAAGACGTTGCTGGCATTTTTGGCGAGCGAAGCTTCAAAGAAGCTGAGATAGAGGGTGGAGAGGATGGGTTGCAGGGTGATGCCCAGGATGATGATCAGGCTGGGCAGGATGAGCAAGAAGCCGACGCGCGCATCTTGCTGGCGTAAGGTAATTGGGGAACGGCGGGAAGGGGTCGTTTGCATCTGTTGCCCGGTAGAAAACGGATGAGGGGGGAAGATGGGTGGGGGTTTTAAAAAGGGTGGGGCTGCGAGACGGGCCGGCAGCCCCACCCATTTTTATTGTAGCACGCCGGAGAACTTACGGCTTATTGATCATCTCCGTCCATTTGGCGGCGGCTTCGTCCAGGGCTTCCTTGGGGGATTTCTGCTTGGTCAGGGCGAGCTGCAGGGCGAGCTGGAGCACCTTGGAACCTTCGGGGTAGAAGGCGGCGCGTGGGCGCACGTGGGCGAAGGGGAACTGGGCCTTGAAGGCCGGCACGGTCACGGCGGTGGTGGGGCTGTAGCCCTCCAGTTTCTTGCCGGCATCGCCTTCGAAGCTGCTCTGCCAGATGGGCAGCAGGTGGGCCGAATAGCGGTTCTGGACGTCTTCGCTGGTCAGGTAGGCCAGGTACTTCCAGGCGGCGTCGCCGTTGGCCGAACCGGTGACAACCGAGAAGGCCATCGAGCCGTTGATGCTCGAGCTCTGCACACCGGCGTCGGCGGCGCTCTTGAAGACGGGGATCAGGGCCATCTTGACCTGACCGGTGACCTTGGATTCCTTGTCGCTGAAATTGGCCATGTCGAACATGTAGTTCCAGTTGAGGGCGAAGGCGGCGTTGCCCTGCGAGAAGGTATTGCGCACGTCCTCTTCGACGTAGGAGATGGAGGCGGGGTTGGTCAGCCCGTCGTCCATGCTCTTGACCATCCAGGTCAGGACTTCGACGCCCTTTTCGTTGTTGAAGGCGGGCATGCCTTTGTCATCCAGGAAGGAGCCGCCGTTGCCGTAGAGCAGGGTGACCCAGTCGCAGATGGCCGCTTCGGCCTGCGCCCACGACCAGACGATGGGGTATTCCGCCAGCTTCTTTTCCTTGATCACTTTGGCCTGTTCGACCAGTTCTTCCCAGGTCTTGGGCGGAGCATTGAAACCGGCGTCCTTGAGGATTTTTTCGTTGTAGAAGAAGTATTTTTGATCGAGCAGCCAGGGCATACCGTACACTTTGCCGTTGACGGTGCTGATGTCCCAGGCGGCCTTGAAGACCTTTTCCTTCATCTCGGGGGTCAGTTTGTCGGTGAGGTCGGTGATGTAGCCGGCCTTGGCGAATTCGGCGTACCAGGGATCGTCGACCAGGACGATGTCGTAAGCGGGGGGCGTGGAGGCCATGGCGGTGACGATTTTGTCGTGCAGGGCGTCGTACGAAACGTATTCCATTTCGATCTTGATGCCCGGGTTGGCCTTGGTGAATTCGTCGGCGATGGCGTTCAGTTCCTCGGGGGTGGCGCCGGCCTGCTGCATGGTCAGGACGCGCAGGGTGGTTGCTTCCTGCGCCGCAGGGGCGGCGGTTGCCTCGGCGGGTTTGGCCTCGGGCGCCTTGGTGGGCTCGGCGGGCTTGGCTTCCGCCTTGGTGGGTTCAGCCGGTTTGGCTTCCGGTGTGGGCTGGGCCGCGGGGGCGCAGCCGGCCGCGCTCAACAGCATGGCGACGATGAGCGCAGCATACAGGAAACGAAATGCTTTGGACATTTTTCTCCTCCAGGAAGGGTGAAAAAAAGTTTGGTTTGACCGCAAAAGCGAGAGGGCGCTTTTGACTGTGTCCGGGTGAGTTGTGGCTTGAAAGTTGCGGGTAGATCTGCTATACTTACTTTCAGAAAGTAATACTTACTTTCTGAAAGTATTATAACGATTTCCACCCCGAGAGTCAATATCTCTTTGATATAATCAAGGCCATGAAAATGATCCAGGTCCTCCTCCCCAACCAGATGCATAGCGCCAACCGCGCCGCCATCCTCGAAATCATCCGCCAGAAAAACCCCATCGCCCGCTCGGAAATCGGCCGGCAGTTGGGGCTCAGCCTGCCCACCGTCATGCGCATTGTGGATGAACTGCTGCAAGAGGGACTGGTGCAGTACACCGGTCAGACCGAATGGAGCAGCGGCCGGCGGCGTGAACTGCTCGAGTACAACAAAGATGGGCGCGTTGTCATCGGCGTCGACCTGGGTTGGACGGATATCTACGGGGCGGTGGCCAACATCGGCGGCGAGATCATCCATGAGATTCGCCTGGATCGCGCCAACCAGACCGGCGAGGCCTGTTTTGAACTGCTGACACGGCTGATCGAGCAGTTACTGGCGCTGCCGCGCCGTGAAGATCAGCAGTTGATCGGCATTGCGGTAGGGGTGCCGGGGGTGACCCACGTAAAAGAAGGGGTGGTCGAGTGGTCGCCCAGTCTGCAATGGCGCGATTACCCGCTCAAACAGAAACTGGAGCAGCTCTTCCCCTACCCGGTGTACGTCGATAATGACGTGAACCTGGCGGCGCTGGGTGAAAACTGGTTCGGTTGTGGGGTGGGGGTGAGCAAGATGGTGTGGATGACGATTGGCACCGGCCTGGGGGCAGGGATCATCATCGACGGCGCCCTGTACCGCGGTTTTGGCGACGCGGCCGGCGAAATCGGTTACATGATCGGCGAGCGCAACGCCTTGGGCCAGACCTACGATCAGTTCGGCGCCATGGAACAAAAGGTCACCGGGCCGAGCATCGTGGCGCGTGCCCGGGCGGTGCTGGCCGGCAGCCTGCCGGCCGAACGCCTGGAGGCCCTGACCGCGCAGGATGTGTTTGCCGCGGCGCGCCGGGGGGAGGACTGGGCGGTGGATATCGTCCGTTTGACCGTGGATTATCTGGCAATGGCGATCATTAACGTCAGCGCCATCCTGGATCCTGAACTGATTGTCCTGGGGGGTGGGGTGATGAACTCGGCCGATCTACTGCTCGGCCCGGTGCGCCAGCGCACCGCCGGGGCCTTGATGCACCTGCCGCGCCTGGAAATTTCGAGCCTGGGCTCGCGGGCGACGGTCATGGGCGGGATTGCGATTACGGTGTATCGTTCCAACGATTATTACATGGTGCATCGCCTGCATTAGCCTCGGGGCGCAGGCCGGGCAGGCTGCTGGCGTATTCGAGCACACATTCGGCCAGCGCAATGATCCAGGGGATGTACTCGCTGCCTTCAGGCAGCGTGTTCTGCGGGCGGGTGTCGACATGGGCGCCGCCGTCCTGGTCGCATACCTGGCGGATGAGCTGGCGCACGCTCAACGTTTGAACGCCGGCCGGCAACGTTTGTTCCAGCCAGCCGGGCAGTTCCAGCAGGACACCGGCATCTGGCTGCCCGCTGCCTGACAGGCGGGGCAGGCGCAGGCCGGGCGCCAGGCGCGGCAGCAACGCCAGATCGACGCGCCGGTTGTGCAGGCGCGTGCTATCGCACAACAGCAGGCGCAGTTGCAGGGCGGCGACGCGATAAAAGGGCCGCTGCCCCTGGCGGTAGTGCCGGACGCTGTCTGCCAGGATGAGCAGGCTATCACTGACGTAGTTTTGAATGCCTTGAATGGACATTTTTATGGGCCTTTTGTGCTACAATTTATACGGTTATTTTTGCAGGTCTTTTCGAGAATCGTTCCAGCCATGCCGGCTGTGAACAAAAGCTGGTGCGAGTTGCGTTTCCTTGCACTCAGCATGCAGGTATAAAAGTTGCGAGGAAATTCCATTGTATTCGCAAGTATCGATTCTGGTAAAGGCTGGAGTGTTATCGAGAATACCCGGGGGAAAAATATTATGGCATGCTCAGGTTGAACATCGTCTGCCAGACGGGCGGCGATGCAAAGCAGGTACTTATGAACAACACAAAACAGCATAATCGTTGGAGCGTTTTGATGTCGGGCTGGCTGGAGGTTAACCATCCCAACCCAGATGAACGCCGGCGCGGTCAGTTGTTAAACTGGCTGTTGTTGGGCGGCGTGCTGTTATCGCTGTGTGTGTTGTTATGGTTGGGCGTTGGTTATCTGGCGTTTCCATCTGCATACAGTCTGCAAGATTGGCTGCCGTCGTTCCTCTTCCTGCCGCTGGCATTGCTGGGCTGGCGGCTCAATCGGGCGGGGCGTGTGCGCCTGACAGCAATTCTGAGCATCGTCATTGCTAACGCCATCATCACCCTGTTGTTGGGCTATTGGGGCGACGACCGTTATTTCCTGCTCTACGCCATCCCGGTGGTGAGCGCCGGATTTGTCCTGGCGCCACCGTATGCGTTTGGCAGTATGGGGCTGGCGTTAACGGGCTTTTTATCCCTGTATGTAAGTATGGTGCGACCGTGGGCCAGTTTTCACTTTTTCTGGGTGACGGTGCTCCTGTTTCTGGCGTTGATGAGCTGGCTGCTTTCGACCCGTCTGGAACTGGCTCTGCGTGAGACCCGCAACGCCCAGGCGTTGTACCAGCGCATTGTTGAAAAGTCGCCGGCTTTTGTGTATATGGCCGAGTTCGGCAAGAGCGGCAGATGGTTGTACGCCAGCCCGCAGATTGAACGTTTGCTGGGTTTTACCGCTGCGGATTGGATGAACGATCCGGAGTACTGGTACCGGCAGGTGCACCCGGATGACCGCGAACAGGTGATGGCCAGCAGCGCGCATAGTCTGCAAACCGGGGAACCGTTTCAGATGGAATATCGTTTGTTTACCCGGCAGGGGCGTCCTGTCTGGGTGCGGGATGACGCCGTGGTGGTGCGCGGTCTGGGGCACGCGCCTTATTTGCAGGGCGTCATTCTGGATATCACCGAAGCCAAGCTCGCCGAGCAGGTGGTGCGCAGCAGTGAGGATCGCTACCGGCGCCTGTTTGAAGGCTCTCCCATTTCTTTGTGGGAAGTGGATATGTCGGCGATGCGCGTCGAACTCATGCGTATGATCGAAGCGGAGCACATCAGCGACTTGAGTGATTTTCTACGCCGCTCCCCGGCTCGTGTGATCCATCTGGTGGACTTGATCAATGTATTGGATTCGAATTCGACCACCCTGCGTTTGTTTCGCGGCAATGATCCAGAAGTGTTGCGCCGGCAGTTTAATCCCGTGCGCAGCAGCGAGTCGCTCGATCTGGTTTGCCAGACCATGCGGGCTGTTTATGAGGGACGGACGGAGTTCGAAGCGGAAGGGGTGTTATCGGACCTGAGCGGCGGTTTGATCGATGTGCGTCTGCACTGGTCGGCCTTTCCAGAAGGCGAACAGTCCTTTGCGCACGTGATCGTATCGCTGATCGACCTGACCCAGCCCAAGCAGCGCGAACGCGAGCTGGAGGCAGTCAGCCGGGTGAGCAGCGCCCTGCGCGCCGCCCATACGCGCAGCGAGATTCTGCCGCTGGTGCTCAACCAGGCCATGGAATTATTACCGGCGCGCAGCGCATCCCTGATCTTGCATCGTCCCGAAAGCGATGAATATGTGATCGAACTGGCCTATGGAAACTGGGCGCACCTGACGGGGCGGCGGGTGCACGCCGGTGAAGGGATTACCGGGCAGGTGGTGACTTCCCGGCAGTTGTACGTCAACATGGATGTGCGCACCGATCCCCACGCGGCGGCCGATCACCACGTGGATATGGATGTGTGTGTGGCCGGGATGCCGCTGCTGGCTGAGGATCACGTTATCGGGGTATTGTGGGTCGGATATCACACCCCGTTTAACGATCGTGAACTGCGTCTGCTGAGCACCCTGGGCGGAATTGCTGCCACGGCCATTCATCGCACCTCGTTGTTGGAGAAGACCCAGCGCCACGCCGAGCAAATGACCACGGTTGGGGCGATTGGCCGTACGCTGGCCATGTCGTTGGACTTAAAAGAGATTTACGCACGTCTGGCGGCGGCGGTCTTTGACCTGTTGTCGGACGTTTCTACGGTGTTTATCTCGCGTTATGATTCGGCCCGCCGTCTGGTTTCTTATGAATACGGCGTTCATGACGGCGAAGTACTGATGTTGAACGATTTTCACGCCCTCTCGATCGACTCGCCGGATGTGGGCAGCCAGGGACAGGTGCTGCGTACACGCCAGCCGTTGATTGCCAACGATCTGCAGGAGCGCCGCAAGTTGACGCGCACCAGCGTGTTGTCGCAGCGCAACCGGCGCGAGACACAATCGGGCATTTATGTGCCCATGTTGACCAAGGGCGGCGTGATGGGGGTGGTTCAGGCGCAGAGTTATACCGCCAACCGTTTTACCCGGTTTGAGGCTGAGTTGTTGGGGTTGGTGGCCAATACCGCGGCGGTGGCGATGGAAAACGCTCTGCTCGTCCAACAGTTGCAGCAGAAGAACTTTGAGTTGATCCAGGCCTACGACAGCACGCTGGAAGGCTGGTCGCGCGCCCTGGATTTGCGCGATCACGAAACGGAAGGACACACCCGGCGGGTGGCGGAGTTGAGTGTGCGTCTGGCCAAGGCCTATGGTCTGCGCGGCGAGGAACTGATCCAGGTCTATCGCGGGGCCTTATTGCACGATATCGGCAAGATGGGCATCCCCGACCACATCCTGCGCAAGCCGGGGGCGTTGAGCGACGACGAGCTTGAAATCATGCGCCGCCACCCCGAGTATGCCTATCGCATGTTGACGCCGATTTCTTTTCTCCGGCCAGCGCTGGACATTCCGTATTGCCATCACGAATGGTGGAACGGCAACGGCTACCCGCGCGGTCTGCGTGAGGACGAGATTCCGCTGGCGGCGCGCATTTTCGCCATCATCGATGTATGGGACTCGCTGCTTTCCGACCGGGCCTATCGCCGGGCCTGGCCGGTCGAACGGGCGCGCCAATATATCGAGCAGCAATCGGGCAAGCAGTTCGATCCGCAGGTGGTCGACATCTTCCTGCAAAGCAATATTTGAGGATTAATCCTTGGGTGGGGCGGCGTTTGTGGAAGATTGGCGCCGCAGGAGCCGTTGAGCCAGGAAGAGCGCCAGCCCACCCAGCAAGAGCGTACCGCACAGCCCGGTGCAGAAGGCAAAGACGTTGAAGTGCAATTTCTGATTGGCCGGTACGGGCGTGGGGGTGGGGGTTATGGTGGGGGTAAGCGTGCGGGTAGGCTGCGGCGTCTCGGTCGCCGGTGGGGTGACCAGGGCGTCGTTCATTTCGGCGTTCTCGGTGCGGAACGTATCCGGGCCGGCGGTAGTGGCAGGCGTGAAGGTCAGGGTGGCGCTGGCGGCCTGAGGCGGCGGAGCGGGGGGCGTGGCGGTGTCGACCAGGGCATCATCATCCTGGGGCGGCGCACCGGCCAGGGCCGTCTCGGTCAGTTCGAAATCAAAAGGGGTGATGTCAGGCCCGCCGGGAGTCTCTTCTTCCGGGGGAGGATAGGGCTCCTCGGTTTCCTGCGCCCTGCCGGGGAGAGGGGCGGCGGCGGCGGGGTGGGCGGTAAGGAGCGTTCCGAGTGTGAGCAGGAGCAGCAGCAACAGGGAGCAGTGAAAACGGGTACGTCGCATAGATCGATTCTACCAGGATTGGGGCTTTCGGGGCAGATTGGTTTTGCGGCGGCTATTGACTTTTTGGCCGGGGGTTGCTATACTGTAACCGGTTACAGTAACCGGTTACAAGGAGAACGAGCAGCATGCCCCCCGTCAAAACTTCCGCAGTCACCATTCGCGACGTCGCCAGGCTGGCCAATGTATCCATCGCCACCGTCAGCCGGGTGTTGAACGGCGTGGGGCAGATCGCACCGGAGACCGAGGAACGCGTGCGGACGGCGATTGCCACGCTAAATTTCGTCCCCAAGGCCGCAGCGCAGAGTCTTTCCAACAACAAGACCAACGTAATCGGCTTGCTGCTGCCGGAGATCGACTGGGCCAACTTCTTCCCGCCGATGCTGCGCGGCATCGAGGCGGGGTGTTACGACAGCGGCTTTGAATTGCTCATCCATTCTGCCCGCCGTTTCTTGGATGAAAATCGTCCCCGGCGCCCGGTGGGAGAGCACAACACCGATGGGATGCTGCTGTTTGTCAACAGTATCCCAGATGAAGAAATTGCCCGGCTGCATGGGCGCGGTTTCCCGCTGGTTCTGCTGTATTGTTCTCCGCCGGCGCAGACGGATATCCCGCACGTGGTCTTCGAGAATAAAGATGGGGCGCGCCAGATGGTCGATCATTTGATCGAGGTGCATGCTTACCGGAAGATCGCCTTCCTGGCCGGTCCGGATGATAATGAGGACGCTCACTGGCGCGAGCGGGGCTATCGCGAGGCGCTGCAGGCGCACGGGGTGCCGTTCGACCCGCAGTTGGTGCGCTCCGGCGGGTTTAGTGAACAGATCGCCACGGCTACCATGCAGTCCTGGCTCCAGGAGGGATTTGAGGCCGAAGCCGTTTTTGCAGCCGATGACGATTCGGCCTACGGCGCCATCCGTGCCTTGCAGGCGGCCGGGCGACGGGTGCCTGAGGATGTGGCCGTGGTGGGTTTTGACGATGCCCCGACCTCGCGCCTGTTTACCCCGGCGCTGACCACGGTCGGCGCACCCATTGAGGAAGCCGGCTATCGCGCCGCCCGGATACTGGCCGAACGGATACGCACGGGCCAGACGGAACGCCAGGCCTTGCTGCCCACATCGCTGGTGCTGCGCGCTTCGTGTGGCTGCCCGCATTGACCGCGGATGTGGTGGTTTGGGCCCGGCGCAACTCCTTTTGCGGCGGGATCAATTCTATTTTGTCAGGTGAGGTTTCTTATGAAAGTAGCAGTCATTGGTGGTGGTTCAACGTATACGCCCGAATTGATCAACGGCTTTTTGGAGCGGGCGGAGACTTTTCCGCTGGGCGAGTTGTGGTTGATGGACATCGATGCCGGCCGGTTGGCGACCGTCGGAGGTTTTGCCCAACGCATGGTGACAGAGCGTGGCGCACCTTTTCAGGTGCGGCTGACCACCGATCAGCGCGAGGCGGTGCGTGGGGCAAGTTATGTCACCACGCAGTTGCGGGTGGGGCAGATGGAAGCGCGCCGGGCCGACGAATACCTGGGGCTGCGTCACGGGCTGGTGGGCCAGGAAACCACCGGCGTCGGGGGTATGGCCAAGGCCCTGCGCACCATCCCCGTGCTGCTCAAGATTGCCGCAGATATGCGCGAACTGGCGCCGGGGGCAGTGCTGGTCAATTTTACCAACCCATCCGGGCTGGTGACCGAGGCGTTGAACCGCTATGCCCCCGAGGTGACCACCGCCGGGGTGTGCAACGTGCCAATTACGGCCAAGATGCACCTGCTGGAGTACCTGGAGAAGATGTTGGGCCAATCTATTGCGCCCGAGCGCGCCGAGCTTAAAACGCTGGGGCTCAACCATCTGTCCTGGCATCGCGGCTTCACCCTGGATGGTGAGGAAATGTGGCCGCGCTTGATGGACGCCATCGTCGCAGAGGTCCGGCAGCAGCCCGAACCTGAATGGGACGTGCAGACCCTGTCCAGCCTGCGCATGCTCCCCAATTATTATCTCCAGTACTACTATTACACCGCTCACAAGCTGTCTGATCAGGCGGCGTGGCCGCCCTCGCGCGCCGAAGAGGTGATCGAGGTCGAAAAGGATCTGCTGCGCCAGTACGCCGATCCGCAACTCACCCGGCCGCCCGAAGACCTGATGAAGCGGGGCGGGGCCTATTATTCCACCGTGGCGACGCAGCTGCTCAGCGCCCATTACAACGATTTGGGTGAGACGCACATCATCAACGTGCCGCATCGCGGGGCGGTGCCCGGCTGGCCGGCGGATTGGGTGTTAGAGATGCCCTGCCGGGTGGATCGCAACGGCTTTCATCCTTTGCCGGCAGAACCGCTGCCGCTGGCCTGCTTCGGGCTGTTGGCGCAGGTCAAATCGTACGAATTGTTGACGGTTGAGGCGGCGGTACACGGCGACCGCCAGGCGGCTTACCAGGCGCTGCTGGCGCACCCGTTGGGGCCGGCGGCCGATCGGGTACAGACCGTTCTGGATGACTTGCTCGAAACCCACCGCGCTTTTCTGCCACAGTTCTGGAAGTAACGCAGTCATGGAAGGGCGTTATTTTCTGGGTGTAGATGTTGGCGCCACCAAGACGCACGCCCTGCTGGCGGATGAAGGCGGGCGGGTGGTCGGCTTTGGCGAGGGTGGGGCGGGCAATCACGAAGTGGTCGGTTATGACGGCTTGAAGGCGGTGCTGCGTACGGTCACGGATCAGGCCCTGGCCTCGGCCGGATTGGCGGCGCAGCAGATTGCGGGGGCCGGGTTTGGCGTGGGTGGCTACGATTGGCCTTCTGAGCGCCCGGCCACCCTGGCGGCGATTGCCAGCCTGGGGCTGCATGCGCCGGTGGACGCGGTTAATGACGCGGCCCTGGGGGTGTTTGCCGGTTCGGTGGAAGGATGGGGGGTGGCGGTCGTTTCGGGCACCGGTTGTAATTGCCGGGGCTGGGATCGCCAGCGGCAGCGCGAAGGCGCCGTGACCGGGCACAGCTTCTGGATGGGAGAAGGCGCCGGCGGCAGCGAACTGGTATTCAAAGCGGTGCAGGCAGTCGCCCATCAATGGACGCGCCGCGGCCCGGCCACACAACTGACCCCGGCCTTTATCCGTTTGACGGGGGCGCACGACCTGCCTGACCTGTTGGAAGGGCTGATCGAACGGCGCTATGACCTGGGCGCACCGGCGGCGCCGCTGGTGTTTGCGGTGGCCGAAGCGGGGGACGCGGTCGCCCGGCAGGTGGTACGGTGGGCCGGCTGTGAACTGGGTGAACTGGCCAAAGCGGTGATTCGCCAGCTCGAGTTTGAAACGCTGGCCTTCGATCTGGTGTTGATCGGCAGCATGTTTGACGGGGGGGCGATGTTGGTCGATCCCATGCGCCAGACGGTGTTAGAACTGGCGCCCCAGGCGCGTTTTGTCCGTTTGCAGGCGCCGCCGGTGACGGGCGCCGTTTTGCTGGGGATGCAGGCAGCCGGCATCCGGCCGGAACCTGAAGTTCACGCCAGGTTGGTGCAATCGCAGGGCACGCTGGTGTATCTTTAGACAGGCGAGGGAGAACGATATGTCTCAATCGATGTGGCGCGGTATTCTGGCGTTGTGTTTGTTTTTGGGCGCCTGTGCGCCCGCCGTCGAGAAAGAACCGGAAAGCGGTGGAACGGCGACCCCACAGGAAGCGCAGGCGTCGCCCCCAACACCTTCAACCGTACCGGCGACACAGACCAGCGCCGCACCGGTTGAGGCCTATATCCGCCTCAATCAGGTAGGATACCTGCCGGAAGATCAGCACGTGGCGGTCGTTTTAACCAATGCCGAACTGGAAAGCCATTCTTTTGAAGTGATTGGTGAAGGCGGTGAGCCGGTGGTGTTCAGCGGCACAGTGGGGGTGGATCGCGGCCGGTATGGCAATTTTGCCCACCTGTACGAACTGGACTTCAGCCGCCTGACTGCCCCCGGACGTTACCGTGTGCGCCTGGCGGGTGTGGTGTCGCTGCCGTTCGAGATTGGCGCGCAGGTCTACCGGCCGCTGCCGGCGCTCAGCCTGCAATTTTTCCGCGTGCAGCGCTGTGGGGACGCTCAGGCGGTAGGGCACGGCGCCTGTCACCGCAAGGATGGGGTGGCAGCGGGCGGCGCCCAGGATGGGCAGGCCCTGGATGCAAGCGGCGGCTGGCACGACGCCGGCGACTATCTCAAGTTTATGATTACCAGCGGTTACGCGGCGGATTTGATGTTGAGCGCTTATCAGCGCTATCCGCAGGCGTTTGCCGGTGAGGCGGTGTGGGCCGAAGGGCGCGTGGGTCTGGATTGGATGCTGAAAATGTGGGACGCCAAACACCAGGTGTTGTATTACCAGGTGGGTGATGAGAGCGATCACGACGAGTGGCGCATGCCTGAAGGAGACGACGCAGCAAAGGGGGCGCGCAAGGTGTGGGCCTGCCAACCGGGAAGGGGCGCCAACGTGGCGGGCAAGGCTGCCGCGGCCCTGGCGCTCGGGGCGGTGATTGCCAGAGAGAACGGTGAGGGTCAGCTTGCAGAGCGTTATCTGCCGGCCGCACGCCAGATCTATACCTATGGGATGAAGAACCCCGCGATACAGCCTTCTAACCCGGCCGATTTTTACGCCGAAGAAAGCTGGCAGGACGACATGGCGCTGGCAGCGATCGAACTGTACCGGGCAACGGGTGAGGCGTCTTATTTGAACGAGGCGCGCCAGTATGCCCGCCTGGCGGGAGGCGCAGCGCCGGTGTATTGGGGTGAACTGAACGCTCTGGCGTATTATGAGATCGGCCGCCTGGATCCCTCATTTACGCTGGAGGCCAACACAGTGCTCAAGCAGTCGTTGATGGCGGCGCTTGAACGGGCCAGCAAGGATGCCTTCCATGCCGGGGTGGGTGAGTTTTTCTGGGGTTCGGCTGAAAACATGGCCGGTCTGGGGCTGGTTGCGCTGTGGTATGAGGATTTGAGCGGCGACCCGAGCTACCGCATTCTGGCGCAGTGGCAGCGCGATTACCTGTTGGGTGCCAACCCGTGGGGTGTGTCGTGGCTCAACGGCGCCGGCAGCCAGTACGCACAGCACCCGCACCATCAGGTGGCCGACCTGGGCGGCGCGCCGCTGACCGGCTTCTGGGACGAAGGCGCCGTGCCGCGCAGCGAGTTTGAGGCGCAGCAGATCGAGGAGATGGCGGGCGCCGAGGACCCCTATGCAGCTTTTCAATCCGACGGAGCGGTGTATCACGATCATGTCGCCGATTACGTCACCAATGAACCGACGATTACAATGAACGCCACCGGGCTGGCGCTGGCTGCCTGGTATGCAGGCCAGGAATGAGGAGGAGCGCATGGACAGGTTTTTGATCGTCAACGCCGATGATTATGGCCGTACGCCGGGCGTGTCGGCCGGCATTCGCCGGGCGCACCTGGAAGGTATCGTTACTTCCACCACGGCGATGATGAATATGCCGGCGGTGGCCGCGGATTTGCACCTGGCACGCCAGGCGTGCCCGCGGTTGGGGCTGGGTGTGCACCTGGTGCTGACTTCTGGCGCGCCGATGCTGGCGACCGGGCGGGTGAGCTCGATCACCCAGGGTCATTGGCGCTTCCCTACATTCGAGGAGCTTGCGCCCCGCCTGGATCAACTCGACCCGTTGGAGGTGGAGGCCGAATGGCGCGCCCAGATCGGTTATTTTGTGGCGGTATGCGGCCGAGCCCCCGATCATCTCGATTCACACCACCACATTTCTTATCTTTCGCCGCAGCTTTTCGCCGTTCAACTGCGCCTGGCGGATGAATACGGCTGCGCCATGCGTTTGCCCATGCCTGAAGACTGGCCGGGCGGTGTGCTGCCCGAGACGCATGGTGTACCTCACCCGGCGCGTCTGATTACTTCGTTTTACGATCAGGGCGCCAGCCTGCCAGGGCTGCTGGACGTGTTGGATGGCCTGGGGACAGGCGTCAGCGAATTGATGTGTCACCCCGGAGAGGTGGATGAAGACCTGTTGGGGCCGCTCGGTTCGGTGTATAACCGGCAGCGCCAGACCGAACTGGACGTGTTGACGGATGAGGCCGTGCGCCGGCGGCTGTCAGAAGGCGGTATCACGCTGGCTTCTTTTGCTATTTTGGGTTGAGAGTGGGTGCGCCGCATGCAGTATACTTAATCAAAGTCAATTTTTGCAGGAGGGTTGCGATGCGCCGGCGTGATGGTGGCTCGATCTGGTTTGGCCTGGTTCTGGTGCTGGTGGGGAGCATTTTGTTCTTACAACAGTTGGGAGGGTACGCCTTCCACAACTGGTGGGCGTTTTTCATCCTTATTCCGGCGCTGTCTTCTTTGTGGGCGGCGGTGCGCATGTACCGTGGGGCGGGCCGTTTGCATTACGGCGTGCGCAGCAGTTTCCTGGGGGCGTTGATCCCGCTGGCGGTGGCGATTCTGTTTCTGTTCGATCTGAGCTGGGCGGTTTACTGGCCGCTGTTTGTCCTTTTGCCGGGGTTGATCCTGTTATCCAACGCCATACCCTTGGGTGAGGAGACTCCGCACGGCTTTCAGGCGTACCGCCCCTGGCTGGGGTGGATGGGCGCGGGTGCGATTTATTTGGGGATTGGCTTTTTGCTGCACAATCTCGGCTTTTTCGACCCGGCGAAGATCTGGCCCACCTGGTGGGGGCTGGCCATCCTGTCGCCGGCAATCGGCGGGCTGGTGGTTACCATCCACCTGGCGGCGGAAGGCGGCATTTTTAGCGGCGCGGCGCTGGCAAATTTGATTGCCACGCTGGTGGTGGCCATGCCGGGCGTGGTGGCGCTGTTGGGCCTGAGTTGGAACCTGCTCACGCCGCTGATGTTGATCGCGGTGGGAACGGTGCTGGTGTTAAATTACTTTGTGCGGCGCTGAGCCTCAGGGTCGGGTGGGGACGTAGCGATAGAGGGTGAGGCCCTGAATGACCTTGATGGGTTGGATGTGATCCGTGAAGGGAAAATAGGGGTCGCTCATCGGGAACATGTAACGGTTGGCGTGGATATAGTCCAGCCCGATTTGATCCAGATAGATCTCAGGCCGGCCGGCCTTGAGCGCCTCGAAATATTCGACGCTGTTCATTAAGCCGTCCAGGTTGACGATGGTGCGATCCTGGATGAAATAGGCCACCACACCGCCGCCGGGCGAACCGATCAGCGAACCGGGCTCGGTCTCGCGTTCCAGGGCGCGTACGCCTGAGAGATAGGCGTAGGTGTTTTCCGGATAGATCCACAGCGGCACCTGACGGAACAGATTGGCGCAGAAAGCGGTCAGCAGCAGGACGCCAATAGCCGCGCTGCCCAGGCGCAGGGCGCGGGGGCGTTTCTGCACGGACGGCAGACTGCGCAGCAGGCATTCGAGCAGGACGCCGCCGAAGAGGATGGTCAGCATCATCTCGGCGACCCAGTACCAGATGCGGGCGTTGACGTAGTAGCTGCCGGTGTACGAAATGATCTGGGCGTAGCAGCCGGCCAGCAGGGGGAACAGCCCCAGGCGGCGGACGGCCGATAGGGCGTAGTGACGTTGGCGAATGAGCAGATACACGCTCAGGCCGATTAAAACAACGGCCGACCCGAGGCGGGCGCCATTCACCACGGCTGCGTCGCGAATGGCCAGCAGGCGCAAGACAAGCCCGGCCGGAGCGTAAAGCAGCCCGATTGCCAGCGCCCAGGGGCCCTCGGCCATGGTGGAATAGCCCAGGAAATCAATCAGCGATTCAATGGGTTTGCCGTACACCGTGTTGGGCAGCGTTCCCCACCAGTGTTTGATCTGGCCGCTGACCGGGCTGAGTGTGCCGAAATAAGCATAGCTGGCGGCGACGTAGGCGCCCAGGGTCAGGCCGAGGGGCAGGAAATAGTGCAGCGCCAGCGGCAGCTGGGTTTTCAAGTCGATCTGCCAGGGCGGGGATACCCAGACGGCCGGGTTTTGCTCAGACTGAACCCGCGCCAGCCCCCACTGCGCCAGGCGCACCAGGGCGGCGCTTCCCAGGGCGATCCCGGCCTCAATCAACAGAATGGCGCGCGGAAAGCCGGCGAACAGGTGTCCGGCAGACAGGGCGATCATGACGCCGGCGAGGAGGGCTGTGGCGGCCGCGCTGGCAACCAACAGGCGCAGGGCCAGCCTGCCCCATCCTTCGGCCCACGGCCGGCGGTAGAGGCCGCAGACATAATAACTGAGCGGGCGGATGATCAGCGCCAGGACGAGCATCCAGTAGGTTGAGGGCAGGTACTGATAATAGGCGCTGCCCGCGCCGAGGCGCAGGATAAAGCTGGCAAACACGCCGGCGGCGATGGTGAGCAGATCGGCGACCAGCAGGCTGCGCAGGTTGGGGGTGCGCAATACGACCCAGGCGCCTGCCACCAGGGTCAGAAAGGCGTTGTCCAGGCGGCTGAACAGGGCGCCAACGGCCGCGGCGCTGAGCGCCAACAGGGCGCGGCGGAAAGGTTTGCCGGCGGTGCGCAGATCTTCCAGGCGGGCCAGTTGGAAGAGCAGCAGGGCAATGAAGAAGGCGCTGATGCCCGATTCCATGCCTAACTGGGTGGTGGTGGCGTGGATGCGCGGGGTGAAAACCCAGGCCAGCGCCGCCAGCGCCGCCACTTCGGGCGAGAAGGCGCGTTTCCCCAGGCGGTAGACGAGCACGCCCGTGGCAGCCGCCAGAGCGGCCTGGATCAGAACCAGCAGGCGCAGCGGCAGGATCAGGTCAAAACGCGCCAGGGTAAAGACGGGGATACAAATCAGCATCCATAGTGGGTGGAACCCGCTGGAAAGCCCGATACGATCGAAACTGAGGCCATACCCCTCGGCGGCGTTTTGGGCTGTTTTGAAATAGTAAAAGGCGTCGTCGGTGGTGTACCAGTTCATCAGGCTGTTGGCCGGGGCCAGGGCCACGACCAGATGGAGAACCAACACCAGGGCAATCAGGATCGTTTCAAAAGAAATGCGGCCGTTTTTCACGGGTACGGGTCCCTCCCGGGGAGTGGGGTCAGGTCATTGGGGTTAGCGCTGATATTGTACCCGATTTTTCGGTTTTACCATTTCGAGAACATATCCTGAACCAGCGGCTGGATCTGGCCCCAATCGGGCATCAGCACGCTGGCGCCTTCGGCGGTGGTGGTGGGCGTGACCATCTGGCGCGGCAGCGTCTGGCTCTCCAGCCCGCCGCGCAGCAGGGCAACCCCCAGGCGCGGCCATTCCCAGATGGGCAGGTTGGTGTCTATGCTGCGCAGGGCCACGGACAGGACGGCTGGCAGGCGCGGCCAGGTGGTTGGGTTGAACAACTGGCGGATCACGGCGCGGATGAGCAGCTGACCGTGCTGCATGCGAAAGAAATCGTCGGCGCCTTTGCGGTCGCGGACGAAGGCCAGCGCCTGGGCGCTGTCCAGATGGTGGGTGCCGGCTTCGTAGCCGGAGGTGGGCTCGTCCAGGTGGATGGTAATGCCTCCCAGTGCATCGATCAATTCGGTGAAACTGTCGAAGCGCACGCGAAGGTAATAGGGCACACGCACGCCAAAGTTATCCTG
This sequence comes from uncultured Anaerolineaceae bacterium, assembly GCA_964535315.1. Taxonomy (GTDB): domain Bacteria; phylum Chloroflexota; class Anaerolineae; order Anaerolineales; family Anaerolineaceae; genus CAZHTS01. The sequence continues at coordinate 85,962 of CAZHTS010000002.1, forward strand.
TACCACGTTGAGGGCGGCGCGTGGTCCGCTGCCCGGCTGGCTGATTTCGGCAAAGAAATGAGCGGTGTTAATCCGGTTCTGACCCACGCCGCGGATATCGACCCACAGATCACGCGGGATGGAGAGCATCCCTACGTAGGGCCGTAAGGGAACGACGCTGACCAGGATCATGGTATCGCTGCGCCCCTGAGCCGTGCCGGGCGGGGTGCGATCGATGCCCAGGATCAGCAGGTTGGTGCGCAGCGGGGCAAACAAATAAAGCCCGACCAGAAAAAGAAGGCCGGCCAGAGCGGCAAGGATGGGCCCTGCGGGCAGCCGCCGGCGTGGGCGCCGCTTGCGAGGGACACGGATGGGTTGGTAAACCGATAAGGGGTCGATGCCGGCGTAGGGGGGATTGGGTTGCGTTGGCGCCGCCGGGTTGATTGGATTTTGTAATTTTGAAATGTTCATACGGACATGGATTGTAACCTGATTTGGTGTGAATGTCAGGGATGGCTTTATTCATAAGCCAATTATGCGGTTTGCCCGGTTGGGGCGTTGCAGAGATCGAGTACAATGCAGGTGCGCAGCGGTGTAGTCTGTAGAGGGGCGCTGTTGTTGCGGGAAAATCGTCAGGAGGTGTCAGGATGGGGACAATGGCCCGGCGGAATGGTTTCAGGGGCGCGGCCGCATTGCTGGGTGGGTTGGTAGCAGGCCTGATCGCACTGGTGGGCGTGTTGTACGCGCTTTCACTGTGGACGACCGTTTTACCGGCCTATTTGCGCCAGCCGGGCCCTGCCCCCGCGCCGGTGAGCGATCGCGACGAGCGTTGGCGGCAGGACGTGCGTTACCTGGCGGCGCAGTTGCCCCGGCTGCACCCCGAGCCGTTTGCCCGGACGTCTCAGGTGCAGTTTGAGCAGGCGGTCAGCGACCTGGACGCTGCCATTCCACAGCTCTCAGACCAGGAGATTGTGGCGGCGTTGATGCGCCTGACGGCCATGCTGGGCGACGCCCACACGCGCGCCATTCCACCGCAAGGGGTGACCTTTCACTTTTACCCGATGCAGTTGTACTGGTTTCAGGATGGCATCTTTGTGACCGGGGCGTCTGCTCAGTATACCCACCTGATCGGCGCCCGGCTGGTGAAGATTGGTTCGATGAGCATCGAGCAGGCTGTAACGGCGCTGACGCCCTACATTTCACACGACAACCGGAGCGGGGTGCGCCTGATGATCCAATATTACCTGCTCTGCCCGGAACTACTGTCGATCGCCGCAGGCATTTCGCCGGGAGACGAAGGGCTGGCATACACGTTTGTCGACCGGGCGGGACAGACGGTTGTCGAGCGGCTGCAACCCGTTCTGGATCGCGAATACGACGCCCTGTTTTCGGGCAGTTATCCGGGGTGGAGGTTGGCTTATCGCCCCGAGCGACGCCAGGAGGAATACTGGTTTGAATATCTGCCGCAAGCCCATTTGCTGTATATCCAGTACAACGCCTGTCGCGAACGCAGCGATGTGCCTATGACTGCATTTGCCGGCCAGGTGGCCGCGGTGTTGCAGCAGCAGCCGGTCGAACGCCTGGTGGTGGATTTGCGCCAGAACAGCGGCGGCAGTTCGGAGATAATCGATCCCTTGCTGGAGGTGATCCGTACCAGCGCACTCAACCGCAAGGGGGGGCTGTTTGTGTTGCTCGGGCGCGAGACTTTTTCGGCGGCGATGTTGAACACGGTTGATTTTGCCCGCCAGACGCAGGCGACCTTTATCGGCGAGACGCCGAGTGGAGCGCCCAATCATTACGGCGAGGTGCATACGTTATTCCTGCCCAACTCGCGCATGCGGGTGCGCTATTCTTGCAAACACTTTGTCGCCGATGGGTTCAGTGCGGTCGAATTTATCCCGGAAGTGTTGATCGAGCCGGTATACGCCGATTTTGCGGCGCGCCGCGACCCGGTGATGGATTATCTGCTTGGCCGGCCGGCGTGGTGAGGTTTATTCCATGCCTTGCAAGGACCAGAAGCGGATGGTGCCGTCGGACGAACCCGAGGCCAACAGCAGGCCGGTGGGGGAGAAGGTCACACCGCTGACGGGCAGGTGGTGACCGGGCAGACAGGCCAGGGCCTTGCCATCTTTGACGCGCCAGATGGGGACGCAGCGCCCGCCGCCCGCAGCCAACAGCTTCTGGGTGGGTGAAAATACGGCGCCGTCCATCGGAATCTGACCGGCGATTTGCTCCAGGGGGACGGTGTCCTGTTTCTTTGCGCCGCTGCCGCGGTAGATGTGCTGGCTATCGGCGCTGTAGAGGATCAGGGTTTGCGCGGCGGCATCGGGTTGGGTTACCGCCAGGGCCTGCCCGCTACCCGAGAGTGTCTCTAATACGGCGCCGCTGCCGGGTGACTGGTATAGCAGCACACCCTGCGACAGGGCGATGGCCAGCGCATTGCCGTCGGGAGCGAATGCGACCTGCACCCGATCCTGTTGTTCGCGGCTGACGGGGTAAATCTGGATCAATACACCATCTTTGCGCCATAGTTCTGTGCCGCGGCGGGTGCCGGCAGCCAGCAGGGTGCTATCAGGGCTGAAGGCCAGGCCGAACACCGAGAGGGTCAGTTTGCCCATTCGTTTGAGGTTGTGTTGCAGGGCGCCATCCGGCAGCCGCCAGACCTGTGTTACCCCTTCGCCTTTGCCTTCGTCGCTGACCTCGCCGGCGGCCAGCATGGCGCCGTTGGGGCTGAAGGCCAGGCTGAGCACCTTGCCCTGTGTTTGAAAGGTGCGTTCCAGGCTGACGGGTTGGATGCGCCACAGATAGACTTTGCCGGTTCCGCCGGCTGCCAGCCACTGGCCGTTGGCCGAAAAGGCCACGGCGCTGATCGGGCTCATGAAACCGTCGATCTTACCCAGGGCCTGCATGTCACCGGCGTGATACAGGTTAACCACATCGTCCACTGCCGCGGCAAGCTGCCCGCCATCGGGCGAGAGCGCTAGCCGCAGGGCGGGGATGTCTTTGCGCGCCGAGACCGGGTCTACCCGGTTGATCCGCCAGAAACGCATTTCGCCTTCGGCGATCGAGATGATTTTTTGTCCATCCGGTGTAAAGACGGCCTGCTGGACGCCGGATGTATGGCCGGTATAGGTGCGGAGCAATTTGCCGTTTTGCACGTCCCACAGGCGCATGGCGCGATCCTGTCCGGTGGAGAGCAGCGCTTTTCCGTCGGGGGTGAAGATCAGGCTGTTGACGCGGCTGCCGACCGAACGGGTGCGATGTCCGGCGGTGATGGCATACGATTGCCCATCGGCGACATGCCAGAAGCCCAGGCTGCCCTGAGCGTCGGCGCCCACCAGGCTGCGGCCATCTGGGCTGAAGGCCAGTTTGAGGATACCCCATTGCGTGCCGCCGCTCAAGGTGCGGATCAGACTGCCGTCTGCAAGGTTCCACAAACGCACTGCGCTGGATTCTTCCTGGCCTGCCCCGCCGGTGGCGAGAATGTCGCCCTGTGGACTGAAGGTCAGGCATTCCACCTGATAGCCAGGTAGGGCAATATTGTGGAGCAATTCCACCCGCCGGTTGTATATCTTCCAGATTTTCAACTGCTGCGCGTCTGGCTGGCGCTCAAGGCTGGCGGCCAGCACGCTGCCATCCGGCTGTGGCTGGATGGCAGCCAACGGTTGTGGGGTGTCGCTGCTGTCCAGTAGTTTGCGCGTGGCGGCGTCGTAGCGGTATAGACCGGCGCCGCTGACCACCAGCAATACCTGCCCGTCACGGCTGTAGGCGATGGCGGTGATGCTGCCCTGGCCGAGGTGGTCTGGGAGGTCTGGCGGCAGAGGCGCCAGCGTCGGGGTGGCGGTCGGGGCGGGGGGGGGAGTGCTGGTCGTATTGTATGCAGTGGATGCGTCGTGGGTCGGCTCGCTTTGCGCCTGCGCTGAGGTGGGGGTGCCGCTGGGCGCCGGGGTGAGCAAAGCAATCAGGCCGGGTCGGTACCAGGGCTGTAACAGCACGGCTGCCAGGGCGGTGACGAGCAGCAATAAGACGGCCAGCGTGGTTCCCAACCAGAAACGCAGCCGCCGGCGTTTCTTTGCCGGTTGGGTTTGTGCAGGGGGCGGCGCCGGCTGCTCTTCATAGTCGGCGGTGAAGATGGCCGCAGTGGGCGGCGCTGCCGCTGGGGTGGGAGGAGGTGGCGGCGGCGGCTGTTGAGCAACCGGGGCGGGCCGGACAGGTTGCAGCGGGCGTGGGGATGATGGAGACGCCGGGGGGGGCGTGGGCGTCAATCGTGAACGCAGCAGTTCCAGCGTCTGTTGGACGGTTGCGTTGCCGGGGTTGCGTTTCAGGCATTCCTGTAACACAGCCACGCGCTGGGTGTCATTGGGCAGGGTTTGCGCCAGCCACATCCAGGCGGATATGTCTTGGGGATTTTGTTGGATGTACTCCAGCAGGATCTGGCGGGCCGCGGCGTTCTGTCCGGCGCGCACCAGGCGAATGGCTTCCTGCAGGCGTTCGTTGCTCATGGCCTGATCGTCGATAACATGTTGATCAGATCGATACGGCACACATCGGCGGCCGAGACGCCGTAGACAGGGGCGTCTGTGCCCATGAAGGTCGGGACGTAGGTGTCATAAAACACCCCATTTGCATCGCCAAACGTGGTGTGTTCCCAACTGCGCCCGCCGATGTCAAGCGTTTCAGATTTGATTTGCGGGGCCTGGTCGAAGCCTGTATTGCGATTGGCGTCCACGCGGCAGGCGGGGTTGGCCTTGTATACCAGCGATTGCCAGCCGCCCTGGTCCTGGATGGCCCACACGTTCGCATCTGGGGCGAGTTTATTCCATTGCGCCGGCGCGTTGGGCAGCGTGGGCGTCGGGGTGGCTTGCGCCTGGGCCTGTGGGGCGGCGGCAGGGGCTGGCGGTGTTGCGCTGGGAAGGACGGGTTGTAATTCGGCCGGCATCAGCGGACGGCCCTCACCCAGCCAGTAGATGTGGATTTTGTTGCCCACTGCGGCAGCCAGATAGCGTTTATCCGGGCTGATGGAAACACTGTTGACCGAGGATTCGGTCTGGATGCGATATTTTTCGTAGCGCCCCGGGTAGTCCCAGATGATGATGTTACGGTCTTTGCTGCCAGAGGCCATGATGCTCCCGCTGGGATCAACGGCGACGGACCACACCCATGCGTTGTGCCCGGCCAGATCGGCTACCCGGCGCTTATAGAAAGTCGACCATAAGTGAATGCCGTGACCGGCGGTAATGATATTGTCGCCTTTGGGCTCGAAGATAACCTCGGAGGCGTCGGCCGGGTAGTTGGCAATAATGTTGTCGCCTTCGGGCATGTAGACGCGGGTCGTTTTACTGCCGGCGATGGCCAGCACCAACCGGTTGGTGGGGAAAAAGGCCAGGCTGCGTACATCGCCGATAACGCGCACGTCCACTTCGCCGGATTCGGTGCCATCTTCGCCGTTGTAGAAAAAGACCCAGCCATTCTGGCTGACGGTAGCCAGGGCCTGGCCGTCGGCGCTAAAGGCTGCTCCCCAGATGGGGCCAATGTGGCGGGCTTTGATGCGCTCCAGCACCATGAGCGCGCCGCCGGTAAGCGAATCCCACACGCGAGCTGTTTTGTCCATGCCGCCGGACACCAGCCGTTTGCTATCGGGGCTGAAGGCCAGGCACAGGATGGTGCCCTGGTGGCCGTGCATCCGCCCACGGATGGTGAAATCCTGAGCGTTCCACATGATCAGGGCGCCATCCGCCCCGGCGGAGGCCAGATAACGGCCGTCCGGGCTGAACCGTACGGTGCTGATCCAGTTGGCATGCCCTTCCAGTACGGTCAACAGCCGTTCGGAGCGGTTGGGGTCGGGCGTTGCCGTCAGGGTTTCTGCAACCGGGGCAAAGGGCAGGGTGGCGGTAGGGGGCAAGACGGATGTGGCCGTGGCCGTGGGCGGAGCAGGCGGTGCGGCGGTTTGCGTGAGGAAGACGGGTGGAACAAACACCGTAGGCAAAGGCGGCAGCGTGGGCTGTTGGGATGGCGTGCAGCCCATTGCCAGCAGAACGAGCAAGAGCATCAAAAACACCCTGGGTAAGCGCACCACGTCTTCCTCCTCAAAATGTTATTTGTACTGTTTAAGGTTGGTTGAGCTGGATGATGTCAATGTGGCCACCTTGTGAGGCAATCGCTAACCGGCCATCGGGGGCGAAGGTTAACAACGTAGCAGCGGGGTAGGGCTCTGCCAGCAGCAGTTTGCCATCGGCTGTGCTCCACACATAAAGAGTCTCATGGCTGATATCGGCCAGGATGGTTCCATCTGGCGACAGCGCCGGCCTGGAGAGCAGGTAACGGTTTTCGGCCTCGCCCAGCTTGATTTCTTTGTTGTCGGTTTTGCCAGTGATGCTGGTGTACACGTGTGATGCACTGGCGGACGTTAGTTGTAATGCGCCACCGGGCAGGGTGGTGACGGCCAGGGCGGCGCAGCCGCCGGTCAATTCGTCGAGCACCTGATATTTTTCCAGATCAAAGACGGTCAATCCGCCGCAATTTTCCAGGCTCTCGCCGTGGGCGATGACCAGTTTTTTCCCATCCTCTGAAAAGACCAGTTGCGTTGCGCTGCCGTCCAGGCGGCGTTTTTGCGTCGAGGAGCGTATATTCCACACTTCGGTCTGGTACCCGGTGAAAACGGCGGCGGTTTCGTTGTCGGCGGCGAAGGCAGCGCTGGTGACGGAGGCCAGGTCTTGCTTTTTCATGTTGAACAGCACTTTGCCGTCGGCAACATTCCAGACCCGTAACGGGGCAAAGACACTGCCACAGGCTACCCGGCTGCCGTCGGGGGAAAGGGCCAGGTATTGCGGCTCGCCCCGGTCGATCAGGGCGATACGCTTGAGCAGCGAACCATCGCCGGCATTCCACAGGTAAATGTGGTAGCTGCCGACCGACGCCAACACACGCCCGTTGGCCGAGAAAGCGACATGCCGGGCGCGCTGGGTGAAGGTGTTCACCTCGGCGCGTTTTTCACCGGTGGCTACGTTCCAGGACTCAAGCGTGTCGGGGCCGGCGGCGATCAGGGTGGCGCTGTCGGATGTGTAGGCGACCTGCTCGGCAAAACTCTGCATACGGTGCAGCACCTTGCCACCGTTGGTCTGGCGGATGATCAATTCACCGCCGTCTACGGTGGCAAAGGTTTTCTGGTCGGGGGCGTACGCCATTCCCAGGGCGGGGCGTGTCTGGCTCTGGATCAGCGACAGACGTTTGCCGTCTGCCACCTGCCAGATGCGCAGGGTGGTGTCGGCGCCGCTGGAAAGCAGTAACTTGCTATCCGGGCTGAACACCAGGCGGCTGACCGGCGGGATGGTGACGTTCTTGTTGTGGGTATCGATGTGCCCCTTTAAGCGCAGCGGGGTTTCCGGCTTGTCGGTCTGCCAGAGGTGGATGCTGCCGTCCAGATGTCCGGTGGCCACGTGGGCGTGATCCGGCGCAACGGCCACGGCGGTGACCGGGAAGAGCGGCATGGTCAGGGTGGCGACCAGGCTGCCATCGCTGATCTTCCACAGGCGCGCCCCCTGGCGCTGCGAGTCGGTTTGCGGCAGGGTGGGCAGCGCATCGACGCTGACCAGGTACTGGCTGTCGGCGGAGAAGGCCAGCAGCGCTGCACCGACGTTTTCTACCGGCAGCAGGAGCGATGGGGCGGAGCCCTGTTCCCAGATTTCGATCTTCTGGCTGTCGCGATTAAAGCGCGCCCCATGTTTGCCGTCTGGGGCAAGCAGCAGGTCGGCGGGCAGGGAGGTCGGGATGGTTTCCTTTTCGGCGAGGTTGCTGGCCTGATAGTGGGCCAGGCCGGCGTCGCTCACCACCACGGCTTCCTCGCCGCCGGCGGGGACGGCCAACGAGCGGATTTCGCCTTTGCCCACCTGGCTGACGCGCCCAAAGGGCGCCGGGGTGGTGGGGGTTGGGCCGGGGATAAACGCGGTGGCGGTTGGACGGGGCGGGATGGGGGTGACTTCGGTACGCGGTACAGCCGTTGCCTGTGGGGTGGCAGAGGCGGCCGGGCCGCATGCAACCAGCGAGAATAACAGGATACAGGAAAGAAGCTGCAACAGTGGTTTCATAGTTTGGCCCTTGAGTATGTAGGTTGGCTCAGCCAGCCAGTGTGCCCTTGCCATAGAAAATGGTCAGGCCACGGCGATGGATATAGCTAAGCCCGTTGTGAGTGAGTTTGCTGCAACCCTGCACGTCCAGGTATGCCAGATTGGACAGCCGTTGCAGACTCTTCAACCCGGCGTCGGTTATGCGGTTGCAATAACTCAAATTCAGCCAGGTGAGATGACGAAAACCGGTTAAGTGTACCATGCCGCTGTCGGTAATGCTGCACGAACTCAGACTGAGTTGGGTCAACCAGCTGACGTTTTTCAGGTAAGACAAACCTTTGTTGGTGATCTTGCGATTTTCGGATAAATCGATAAAGACAATCGGTTTGCAGGTGGATAATTCGTCGATCAGGGTGCGGAGAATATCGTCGTCGATGTTTTTAATGCGCAAGCGGTACACGTTTTCGTTAGAAAGCGCAAAACTGCCCGGGCCGAAATCGAACTCTTGCCAATCGCTGTTGGGCTGATCTGCCGGCCGCGAGAGCAGGGTCAGCGGCAGAGTGGTAGCAAACGGAAAAATGGTTGGGGTAGAAGGGATCATGCCTTACCTGGGAGGAGCATTTTTGCAATGTAGGGGCGACCGGTCGCCGATCGCCCCTACAGATACGTGCATGTCTGGCCTGGGTGCCTGTGCGACATCCCGGATGCCGGAGGAATTTATGCGCCGAGCATTTTGCGGATTTCGTCGAGTTGCCCGGCGCTGCCCAGCTTCTCGTTCTTGTGGGCGATGAATTTGGCGTATTCGGCCATGAAGACTTTGCCAACGGGGCGCAGGTCAAAGTTTTCGGGGTGTTCGATGAAATATTCGCGGTGGACGCGGGTCCATACCAGACGGCCGTCGGTGTCGATGTTGACCTTGGTCACGCCCAGTTCGGCGGCGCGGCGGAACATGTTCTCGTCCACGCCCTTGGCGCCTTGCAGCTTGCCGCCGGCGGCGTTGATGCGTTCCACTTCTTCCTGGGGAACCGAGCTGGAGCCGTGCATAACCAGCGGAAAACCGGGCAGGCGGTTCTGGATCTCTTCGAGAACGTCGAAGCGCAGCCCCTGGGCGCCGCTGAATTTGTAGGCGCCGTGGCTGGTGCCGATGGCGCAGGCCAGCGAGTCGCAGCCCGAGCGTTCGACAAACTCTTTGGCAACGGCCGGATCGGTCAGCTTGGCGTTGGCTTCGCTGACGGCCACGTGCTCTTCCACACCGCCCAGCTGGCCGAGTTCGGCTTCGACGGCGATGCCACGGGCGTGGGCGGCTTCGACCACACGGCGGGTGGCGGCGATGTTGCCTTCAAAATCTTCGTGGCTGGCGTCGATCATCACCGAGCTGTAGAACCCGCTGTTAATGCAGTCGTAGCAGGTTTCCTCATCCCCGTGATCGAGGTGGACGGCAAAGATGGCGTCCGGGAAGACGCGCTCGGCGCTGCGGATCAGGCCCTCGAGCATGATCTTGTGCGTGTAGGAACGGGCGCCTTTGCTGATCTGAATGATAAAGGGCGCTTTGCTGTCCAGGCAGCCGCGGAACAGGCCCATGGTCTGTTCCAGGTTGTTAATATTGTAGGCGCCGATTGCATATTTGCCATAAGCGGCTTCGAATAATTTTTGGGTGCTGACGATCATTTTTTAGGGCTCCTTTGTTGAGGGTATTCCCTTCTGATTGTATATCAAGATGATCGAAAAGGGAACGGCGAAAGGATGACGAATCAACCGGCAGGCGGCGGACTCAGACAGCCAGGAACAGGGCGGCGACCCCGGCGATGGACAACAACGTACCGAACACGGCGCGTTTGCTGATGTCTTCCTTGTAGCCCCATTTCATGATCGGCAGCAGGATGACCGGAGTGAGCGCCATGAGGGTCGAGGCGATGCCGACGTAGGCGTATTGGATGGCGACCATCGACAGCCACACCCCGGCAAAGGGGCCAACCAGGCTGCCAAAGGCAATCAGGCGCAGGGCGCTGCGATCCTGGGCGATCTGGCGCACGGTGGCGCGGGCCTGGCCGGTAAACAGCGCCAGCAGCCAGATGGTCAGAGCGGCCACGCTCATGCGGATGACCACGGCCGAAATGGAGGGAAAGTCGCCGTACAGCCCGCGCTTGGCCAGGATCAGCCCGCCGGCCTGGCCGATGGCCCCGCCCAGACCGAACAAGATGCCGATCAGGTAAGCGCGCCGGTCGTGCGGCTGCCCGTTGCCATTCTTACGTTCCAGTACTACCAGAGCGATGCCAAATACGGTCAGAAGGATGCCGCCAATCTTTGCGGCGCTGAGGCGTTCGCCCAGCATGATCCAGGCGGCCAGGGTGCTGATGACCGGCACGCCCGACATGATCAGGGTGCCCAGGCGTACGCCGATGGTAATGTACGCCTGGAACAGGAAGAAATCACCCAACACCAGGCCGACGATGCCGGATAAGCCCAGCCATAACCAGCGGTCGAAGCCGGCCTGCCAGGGCAGCAGTTCTCCCTGGCTGATCCAGTGCGAGAGGATGAACAAAAGCACCGCAAAGGCCAGCCGGACGCGGTTGACGTGAATGGAGCCGGCTTTCTGGCTGGCAGTGGAGAAAAACAGCGAGCTAAAAGCCCAGCAAAAGGACGTGATGAGGGCGGCGATTTCTCCCATATAGAACCTTACCTTGTAAATGAATTTGCGCGGGGTTGATTGTACTCTATCGTGGGTATAATTAAAGGACATTGCTGCACGCTTTTCCGTGACGCTATCCGACCTGTTTTTCCCCATACGAGGTGGCAAATCCATGACGGAAGTTTCTCTTACCCCCTTTTTTGATCCCAAAGGCGTCGTCCTGGTGGGCGTTTCGCGCGAGCCAACCAAACTGGGGTTTGGCCTGGCGCGTAACCTGATCCAGAGCGGCTACGGTGGGGCAATTCATCTGGTCAATCCCAAGGGCGGCCAACTGTTCGGCCACACGATTTACCCGACGATTGCTGCTGTGCCGGATCCGGCCGATCTGGCGGTGCTGCTGGCGCCGCCCAACGCCATTCCAGAGGCGCTGCGCGCCTGCGGCGAGCGCGGCATTTGCGCTGCTATCATTGCTTCGGGCGGGTTCCGGGAGACCGGGCCGGATGGGGCGGCGTTGGAAGCGCAATGCCTGGCGATTGCACGGCAGTACGGCATGCGTTTGATCGGCCCAAACTGCATCGGCCTGATTTATACCTATCTGCCGTTGGACACGACCTTTCTGGAACCGCCGCCGCCGCCCGCCGGCGATATTGCCTTCATCTCGCATTCGGGCGCCATTTGTGCGGCGGTGATCGACTGGGTGCGCGGCCAGGGATTGGGGTTGTCCTCATTGATCAGCCTGGGCAACCAGGTGGATGTTAACGAAACGGACATGCTCGCACCGGTGGCCGCCGAACGGCGCAACAGGGTGATTTGCCTGTATATGGAAGGGGTGAGCAACGGGCGGCGTTTTGTGACGCAGGCGCGCCAGGTGGCGGTGCATAAACCCATTCTGGCGCTCAAGGTCGGGCGTTTTGAGAGCGGTCAGCGGGCTGCGGCCTCGCATACCGGCGCTCTGGCGGGCAGTGAGGCGGCCTTTGACGCCGGTTTTCAACAGGCGGGCGTCATCCGCGCCAACACCACCGAGGAAATGTTTCAATGGGCGCGGGCGCTGGCCTGGTGCCCGCTGCCCAAGGGGAGGAACGTGGCTGTGCTGACCAACGCCGGCGGGCCGGGGGTGACGGCGGCGGACGCGCTGGAAGCCAACGGTCTGCGGTTGGCGCCGCTGAGCCAGGAGACACAAGAGGGTTTGCAGGCGATTTTGCCGGCGGCGGCCAGCGTACGCAACCCGGTGGACATGCTGGCCTCGGCTTCACCGGAACAGTACGCCAGTTGTTTACAGCTTTTGCTGGCCGACCCACAGGTACATAGTGCGCTGGTCATCACCCCGCCGCCGCCCATGCATAGCGCCGGGCAGGTGGCGCGTGCAATCATCCCGGTCATCGAGATGAGTGATAAACCGGTGGTGATGGCGGTGATGGGCGACCGTATGATTCAAGAGGCGGTCGAGCACCTGCGCGCCGCACACATTGCCGAGTATCGCTTCCCGGAGTGGGCGGCCTCGGCGCTGGCGATTCTCTCGCAACGCGCCGAATTCCTGGCGCGGGCCGGCGAAACGCCGCTGGAACCCGAAGGGGTAGATCGCCCGCGGGCGGAACGTTTGCTGGCGGACAGAAAACCCGGTGAATGGCTTGACTCGGAGGTGGCCCTGGAATTGTTAGAGGCCTACGGTCTGCGCAGCACTCGCCTGGAACTGGCGAGCAGCGCGACGCAGGCGGTTGAGATTGCAGAACGCATGGGCTACCCGGTGGTGCTCAAGATTGCTTCACCGGATATTTCGCATAAATCCGACGTGGGCGGGGTGTTGTTGAACGTCAGGGATGCCCAGGCGGTGAAGGATGGTTATGCGGCCATGCTGGCGCGGGTGCAGGCGGCCTGCCCGTCGGCGCGGTTATTGGGTTTGCACGTCCAACGTATGCTGCCGCAGGGGCAGGAAACGATCGTAGGCGTGGTGTGCGATCCACAGTTTGGGCCGCTGGTTATGTTTGGCTCGGGCGGCACCGAGGTGGAAGGAATGAACGACGTGGCCTTTGGCCTGGCGCCGCTGGCGGCGAGCGATGTGGATCGTATGCTGGCCCATACCTGGGCCGGGCGTAAGTTAAAGGGTTTCCGCAATCTGCCGCCGGCCGACCGTTCGGCCGTGCAGGACGCCCTGGTGCGCCTGGCGCAGCTTGCCCTCGATTTCCCGCAGATCGCCGAGATCGAGATCAACCCGCTGCGGGTGTTGGCCGAAGGGCAGGGCGCTTACGCCGTGGATGTGCGCGCCAAAATTGCGGGGGCATGAGGCGATCATTCACGCCTGAGCGGTAGGATCATTTCAGGGGTTGCTGGCTGCATACAGCCGGCAACCCCTGTGGTGTTTTATTCGTAAGCCAGCACTTCGCGGATGGTCATTTGCGAGGCGCTGCGCGCCGGTGCGGCGCTGGCGAGCACAGAAAGCAGGGTGACCACCACCAGCCAGATCAGAAAACCCTGCGCGGTGAAGGCAAAACTGGCCGGCGAGTTAAAGATGGCCCGGCTGACGATATCGGCCAGGAAGGCGGTGATGGGGAAGGATAACGCCGCCCCGATAACAAAACTGAGCAGGCTGATGAAGACACCCTCGACGATGACCAGCCGCAGTACGATTTTGTTGTAGGCGCCGATGGCGCGCATGACGCCAATCTCGCGCGTGCGTTCCATGACGTTCATGCTCAGGGTACCGGCCAGCCCGATGCTGCCCACCAGGGCAGTGAGGACGGCCATGGTGAGCAGGAAAGCGATCAGGATATCGATATAATCGAAAACGTTTTCGATCAATGTATTACCGGCCTGTACCTTGGACACGCGGAAATCCAGGGCCTTGAAACGTTCGTCCAGTCTGGAACTCACCCATTCCTGGTAAGAACGGCTGTGCCCGGCGGTGGTGATGCGGAACGAAGAAGCGCGCCCGGGGGTGTCCATTACCCGCGCCAGGTAATCGTACGAAGTGTAGGCGAAGAGTACGTCCACGCCGGTGTATTGGAAAATGCCCACAATTGTCCAGTCATGCTCTGTCCCATCGATCTTTAATCGCAAAGTATCGCCGGGGTGCAGCCCAGGGTGTTTTTTCCAGAAGGCTTCGTTGACCGTGATGGCGTTTTCGTCGCCCGGCATCAGCCAGCGCCCCTCGAGCAGGATGGGGTCGACCAACTGGCTATCCGCGGGGGGGCCGAACACGGTGACGTATTCGGCTTCCTGGACGCCGGCGGCGATCACTTCTGCGCTGGTGATGGCCCAGCCTTCAACCTTTTGTACGCCCGGCACACTGCTGGCCAACTGGCGAATTTCGTCGATACGATACATGCGGTCGAAGTTGAGATTGACGTCAGCCTTGAAATATTTTGTGGTGCGTTGGATCTGTTGGTTGAGCGAGGCACGCACGTTAAACACGGAGATGAAGATGGCGCCGCCCAGCGCCAGGTTGAACAGGGTCAGGAAGAGGCGTCCCTTGCGGCGGAACGTGTTGCGCAAAGAAATGAGCAGTGGGCGGGAGAGACCACGCAGCCCTTCCAGCCAGCGATCGATTGCGCCCTTGCGCCCGTTTTCGGTTTCGAGGGCGCTGCTGTTGATGGCCTTATGTACGGTAACGCCTGAGCCGTTCAGGACGGGCAGAATGCCGGCGCCCACCGGCGCAACCAGGGCGATGATCACTTGTAGCAAGATGGCGACGGGGATCAGCCCGCGCGGCACCAGTACGACGTTGAGCATGTCGGCCACATTGCTTGAGACGGCCATCGCGGCATAACTGCCGGCGGGGATGGCAAACACCAGGGCGATGGCGCCAAAGCACAGAATGAGGGCCACGTACAGGCTGATGATTTGCTTGCGGCGCGCCCCAACCAGTTTCATTACGCCGATCTGGCGTAGATGCTGGTTAAGCAGCGCGGACAGGGTGTTGGCGATCAGTGACCCGCTTAGAAAGACGATCAATACCCCCAGCATGAACAATACGCCCAACAGGGCGCGGACGATGTTATCCAGGGGATGCTTGTGGGTCTCGAATTGTTGGGTACGGTACGCCTCACGCCCGCCTTTTTTCAACTGATCGGTGACCTGATCGGCGACCTGTTGAAGGTGGGCCTTATCATCCTGGCCGCTGCTGGTTGTGATCATCAGCCGGGTGTAGGTGGTGGGCTGGTGCAGCCACTCGAGCGTGTCATCGGTGATGTATCCTTTGGCGTCGCCAACCATGCCGTCGACGCCCGAGGTACGGTCCTGAACGATGCCGACCACCGGCAATTCTTTACGGGTGCCATCCGAAAGTTCGATTTCGAGACGGTCGCCCTGCCGGGCGCCCAGCTTGTCGATGGCGTTTCTTTCCAACACCACCTGCTGGTTGGCGGGTTTGAGCCGTCCCTGGCGGAGCAGGAGGATGTCGATGCGCATGTCGTCGAAATCGGGCACCGTTTCCAGGTTGAGGACATCCCAGGTGTCGGGGCCGGTACGCACGCGTACATTGACGTTACGACGCCCCTCGGCTTCCTGGATGCCCGGCTGATTGCGTATGGTTTTGACCAGGTCGTCGTCAAAGGGGGCGGTGACGATCTCGATGTTGGCCGGGTTGGCGTCGGCGTAACTGGCGTTCATGTCGTTGGCGATGATGACGTACAGGCCGGCGATCATGCCCACGGCGAAGACGCCGATGGCAATCGAGGCCACCACCAGGATGGTGCGGGCCTTGTTGTCCCACAGGTCGTAGAGGACTTTACGCCAGCGTGGTCTGAGTCTGAAGCGTTTCATGCCGCACCCCGCGGATGGAAAGATTCTGGCGAACGCGTTCTTGAATGGTATGGGTCATCGTCTCGCGCCACGTTTTGGCTTCTTGAAGCAGTTCGAGGAAGGTTTCCCGGCGCAGGCTGAGCAGTTCGACCGCCGCTTCGTCACTGGCGCGTACGGTGGCGATGGCCTCCGGCTGGTGCAGCATCTCGACCTCGCCAAAGTGGTCACCTGCTTCCAGGCGGGTGATGAACTGTTGGCGATGATTTTTATCGTCTACCAGGATATCGACCGCGCCGGCGGTGATGATGTAGACCGCAGGCACGGGCTGACCGGCGTGCAGGATGGTTTGCCCGGGTTCGATGTGGTGCGTCTGCAGGTGTTGGCCGGCGCGCAGCATCTGGTTATGGTTCAGGGCCGGGAAGGTGCGCACCACCCAATGGTTGAGGATTTGCCCGTCGGCCAGTACTACCTGGCGTGAGGTGCGTTTTGCCAGCCCGGGGTCGTGGGTGACCATGATGATGGTTTTGCCCTGATCGCTCAGGCTGTGAAACAGCTCGAAGATTTTTTCGGCCGTGCGCGAGTCCAGGTTGCCGGTGGGTTCATCGGCGATCAGGAAAGGCGGATCGTTGGCCAGGGCGCGGGCAATGGCGGCGGCCTGCTGCTGCCCGCCCGAAATGGCGGCGGGCATTTTGTGTTCCAGGCCCTGTAACCCTACGCGGGCCAATAAGTGTTGCGCCAGTTCTTCGCGTTTGACCGGGTCGTACTGGTCGCTGAAGTCCATGGGCAGCATGACATTTTCGAGCAGTGAGAGCATGGGCAGCAGCTGGTAAAACTGAAACACGATGCCCAGGTTGCGCCCGCGCCAGCGGGCCATGTCGCTTTCGTTCAGCCGGTTGACCAGCGTGCCGCCGATGGAGACATCGCCTGTCGTTGGGCGATCGATGCCGGTAATCATATTGGCCAGGGTAGATTTGCCGCTGCCGGATTTGCCGGTCACGCTGATAAATTCGCCGCGGTAGATATCCAGATCGATGCTTTTCAGAGCGGTGAATTCACCCGCCGGAGTGTGAAAAATCTTGACGACCTGGCGCATCTGGATCACAGCCGGGTTGTCGTCGCACGGCCCATCTGGCCGGGTGGGTTGTGATTGGGTTTTGAACCAACGTTTCAACATGGCGCCCTCAAATTTCACTGTCGTCTACAATCTGACCGTCGGCGATGTGCAGCACACGGGTGGCGTGTTGGGCGATGGCGTGATCGTGGGTAACCACCAGCAATGTTTTACCCTGTTCTACCAGCGCCTCGAATACGGCCAGGATGGTTTCGCTGGTCACCGAATCCAGGTTGCCGGTGGGTTCGTCGGCGACGATGAGCGGCGGGTCGTTGGCCAGGGCGCGGGCGATGGCAGCACGCTGCTGCTGCCCACCGGAAATGGTGGACGGTATCTTATAGGCCTGGTTTTCCAGTTCGACCATGCGTAATAGATCGAGGGCGCGGGCTTCGCTCTCGTCGGGCCGGTATAGGCCGCAGAAATCCATCGGCAGCAGGATGTTATCCAGGAGCGAGAGGGTGGGCATGAGTTGAAAAGATTGGTATACCACCCCCACTGTGCGGCCGCGCCACCAGGCCATCTGGTCTTCGTTCAGGGTGTGAATGGGGGTATCGCCGACCCAAATCTCACCTGAGGTGAGGTGGTCGACGCCGGTAATCATGTTGACCAGGGTGGACTTTCCTGCGCCGGATTTACCGATGATGACGATAAACTCACCACTCTGGATTTCGATGTTGACGTTTTTCAGGGCCTCGAATTTGCCCGCCGGGGTCTGGTATACCTTGACCAGTTCCCTCGTACGCAAGATGGGGGCGTCTGCCACCATTACTGGAAGCGTGGCTGCCATTGAAGTTTTGAATAGGGTTATCATTTGTTTCCAGCTCAGTTATACCGACAAGAAACGGGGGGTGGGTGTCGCACACAACCGCCATACCCGAGAATAGCGACCACAGGTTTTTCACCTGTATTTAAACTATACCCGATGCCCAGGTGGGGAGGTAGGTGCTGTCTGGCATGAGGTGCGGTGACGCGCATCACCAACCGCCATGACGCCCGTCATGAACTATCAGGGGGCGATTCGGCCCGGTGTGCGTTATGGTAATATAGTAAAGATGCACGGAGTAATTGAACCCGGATTATTGCGTATCTTCCGCCTGTTTACTGCGTTGGAGGCAATATTCTTCTGGCTGTTTGTCAATTTCGTCAACCAGAACGATCCACTGCACACCCTGTATTACATCAACCTGTTTGAAGCGCTCTTCCTGTCCGCCTATCTTTCCTGGCCGTGGCTGCATCGCAAGCTCAAACATTTTTACCTGCCGTTTGCGTTGGTCATTTCTACATTGATTCCCATTACCAGCAATCTTTTCTTTTTAGAAACGCACGTTGCGTCTTACCAGGCTTCTTTGACGGTACGCATGTGGCAGTTTACGCCGATGTCGTTTGTGCCGTTGGTGTTGGTGGCCTGGCAATACAGCTTCTGGACGGTGATCCTGTACTGTTTGTTTGCCGGGGTATTGGATTACACCATCACGATGAGCATGGCGGAACGGATGGGGTTTCAAGTCTTTCCCATTCTGTCGATGACCATCATCCGGGTGGCTTCGTCGGTGGTGGTGGGGTATATTGTCGTGCAGTTGATGAACACGCAACGCGAGCAGCGCCGGGCATTGACGCAGGCCAATCTGCAACTGAGCCAGCACGCCAATACGTTGGAGCAGCTGGCCACCAGCCGGGAGCGTAACCGTCTGGCGCGCGAACTACACGACACCCTGGCGCACACCCTGAGCGGCCTGGCGGTGCAGCTGGAGGCGGTCAAGACGGTCTTGCCGCCGGAGCCGGGCGAAGTGCAGAGTATGATCGACCAGTCACTGAATATGACGCGCACCGGTTTGACGGAGACGCGCCGGGCGCTCAAGGCACTACGTCCCGCGCCCTTACAGGATCTGGGGCTGGAACTGGCCATCCGCAATATGGCACATGTGGTCTCCGAGCGCACCAATCTGGCGGTGGATGTGACGATCTCGGGCGGGCTGGATAACCTCTCGACCGAGGTCGAACAGGGGCTCTATCGCATCGTTCAAGAGGCGTTGGAGAATGTTTCGCGGCATGCCCACGCCCGGCGGGTGTCGATTCAACTGTCGTGTACCGAAGTGCGGATTTCGTTGTTGGTAGCTGATGACGGCGAAGGCTTTGAGGCAGAACGGTTGCGGCAAGACGAGCATTTTGGCATTCGCGGCATGGAGGAGCGGGCGGCGATGTTGGGCGGTGTGTTGACCGTGGATAGTGCGCCTGGTCAGGGAACACGGATTCATCTGGTGATGGAGGCGAATCATGGTGAGAGTTTTAATTTGCGATGACCAGGAGATTGTGCGCGAGGGGTTGAAGAAGATTCTCGACTCGGATACTGAGTTGCAGGTGGTGGGCACCGCCCACGACGGCGAAGAGGCGCTGGCATTGATCCCGGCGACCTCGCCGGCGCTGGTATTGATGGATCTCAAGATGCCCGGCATGAACGGGATTCTGGCGACGCGCAAGATTCGTGAACGTTATCCGGATGTTAAGGTGTTGGTGTTGACCACCTACGATGATGACGAGTGGGTATTCGATGCAATTCGCAGCGGGGCGGCCGGGTACCTGCTCAAGGATACGCCGCGCCTGGATCTGATTGCGGCGATAAAAGGTACAGCGGCTGGCTATTCGTACGTCGACCCCGGAGTCACCGGCAAACTGTTGTCCAGTATCGCTCAGACCAATCCGCCGCTGCAAAAAACGACCACCCACATGTTTAGCGAGCGCGAAAACGAAATTTTGCAATTGCTGGCGCGTGGGCTTTCCAACGCCGAAATTTCTCAGCAGTTGTATCTCTCCGAAGGTACGGTGCGTAACTACACCAGCACCATTTTTTCCAAACTGGGGGTTTCAGACCGCACCCAGGCGGTGATCGCTGCATTGCGCTACGGACTGGTTGACCTGAACGATCTATAGAAAACGGGCGATAAAATCGCTATAATTTGTATAGTCCATCAGTCAATTGAGCGAGGAGGGTAGCATGAAGCGACGCATTTGGGTTTTGGCGGGTTTCGTTTTGTTAACCATGATCTTGAGCGGCTGTATGAATGTTCGCGAAGAGGTGTGGATCAATGCCGATAACACGGCGCGCATGGCGGTCGATTACGGCCTGTCGGAGGAGATGATGAAGTCGTTGGAGGGGTTTGCCAGCACACCCGCTCCAGGCGAACCCACTCCCACCCCGGACCCGAGCATGCAAAATCCGGCGGAAGAGTCTTTTAAAGAGTTCAGGGAGAGCGCCTACATCACCGATTTCAAAACGCGTGAGTACGTCGACGAAAAAGAGAAGATGCGCCACTTTGTCGCCGAGTTTACCGTGACCGATTTCAAAGCCTTCGTTGAAGAGCGCAACAAGCGTTCGGCCTCCAACAAGAGCAACTCTTCGCAAGTGTTTTATAAATTGGAGGAACTCGACAACGGTAATATGCGTTACACGCAGACCTTTGAGGCGCAAAAGGAGACCAGTCCAATGCAGATCCCGGCCTCTGTTTTCTCGGGGATGTACTATGATCTGGTCGTGCACGTGCCCAAGGTCGTCGATTCAAACGGCAAGGTCGAAAGCAACACTGTCACGTGGCATATGGAAATGGGGGAACTGATCAGCAATAAGCAGGACATCGTGTGCACGGTGGAATACAGCAAGGCGTCCGGATTGTTAGGGCTGCCCTGGTGGGTGGGGGTGGTGGCGGCGGTTGTGTGTTGTCTGGGGTTGGTGGTGATCGTCGCTATTGTGGTAGTGGTGGTGATGAAGCGCAACAAGAAGCCCACCGCCGCACCGCCGCCTGCGCCGTATCCACGGGCGTAATAGGGCTGTGCTGTTGATGATACTCTCCCCGGCAGCGCACGCCGGGGAGATTTTCTGTCTCTTTGAGGGGGACAATTTTAGTAATTCTTGAAAATTGAGGTCTTGACAAGCGATCTCGTTTGCTTATAATAAAGCTAACCCCAATTAGTTTAGCGTCGCAACAAACAAACTATTTCAAGGAGCCCTAATGGCCCGTCCCACCACGGCTGACCATGCATTGGTCCGGAAGGTCAACGCGTCTCTCATACTGTCGCACCTGCGCCTCAATGCCCCGCTTTCGCGGGCTGAATTAGCAGGCTGGACCGGTTTGAATCGCAGTACGGTGTCGTTGATCATTAATGAGTTGATCGATCAGGGTTTTGTGCACGAGACGATGCGCCAGGATCCGAAGATCGGTCGGCCGGGTATGTTGTTGCAGTTCAACCCGGATGCGGGCTTTGCGATTGGGGTCGAAATGGGCGTCGATTTTATCACCGTGATCGCGACCAATTTCATCGCCGAGGTGATCTGGCGCCAGACGGGGCCCATTGGCGCCGATGAAGAGCAGATTGCCATCATGGAGCGCGCCGAGCAGATGATTTCGGCGGCCATGGACTTCGGGCGTGATCGCGGCCTGCGCCCGCTGGGGATCGGGGTTGGGATGCCCGGTCTGGTTGATGCCCACCAGGGGAAACTGGTGTTTGCCCCCAACCTGAAATGGGTGGATATGCCCATTCGCCTGATCTGGACGCGGCGTTTCAATTTACCGGTGTTTGTTGAGAATGAAGCGAACTGCGCGGCACTGGGCGAGCATTTCTTTGGCGTGGCGCATGACATTGACGATTTTATTTACCTCAAGACTGGGGTAGGGCTGGGCGGCGGCATTATGATCGGCGGCCGGCTGTTCCGCGGCGCCACCGGTTTTGCGGGCGAAATCGGGCACATCACCCTGTACGAGGGCGGCGATACCTGCGGCTGCGGTCGCCGGGGGTGCTGGGAGACGTACGTCAGCCCGACGGCACTGACCCACATGATCTGCGTTCATATTGCCTCGGGCGAGAGCAGCCTTATTCCCGAACTGGTGCAGGGCGACCTGAGCAAACTGGACCTGGACGTCGTCATCGCCGCTGCCCGCCAGGGCGATGACGTGACATTGAAGGTATTGGAACAGGTTGGGGTTCATCTGGGGGTAGGGATTTCTAACCTGGTCAACATTTTCAACCCGCAGTTGGTGGTGTTGGGCGGCGCGTTGAGCCTGTTGGGCAAGTGGTTGATCCCGGTTATCAAAAATTCTTTGCAGGCCAACATTTTGCCGCCGCTGCGGGAGAGTATCCGGGTCGAGTCTTCGCCGCAGGGCCTGGACGCCTGTGTCCTGGGCGCGGTGGCCCTGGTATTGGATGACATCTTGCGAGAACCGCTATACGCCTGATTCTTGTGCGGTTCTGTTGATAGCGAAGTTCGTTGGTGCAGTGATCAAATTATCTATATGAAGTTTGTTCACGAGTTTCTAAAAAGGAGGTGCTGTAGCGATCCACATAACCGTTGTACTTCGCCAAAGTTGGACCAAGCTTTACCCTATTCAACCTGTATTTCGTGAGAGGAGAATGTAATGAAGACCAAGATGTATCGCGTTCTCGCGACCATTGTCGGGCTTATGGTCATCGCCAGCATGCTGCTGGGATGCGCCGGCGCGACGCCCACTGCTGCCCCTGCCGCCCCTGCTCAGGCCGAGCCGACCAAGGCCCCTGAAGCCAAGCCGGCCGAAGCCACCAAGGCCCCCGAGGCCCCCGCTCAGCCCGCCGCTGAGGGTAAGATCAAAGTTGGTTTGTCGTTCTCTGACTTCGCCACCGAGCGCTGGAAGAACGAAGAAGTTCTGATGCG
>CAZHTS010000003.1:0-106974 GCA_964535315.1 uncultured Anaerolineaceae bacterium
CGCGCTGGTACGGCGAGATCATCGCCAGCAACGGCGCCCGGCTGCACGGGTAAAGAACGTCTACTCCACCCGCAGCCGGCTGCTGCCCAGTTCGATCACGTCGCCGGGTCGCAGCAGTTGTGCCCCGGCGACACGCCGGCCTTTGACCCACACCCCGCCGGTCGAGCCCAGGTCGCGCACCTGCCAGCCGGCGGTGGTGAGTTCGATCACGGCATGCCGGTGGGATAGCTCCTCATCCACCAGGCACACATCGTTATCGCTGTCGCTGCCGATGGACAGGCTGCCGCGTAAAGGGATGGCGCGCCCATCGTCCAGGTGCAGCGCCCGCGGCGTCTGGACGGTTGAGGCAGGCGGCAAAAATGGTTTAAGCCACCCGCTCACCCCTGCACCGGTTTCCCCATTGAGAAGCGCCCCGCCGGAGCGCTTCTCGCCCTGCTCTTCGGCGTTCAGCGCGCCGCCGCTTTGAAGACGCAATTTCAGGCGTTGCTCCAGATGCTGGCCCCCGGCGACAAGGATAGCCACCAGTTCCGGGCCGCCCGGTTCCAGGGCGGCATCCGCGGCCGGTGCAAATACCGTTACCGGGATCCATAACGCCCCACGAACAACGTACGGGCCTTGCTGCCGGGTACGCCGGTAGCATAGCCTGACCCACTCGCGGTTCGGGCCCTCAACCCGCAGACTGATCTTCGCCGCCAGAGCATCCAGCCTGTCCGCAGCTACAAACGGCGGCTGGGCGCTCACGCTGGCGCAGGCAAACACCTCTTTGTCGCCGGGCCGCAGACCGGGATCAGCGGCGTCCGCCCATTTCAAGTGCAGCGCATAAACCCGTCCCCCGGCTTCTCCATGCTTCGCACCCTGGATACGCCAGAAAACCAGCACACCGACCACCACGAGAAGCGCAATCAGCGCCAACACAAGCCCGCCTGCAGCGGATATTCCCTCCCCGTTCACATGCCCCCCAACACTTCCAACCCAGGTTTATTCCGCTGCGCCCACATCGCTTCCTCTCAACAAGAACAACTTTTGATTAAGCTTCACTGCACCGATGCGTATGCCGTTCCCCACATATAACAACCAACGAACACGCCTATTATAACCCGCTTTTGCGCAGATCAGAACCAACCGCCGCCTTCAGGCGGGGTAATGCACACTTTTCCAAAGCGCCGATAGTTTAATATTGTCAAAATTGGAAAAGTGGAGCACAATCAAGAAACAAACATGAGTCATAGCCAAAACAAAAGGGCAGCACAATCGATTTATCTCCTTATGAAGGGGCGTTTCGGATGCCAGATGAAAAAAAGATTCGATTGCTGATCGTGGATGACATCGCTGAGACGCGCCACAATGTTCGCACACTGTGCAACTATGCCGCCGGTTATATTGAAGTAATTGGGGAAGCTCGTACTGGGCGAGAAGCCATAAATAAAGCTTTCGAGACAGAACCCGACGTTATCTTGATGGATATCAACATGCCCGATATGGATGGCCTTACCGCCACCCAGGTCATCCGTAAACGGCTTAAACATACAGGGGTCGTGGTTTTATCGGTACAATCTGACCCGGATTACATGCGCCGCGCCATGCTGGCCGGGGTCCAGGATTTTCTGACAAAACCCCCGATGTACGACGAACTGCTGGATGCCATTCGGCGGGCTAAAGCCATCGTGGAAAGCCAGGCAAGCGCCCTTCAACAGGCCATCGTCTCAAACAATCAGACCCAAAATGACGAACATCTACATCTAAAAAAACAAGAACTTGAAATCACAATATTTGACCTCACGGCCCGGTTGGAGCTATATCAACAGAGCCCAATAACCGCCAGCCTGGTCAATGAAATCGAACTGCTCATTTCAGGGTTGGCCCACGATTTGAGAAGCCCCATCAACATTATGCTAGGGATTCTTACCACCCTGCCCACAAAAAATGAGAGGAACCAAAAGGACGTGGAGCGCATTTTGCGCCGCTGTTTATATTGCAAATGGATTGCAGATAATTTCTTGGGGATCAGTATGAGTGAGAAAATGGTGCTTCGCCAGGTCCCCATGCATCAGGCGTTGGATGCAGCCGCCCTCCTTCTGGAAAACCAACTATCCACTTCTATCAAAATAGAGAATCAGATCCCCAAAGATGTATCCGTCTACGCAGACGCCAACTTGATTAATATTGTTTTTCTCAATCTACTCACCAATGCTGTCGAAAGCATGCCTGGCGGCGGGATTATACGCGTAGATACCCTGCAAGAGAAAAACAACATGCTAATTACGATAGAAGATGATGGGGAAATGATCCCGCTGCAACACAGAATAAACTTATTCTCGCTTGGTTTTACAACCAAAAAAGCGCACAGTGGAACCGGGTTGTATGTTGCCAGGCGTCTTATGCAACAGCAAGGTGGGGATTTGATTTACACCCAGTATTCTGAGAAAAAAGTTTTCGGCCTGCTTTTCCCTCTCCAGCCGCCTCCGCCCAAACCAATCGCGGCCCACACCATAGCCGACTTAGAAGCCTGGAGCATGGCCCTTCGCCAGCGGTTAGAAGAAGCAGCAAAATATGTGCTCACAGAAGAAGAACACCGGGCAATGATCGACGATTTTAAACGTCTTTCGACCACATTTTCTCAAAATTTGAGCCATGAATTATCTGCTATTGAAGCCCTGACAAAACAAATCACGCTGCGGCTTGCCATTGACGAGAATCAGCTCACCACGGCCCTCATGAAAGTAAACAAAAATTGTGCTTATTGCCGTCTACTCACCAATAATATTCTGGAAATAGGCGAAGAATCATCTCCCAGGTATTCAAAAATTTCATTGATCGACGTGGCCGAAACCGTCCTTTCCCTCATTGATCGAAAAATGCCGGAAAATCTATACCGTGTGGAATGGGATGTCGACCCTACACTTACGGAAGTCGAAGCTGACGAAGTACAATTGGATCAGGTTTTTATGAATCTGATCCGGAACAGTCTGGATGCCATGCCGCATGGAGGAACCTTAGGTATTCAGATCAGCCAGGATCACGAAGAAGCTGTTGTAAAAATATCCGATACGGGAATAGGGATTTCGCCCGATCATCTTCCCCGGCTTTTTCAGCTTGGTTTTACCACGAAGCCCAAAGGATATGGCATTGGGTTGTATAGTATTCGAAACATCCTGCAAAAACACGGCGGCCAGATACAGGTATTGAGCAAACCAGGGCAAGGGACAACGTTTGTTTTTCGCCTCCCTATCGTCCAAAAAAAGGTCGAGGTCAAAAATGAATGACGCTATTCGTATCCTGATCGTTGAAGATGACTCGGATTGGCTGGACATTTATAGTGAATACTTGAGAGACGAAAAATACGAAATTGATACCGCCCGAACCATTCAACAGGCTTTTGAACGCTTAGACAGAGCAATCTACGATGTGGTCATTACCGATTTAAAGATGATCGGGTTTGATTACGACTTTGGCGGCTTCAGCGTGCTTAAAAGAGTTCGCGAAATAAGTTCCTGCACGCAAGTCATCGTCATTACGGCCTATGGTACACAAGAAATCGCATTTCGGGCTACTCAGCAAGGAGCCTTTGATATCGTGTACAAACCCCCCGACCCTGACCGCCTGCGGGTAAGTGTAAGAGGCGCGATACAGGCCAGTCAGATGCTTGCGACTCGTCGCGGTGATACAGCGCGCCTGTCTCGCCATGCCAGAGTGCCTGCTCAAAATGCAGCCGAAAACACCCCAGGACTGGGGCTCTTTGGCATCACCGGTAACAGCCGGCAGATGCAAACCACTTTTGAAAAAATCAGCTACGCCGTTCATACCGACGCCCCTGTTTTTTTATACGGAGAAACAGGCACCGGGAAGAACCTGATTGCAAAAGCCATCCACCATAATTCCAAACGACAATCTCGCCCTTTCTCTTCTGTGGCGTTTGCTGATCTTGTGGAGCATTGGAATGCCATTCAGCGCAACCTGTTGCGGATAAAAGGCGGCACCTTCTTCCTGGATTCTTTACAGAAACCAGGCCCAGGAGCAAGCGCCATCCTGGAAGACCTTTTTACACTTTTGCCCAACGTAGATGTACGCCTGATTTCCACGGTCACTACAGAAGAAAACACGCTGGAAAAAATCCGCATCCAATTCGGTTTCGATGCCAATCTGTTTGAGAGGCTTTCACAAACCCCAATTTACATCCCCCCTTTGCGGCTTCGAAAAGACGGCGACGACATACCCGCCTTGATCGGCTTTTTTATCCGCACGATCACGGCTGAGCGCTCATCCGAACCACAAATAACCTTTTCAAAAGAGGCGTTAAAAAAGCTGGTTGATTATGATTATCGTTTGGGAAATGTCAGGGAACTCTATGACATCATTCACAAAGCCGTGAACCTGCTGGGGGCCGAGGGGGAAATTACGCCTGACCAGCTACCCGCTACGCTGCACCAACGAGAAATGATTGAAGTAAAAGCTGGCCCGGCTCCGGCATCCATTTATACCTTAACCGTTGGCATCGACCAGTATTTCTTCTTAAACAGGCTGCGTAAGGCTGCTCAGGACGCACAAGACTTTCACGATTTATTGTTGCAAAGCCGGGTGGACAGGCAAAATGCGCTGATGTTGTTAGATGATCAGGCGACAAAGACGAACATCCTGAATGCTTTATCACAGCTTGCCAGATCGGTAACAGAAAACGATAAGGTTATCATTTTCTTTTCGGGACATGGTGTGCAATTACAGGACCTCACCAAAGAAGAATATCTATGCCCGGTTGACACGAATTTTGCCGATCTGGAGAACACACTTATCTCCAGTAAAGAATTGACCCGGGCATTTAATGCCATCCACGCCGGCCAGTTCATATGTATTTTTGACGCCTGCCATGCAGGCGGCGTAGGCGAAATCAAACACGCAGGCCTGGCCATTAAGGATGGGGTCTCCGAGAATTCTTACACACTGTTATCACAGGGCAAGGGTAGAGTGATCCTCGCCTCCAGTTTACCCGACGAGGTTTCCTGGGAAATCGACACAATGCGCAATGGGTTGTTTACCAATTTTCTGCTCGAAGGATTGAGAGGGAAGGCCGCCCGACAGAATGGCGAGGTGTGGTTGAGCGCTCTGTTCGGATATGTATCCGAACAAATCCCCAGGCATAGACCACAGCACCCCTATCTCAAATCCGAGACTCAGGACATCGTCATCCTGACAGGCGCCACGCCAAAAGATACGCGTCACATCCTACAACCTGATCGCGACAATCTTTCTTACAATCTGGCGGCGGTGCGAAATTTGCTCAACAGGGTCTTCAGCGACGAAGGATTAATTCACTTCTGCCACGACCATTTCCCAATCGTATACGATGATCTGGGCTCAGGAATGAGTAAAGCGACGAAAATTGAATATTTGTTAGACTATTGCGAACGCACAATCGAAATCGAAAAGATGTTAAAACTGGTACAGAAGATGAACCCACAACAATATTCGTTTTTTGAAGATCAGCTCCGCAGCCCCACCCCCTGAAACCAGTCCCGTTTTCTTTGGTCCCTGCCAGTAACGCGTCTCGCGCGATAGCATACAAGCGCCCCAACCTGCGCTAAATTCTGTCACATCCGTCTACCGGTGGAACGTCGGCTTTGGTTTCGTCAAATTTCCATCTACGCGCTTTTGTACCCTGGCGTCTTTGCGTTAAGCCTTGAACCAACAGCGCCCATCCTGCCGCCGGCCCAGGCCACACAGGTCTCGGGGCCCTGTGTGGCCTTTTGCAGTTCGGATCTCCAGCGGGGTTTACCAGCCGTTCCAGTGAACCTTCTCCGGCTTCCACTTATCTTTGGCCGGTTCCGCCCCTGCCGGACGGCCAAGGGGGATGACGCTGAGCGGAACGATCGAGTCGGGCAAATTCAAAATAGCCCGAACAGTTCCCACCCGCCCGGCGTCGGGCAGGACGGCCGTCCACACCGCACCCCACCCCAACGCTTCGGCTGCCAGCAAAATGTTTTCGGTGGCGGCCGAGCAATCCATCACCCACAACAAGCCATTGCCATCGTCAGGCATCTGGCGGCCGGTGTCGCCGCACACCACAATGGCAGCCGGGGCATGCAGCAGCATCTTGGCGTATGGCAATTCGCTTCCCAGGCGCTGTAACACCTCGGGCTGGTTGACAACCACAAAGGCCCAGGGTTGCAGATTGACCGCCGACGGCGCAGCCATCCCGGCGCGTACGATGCGTTCCAGGTCGGCGTCGGGGACCGGTTCGGCGGTGTACTTGCGGACGCTCTTACGGTTCATGATCAGTGACAAATCGTTCATGTTTCTCATCCTTTGCTGCAAAATAGATTTTGTTGTTTGTACACACAAGCTTGCAGTTAAAAAAATTCAACCCTCTGCGATGATCTGATTGGCGCGATCGATCTCGGCCGTCAGGTGATCGGCGAAATCCCGCCCCAACACGGCGACAAAACGTTCGTGCAACGCCGCCCACGCCTGGCGCAAGAGCGGCTGCAATTCCAGGCCCTTTTGCGTCGGGTACACTTTAGATACCTTCCCCACCAGTTCGCGCCGCAGCAATTGCCGCTCAACCAGCTTGTCGATAAAACGCGTGACGGTTGAAGGCGCCAGATTCATACACGTCGCGATCTCATTCTGATTGATGCCGGGCGTTTCGTTAACAAGCATCTGGACAAAAGCATAAGAAGGAGCCAGCCCGGTGACCATAAAGGCTTCATCCGCCATCTTGCTGACCGAACGAGCCAGCGAATTGGCGGTGAAATACAGACAGGCATTAAGGTGAGAATCACATTGGGGTGCCATTGCGCCTTCCTTACAATTGTTTGCACATACAATTATAAGCCAGACAGGATTGTTGTCAAGAGTTTCTGCCTCCACCACTCTCTTCTTAAGCGTTAGGAAGGGTTTAAAAAAGGTGTCAATAGAGATTGACAATTCACACGATCCGGGTATAGACTTAGTGCGGTTGTTTTTTATTCACAGAATAGGAGAACCATGAACACCACCATTTTTGTAGCGGTTATCGTGATCGGCCTGTTGATTCTGACGCTGGTCCTGATACCCGGTTTGCTCGGCCTGGTTATCATCAGCGAACGCCAGGTCGGCGTCGTCGTCAAGAAATTCTCAACCGGCAAGCCCCTTGCCCCAGGACGCCTGGTGGCGTTGGACGGCGAAGCCGGTTACCAGGCCGATACCCTCACCCCGGGCTGGCACTTTTTCATGTGGCCGTGGCAGTACGTCGTCCACAAGGTGCCCGTTATCGTCATCCCGCAGGGCGAGATTGGCCTGATCGTGGCCGCCGACGGCGACCCCATCCCGGCCGAACGCATCCTCGGCCGGGCGGTCGAGTGTGACAACTTCCAGGACGCCCGCAAGTTCTTGCTCCACCACGGCGAAAAAGGCCGCCAGATGAGCATCCTCACCGCCGGCACCTATCGTATCAATACCGCATTGTTTAACGTCATCATGACTGCCAATGCCAACGCTCAGGGGATGTCGCCCGAACAGCTCAAAGTCTATCGCGTCGAGCCCGACCGGGTCGGCATCGTCACCCTCATGGACGGCGCCCCGATCGACACCGGCGAAATCGCCGGCCCGATCATCGAAGGCCACGACAATTTCCAGAAAGGCCAGCTCTTCCTGGATCACGGCGGGCGGCGCGGTTTGCAGGAACAAATCCTGCTCTCCGGCTCGTGGAACCTCAACCCCTGGTTCGTCCAGGTCGAGCAGGTACCCATGACCGAAATCCCCATCGGTTACGTCGGTGTGGTCATCTCCTACGTCGGGAAAGCGCACGAAGACGTCAGCGGCGTGGATTTCAAACACGGCGATCTGGTCAAAGAAGGCCATAAGGGTGTGTGGGTCACCCCGCTCTACCCCGGCAAGCACCCGATCAACACCCGCA
The DNA here is from genome assembly GCA_964535315.1 of uncultured Anaerolineaceae bacterium. GTDB lineage: Bacteria > Chloroflexota > Anaerolineae > Anaerolineales > Anaerolineaceae > CAZHTS01. The sequence goes on from CAZHTS010000003.1 coordinate 7,889, forward strand.
TCATGGAGGTCGAACTGATCCCGACCACCAACATCGTGCTCAACTGGGCCAACCGCACCGAATCGCACCAGTACGACGCCAAGCTCTCCTCCATCACCGTGCGCTCCAAAGACGGTTTTGCCTTCAACCTGGACGTGGCCCAGATCATCCACGTCGGCGCCCTGGACGCCCCCAAGGTCATCTCGCGCGTCGGCTCGATGCAAAACCTGGTCGACCACGTCCTGCAACCCATCGTCGGCAACTACTTCCGCAACGCCGCCCAGACCAACACCGTGTTGGACTTCCTCAGCGCCCGCAGCGAGCGCCAGGCCGAAGCCGCCGAACACATCCGCCGGGCGCTCAATGCCTACGACGTACAGGCCATCGACACCCTCATCGGCGACATCAACCCGCCCGAAGACCTGATGCAGACCCTCACCGACCGCAAGATCGCCGAGGAACAGCGCAAGACCTTCGAGACCCAGGAAGCCGCCCAAAAGCAGCGCCAGCAGTTGGTGCGTGAAACGGCCAACGCCGACATCCAGGGCGAAATGGTGCGCTCTGAACAGGGCGTGCGCATCGCCGAACTTCAGGCCAACGCCCAGATCAAACAGGCCACCGGTGAAGCCGAGTCCATGCGTCTGCGCGCCTCGGCCGACTCGGACTCGATCCGCCTGCGCGCCACCGGCGAGTCCGAAGCCATCCGCATGACGGGTGAGGCTCGCGCCGGCGCCTACCAGGCCGGTGTGAAAGCGGTGGGCTCCGAAAACTACACCGCCATCCAGCTCATCCAGGCCATCGGGGAACGCAACGTGCGTATCATCCCCGAGATCCTCGTCAACGGCGCCGGCGCCAACGCCGGTCTGGCCGACGGATTGATCGCCCTCATCTTGCGCAACCAGATGCTGGACAAGAACCCGCCCACCACGGACAAACCACAGGCATAAACCCTGTCTGATAGACAGAATGAAACCTGGCGCCGCATTTCTGGGCGCCAGGTTTTTTATTTTTCCATCCGCCTGAGCCCGAATTCAAATCACACAAACCGGTATTTAAACGCTCACCCACGCCAGTTCCTGTGGAATAAGAGTTGTGTGGAGGCTGTTTTACCATCCAGGTGATAGAATTGAAGCATTCCACCAGTGGCACTCCATGGGCCGCAGTCACAAAAAGCCCACCCCCTAAAACCTTTTGTGCCCTTTACAAATGCCTTTTGCTGGCTCGTCAGAATTGCAACCCATGATTTAGAGGCGATATGACTCACAAATGGATATCCGGCCTGTTGATGGCTGCTCTGCAACTTCAGCCCTTCCTGTCGCAACCTTCAACCGCCAACCCGGCAAACGCGTCCCCAATGCACGCCAGCCTGCCTGCTGCCAGTGCAGATTGGACATTCAATATTAACAATCAGGGCGTAGGACGCAACATTATAACCGCCGATATAAATGGCGACGGCTTCTCGGATGCGATTGTAGGCGCGAATGAGTACAGCAACTATCGCGGGGCGGTTTACGGATTCTACGGCTCGGCAAACGGGCTGAACGCCACCCCTGACTGGTCGCTAGAGGGCGAAAATTCGTACGACTCCTTTGGGGCAGCCCTGGCCAACGCCGGCGATGTCAACGGCGACGGTTATGCCGACCTGCTCGTCGGCGCCGGCAACTACCCCGGCGGCACGACCTACACCGGCAAGGTCTATCTGTATTACGGTTCTGCCAGCGGACCGGAGCATTCCCCCGCCTGGGAAAAAACAGGGGAAGATGAAGGCTCGCGCCTGGGCTCTGCGCTGAGCGGCGTCGGCGACCTTAACGCCGATGGTTTTGGCGATGTGATCATCGGCGCACCGGGATACGGTGGCTCATTATGGCATGGCCGCGCCTATACCTACCTCGGTTCCGCAGATGGCCTGCCGGCCAACGCCAGCCAGGTGTTGACCGGCACGGCGCAAAACGAAATGGTCGGCAATATCGTCGCCCGCGCCGGAGACGTCAACGCCGACGGATTTGCCGACGTCGTCCTCTCCACCAGCAGCCAGGCGTATACCCGCAAAACACTCCTGTATCAAGGCGGCCCAGACGGGCTGGACGAAACGCCGGCCTGGACAATCACCAATGAACAGGCCGGCTACATGACCCCGTCGGGGGCCGGTGATCTCAACGGGGACGGCTATGCCGACATCGCCGTGGTTGCCGAAACCAGCGCACAGGTCTATTTCGGCGCTGCCGGTGGGCCGCCAACCTCCCCGGGCTGGACGGTTGCCATCGCCAATAATCATTGTCAGATCCCAGGTGGCAATGGCGACGTCAATGGCGATGGCTACGCCGACCTGGCGATCAGCGACCGCTGTTATACCCAGGGTGAAACCTACGAAGGCACGGTCGCACTTTACCTGGGTTCATCCGGCGGACTCGCCAGCACTGCCGCCTGGACGGCCGAGGGCAATCACACCCACATGCAAATGGGCGCCTCTATCAATATCTCAGGAGATATCAACGGCGACGGTTACTCAGATATTTTGACCGGCGCCTACGACTTCAATTTTTCAACCACACCGGTTTTGCAAGAAGGCAAAATTTTTGCTTTTCACGGCGCCCCTGATTTTCTCGCCGCTCAGGCTGACTGGAGCGTAGGAGGCGGGCAGACCTCTGCTCACCTGGGACAGAGCGTCAGTCAGGCTGGTGATGTCAACGGTGACGGTTTTGACGACGTCCTGATCGCTGCTCCCACTTTTGACAACGAGCAAGCAGATGAGGGCCGGGTATACCTGTATGCTGGCTCAGCATCAGGGTTGAATGCTGCCCCGGCCTGGAGTGGCGAAGGCAACCAGCCCGGCGCACAATACGGCAGTGCCGTCAACGCTGCCGGCGATGTAAACGGCGATGGGTTTGCAGACGTTGCCATCGGCGCCCCTTATTTCGATCATGGCCAGGACGATGAGGGGGTAGCGGTGGTATACGCTGGCTCGGCGACGGGTTTACAGTCCAGCCCGCTCTGGAGCGTCGAAGGAGATCAGGCCGCTTCTCATCTGGGTAGTTCACTGGCCTCCGCAGGCGACGTCAACGGGGATGGCTTCGCCGATTTAGTGGTCGGCGCACCCGGCTACAATAATGTCGGACAGGCGCGCCTGTACCTGGGCGCTGAAACCGGCCTGAGCGCCGTTCCAACCTGGACGGCCAACGGTGTGCAGACCGGTGAAGCGTTTGGTTCTTCAGTCGGCAGCGCTGGCGACGTCAACGGCGACGGTTTTGCCGATGTCCTGATCGGCGCCGCGCAGGCCAGCAACGGCGAAAACACCGAGGGCAAAGCGCTGCTCTATCTGGGCTCGGCCGCGGGCCTCAGCGCCACGCCGGCCTGGACAGTGGAAGGCAATCTGGCTGGCGCTGGCTGCGGTGCGGCGGTCGGCAGCGCCGGAGACGTCAACGGCGACGGCTTTGCCGATCTACTCATCGGCTGTCCGGGGTATAGCAACGAGCAGACCAACGAGGGACGCGTCTACATTTACTCCGGCTCCAGCGGGGGCCCCGGCAGCCTCTCATTCAATACCATCGAAATCAACCAGGAAAATGCCTGTTTCGGCATATCGGTATCCACCGCCGGGGATGTCAACGGAGATGGCCTGAGCGAAATTGTGATCGGTGCACACCGCTTTAGCAGCGGTCAGACAAACGAGGGGGCCGCGTTCCTTTACCGGGCCCAGGGCAGCCCTGTCTGGGGACTGGCCAGCGACCAGGATAACGCCTTCCAGGGTGTGTCGGTCAGCAGTGCGGGCGACGTCAACGGTGATGGATACAATGACGTCATCATTGGCGCCAGCGGTTACACGGCCGGTCAGAGCGAGGAAGGGCGCGCAACGGTCTATTACGGCAACGCCAGGCCCGGCCTGCCGCTTGCGCTGCGCATGTACCAGCCCGATCGCACCCCCTTGCCCCTCTACGGGGTATCCACCAGCCCCGACTCGCTGCAACTATCCTTCCTGGGGCGCAGCCCATGGGGCCGCAGCAAGGCCAGGCTCGAATGGGAAATCAAGCCGGCCGGCGTTCCCCTGGATGCCGCCGGCCTGGAAAGCACCCCAACCTTCGTGGACACGGGTCTCAACGAATATCTTTTCGAGCCCCTGCTCTCCGGTCTGAGCAAGAACACGGCATATCACTGGCGTGTTCGCCTGTGGTACGATCCCATTACCACCCCCGGCCAGCCCCACAGCCGCTGGTTCAGCCCCCCTCAAAACGGATGGGCGCAGCCCGATTTCCGTACTGCGGACCTACCAATAGAACTCGAATTCGATCAGGCTGCTTATACCTCCACAGAAAGTAGCGGCGCAGTTACTATCCGGGTGCAGATCAGCAAACCCCCAGAACAAGACGTGCACATTCAATACCACACTGAAGATGGAAGCGCCCTGGCTGGCAACGATTATGCCGCCGCCAGCGGAACATTGACTTTCGTTGCCGGTGCGACGGCCAGTCAGGCTATTTCCATTCAAATCATTCGTGATTTTGAGCATGAGACGGACGAAACGTTCACCCTGGTGTTGAGTGGTATCACCCCGTCAGGCGCCGCCCGTGTCGCCGGCACCAACCCCGTCCAGATCACCCTCACCGACAGCCCACAGACCATCTACCTGCCATTTAACCTGCGTTGAGCGTAACAGCCACCACACAAGCCTAAAAATGGCCGCCGGAAGGTTTCTTTCCCGGCGACCGTCAAACGCCTCCACAACCGGCCGATTTTCCTTCGTAAACCGGGAACGAACCATCGATCATTTCCGTCTATAAAATAGAACCAGGCTGTTTCTGGTTCCATCCGGCGCCCATTCGGATACAATAAAGATATATGGAGAAGGAGGGTCCAGCCATGAGCAATCAACCTCAACGCACAAACACTCGCTTACCAGTTCTCGCCCTGTTACTGGTATTGTTCATCTGCCTTATTGTGGCAGGTGGTGCAGCCTATTTCTTGCTACGCAACCGCATGTCGCTGCCATTCTCGCCCACCGGCACGCAGCAGATTCCGGTCAACCTTTTACCTGCCAATAATACTGGAGGTGCAGTTGTGACGCAAACCGTCGAAAGTGGCGCTCCGCTTCAGTTGAGCGAAGGCCAGGCCCAGCCTGAAACGGTCCAACGGCTGCCGGTCGCCACCGGTGAGCCGCTCAGCCAGGCACAGGTCGATCAAATTCTGGCGCGCCTGCCAACCCTGGTCCCGCAGCCCGGCCAGCAGACCGACTTCAAGCTGGCGCAGCAGCCCATCCCCCCGCCGCGGCCGGGGACAACGGTGCAGGGCGCTTTTCCTCCCCCCACACAGCCCCCACCCCCCGACCCGGCCAGCGCCGGCCCCTTACAGGTGCTGCGCTTTGCCCCCGAAGGGGAAATCCCCACTGCCCCTTTTATTTCGGTCACCTTCAACCAGCCGATGGTGCCGCTCACGACTCTGGCAGACCTGTCCGCCCGCGACGTTCCCGTGCGCGTTGAACCGCCCCTGGAAGGCACCTGGCGCTGGATCGGCGTCAAAACGCTGACTTTTGAATACGACTCGGCGCTGATCGACCGCCTGCCCAAGGCCACCGAATATCACATTTCGGTGCCGGCCGGCACACGCTCGCAGACCGGCGGTGTACTGGCAGAAACGGTCGAATGGAAATTTACCACCCCGCCGCCCAGGGTTGTCGCCACCTATCCGCCCGACAGCCCGCAGCCTTTGAAGCCGCTGTTCTTCATTCAATTTGACCAGCGCATCGACCCGGCCGCCGTACTGAAAACCATCCAGGTCAACGCCGGCGGGCAGCCCGTCGCCCTTCAACTGGCCGGTGAAGAAGAAACCCAGGTCGACAAGGGCGTCAGCCGCATGATCAAAAACGCCGCCGCCGGGCGCTGGCTGGCCTTCCGCGCCGTCCAGCCCCTCCCTGCCGATACCGGCATCGCCGTCACCATCGGGCCCGGCACCCCTTCAGCCGAAGGCCCTCTGCTCACTAAAGAAGCACAGACCTACGGTTTTCGCACCTACGCCCCGCTGCGCATCGAAAGCCACGGCTGCTCCTGGACGGACGAGAACACCTGCCGGCCACTCTCACCCTTCTATATTCGTTTTAACAACAATATCGATGTCTCCTCTTATGCCGAGAGCATGCTGCACATTGCCCCTGAACTGGCCGGCGTCTCGGCCAATATCTACGGCAACACCATCACCATTAAAGGCGCCACCCAGGGGCAGACCACCTACACCGTCGATCTGAGCGGCAAAATCAAAGACGTTTTTGGGCAGGAATTAGGACAGGATGCCCGCCTGACCTTCCAGGTTGGCAAGGCCGAAGCGGTGCTATTTGGCCCCAAACAGGGCTTTGTCACCATTGACCCCTTTGCCGGCAAACCGCAGTTCTCGGTCTACACTATTAACTACACGAAGTTAAACGTGCAGATTTACGCCGTACAGCCCAGCGACTGGCCAGCTTACAAACAATACCTGCGCGATTTCCAGCGCAATGATGTCAAAACGACCCCGCCCGGCCGCCGGGTATTCAATAAAGCCATCAACATCGAAGCCGAGAGCGACGCCCTGATCGAAACCGGCATCGATCTGAGCCCCTACATGGACGGCAGTTTCGGGCACTTTGTCGTCATCGTCGAACCGCCTACCGGCTGGTTCCAGCAAAAAGAGTACTGGCGCACGGTACAATCCTGGGTGCAGATCACGCAGGTTGGCCTGGACGCTTTCGTCGATCACAGCGACATGGTCGTATGGGCCACCTCCCTTAAAGATGGCGCCCCGTTGAGCGGCATCGACATCGCCGCCGAAACATCCGGCAAACAGGCCGCCACCGGCAGCGACGGTCTCGCCCGCTTTGCCATCCCCAACAACGCCTCATACCTGGTAGCCAGCAGCGGCGCCGATAAGGCCCTGCTGCCACGCTCCACCGCTTTCTGGAGCGACGAAACCTGGGCCGCCCGACCGGTGCTCGATACACTGCGCTGGTACGTTTTCGACGACCGCCAGATGTACCGCCCTGGTGAAGAGATCCACATCAAGGGCTGGATGCGCCGCATCGGCGGCAAACAAAACGGCGACGTTGGCCCATCCACCGGTATTACCGCCGTCAACTATCGCATCACCGAACCGCAGGGCAACGAAATCGGCACCGGGCGCGCCGAAGTCAACGCCCTGGGCGGCTTCGACTTTGCCTTCACCCTGCCCGAGGCCGTCAACCTGGGCAACGCCAGCATCTATATCTACGGCGAAGGCAATCTGGGCAACCTGGAAGGCAACCAGTATTACCACAGCTTCCAGATCCAGGAATTCCGCCGGCCAGAGTTTGAGGTCAAGGCCAGCAACGAGACGCCCGGCCCGTACTTCGCCGGCGATCATACCAACGCCCTGGTCGAAGCCAGATACTATGCCGGCGGCCCGCTGCCGGGCGCCGAGGTCAGTTGGCAGGTAACCACCGCACCGGGCAGCTACACACCGCCCAACTGGTCTGATTTTACCTTTGGCACCTGGCAGCCCTGGTGGTTCTACGGGTGGGGCGATGGCGGATCAAGCGAAGGCGGCCAGACCGAAACGTTTAACGGACGCACCGACGCTGCCGGTGTGCACCGCCTGCGCCTGGATTTCAACCAGAACCTTGGCCCGCGGCCGCTCAGCGTGGTGGCGTCGGCCGCCGTCATGGACGTCAACCGCCAGGCCTGGGGCGCCACCACCACCCTGCTGGTCCATCCCGCCAGCCTGTACGTGGGCATGCGCAGCGAACGCTATTTCGTCGAACGCGGCACACCGCTCGAGATCGACCTGATCGTCACCAACCTGGACGGTAAGCCGGTGATCGACCGCCCGATCAAAGTGCGCGCGGCCCGCCTGGACTGGAAATATCACGGCGACCGCTGGGGTGAAGAAGAGGCCGACGTCCAGGAATGCACCGCCGGCTCGAAGAGTGAACCGGTCCGCTGCACCTTTGAGACCGCCCTCGGCGGCAGTTACCGTATCACCGCCGAGATCAGCGACGAACTGGGGCGCAAGAACCAGAGCCAGTTCATTCGCTGGGTCAGCGGTGGACAGCGACCGGCGGCGCGCAACGTCGAGCAGGAACAGGTCACGCTCATCCCGGATAAAGAAAGCTATCAGCCCGGTGACGTGGCCAACATCCTGGTACAGCCGCCCTTCAGCCCGGCCGAGGGTCTGCTGACCGTCAGCCGCAGTGGGCTGCTCTATACCGAGCGCTTCCAGGTTACTGAGGGCGCCGTTACCCTCAAGATTCCCATCGCGGCCGGACACATCCCCAACCTGAACATCCAGGTCGATCTGACCGGTTCGGCCAACCGCCTGAACGAGCGCGGCGAAACCGTTGCCGGGGCACCGCGGCGGCCAGCCTACGCCACGGCCCAACTCACCCTCAACATTCCGCCCACACAGCGCAGGCTCACCCTCAGCGCCAACCTGGCGGCCGCCGAACTGGAGCCCGGTCAAGAGACCACCCTGGACGTGACCGTTAAGGACGCCGCCGGCCAGCCGGTGAGCGACGCCGAACTGGCCGTAGTGGTGGTGGACGAAGCCATCCTGGCGCTGTCCAACTACAACATGGCCGACCCGCTGTTCACCTTCTACACCGCTCGCCCGGCGGAGCTGGAGAGCCTGTATGGGCGTGCCAGCATCCTCCTGGCCAACCCGCAGGAACTGGCCGAAGAAGCCCGCCAGAAGGCCAACGAGGCCGATGGTATGCTGGCCGGTGCTGCTGCTGTCCCCGCCCCGGCGATGGAAGCCGCCCCCACCATGGCGGCCATGGCCGACGAAGCCAAAGCCGGCGCTGCCGCTCCTCAGCCAATTCGCATGCGCATGGACTTCAACCCGCTGGCGACCTTCGCCCCTGCCACCCATACCAACGCCGACGGCACCGCCAGGGTGACGATCAAGCTGCCGGATAACCTGACACGCTATCGGGTCATGGTGGCGGCGGTTGACGGCGGAAGCGGCCGGCGCTTTGGCATCACCGAAAGCAACCTGGTCGCCCGCCTGCCGTTGATGGTGCGCCCGTCTGCCCCGCGCTTCCTGAACTTTGGCGACCGCTTCGAACTGCCGGTCGTGCTGCAAAACCAGACCGCCGAACCCCTGACGGTTGACGTGGCCGTGCGCGCCAGCAATCTCACCCTGACCGGCGCCGCCGGCCAGCGCGTGACCATCCCGGCCCGCGACCGGGTCGAAGTACGCTTCCCGGCCACCACGCAACTGGCCGGCACGGCCCGCTTCCAGGTCGCCGCCGTTTCTGGCAGCTACGCCGATGCCGCCACGGTCGAACTGCCGGTCTACACCCCGGCCACCACCGAAGCCTTCGCCACCTACGGCGTCATCGACGAGGGCAACACCGCTCAACCGGTAGCCGCCCTGAATGACATCTTCCCTCAATACGGTGGGCTGGAAATCAGCACCTCTTCCACTGCCCTGCAATCCCTCACCGACGCGGTGTTGTATCTGGTCGCTTACCCGTTTGAATGCACCGAGCAGTTATCTTCTCGCATCCTGGCCGTGGCCGCCCTGCGCGACGTCCTGACCGCCTTCAAGGCCGAAGGGCTGCCTTCGGCCAGCGAGATGGAAGCAGCCGTGCAGCGGGACGTCGAACGACTGCAAGGGCTGCAAAACTCTGACGGCGGCTTCCCCTATTGGCGCAGAGGACAGGACTCGATCCCCTTCAACACCATCCATGTGGCCCACGCCCTGCAGCGCGCCGAGCTCAAAGGCTTCAAGGTGCCCGAAGAGATGAAACCCCGCCTGCTGCAATACCTGCGCCAGATCGAAAACTACTATCCCTCCTGGTACAGCCAGCACACCCGCCAGACGCTCAGCGCCTATGCCCTGTACGTCCGCCACCTGATGGGCGACCGCGATCCCGATAAGGCCATCCAACTGCTCGATGAGGCCGGGTTGGAAAACCTCGATCTGGATGCCGTGGGCTGGTTGTGGCAGGTGCTGCAAGACGCTCCCAACGCCGGCGCTCGCCTGGAGGCCATCCGTAAACACGTCAACAACCGTGTGGTAGAAACCGCCGGCGCGGCCAACTTCACCACCTCGTATGATGACCAGTCCTACCTGCTGCTCAACTCCGACCGCCGCACCGACGCCATTCTGCTGGAAGCGTTGATGATCGACGACCCCAAGAGCGACCTGACGCCCAAGGTGGTCAACGGGCTGCTGGCGCACCGCACCCGCGGCCGCTGGGGCAACACCCAGGAGAACGTCTTCGTTCTGCTGGCGCTGGATCGTTACTTCAACACCTACGAAGCACGTACCCCCGACTTCGTCGCCCGTATGTGGCTGGGAGACGCCTACGTCGGCGAGCACGCCTTCCGCGGCCGCACCACCGAACGCTACGAGGTCACCGTCCCCATGTCATACCTGGTCGATCAGACCGCTGCCGGAACGCAGAATCTGATCCTCAGCAAGGATGGCCCCGGCCGGATGTACTACCGTCTCGGTCTGCGCTATGCTCCCACCGATCTGGAACTGCCCCCGCTGGATATGGGCTTTACCGTCCAACGCGTCTACGAGGCCGTGGATGACCCCAAAGACGTTTCTCAGGACAGCGACGGTGTCTGGCACATCAAGGCCGGGGCGCGCGTGCGGGTGCGCCTGACGCTGGTCGCCGCCAACCGCCGCTACCATGTGGCCCTGGTCGACCCGCTGCCCGCCGGGCTGGAGATCGTCAACCCCGCCCTGGCCGTTTCCGGCAGTATTCCCCAGGATCCCAACGCCAGCGATTATTCCTACGGGTGGTGGTGGTGGCGCAGCTGGTTCGAACACCAGAACCTGCGCGACGAACGCGCCGAAGCCTTCACCTCGTTGCTGTGGGATGGCGTGTACAACTACACCTACGTCACCCGCGCCACCACGCCCGGTCGCTATGTGGTTCCGCCGGCTAAGGCCGAAGAGATGTACTCGCCCGAAGTGTTCGGGCGCAGTGGCAGCAATATCGTCATCGTGGAATAACCATCCCGCCCAAAAACTCACCCCCCGGCGAAAAGCCGGGGGGTGTTTTTATCTGGCGGAGAGGGTGGGATTTGAACCCACGGTACCTTGCGGTACACGCGCTCTCCAGGCGCGCGCGTTAGGCCAAACTACGCTACCTCTCCAGGAAAACCTGAGTGCCATCCGCTCAGGCGACGGCTATTATACCATAACTCTTCCGCAGGACGGCAAATTCATCCATGCTTTTTGCGTTTCACCATCGTCAGGGTATTGGCGCCGCCCGGCTCAAACACAAAATGCACTTCATCCATCGTCTGGCGCATCAAATGCAGCCCCAAGCCGCCGTGCACCTCGCGCCGCCGCAGCAGGGTGCGAATGGATGGCCGGCTGCGCTGCGGATCAAACGACTTGCCCCAATCGCGCAAAACCACCACCAACGCCTCAGGCGTATCGGTCAAGGTGAACTCGATCTCGCCCCCCTCCATACCCTCATAAGCATGTTCGATGATATTGGCGCAGGCCTCTTCAACCGCCAGTTGTACGGCGTACAATTCCGAGCGGCTCAGGCCAGAATGCAGCGTCTCGGCCTGCAAATGGGCATCGATCGCCGCCAACTGCTCCAGACGCGCTGCAAAGCGCATACAGCCCCCCATCTTTACAGATTGCCAATCGCTTCCAACAGCGTCGACTGGCGTCTGAAATACTCGCCGATCCCGATGATCTCCATCGTCTCAACGATCGCAGATTGTGCCCCTACCAGAACAATCTCGCCGCGATTATAACGCTTGCACGTCTTCTGGGCATTAATCAACACCCACCAGCCTGCACTGGAAATAAAATCGATGGCGCTCATATCGAACAAAATGCGGTAATGCCCGGCTTCGATGATCTCGTTGAACGCCTTTTCCAGTTCAGGGGCGGTGTAATGATCGATGCGCTCTTTGGTAGCCAGGACGACGCAGCGTTTGTATTCTTGGATGGAGTATTGCATGGCTTTCCTCGTTTGCCGCGAAAATATCAGTGCAGCGAATTATAGCACGGATGGACGCCCCCTCCCGTAGAAAAGCTGAACCAGACGCGCTTATCCCCGCCGCGTCGAAGAAATCAACTGGCTGCAGCCTGCCCACAGCGAGGCCAGCAAACACCCCCCCACGGCCAGTCCGGCGATTAGCATACCGTAACCGTCCATATCCAGATAACAGATGCGCATCCATAACCAGGACAGTTCCAGGCGCATATAACTCAGCCACGCCTGCGGCAGCCATTGCGCCGCCAACCAGAGCACCCCAACCATCCCCATTGCAAACAAGCCCAGGGCAATGTCCAACCACGGCACCTGAAAACGCGGCCGGTAAGGCGTCGTCTTTACCCGGCGCATCACCTGGGGAAACAATTGCAGCGGCGCCGGTTCCAATGGCGCAGTACGCAGCGCATCTTCGATCGCATCCTCCCAGCGTTGTTCACCTTCCATCCAACACCTCCTCTCGAGTCTGCAAAGCGTTCCGCAATTGCGCATGCGCCCGGAACAACCCCGTCTTCACCGTTCCTAAAGGCACGCCTAACACCTGGGCAATCTCATCATACGACAAATCCTGCTGGTAACGCAACATCACCATCAGGCGATAACTGGCCGGTAAACGCTCGATCTGACGATGCAAAAAGGAGCGCTGCTCCTGGCGTTCCAGCCCGGCCTGCAAATCACTGTGTTCTTCGCCCAGCCAGTCTTGCAGCTCCTCCACCGGCAGGGTGGCCAGTTCACGCCGTAGGCGGGGATACTGGCTGTAACACAAATTCATCACGATCCGGTACAACCAGGTGCGGAAACGAGCCGTTTCCCGAAAACCGGGCAAAGCAGTCCACGCCCGTAAAAACGCCTCCTGCGCCATATCCTGCGCCTCCTCCGCATTACCGGTCGCCCGCAAAGCCAGATTATAAACGAAAGTCTGGTGCGTTAATACCAGCGTAGCAAACGATTGCGTATCGCCGTTGCGCGCCCGTTGAATCAGTTCGGTTTCGTTGAAAGATGAGATTGTCATACCGACTCATTGATTAGACCACAGTTCACCGTAAAAAGTTTCAACAGTTTTTGTTGAAACTTTTTGCTCAGAAACCGGTCTTATTACCAAAAGCAAAAAGGAGCGTATGGATGCAAAAGAAATGGCTCATCGCCGCAATTCTCATCGTCTGCCTGCTGGGCATCTGTGGCCTGACCGTGCTGATCGTAGCCAGCACCTATCGCTACATCAGCGCCTCTGGTGTTCATCTCAGCCTTCAGATCCAGGATATTTCTGCCGAAGCCGATGAAAACCGCAGTTTCAACGTAGAAAGCCCGGCCGTGCTCATCGTCGAAAACCCCAACGGGCAAACCACCATCATCGGCGGCGAGTCGCAAATCGCCGTCCAGGCGCACAAGACCGCCTGGGGCCCCGACAAAGAGACCGCCGAACAGGCGCTGTCCGATTTTCAAGTCGAAATGACACAGGATGGCAACACCGTGCGGGTCACCGTTAAAGATTCCATCCAGATTGGTATCGGCGAGTTTCACCCCCCCAGCGCCGACCTCACCATCCGGGTGCCCGCCCAGACTCAGGTCACTGTCAACTCACAGTCCGGGAGCATCGATGCCCAACAGGTCGAAGAAAAGGTCAATCTCAAAACCAATTTTGGCGACATCCACATTGAGAACGCCAAAGGTGAAGTGACCGCCCAGACCCAGAATGGCACCCTCTCCGCACACCAGATCCAGGCCGGCGAAAAAACGATCGACTTACGCTCCGATTTTGGCGGGATTGTCCTGACCGAATCTGACGGCGGTGCGTTAGAGGCTCATTCGAAAAACGGTCAGATCGAATTGAATTCTGTGCGCCTCAGCGGAAGCGCCAACCTGTCGACCGACTTTGGCGAAACCACCTGGAGCGGCGGCGGGTGTAAGTCGCTCACCAGCCAATCTCAAAATGGCGGCCTGACCTTCAACGGACTGTCGGTGAGCGAAACCTTGCAGGCAACCAGCGACTTCGGCAGGGTGTCGGTAGAAGACAGCCGCGCCAGTTCCTATGTACTCCAGACGCGCAACGGAGAGATTTCTATCGTCAAGGCCAACGGCAAGATTAAAGCCAACAGTGAGTTCGGTGAAATTCGCCTCGAAGAGGTGGACGCCAGCGGACTCGAGATCGATACCCGCAGCGGCGGCATCGAGTTTTCCGGCTCGCTGGGAGACGGCCCACATACGCTGCACACCGAATTCGGCAACGTGAACATCAGAATCCCCCAAAATACGGCTTTCGATTTTGACCTGGAAACCAATTTTGGCAAAATCGACGTACAATTCGACGTCAACATACAGGGCCAGCCCAACGAGAACCATTGGAAGGGCAGCGTCAACGGCGGCGGCGCAAAATTGACCGTCACAACCCGCAATGGCAACATTGCAATCGAAACCAAATAACTGTCAGGAGGAATAGACATGGATGGGTTTATTTTTTGTGCAGGCGTTATTGCCTTCTTCGTGGTGCTGTTCGGCTTTATTGTGCTGATGCGCTACATGAACTTTCGCGAAACGTTGGCGCTGGCCGAAAAAGGCCTGGCGCAGCCAGAACGCCCTCGCCGCAACGGCAAAGACACCCTGCGCTGGGGCATCATCATCGCCGCACTCGGCCTGGCGCTTTGCCTGGGGCTGTGGCCGCTGGGGGTAAACTCTGATTTTCCGCTCGGGTTTGGGCCCTGGATGCTGGTCGGATTGGCGCCGTTATTCTTCGGGCTGGCGCTCATCCTTATTTATGTGCTGACCCACGAAGAGAAAACCGAGAAAACAGCGCCGGCGCCAGTCAACAAGCCGCCTGTGGCTTCCATTCCAGAACCTGAAGAGCCCGAACCCCCCGCTCAAACGGTATAAACATAAAAAACACCGGTCGCCCCACCAGCGACCGGTGTTTTTATCAGCCCACCGTCGTTCAGGACAGCAGAGCCAGAATCTCTTCCGCAGTGATCACACGGGCATACGTGCCATTCAACGCCGCCAGAAAAGCGGCGTGTACATGTTCGGCCGGAACCTGCACTCCGCCATACTCGAGCGCCCTGGTGGCGCAGGCATCCTGGGCCACCAGGCATTCAAAGCCGTAGTCCCACGCCGCGCGTACCCCCGCGTCCACACACATGTGTGTCATCATCCCGGCCACAACCAGGCGCTCAATCTGTAATCCTCGCAGATGATCCAACAATGGCGTATCCCGGAAGCTGTTGGGAACGTGCTTCTGGAACACCGCTTCGCCCGGCAACGGCTGCACGTTGGCATGGATCAATACACCCTCTGTATCCGGCAGGAAGAAGCGCGCCCCCGGCCGCGTCGACACATGTTGGATATGCACCACCGGCAGCGCCTGGCGGCGAAACGCGTCCAGCAGCCGGCGCGCCTGCACGCTGGCCTCGAGGCTGCCCACCAGCGGGTTGCGCCCGCCGGAAAAATAATCATTCTGGATATCAATCAGCAACAAAGCAGTTTTCATGTCGTATCCTCTTGTTCTAACGTTTACAGCCCTCTGCTATAATTAGCCTACTTCATCCACACACAAGGGCACGGTATGGTTCAAGTATACATCATCGGCGCCGGTCCGGCAGGCATGTTGGCCGCCTTGCAGGCCAGGCAACAAGGCGCCGAAGTCCATCTGATCGAGCGCAACGCCATTCTGGGGCGCAAACTACTGGTCACCGGCAGCGGGCGCTGCAACCTGACCAACGCCGCCGTGGCGGCAGAACGCTACGCCTGCGCCGACCCCGATTTCATCCGCCAGATGTTGAGCCGCTTTGGACGCCCTGAACTGCTCGCCGCCCTGGAAACGATTGGTGTGCTCAGTTATGCCACCCCCGATGGCTGGTATTACCCGCTGTCCGAGTCGGCCGCCACGGTCGTAGACGCCTTTGCCGCCGCGCTCAACCAGGCAGGCGTCATCCTGCATCTTGACGCCCCTGTTCTGGACATACGCCGCGCCAGGTCTGGCTTTCAACTCTCGGGGCCCAACGGCGACTTTTTTGCCCGGCGGCTCATCCTCGCCGCCGGCGGCCGGGCTGCCCCCAATCTCGGTTCGCGCGGCGAGCTCTTCCCTGCCCTGCAGCGCCTGGGGCACACCGTGCTGCCGCTGCGCCCGGCCCTGGCCCCCTTACAGGTCGATTTGCACTCGTTCCACAAACTACAGGGCGTTCGCCTGGATGTCCGCAGCCGGATATGGCTGGCAGGCAAAACGCTCCTGGGGGAAACCACCGGCAATTTAATCGTCACCCAGTGGGGCTTCAATGGGCCGGCAGTAATGGATCTCAGCCACCTGGTCGGCGCCCACCCCGGCCAGGACATGCAGCTCGAACTCAACCTGTTACCGGCCAGCGAAGACGCCCTGCGCCAGTTGATCGCCCGCAAACGCCGCCAGCAGATTCCATTACGCGTTTTACTCGGCGCGGTCCTGCCGCCAAAAGTTCCGCCTGTCTTTCTGGAGCTGGTCAAAATCCCACTCGAGGCCCCCATCCATCAGATTGACGAAGAAGCGTTGAATCGCCTGCTGCACCTGTTGACCGGGATACGCTTCACCGTACGCGGCACGCGCGATTTTGAATTCTGCCAGGTGGCCGCCGGTGGTGTACCGGTCGATGAGGTCGATCCCACCCGCATGGCCTCCCGCCGCGTCCCCGGACTCTATCTGGCCGGGGAAACGTTAGATGTCGTCGGCCCGTGCGGCGGTTACAACCTGCAATTTGCCTTCAGCAGCGGAGCCATCGCCGGCGCAGCCGCCGGGGAAGATAGCAGCGCCTAGAACGGCGCTTCCACCAGACGGTCGGTCAATTGAATGAAATCCTGAGTGTGCCAGATGTTGCCGGAGCCAACCGGCCATTCGCCGCGCAGCTGCGCCTTCCAGACCTCCGGAATGGCCGATAAACCGTAGGCCGCTCCGGCCATCGCCCCCACCACCGCTCCGACCGTATCGGCATCCTGCCCCAGATTGACCACCTGCACCACCGCCTCCTCAAAAGAGGTGGTGGTCAACAGCCCCCACACCGCGCTTTCCAATGTGTGGCGCACCCAGCCGCTGTTTTCCAATTCCGACCGCTGGCGATGCGGCGCCTGCTCGATCGTCTGGCGCAGGTGGGCCGGCAACGTAGTCGCCTTGAGCGCTGTATCCAGCGCTTCGTGCGGCGTGTCCCCGTGGATCAATTGATAAATGATACGGTTGATTAACACCGACCCCTGCACACATTCAATGTGCGGGTGGGTTACCTTGCTTTGTAACTCGCTATCCACCACCAGTTGGATCGGGTCGTTCCACCAGGCAATCGCCACCGGCCAGCTGCGCATCAGCGAACCATTAGGGGCGCTGTTGGCCAGGTATTCCTCGGCGCGTTGCATGGCGTCCCGCCACGGCATCCCCTCTGCCAGCCAGCCCAGGACCTTACGGGTATGCACGCCGATGTCCGGCGGATTCTTTTCATACCAGGCAACAAGATGCCTGCTCAAATCCGAGCCGCGCAACGGGCGAGAAGAAATCAAACTCTCGGCCACCGCCAGGGCCATCTCGGTATCATCGGTGAACGAACCGGCTGGCAAACGTCCGGGTTTCATCGTGCGCACCAGGCGATCCTCTGGGATCGCTGGCCCGAACTCCAGCGCCATCCCCAGCGCATCTCCAACCGCCGCGCCAACTGCCACCCCATATAAACGATCTTTCATCTGTTCGTCCATCGTCCCTCCGTCAGCCTTGAATCATGCGTTGATAAAATACCTGCATCTGCGCTCGCACCAGGTTGACCTCTGCACGTGCATGAATCTGCTTTAAATTATACTCCGCCGCAGCGCTTCGCAACTCAGTTTGCTCCAAAGCCAGCAATAATGCCTCGGCCAGCGCCTGCGCCTTGGTCGGCTCGACCAACAATCCGTTCACCCCCGGTGTGATCCACTCGCGCAGCGACTCGATGTCGCCGGCAATGGGGAAACAGCCACACGCCATTGCCTCGAGCAGCGAATTGGGCGTGCCGTCGTGCGAACTGAGCGAAACAGAAACGTCCGCCCGCATAAACAAATCCCACAGTTCGGCCTGGGGCAGATGCGGCAGCAAACGCACCTGTGAGCCAATCTTGAACCGGTTGACCCATCGCAACGCTTCCGCCTGCCCGGCCATTGCCGGGCACACAAAGAACACCTTGGGGCGGCGTTCCAGCACGAGCGGAATGGCCTGGAAAAAGATATCCGTATGCACGCTCCCCGGGCGAAAACCGCGCGGATTGATCACCAACGGCATACAGGGCCAGCACTCCGACTGAGAATCGATGCGCTCGACGCGCGCCCGGTGCATGGCGGTCAGATCGATCCCACCGCCGCCCGGCACGACCAGCGTGGGCCGGTCTACGGCAAACCCCCACTGTTGACCCAGACGAATGTCGCGATGGGCGTCTGCCATCAAGCCGTTGGCGCGCTGCAACGTACGCCGCGTTAACACGCCCATCTCCTTTGACCCGCTGGCATGCAGGGTCAAATCGTTGCCCCAAATCGAAACAACCAGCGGCACCCCGGCCGGAATGGCGGCGGCCAGCATCCCCTCAAATGGAATACGTAATGCATGTACCACATCCGGCCTGTCCGCTTCCACCAGCCGCCGCAACGCCCGGCCATAACCGCCCAACGAGAGCGGCCCCAATAGATAGCGCGCCGCCAGAAAGACAGAACGGAAACGGCGCACCACCCCACCGCGCAGCCCGCCAGACGCGGCAGTACCGCTGCCGCCCGCACCGCCAGAAAAGCCAGAAAAAGCAACCGGCAAGACATGTTGCGCCTCCACCCCCGGCAAAGGGGCGCAGGGAAAAGTTGAGACGACCGTCACACGATGCTGCAAAGCCAACAGGCCCTGAATCCACGAACGGGCCGTCGGGCTGCGGCCGTCAACCACCATCATGATGTGCATCGTTACTCCTCCCGCGCCCATAGATCGCCTGGGCGGCAACCACAGCCTGCTCAAAAACTGTCACCATACGCTCGATATTGATCTCTTCGGCCACAATGCGGTACGAAACCTCCCCCATTTGACGCAAACGGGGTGCGTTTTGCAAGGCCTCCTGCAACGTGGCAATCAAATCATCCAGACTGCCCGGCGCAAGCTGCCAGCCGTTTTCGGGGCGTACCAGGTTGCTCTGGGTGCCGTCGGCTTCAGCCACCACTACCGGCAGGCCAAAAGACATGGCCTGCTGCACCGCCAGCCCACCTGTCCCCGGCAAGACGAACAGATCCGCCCGGCGGAAGCAGGTTTCAAGTTCGGCGCCGTGCCGCGCCCCAGGGAATTCACAGCGCGGGTATATCTGGCGCGCCAGTTCCTCCAGACCGGGTCGGGCCGGGCCGTCTCCTACGACACACAAACGCGGCTGGCGCTCAACCGGCAAGGCAGCGCACGCTCGCAGTAATAGATCGACCCGTTTCCGTTCCTGTAAACGGCCGACAAACAGCAGCGACGGCCCCTGCGGATCAAAATCGGCGCCGCGCTCTGGCAGCGGGTGCGCCGGCCGCGGCGTCACCGCATTCGGCGCCACAAAGATACGCTGCGCCTCAAAACCGGCCGCCTGATATTCCTGCGCCCCCTGCTGGCTGTAAGTCAACAACACATCAAACTGTCCTAAAAACTTCCGGCGCACACCCGCCAGGACGCCCCCGCGCGCCGGCGCCCCCAACCCCCAGCCCACCACCGGGCGTCGGCGACCGTGCATCCACCGCACCGCTTGCGGCGTACTGAGATAACGCGGGTTGGCTTCTACAATCAACACGTCCGGCTGCCAGCGCTCTAGCCACGCCACCAGCCCGGACTGCCAGCACACATACCCTCGCCCAGACAACCAGTGATGATTACCGGCCAACGTCCATTGCGCCCGGCTCAGGTGAGCCTGTTCGCCCAGGGCCTCTTCTGGCCGCGGCGCCCCGGCAAACACCCCCAGGCCACCCTGGCAGGCCTGCGCCAGGGCGTCAAAAAAAGCCGCCCGGTAAGCCGGCAAGACGCGTTGTTGCAAACCCAGCCGCGTCGCAATCATGCCACCACCCGCAACCGCGAACCGCGCAACGTCTTTTCCACTTCAATCCGCGCCGGGAAAGCCTCTTTCAGTTCCTCCAGGTGGGTGATCACCAGAATTTTGGCAAAATCGCCTTTGACCAGGTTAATCGCCTCCACCAGACGCTGGCGTCCTTCGGCGTCCTGGCTGCCAAAGCCTTCGTCGATCACCAATGTTTGCAGCCTGGCTCCCGCCCGCTGCGCCAAAACGCGCGACAACGCCAGGCGGATGGCAAAATTGACGCGAAACGCTTCGCCGCCCGAAAACAGCTCGTACTCACGCCAGCCGGCCGAGTCGCTGATAAGGATATCCAGCGTCTCTTTTTTATCCTCACGGTTCTTATCTTTGAAATCACGCTGCGTGGCGAACCGTACCGACATGCTGCCGCCGCTGAGACGATCCAACAAATCGTTGGTCTGCAACTCGACCTCGGGCAACGCCTGCTCGATCAACAGGGCCGGCACACCGTCTTTACCAAATGCGCGCTCCAGCATCTTCAGCCGGGCCACCTGCCGGTTCAAGGCGTCTCGCCGCGCCGTCAAGTCCACGCTGCGCTGGCGCAGCGTTTTGAGCACTTCCACCCCCTGGCGCGCCCCGCCCACCTGCATCCGCACCCGGTTCTCTTGCTCCTGCACGGCGTACAATTCACGTTCGGCCTGCTGCACGTCCGGCAGACTGGCAGCATCCTGCTGATATTTTTGTTCGGCCTGACGCAGAACCGCTTCATCTTCTATCCGGCGCGTCTCCTCGCTGGCCTGCTGTTCGCCCAACTGGGCGATCTCGCGCTCGAGCGGCCCCAGCGCCGCCCGCGCCGCTTCAATCTGGCGCAGCGCCTCCTCGCTGGATCGGCCTTCCATCTCCGCCCGGCGGATGGCGTCGTGTTGGGCGGCGTCATAGCCTAACTCCCGCAGGGCCGCATCGATACGCGCCAGTTCGGCCCGCTCATCGGCTGCATATTGCCCGCCGGCCAGGGTATCAGCCAGTTGGCGCATGCGCCGCTCCCCCTCCGCCTGCCAGCCGGCAATCGCGGTTTGCCATTGCCCGCCCTGATGCTCTAACTGATCGACGCGGCGCTGATATTCACGCACCTCATTCTCGAACTGGCGCAAATCAGATAACGCTCTGGCAAGCTCCTGGCGATCACTCTCGGTTTGCTGGCCAAGCGCCTGGTTCTGGCGATAGCGATCGCCCAATTCTTTCCCCTGAGCCTCCAGGTTGGCAATCAAGACTTGACGCTCGTCAGGCGCCAACGGCTGACCGCACAACGGGCACACCACCCCGCTGGCCTCACGCAAGCGATCAATGCGTTCCTTGAGTTCGAGCATGTCCTCGCGCAAGTGTTTGTTTTCAGCCGCCGCCTCCGATTGCGCCGCCATCAGGCTGCGCTCGCGCTCTTCCAACGCCGCGCGTTGTTCCAGACGCGCCTGCGCCTCCAACAGCCGGGCGCGCCCTTCCGCCAACTGCCCGTCCAACTCAGGTAGCCGCTCGCCAATCAAGATCTGTATCTGGCGTTCTTGCTCGCGCAGCGCGCCCAATTCGCTCTCCAGGCGCGCCCGCCCGGCCTCAATCGCCATTAGCGGCCCGGAGCGTTGGTTCTCGTACTGGCGGAAATTGGCCGACACCGCCTCCCAGCGTTCCAGTTCCTGACGGGCGCTCTGCCAGGCCTGGTAGGCCATGCGCGTCTGCGCCTCGCCTGCCAGTTGACGGCGGTATGCAGCGCACTCTTCCTGCCGCGCTGCGATCTGCGCCATACGCTGCTGGTGCCGCTGGCGGGTAGTCTCAACCTGGCTGCGTAATACCTCTACCAGGCGGCGCTGCTCGGCAAGCGTAGCCGCCAGACGGCGCAGGTTATCCAACGTAGCCTCCTGCGCCTGGCGGGCGGTGCTCAATTGCGCCAGCGCCTCTTCCAACTGTTGCAGACGAGCGCGCCGTTCTTCTTCCTGGCGCAATTCGCCATAAATCTCTTCCAGCGAGCCATCCAGCGTCGTGACTTCGTTCTCAATACGTTTCCGCCGCTCCGCAGTCGTATCCCGGTAGGCCTCCCACACCTCCAGCCCCAGGATGCTGGACAGGATGCGTTTGCGGTCGCCGGGGCGTTGTTGGGCAAACTGATCGGCCTTCCCCTGCAGAAAAAAGGAAGCGTTGATAAACGTTTCGTAGTCCATGCGCAGCGTGCTTTGAATACGGGCGTCCGTCTCGCGCACCGATTTCTCGGTCAGCGCCCGCCAGCCGTCCGGCGTTTCAACCGAAAACTCGAGCAGCGTGGACTTATCACGCGGCTTGCTGCGCTGGATACGATAGCGATTGCCCTCATAGCCAAATTCAAACATCACTTCGGCGGCGTTGCTATGACTGTGGATCAGGGCGTCATCTCTGCGCCGTGCCTGACCAAACAATCCCCAGGTAATGGCGTCCAGCAGCGAAGATTTTCCGGCGCCGTTTGCACCGGAAATACACGCCAGATCAAACAAGGAAAAATCCAGTTCGACCGGATCAAAATAAGAAAGGAAACCGGAAACCCGCAGAGAATAAGGGATCATACGCCTTTCACTTCCTGGTCATCCACCGGCGCAACCAGCACTTTATCGACGCGCCGCCCATCCATATCCAACACCTCAAAACGCAGCCCGGCGCAAAGGAAATGCTGCCCAGGCTGTGGGATCGAACCCAACTGGCTCATCACAAAACCACCCAACGTCTGATAGCCGGCGCGCTCTTCGTCAGGTAACTGCTTGAGCTCAAACAACACCTTGAATTCATCGATCTGCAACAGACCATCCAGCAGCCAGGAACCGTCTTCGCGGCGGACGATTTGCGCTTTGCCGTTTTCACCGGGCACGTTGAACGCCCCAACAATCGCCTTGAGGATATCGTACGACGTCACCATCCCCAACACGCCGCCGAACTCATCGATCACCAGCGCCACGTGCCCGGATACCGACTTGATCTGTTCTAACGCGCGCAGAGCAGGTGTACCCGCCGGAATAAACAACGGCGGGCGTAACAGCGCCGTCACGTTGACCTGTTCTTCACACCGGTCGCGCACCAGTAAATCGCGCGCCAGCAGAATACCCTGAACGTTATCCAGGCTGCCGCGCCCTACCGGGTAACGGGTGTGGTCGCTTTCCAGGACGGTTTGCAACAGACGCTGATACGGCTCATCCAGATCCAACCACACCAGTTCAGTATGCGGCGTCATCAAGGCATCCACGCTCCGCTCCCCCAGGCGAAAAACGCCCTCAACCATGTCTTGCTCAGCCGCCTCAAACACCCCAACTTTTGTCCCCTGCTCGATGAGCACACGCACCTCTTCTTCGGTCACCGCCGGCTCATCCGTTTCGGCCACCCCCATCAAACGTAGCCCCAGGTTGGTCGACCCGCTCAACAGGCGCACCACAGGCAACATCGCCCGTGATAGCAAGTACATAGGCCGGGCGACGCGCACCGCCACCCCTTCCGGATTGTTCAGCCCCAGTCGTTTAGGGATCAACTCGCCGACCACCAGCGAAAGGTAAGTGATCAACGTCACCACCAGGACCAGCGCTAACGCCTCGCTATAAGGCGCCAGCCAGGGCAGCCGCCCCAACCATTCCCCCAACGCCTCGGCCAGTGTACCGCCGCCAACTGCCCCGGCCAGGATACCCACCAGCGTGATTCCCACCTGAACGGTCGAGAGAAAGTGGGTCGGATCCTCAGCCAGATGCAGGGCCACCCGCGCCCGCTCGTCCCCTTCCTCGGCGCTTGCCTGCAAGCGCGCCTGCCGCGCCGAAACCACGGCGATCTCAGCCAGTGCAAACAGGCCGTTGACAAAAATCAACGCCAGCACCAACAGGATCTCGCCTACAGCCGCATCCATGTTCACTCCTCCGGATTACCTATCTGCACCGCAAGGATTTCGGCCGCCAGCGCTTGCAACGCCGCAACCTCATCCCCATCTGTTTTCAACGTCTTCCAGTATAGATCCAACAAATCCATCACCGTCAGGCTGCTGATGGTCTGGTCGCTGGGCAGGCGAATGCGGCCCTCCATCATCGGCCGGCGTACCAGGTGAAATTCAAAAGCCGGCTCCAGGTAACGACGAAGCGCAGCCTCATCAAACAGGTTCTCCCAGCCACGGGGGTACTCCACCACCAGGCGCACGATGGCGTCCTGCAACGCCTCACGCTCCGGTAAAACCGCCAGCATCTGGCCGAGAATATCTTCTGAACGGCTCAGGGTCAGGCTGCGATCCACAAAACGGCGGCCCTGCAAACGGCGCCATTCCACCGCACACGCGCCGCGCTCCACCCGGGCCACGACGAAGAATTTATCATCCCCGGCTTCGCCAAAATCGACCCGCTCAATCGAGCCAGGATAAATGACCGGCGGATGGGCGTCCTTGTTCAAATTTTGCGCCTTGTGAATGTGCCCCAAAGCCACATAATCCAGGCGCGGGTCACGCACCAACGCCCCCGGCAGCACCAGATCGCCGCCTAACATAACGCTGCGTTCGCCGCCATACACCGCCCCCTGCACCGAACCATGCGCAGTCAGGATCACCGGCAGGGTGGGGTCGATCTGCTGTAACCAGCCCTGCACCAGCGCCTCGAGGCGCACCCCCAGTTCCTCGTACACCCGCTCGGGCTCGGCCCCGCTTAACGATAATGATGCCATCAGGCCAGAACGCGAAACCCACGGCAGCGCCAGCACCTGGGCCGGTAAGCCGTCCAGATCATCCGGTCGCAGCAACGAAGGCTTGCCCACCACATGCACATAGGGTACCGCCAGGGTGTCAAACTCCTGTAAAGCGTGCGCCCGCCCCGCCGAAGGCGAGAGGTCGTGGTTACCCACCAGCAACAGGGTGCGAATACCCGCCTGTGACAGGCGCGCAACCCGCCGCCCCCATTCGCGCTGAAAGGTGGGCACCGGCGTGCGGTCTTTGTAAGCGTCGCCCGCAAAAATCACCAGGTCCACCCGTTCCTGGATGGCCGTATCCACAATCGTATCCAGGGCCTTGAGAAAGTCCAACACCCTGACCGGCAATCCGCTGGCGGCATCGTGGCGGCCATGGCTGGCAATATCGATATGAGCATCGGCAAAATGCAGCAAAGTGAGCATATGGATCTGATCTCGAATGGGGTCTAAAAACTATTCTGGCGGCCCGGATTGCACCGCCAGAATAGACGTACACAAACCATCAGGGCGTCGTCACGCCCAGGTTTTTGAGTTCATCCATCGCTGGCGAAAAGTTAGGGTGATACTCAATACTCTTCTTGAGATCGGCAACGGCCCCATCCTGGTCCCCAATCATCAACTTGGCCTTTGCCCGCCAGTAATAACTCTCTTCCAGATAAGGTTTGCCCGAACGCTCCACCGGCGTCAGAGTGGCATCCGCCAGATTGATGACATCCTGATAACGCCCGGCGTAATAATAGGCAAAGTAAGGCCCGGTCTGATACCAGACCAGACGATACGGGCGTTTTTCCTCAGGCAGTTCGGCGATCAGGCGAAATGCCTCGTCGTACGCCTCAGCCGCTCCGGCGTAATCCTGCAAGCGCACCAGGCTGGAACCGCGGTTAAACCAGGCAAACACCTGGTCTGGCCCGGTGAGGCTATAAATTTCCTGGGTGGAACGCTGGTATGCCTTCTGATCTGACGTGACCTCATCGCCATAATCGCCCAACACCGCAAACAGGCGCTTTTGTTGATCGGCCGGGTAGACCACCAAAAAGCCGAAATTAAAGGCGCGCCATTCCTGTTCGATCAAGGTGTAATCGAAACGTATGTTGGCGCCGGGTGCCAGGTAAGAATCCTGGATGATAAACTGCTGGGCCGCATCGTCATAACCTGTGACCAGGTTGTAATGCCCCATCCAGCTATACTTACCGGTCAGCGTATCCCGCAATCCATACGTGCCCTTTTCGATGATCACCGGAAAACCAGCTGCCAGCAGCTCCTTGAGCAGATCCAGCGTGCCGCCAGAACGCCACACCGCCCCCATCCCGCTCTGTTGTTGGGCAAAAGTTGCCATCTCATACAACATTACGTTCTTATCCTGCTCGAAAGGCTTCAAGCCTGTGGCGGCTTCTTCACGTTTTCCCGGCCACTGCCAGTACTGCAAGGCCATCGTCAACGTGGCTGGCGAGCACATATTCCAGCCGAAATGCTGATCGACGTAAGGAACTCCTTGCAACTCGATCATTGCAGGCAAAGGGGTGGGAGTCTGGGTGGGGATAATCGTAATAACCGGCGCAGTGGGGGTTACGGTTATCTCCGGTGTGGGCGTCAGCGTAAGCGCCATCATGGTAGCCTGCACCAATGTTTCTACCTGTTTTTGCGGTACAAATACCTCGCGTTCAGGTGGAAAAAATGTATAAGCAAGCCGCGTGCGCCAGTCTTCCAATCGCCGGTTGACACGTTCTCTCACCGGCGGCAAAGCATACAAAACCGCCAGCAAGACCACAATCGGCAAGATGACGATAAGTGGGTTGGTTTTATTTTCGCGCATGCGCAAATTATATCATTTCTCTTGTTGCGCTTGCAGAACAGGCAAGATCAGTTCCATCACCACACCGGGCCGGTCACTGCGGTTCATCATGCGATATTTGCCCCCCACACTCCAAACCAACGAAGCAATCAATGGCAGGCCCAACCCCATGCCCGGCGTCTCGCCGGTAAAATCTTTCCCCCCCTGAAAATAGGGGAACCATACCCTGGAAAGATTTTGCGGCGGCAAATTGACGCCATCGTCGCGCACCCGCAGCCGGATCCTGTCAGTGTCTATCTGAGAGATAAACATCTCCACCTGTGGATTAAGATCCGGGTGGAATTTCTGCGAATTCTCCAAAACCTGCCACAACACCAGTTCCATTGCCCGCTGCGAAATGCTCAAACGTATCTGGCTCATCTCATCCGGCAGAAGCAAATTAACTGCTTTCATTCCAAGCTCGCCGGTAACCTGGGCAACCATGCCGGCCAGCTCAGACAATACCATCGGCGTATTGGCCGGGTTGAGCCGGGACACATTTAAGAAGCGCAAAATCTCGTCGATCTCACCCCGCAAAAGTTGAGCGTTTTGTAACAGCGCCCGAGACCATTCGGTCACATGCTCCATGCTCAGCTTGTCCGCCTTCGAGGTCAACAATTCCATACCCAGAATCATGTTCGAGAGCGGTGTGCGCAGCTTGTGGGCAATGATGGCGTGAAAAGACCAGACCTCGCGCTGCAATTCAAGCTGTTCGCTGATGTCGCTGATGCGCACCAACAAACCGGTATCTTTGCTCCAACTCACGTTGAGCAGTTCCACATTCATCCACACATCGTGGCTGGTATCATCCTCAGGGTGGATCATGTACAACACTTCGTTGCTGCGCAATGTCTCCAACCAGTTATCCCACTTGTCTTCCGGCTCGCAGCGATAGACTTTTTGCGCCCACTGCTGGAACGTCCCCGAAACAGGCTGGGTCTCGTCGGTAGGCATGTGTAACATGATACGCGCTTTCGGGTTGGCGTATAATACGTGGCCGTTATCTTTGAGGATCAAATAACCATCGTTGGATTGTTCCATCACCCAGGCAAAACGGATACGCTCCAGCAACAGGCGGCGGTAACGATTCAGGCGGGTAATGGAGCCCACCCGCGCCCGCAGTTCCACCCGGTCAAACGGCTTGGTGATAAAATCATCCGCCCCGGCCTCAATGACCTTTAACCGCATGTCACGGTCTTTAAAACCGGTCACCATCAACACCGGCACTTCTGCCAGCAACGGATCAGAGCGCATCTTCTGACATACTTCAATACCATCCATCGGATACATGCCCAAATCCAGCAGGACCACGTCTGGGGTAACTTCGGCTGCCTTCTGCAGCCCCTCGGGGCCATTCTCGGCAAATACCAGATGATAGTCCTGCAACATCAACGCACTGGCAATCGCCTCGCGATCTCCCAGATCGTCATCGATAATCAAAATGGTAGGGCTTTCATCCATCACGCCGTTCCTCCCTGCCGTATTGCAATAACATCCGCTTAATCATATCGGCCAGGATATACAAATCAACCGGTTTGCTCACATACTCATCTGCGCCAGCTTCCAGACAACGCTGGCGATCCCCAGGTAATTCTAACGCATTCATCAGAATAATGGGCAAACGCGCCAGTACCTCGTTCATCCGAATCCGACGCACAGCTTCCAGGCCATCAATCCCGGCAATCCGCATGTCCATCAAAATCAGGTTGGGGCGTTCCTGCCAGGCGCGCTGGATCGCCTCGCTGCCATTATGCGCCAGGATCACCTGATAACCCGAAGCCATCAAAAACTGCTGGTGAATGGCAATACTGGCCTGATTTTCGTCTACCAGCAGGATCATTGAACGTCCCGTCACAGGCTCGCGGCTGGGCACCACCACCAACGCCCGGCGCCACAAACGCGCCGTGCCTTTGGGCGAAACCCGGCGCAACGCATTCCGCAAATCGGGCAACGGCAGGGGCTTGGTAGCATACACGATCACGCCGCCATCCGCATCGGGATAATGCGCTTCTCCGGTCGCCAGCACCACCACCGGCACCGCAGCCGTCTGCGGATTGCGGCGCAGCTGGCGCACGATGTCCCAATCGGGTGCACTGCCGCCAGGCACATCGATCAAGAAAATGTCCGGATGCAATTCGGTTGCCTTTTCCACCGCGCCTTCATCGCGCGGGTATAGCGTTGTCTCCATTCCAATCTCATTCAGGAAACGGGTCAGTTGAATGGTTGAGTCGGGTGAAGCATCGATCTGCAACCCCGAAGACAACATGCTGGAGTGTCCGCCGGGTGGTGGACTCCAGCGCAAGGTCACCGTGAAACGGCTGCCCTCGCCGGGCTGGCTCTCCACGGCAATGGCCCCATCGTGCAACTGGATCAGGCGATAGGCCAGCACCAACCCCAAACCCGTACCCGGAAACTGGCGGGCAATGCGGTTATCCAGCTGAATAAACGGCTGGAAGAGATAACGCATACTTTCCGGCGCAATGCCGATGCCCGTATCCCACACGGTAAAATGCACCCGCCCGGCCGAAATATCCCCGGTCACCCGCAAGCCGATGCGCCCGCCGGGCGGGGTAAATTTCACCGCATTGCTCAACAAGTTGAGCAATATCTGGTTCAGACGCAGCGGGTCGGCCTGAATCCAGACCACCAGTGGATCAACCTCCACCTCAACCTGCTGTCCCTTCTGGCGCGCCGCCTGCTCGATCAATTCCAGACAGGTCTGGCAGACACTTTGCACGGTCAACGTCCCGATCTCGACCTTAAGCTTGCCGGCCTCAAGACTGGAGAAATCAAGGATATCCTCGACCAGTGAGGAAAGATGTTTGCTGCTGTTATGGATCAGGTGCAGTTTCTCCGCCTGCAACGCGCTCAGGGCCCCATAGGCCTGCTCTAACAACGCCTCGGCCAGGCTGCTGATCGAGGTCAGCGGCGTGCGAAATTCATGGTTGATATTGGCGATGAATTTGCTCTTGAGTTCATTGGCCATCTTGAGATCCGCATTGGCAGCGCTCAATTCCTCTGTGCGCTCCTGTACCCGGCGCGCCAGCCGCGAACGTTCCTCGCGCAGCGCCCGCTCCGCCTGTTTGCGGCGCTCCAACTCCAGGGCAATCTGCTCATTAATGCGCAGCAATTCCGCCGTACGTTCTTCCACCCGGCCCTCCAGGTCGGCCTTGGCGCTTTCCAACAACTCTTCTGTACGTTTGCGCTCCTCCAACTCGCTTTGAAGGCGGTGATACAACAGGGCGTTATCCAGTGCAATCGAGGCCAACTGGGCAAAACGCTCAATGATGCGAACGTGCTCGTCGGTCAAAAGATGCTCGGGGCTGACTTCGCCCAACCCGACCACCCCCGCCACTCGTTGCCCAACCACCAACGGCACCCCCAGGGTCGAATACAACAAAGTGCGCGGGTATTTATCCGATCTGCCCGGCCAGGTGGTGTAATCGGAAATCAACATACTCTTGCGTTCCCGCAGAATACGGCCTGCCATCCCTTCCCCTGGCCCAAGAGTCAACCCGATGAAATTACGGTACACCCCCAGGCCCACTTCGAGCCGCAATATGTCCTGATGCTCGTCATATAAATACAGATAACCGTTCTCACATCCCGCCAGTTGCCCGGCGCGCGTCATAATATTTTCGAGCAATTCACCCAACTGCAGGCGGCGCATCAGCCCCAGAGAGGTTTCGTGCAAGCTCTCCAGATAGGCGTACTGCGAACGCAGTTCTTCCTCGGCCTGCCGGCGGGCCAGCAACCCCCCCAGACTTCCAGCCAGTGTACACGCCGCGGCCACCTCGGCTTCGCTCCAACTGCGGCCGGCAACGTGCACATCAAACCCCAGGAACCCCCAAAACGCACCACGGATGTTGATGGGAACGGCCAGAAGCGAGACGACCTTACGGCTCAGCAAGGTCGTACGTTCATCTTCTGGGAAATCATCAACCGCCCCCATCAGACACTTACCCGTGGCAAGAATCTGATACCAGCGTTCGGGGATCATCATCCCCGGCGCTTCTCTCAAATTACGGCGCAGCGTTTCGTTGGCCTCTTGCTCGCCCAGCCAATCGAAGTGTAAACGCACCCGCGGCTGGTTATGCGTCTTGTCCGGAACATACTCAAACAAATAGGCCCGATCTGCTTGCATAGAACGCCCCAGGTCCGCCAGCGCCCGGGTCACCGCCTGCTCATAATCGGCCGTGATCAGCAAATTACTGGCCGAAAGGGCCAATCCGCTCAACAATTCCTCCTGGCGCCGTAAAGCCGCTTCGGCCTGCTGGCGTACCAGCAATTCTCGCCGGACAGACGCAGACAACGCCACCTTGTCAAGCGCCGGTCCTACCGCCGCCGCCACCGAGCGGGCAATACGAATCTCGTCCTCATGAAAAGAACGGGGCTCAAGCGCATCCAAACCCAACGTACCAATCGACTGTCTTCCAGAAAGCAGCGGCACAATTAACAACGAAACGGTGCCGCGATTCTTCGCAACAGCCTGCATATCCTGGGCGCCCGCGTCCAGTTGGGCATTTGCCAGCACCAACGGCTCCTGGGTGTCCAACACATACCGTGTAGAGGGGTTGTTCTCTAACGGAATACGAAAACCGATCACCGATGGCCGGCCGGCCTCGCAGTACTCGGCGCGCACGACCAGCTGCTTTCTATCTTCGTCCAGAAGTGTGGCAGCCGCCTGAGGCAGATGCATAAACAAGGCCAGTTCCTTGCAAACCGTTGTTAGCACCGCTTCGACATCGTTCGATTGTGCTGCTTTTTCGATGACGCGATTGAGCAGCAACGTCTCATCCAGGCGTCGTTGTAAATGTTCTTCATCCTGAACATGCCGGCGTCTCGCCTCTTGCAAACGCTCCAGAAGGCCATTAACGTGCTCGGTAAAATGCCGCAACTCACCATGAGACGGCAGGGGTATCCGCTCATTTAAGCCCCCCGACTCATCAATCTGATCCAGCCTGGCGCTCAAACGTAACATGGGCCGGATCACCAATAGCTCCAGCGCGCCAATGATGACGGCCACAGACACCAACCCGATAATTAGCAACAACGCCACCCATTGGGCGTGAAGCGAAGGCCAACGGTTGTAAACCGTTCGCGGCATCTCGATTTGCACCAGCACGTTCGGCCGCCCCTGGATGTCATCAGCCAGAATCGAACCGACCACGATCTGATCGCCTTTTACCTCCACCAACGGCTCGTCCCGATCAGCCAATGTATTCAAGATCGCAGCCATTTCGCTCGTCTGCTGCAACTTGTCCAGGCGCTGGACGGATAAACGATACCCCAATTGCTCGGACAACTGCTCCACATCGGCCGCCCGCAGATACTTCCCTACCACCAACACGCCCCGGTTCTCCCCGGCCTTATCACTTGGGAGAATTTGCGCCAGGCCCAACACCAGCGGGCCGTTCTCCTCAAACAAAACCGTGCCCGAAGCCGACTTGCGCTCACCCAGCAAGTGCAAGGGCTGGTAATAGCGCATTTGCTCGATCAGGCGTTCCGGCGGCGCCACCACCTGATTGCTTTGATAATCGTACAATCGCCCGGCAAAATATTTTCCCGAGCGGTCATAAAACAACATAAAATTGACCTGCAAGTTTTTCAGCGTCTCATCATCCAGGCGGATCAGCAAACGACCCGCAGCCGGCGTGCTTTCAACCATCAATGCATACGTTTCATCCCAAAAAGCATACGAGCGGGCGGTTTGCTCTACACCCTTATTAAATCCTTCCAATAAATCCTGGGTACGTTTCAGGGCTTCCCCCACCCGTTCCTGTTCCAACGCAGCATATTCCTGCGCAAAAATTGCAGAAGACGATAGATATAACACCGGGACCAGGGCGACCAGAATCCCAAACATTGCCCAAAAAGTTCGTTTGCGCAAAGTCATGCACCCGCTCCCCTGAAATCGATTGCCGGTAAGGGAAACAAACCGGTGATTAAACGCGACAATAGACCACAGCCCCGCTTTCTATGCAGCCGCAATACTCCCGATCTACATAAGATTTTAACCACCCCGCTGGCTAAAAACAATACCAGCAGCCCACAAAATTGATAACTCACCTCAGAAAAGTCTTTTGCCGGGCGCAAAAGGCCCGGCAAAAGACAGAATGCATCGTAAAAACTCAGGCCTAGGCCTGGCGAAATTCGCCTTCGATCACCTCGCCCTCGCCCGATGGCTCAGGTGAATGGCCATTTCCCCCATACCCATTGCCATTCCCGTTTTCAGCCCGGGAGGCGGTGGGTGACAGCCGCCCGGCAGCCTGCTGGACCCCTTCCATTTTTTGACGAATGGCGCTCTCGTCATGATCGTTCAATACCCGGCGTAATTCGGCCACTGCTGCCTCTACTTCAGAGCGCACTTCAGCCGGCGCCTGCGTCTGTTCTTTCAGCATGAGTTCCGCCTGATAGGCCAGGTTATCCGCCTGATTGCGTAATTCTGCCAGTGCATGCCGGCGCTCATCGTCAGCCTGGTTGCGTTGGGCTTCCTGCACCAGGCGTTCGATCTCACCTTTGTTCAAATTGGTCGAGGCGGTGATCGTCACCCGCTGTTCCTTACCAGAAGCCTTGTCCCGAGCCGAAACATTGAGAATCCCGTTGGCGTCGATGTCAAAGGTTACCTCAATTTGCGGCTGGCCGCGCCGCGCCGGTGGAATACCATCCAGGCGGAAACGTCCCAGGCTCATATTATCGGCAGCCATCGGGCGCTCACCCTGTAAAACGTGCACGTCTACCCCCGGCTGGTTGTCTTCGGCGGTCGAGAATACCTCAGTCTTGCGCACCGGTACGGTCGTGTTGCGTGCGATGAGAGTGGTCATCACTCCCCCCAGCGTCTCTACGCCCAATGACAGCGGGGTCACATCCAGCAAGAGCACATCCTTTACCTCGCCCGCCAAGACACCGCCCTGAATCGCCGCCCCTACCGCCACCACCTCATCAGGGTTGACCCCTTTGTTGGGTTCTTTACCGCTCAACGCCCGCACCAAATCCTGTACCATAGGCATGCGCGTCGAGCCTCCCACCAGAACCACTTCGTCCACCTGCCGGGTATCCAGGCCGGCGTCACGCAGCGCCGCTTCAAACGGCCCGCGCAGCCGCTCGACCAGATGCCGGGTCAGTTGTTCAAAACGCGCCCGGTTCAGGCGCAACTGCAAGTGCTTCGGCCCATTGACATCGGCGGTGATATACGGCAAATTGATCTCCGTCTCCATCATGCTGGACAGCTCAATCTTGGCCTTCTCGGACGCTTCGCGCAGCCGCTGCAATGCCTGCCGGTCACCGCGCAGATCGATACCCTGTTCAGTGCGGAACGAATCGGCCGCCCAGTTGACGATCACCTCGTCCCAATCGTCGCCGCCCAGGTGGGTATCGCCGCTGGTGGCTTTGACCTCAAAAACGCCATCGCCGACCTCCAGCACACTGACGTCAAACGTTCCACCGCCCAGGTCGAACACCAGAATCTTTTCATTCTTCTTCTTATCCAGCCCGTAGGCCAGCGCCGAGGCGGTCGGCTCATTGATGATGCGCAGAACGTCCAGACCGGCAATCTTACCCGCATCGCGGGTGGCCTGGCGTTGACTGTCATTGAAGTAGGCCGGGACCGTAATCACCGCCTGCGTCACCGGCTCACCCAGGTATGCTTCGGCGTCGGCTTTCAACTTGGCAAGAATCATGGCTGAAATTTCCTGCGGGGTATAATCTCGTCCGGTCAGCGCCGATTTAACGCGGGCGTCGCCCGCCGGCCCGCTGACCACCGCATAGGGCACCATCTTGCGTTCGCGTTCGACCTCATCGTAACGCCGCCCCATAAAACGCTTGATCGAGAAAATGGTATTCTCCGCATTGATTACCGCCTGGCGCTTGGCCGTTTGACCTACCAGACGCTCGTTATTTCTGGTAAAAGAAACCACCGACGGACACAGACGCGATCCTTCTGCTGTAACAATGACCGCCGGATCGCCGCCTTCCATCACTGCAACCACGCTGTTGGTGGTGCCGAGGTCAATACCGATAATTTTTCCCATGTCAGCACTCCTTTCCTGGCTGAAAAATCTTTCACGCCTTTAGCATATCCGGCGACTACAAGAATGGCGTTAACAGAATATAGGAAGTCTATCAACACAGGTCTCGTTCGCAGAGAGGACAGTCCTTTTTGACTTCTCAACAGACTGGCTTATAATCAAAGAGGATCTTCCAATCGCTAATTGCTCTATGCTGCAGGAGGCTGTCATGCGCAAACGCTCAATGTCCTTTCTCATGATCGTGATATGGCTGTTATTCGGTATCGTCCAGCCGGTTGCGGCGCAAGGCGCCACGGCAAAGGCGGTCGTACTCAAAGCCGAAGGCCCGTTGACCCCGGTCATGGTTACATACATCGAGCGTGGCCTGCGCATTGCCGCCGAAGATAATGCCACCGTTGTAGTGCTGAAACTCAACACCCCCGGCGGTAGCATCGACCTGATGAACCGTATCGTCCAGAATATTCGCACCAGCAGCGTGCCGGTAGTGGTATATGTCAGCCCCAACGGCGCCATGGCCGCCAGCGCCGGCACGTTGATCACCCTCGCCGGCCATCTGGCCGCCATGTCTCCCGAAACGGCCATCGGTGCCGCCAGCCCGGTGGGCGGGCAGGGCGAAGATATCGGCGAGACGATGGAAACCAAAGTCAAGGAAATCCTCAAAGCCACCACCCGTTCTCTCACCGAGCGGCGCGGCCCCCGCGCTACCGAACTGGCCGAACAAAGCATCGACAAGGCTCGCGCCGTTTCTGCCAAAGAAGCCTTAGAAGCAGGCCTGATCGATTACATCGCAAGCGATCTCAACGATTTATTGAAACAAATCGATGGACAATCGGTGCTGGTAAACGGCCAGACAAAAACCCTGCACACTGCCGGTCTGGAACAATACCCGGTTGCCAACACGCTGATCGAAGAAATCCTTAATATGCTCACCAACCCCAACATCGTCTTCCTGCTGATGTCGGTCGGGGTGCAGGCCATCTTGATCGAATTATCCAGCCCGGGCGGTTGGGTGGCCGGCTTTATCGGCGCCGTCTGTCTGGCGTTGGCCGGCTACGGCCTGGGCATTCTGCCGGTTAACTGGTTTGGCATCGTTTTTCTGCTCATCGCCTTTGCCCTGTTTGTGCTGGACATCAAAGCGCCCACACATGGCGCCCTGACCACAGCCGGGGCGGCCTGCTTCATCGTCGGCGCCCTGGTGCTGTTTAACTCGACCCGCACCCCAGGCTTCCCCACCGTTTCGGTGCCGCTGGTCATCGGTGTAGGCATCTTTATCGCCCTGTCGTTCTTTGCCATCATGACCATCGCCTTGCGGGCGCAGCGCACCCCCATCCGCACCGGCAAAGAAAGCCTGGCCGGCAGAACCGGCATCGCCCGCGACGACATCAACCCGGACGGCAACGTCCAGGTTGCCGCCGAGTTATGGAGCGCCGAACTGGCGCCTGGCTCGCCCCCCATCCACCGCGGCGAGCGGGTGGAAGTGGTCGCAGTGGAAGGCCTGCGCCTGATTGTACGCAAACAAAACTGAGCGCGGGCTTATTGCCACAAAGTCTTAAAATGCTCGTCAAAGGCATCCAGCGCCTGGTCGCCGAGCAAACCACTTTGCATAATCTCGTCCAGCGAGAATAGGTGCTCGTTCTGGCCTGCTTCTCCGGCCTGGCCAGTTTCGCCGGCAGACAGGGGAACGCTCTGCTCAATAATGGCGGTAAGCTGCGGCAAAATCTGGCGTGTGGCGTACAACACCATCCCTGAACGGACATCCTGCCCAAAGACCACCAACAGGAACAAATCAGAGGCCAGGTTGGCCGAATAGACGCTGTAGCGACTGCCTTCATGATAATTCAGGCGGAAAGCCTCGCCCTCGCCAATCAGCGAGGCGATCCCAGCGGTGGCGGCAAAATCTCCGGCCATCAACGCCGCCAGTGCGGCCACGTTGATGTCCTCAATCACCCCCTTGGCATCCACCACATAGCCGCTGCCCTCCACCAGTAAAACGCAGCGGGCGGCCGCCTCGGCGCGCAATTCGGCCAGGATACGATCGATCTCGTCCAGCTGCGCCGGCGAGAGCTGGCGCGAGAACACGGCCGGGGCACTCTCGACCACGGTCGCCGGTTTGTGCCGGCCGCTCTCGCGCGCCACAATCGTCAGCAGTTCTTCGGGCTGGTAGGGCTTAGGCATAAAATCGCTCACGCCATGACGCAGCGCCTGGATGACCACATCCGCATCGGCGTGTCCGGTGATCATCACCACCGGCAGTTGTGGCGCCAACCGCTTGATTTCGGCCAACAACTGCAAACCGTTCATTCCAGGCATTTGCAAATCGGTCAACACCAGATCAAACGACCGGCCGGCCAACTGCTCCAACGCATCCTCGGCAGTTTGCACAGCCTCGACTTCATAGCCGGCCCGCGTCAGAATGCGTTGCAAACTGCGGCGCACGCTTTCATCATCATCTACGACCAGGATCGTTGCATTTACACTCATGGCGCACCCTCACATGCAAACAATTTACGCTTTCGGCAATTGATAGACGTCTTCCATCAAATCCAGCCCACACGACAAGCCCTCCGCCCAGGCAATAAAGCGCTGAACGTGCTCTTTTTTCTTAAACATGGCGCCGTGCTGGGGTGCAATGACGTCGATATCTAGCTGACGCACCATTTTGGCCCACAAACGTAACGCTTTGCCAGAGGCCATATACCGTTGGTGGAAACCGGTCATATACTGCAAATGATCGTCGAAGTTTTCGACCACCGTATAGGTCTGGCCCAGTGAGGCGCCAAGGTCGCCCGTATACAGGATTCTGGATACCGGATCGTACAGCTGGAAATTTCCCGGAGAATGCAGGAAATGGGCCGGCAGCAGCGATAGCCCGCAGCCCGCCAGATCGAGCACCATGCCTTCATCGGGCACGGCCTGAATGCGATCCATCACCATTTCGTCCACCCCAAAGTGTGCGATAAAACGCATCCACAGGCGCGAGAGCAGCCCTTCGGCCTCGGTAATCATCAACCAGCCGTTGGCGGCGGCGATGATATCTGGATCTTGATGAGAAAACAGAATGTACTTCAGGGCGCTGGTAGGCAAGATGGCCGATAATTCGGCCAGCGCACCCGAATAGACCTTGTGTCCGCCCGGATCGAGCAAGATGGCCTGATCCTTATGAACAATGACATGCTGGTTGGCCTGCACCATCTGCCCTGAGGTGAAGTCTTCCAACAAAATATTCTTATGCTCGCCATTATCAAATAAGACCTGCGTCGGCATCGTTTATCTCCTCGTCCACTTAGTTCAAGATCCCGGCCACTTTTTGCGCCCCTTCGTGCGCCTCAAGAAACGCCATCCCTAAATTGACGTTTTTGCTCGTCAACGCCACAAAAGCAGCGTTCTTCCCCGCATAAGTAATAATGATGTTGCCTTCCTTACCCTGAATCAGCGTCTGTTGAAATTCACCACCGGCCAGCTGACCAATCGAACGGCTTGACAGATTCAAGATACCCGCCGCTACGGCGCCGACCCGCGCCTGATCCAATTTTTGCGGCAGTTCGGCAGCGATCACCAGACCGTCCATACTGATCACAGCCACACCATAAATATCGGTAGAATTATCCACCAGGCCGCGCAACGCTTCGGCCAGTTGTTCGCTTCGTTTCTGTGCTCCTGCCATTTCTTACTCCTTTCACCAACGCACCATTCCTATCCTTTTGCTTCAGATAGCACCTGTTCCAGGATTTCCACACCCTGCCGGGCCTCGAAAAATGTCATCCCCAGGTTAACCGCCGGGTCGGCCAACGCCACCAGAATGGCGTCGACGCCCACCGGGGTGAGAACCACGCTGCCAATCGCCCCCTGTACCAGGGTCTGTTGTAAAGCGCCGCAATCCAACTGCCCGACTGAGCGCGCCGACAGGTTGAGGATACCCGCCGCCACCGCCCCCACCCGCGCTCGATCCAGCGTCGCGGGCAGTTCGGCCGCCAGCAACGCCCCATCCCGGCGCAACAATACCAGCCCCACAAAACTGGAACGCTCGCTCAGGCGGTGCAGCGCTGCACCCAACGGGTCTTCTACCACCGGCGGCGGAGCATCGACCAGCATGCCGCCCTCGTCCACCCGGCGCAACCCTTCCATCACCAGCGCCGACCAGGGCAAATGAATGCTGCGCTGCGGCGCCGCCGCCCCTTGCTCCACGGCGAAAGAACCATCCGGCCAGCGCAGCAGGTGATAAACCGCCTCTTCACCCACAATCTCCCCCAACTGGGCATGCACCACTTCGCCTTCGGCAAAGTAGACCACCAGTTCCTCACCCTGGCGCCAGGCGTACAAGCGGGCCCGCACCCCCGACTGGCAGTGCAGTTGGATCAAATCCGCAATACTGATGTCGGTCAGATCACCTTTTAGCGCCATATCTTCTCCATTTTCAAGCGGCACGATCCCGCTGCGCCCAAACGCGTTGGATCTGGCGGATGGCCTGGTTGGTCGCCCGGCGATATGCCGTCTGCGCCGCCAGTTTCACCACCAAAATCAACGTGCGTTCGCCGGCGGCAAAGGCGCGGCACACCAACCGCTGGCCGTGTTCGTCAAACATCACGATCTCGTCCATCTCACCCAGGCCGACGTGGGCGCTGGCCTGTTGGGCAACCCGTTGTACCCGCGCCGCAATCGCCGCCGGCGCTTCGGCCTGTTCTCCGCCGGTAGACGCCGCCAGCGGGAAGCCCGAGGCATCGGTCAACACGACTGCCAGAAAACCATGTTCGACTCCGACCTGTTGTACGATCTCCTGAAGCTGTTTCATTCTCGTACTCCTGTTTGCGCATCGCGCGCCGCGCTCAATTTACGTTGGACGCTGGACAACACCAGCCGCATGGCAGCGTGAAGCGTTTCAGGGACACCCTCACCGGTGGCCGCGATGGCATGATAAGCCGGGTATTGCGCCAGACCGAGCGCCTGCTGTAATTCCACCACCGGCAGCACACCGGGTAAATCGCGTTTGTTATACTGAATTACCGCCGGGAATTCAGGCAAATGCTGCCCCATCTTCGCCAGATGTTCATTTAAGTCGTTCCAGGATGCGCGGTTATCTTCCAATCGCTCCGCCTGTGAATCGACCACAAAAACCACACCATCTGCCCGGCGCAATACCGCCTGGCGGGTCGCTTCGTAATACACCTGACCGGGCACAGTATACAGGCCAAACTTGGGCTTGAGGCCGCCGATCATGCCGATTTCGAGCTGTAAGAAATCAAAAAAGATGGTGCGGTCTTCGTGAGTATTGAGCGTAAACAACTCACTGCGCGTTTTGGCCGCCGTCATGGCGTGAATGCGCTCCAGGTTGGTCGTCTTGCCACTCAACGCCGCGCCATAATACACAATGCTGACGTTCAATTCACGGGTTTTCCAGTTAATAAACATGTACACACACCTCGCCTGGTAGCTTATGAATACACAGGAATTTGCAATGTAAAAGCCGTTCCCTCGCCGACCCGGCTTTCTACACTTAATTGCCCACCGTGATCCTGAGCAATACTATAGCAAATACTCAAACCCAGCCCGGTACCGCGTTCCCCTTTGGTGGTAAAGAATGGCTCAAAGATGCGCTCCAGCAAATCGGCAGGGATACCGGCCCCGGTGTCAGCTACCCGGGCTTTGACAAAACAATCGTCAGCCCAGGTGCTCAGGGTAAGGCTGCCCCCACCCGACATGGCGTCCTGAGCGTTGATGATCAGGTTCATAAAAATTTCGCCCATCTGTTCCGGCGAGGCCATTACGACCGGCAGATCCTCGGCCAGCGAACGGTGTACGCGAATATGTCGTTTTTGCAGCTCTTTACCGGTCAGAGATAATACCTGCTGGATCACCTGGTTGAGCACGATAGGCCGGCGCTCCTTGCAGGGCGGTTTGGAAAAATCGCGCAACTGCTGCACCAGTTTGGCAATAGCGTGGATTTGTGTCTCCATGATGTGTAAATCTTCTTGCACCTCGGCCGTCTGTGGCAGGTCGGACTTGAGCAAATAGACGTAATTCAACAGCCCGCTCAACGGGTTGTTGATCTCATGCGCCAACGAGGCCGCCAGACGCCCTAACGAAGATAGCTTTTCGGCATGCCGCAGCTTGCTGTGCGCCTGTTCGAGTTGCAGAGTGCGCTCGACCACCTTTTTTTCCAACACCTCGTTTAAACCGGCAAGTTCGTCTGTGATCACTTTCAAACGCAGAGCGGCGCGCGTGCGCATTAACAACTCGGCGTTTTCCAACGGCAGCCCTAAGAACTCGTCCGCTCCGGCGTTGAGCGCCGCCGAAATATTTTCGGGCCCGGCCTGATCCAGCATCAGGATGGGGATAAAAGGCCACGCCTCGTTGGCCTTCACCTGTCGAGCGGTCTCGTATCCAGAAATGGTCGGTAAATGGGCCTTGAGCAAAATCAGATCCGGCGGGCGGGCTGCAATCGTCTCCAGTGCGGCTTCCCCACTCGCCGCACTGCGCACCGCATACCCCGCCGATTGCAAAACAAGACGCACCTTGCGAACAAAGGCTACGTCAGCATCCACTACCAGAATGTTGGCAAACAAAGGACCCAGTTTCATCGCGACCCGTTTCAACCGACAAAAAACAACCCATTAAAACATTATTTATTGAAGCACAAGATCAGATGAACGTCAATCATCCTTTGATAATATTTTACATTAAAATTTTACGTATTCGCCATGTGACGGTATAATGAACCCTAAGGAGAAACGAGATGCCCCATCCGTCGTGGAAACACCGCTGCCCGACACGCAACGGTGAGTGGGTTTTTGGCCCACAACATTGCCCGGATTGCGGTCAAATCAGCGAAATAAAAGTATGGCGACGCAGCATGTTGCAGCGCATTGCTCTGTATCGCCAACTCACCGGCCTGCCGCCTTATGGCCCGCACTTACGTTTCCTCCCTCCACTCACCCATCCATGCGAACAATGCGACGGCGAGGGTCTGGTCACCACCAGCGACGGCCAGTGGCGAGATTGCCCGTATTGTAACGGCTACGGGAATCTGATCAGCCGCACCCCAGAGGAAATGGAACGAATCCATCGTTGGGCGCAACGGCGCCAGTCTGAAGCACGTACCCGGCCGCCAGACGCCCCCGACCTGCTGCTTGGACGCATCCCCTATACCTTCAACCCGTTGCAAACCAATTCCCCTGAGGGCTTCTTTTACCAGATCGCTGCTCTCATTCGTGATCACGAGCAAAACCACGTCCGCAACCAGCGCATCGGCCTGCTCCTGCTGGCCTGTAATGACGAGCACTGGGATGCTTTCATTTACCTGATCGAGCAATGGGAGAAGGCCGGGTTTGGCCTGGATGTAGACGCGGGCAGCATCCTGTTATTAGGGAAGCAGCCCGGCGCAGGATTGATCGCCAGTCTGACACCTGCCCTGTCCAGCCTGAACCTGAATTATGTTGGCCTGCAACAAATGGCCTTCCCACGCGCCGTCATTCACCGCCTGCAAACCGCCATCGACCAGGCGCTCGGTCTGCCCCACGGTCAATATCAGAGCTACGATATCCTCCTGCTGCGGAGTTTCAATCGCACCCAGGCCCGCGCCCTGCTCAAGGCGCTCATCACCGCCGCCAGCACACAACTGGCGCTCAACTAATAGCGCATGAAACGACACCCCATCCTTGCTTTTTACTTGTTGGCCTTTCTATTTAGCTGGA
The DNA here is from genome assembly GCA_964535315.1 of uncultured Anaerolineaceae bacterium. Taxonomy (GTDB): domain Bacteria; phylum Chloroflexota; class Anaerolineae; order Anaerolineales; family Anaerolineaceae; genus CAZHTS01. The sequence continues at coordinate 50,098 of CAZHTS010000003.1, forward strand.
CGCTCTGGGTGTTGGACTTTATCGCCCTCGGCAAAATGCTCATCGTCTGATCGTCGCCGTCACCCTCGCTCTGGGCGGGCTTACCACAAACACAACCGCACTCAACCCGGCCGTCACAGTGCAGCCGTCGGACGAACAGGCAAAATGATTTTCGCCTGTTCTAAAACGCCACGATGAAAAACCGTTTCGGTAATGTGCAGGCGTAGCCCCCCCTTCACCTGCACCCGCAGTGCTTTGCTGGCCTTTTCCCAGCGCTCTCACCGGCATGGGCACGGGTCGTCTTCCAATGCGTTTGCCGGCGCCAGACGGGCGGCATACGATTGCATGGCGCAGCCCCAGACCACCAGGCGTTCCCCCAACCCATTCAACAGGCGCTGATACACCCCCGGCTGGCGAGGCCGGGCCAGTTCGGCCTGACGCACCCAATGATATTGTTCGGCCGCCGCCATTTCTTCTTTTCGGCGTTCAAAAGCAACCTGTTCATGCAAATAACCGCTCATCGTATACTCCTTTCTCGAGGTCAAGCGCACACATCCGGCTCAGTGCGCTAACAAAAAGGCCGCCACCGCCTGCAAAACGTCTTCCACCCGTTCTGGATTAAGCGCATAATACTTACCACCATCGCCGCGCCGCTCCGACAGATAACCGGTGGCGGTCAACTGCGAGAGATGCCGCGAAGCGGTAGATTGGGTCAGGTCCAGACCCTGAATGACATCCTGAGCGCACAGCTCGCCATTCTCTGCCACCAGGCGCAAAATGCGCAAACGGGTATCATCGGCCAGAGCGTTCAATCGCACCACAATCTCGGCCCGGCTCAAATCCGAAGCCACACCGCGGGCGCCCTTGGGCGAGCGCGCCCCAAATACCACCACCAGCGCCTTACTCGCATGGTATTTGCCCAGATAGGGCCCCACGTGCGCGTTGGGGACAAAAATCAACCGCTCGGCAGCGCTCAGTGCGCGCTCCCATTTCTTCTCGGCAAACGTGTGCCCGGTGATCCAACGCGCCGCCTCCAGGCGTTCCATCCCGTTCAGATCGACCTGCTGGAAGGAACGCACCGCTTCCGCCAACAGCGGGCGTGTCCGCTTCCACTCTGCCGCAAGATACCGTTCCCACATCCGCCACAGATGATCGACAATCAGCGCCTGCATCGCCGGCGGATCGATCACATACTGGTAGGCGCGCCCTTCCAGATCAATATCCAATTTATCCGGCGAGAAACGTTCTTGTAGAAAATTCAGATACGCATCCACAGAATGGAGCGCAGCGCTCCATTCCACACCCTGGGCGTTTTCCGTAGCATCCCAACCAACCGACGGCGAACAACACGCATAGCGCGCCATCAGGCGATCCCGCAGCGCCACGGCATCCATGCGCTTCAGTGCATCCACGTAAGCCGGGAAAGACGGCCAGCCATGTTCCGGCTCAATGGCGTAATAAAAACCGGTCAACACCAGGCGGTTGGTCTGGCGTTCCTCGCTCGACATGGCCTGCACTGTGTGATAAACCCAATCGTGCAGCCCCGAAATCTGGTCGGCCTGGCTCAACAAGAACAGGCTGTGCAGCAGGTTGTAGGCCGGTTCCAGCGCGACGCTCACCAACGGCTGGGGGACGGGGAAATCCTGAATGGGTGCGGGCATGTCGGTTGCTCCTGTTTCTCGCTTCTATGCATTTATGCGGTTTATGCATACTTATGAATAAATGCATTTTTAGTATACAGAAATTGCCGCAAGCTGTCAAGCCCCTGTTTGGATAAGCGTTGAACGGCTGCGGTATAATAAACGCCAGGAAATTTCTATCCATCCCTCAGACTACAGTTTCTCTCTATTTCCCTATGACCACACCTCCTCCCCCCAATTCTCCCGAAGAAGCCTGGCATGACGTCGGGCAACAATTTAAAATCCTCGGTGATAGCCTGGCCTCTGCCCTCAGCGCCGCCTGGAAAGACGAGCACAATCGCCAGCGCGTGATCGAGATGCAGGCCGGCCTGCAGGCCATGGTTGAGACCGTCGGCAAGGTCATCGAGGAAAAGGCCGCCTCACCCGAGGCCGCCCACCTGCGGCAAGAAGTCGAAAAGACCGCCAGTGCAGTGCACGAGGCCGGAACCCAGGCCGTGCAGGAAGCGCGCCCTCACCTGATCGCCGCGCTGCGCCAGGTCAACCACGAATTGCAAAAGATGATCGAACACATGGAACCCCAAACGCCGTCTGCCCCGGATGGCGAGGACCGACCGACAGGATCCTGACGTGAGCGATTCCAACCAATCCCTTCGTTCCGTCGCCATGCCGTTGGCGACGATTGCCATCCTGGCACTGGCGTTCATCATCTGGCTTTTCCTGCCGCCGGTCAAACGCATGTTAACCGCGGTCACCCCCACCCCGCAGCCCAGCCTCACGCCGCGCCCTACCCGCACGCCGCGCCCCTCCGCCACTCCCACCCTCACCCCTGAGCCAAGCCCGACGGCGCAGGCCAACCCGGCCGACACCTTGCAAAATTTAAAGAGCATCGATCCCCCGCTGTTGGCCCCCGCCGTCGAAGTGATCGTCCTCAACGAAGACAAAAATGTCCAGGTGGATCCGGATTTCACCAATCTACAATGGATCTCTTCGACCACCATCGCCACACAACTGGCGCAAGAGATCCCCGAACCTTACTACGCCACCTTTGGCCCTGCTTCCGTTATCTGGCGCACAGATAGACCGGTTTCCAGCGGCCTGTACCAGATCTATGTCATGGACACCGTGTATAGTTCCGCCGGCCCACTCGATTTCAAGGTCGCCCTGGACGATACAGTCCTCTCTCCTTCGCTTGGGCAGACCCACATCGATTTTCAAACCAACCGTTTCGACCCGCGCCAGGTGGTCGATAAATGGCGTGACATCGGCACGTATCGGGTAGACCGCTCCGGCATACTCTCGGTCAGCACCAGCTGGCAGAGCCGGAACGAAGACTCAATCGTCGCCATCGACCGCGTTCTCATCCTCCACCTGCCCGATCCCGGCATGACGGTGCTCGATCGCCTGCCCCCCGCGGGCCTGCGTTACATCATCGATGAGATCGCCGCCACCAAAGAAAAGATGGGGCTCTCCCTCACCCGTACCGATGTCCTGGCCTGGGGCGGCAGTTATGAAGTCGTCATCAACCCGACCGAAGATTGCCGCGTCACCTGGGAAACATCCGAAACCGTCCCCCCCGGTCAATTCCAGATTGCCATGTGGGTGCCGGCCAACAAAAACCAGCCCGTGGTAAATTTCCGCGTTCTGGCTGACGATACAGAGCTTGAGCCCGGCCCCTTCAGCGGCGCCCTGACCAGCGGCAACCCCGAAGGCGGCTGGATCAGTCTGGGAACCTGGAGCACGCCGCGCGTCATGGAAAAGCCCGTGCGTCTCAAGGTGCAGATGTCCATTCCCGCCGGCACCACCGGAGAAATTCCGGTGGACGCGGTGGCCTTCATGCGCATACCCTGACCCCGTCTGCCCCGCGGGTCATACCGGTAACACCCCCAGATGTGCTCGCAGCCATGACTGCGAGCACATCTAATTTTATTCGTGCACGACTACACTCTATAACAGATACAAAATGCTCTGTATTACATTGCCAAGGAGTCTAGCCATGCACATTCTATTGACCTACCCCGAATTCCCTGACACTTTCTGGAGCTTTAAACATGCGCTCCGTTTCGTTCACAAACGCGCCTCTTCGCCGCCCCTCGGCCTGCTGACCGTGGCCGCCATGCTGCCCAACGAGTGGGAAAAACGCCTGATCGATCTCAATGTCCAACCACTGTGCGACGAGGACATCGCCTGGGCAGACATGGTCTTTATCAGCGCCATGGTCGTCCAGCGTGAATCCACCCGCCAGGTGATCCAGCGCTGCCATGCGGCCGGAAAGACCATCGTGGCCGGCGGCCCAATTTTCAGCGGCGAATGGGAACAGTTCCCCGAGGTGGATTACTTCGTACTCGGCGAAGGTGAGCTCACTCTGCCACGCTTCCTGAGCGATCTGGCCAACAACTGCCCCCAGCACGTCTATACCGCCGAGGGCTACGCCGATCTGGCCAGTTCACCGGTTCCCATGTGGGAACTGGTCGACCTCCGTCGTTACGAATCGCTCAGCATCCAGTATTCGCGCGGCTGCCCCTTCAACTGCGACTTTTGCAATATCACCGCCATGCTCGGACACCGGCCACGCACTAAAAGCGCCGCCCAGATCATCGCCGAATTGGACAAGATGTATGCCCTCGGCTGGCAGCGCGGCGTATTTTTCGTCGATGACAATTTCATCGGCAACAAACGCCAGATCAAAGAAGAAATCCTGCCGGCGCTGATCGAATGGCGCAAAGATAAAAGCGGTTATAACTTCATCACCGAGGCTTCGATCAACCTCTCGGATGACGAAGAACTAATGGATCTGATGACCGCCGCCGGCTTTACCTCGGTCTTCGTCGGTATCGAAACCCCCGATGAGAGCAGCCTGGCCGAATGCGGCAAAGGCCAGAATACCCGTCGCGATCTGGTTGAATGTGTGCGCCGCCTGCAAAACCGCGGCATCCAGGTGATGGGAGGTTTTATCGTTGGTTTCGATAACGATACCACCAGCATCTTCCAACGTCAGATCGAATTCATCCAGAATAGCGGCATCGTCACTGCCATGGTTGGCATGCTCCAGGCCCCTTACGGCACCCAGCTCTACGCTCGCATGGAAAAGGAAGGCCGCCTGGTGCACGAAATGTCAGGCGATAACGCCGACGGCTCAACCAATATCATCCCGCGCATGGGCCTGGAAACACTGAGCGCCGGTTATCGCCAGGTGGTACACGAGATTTATTCGCCAGAAAAATTTTACCAGCGGGTCAAAACCTTCCTGCGCAACTACAACCCGCCCATTATTCACACCAATTTGCAAATTGTCGAAATCCTGGCCTTCTTCCAATCCATCTGGCAGTTGGGCATCGTCGGCAAGGAGCGGCGCGAATATTGGCGGTTGTTCTTCTGGGCGTTATTCAAATACCCGCGCAAATTTGCCATGGCCATCACTCTGGCCATCTACGGCTTCCATTTCCGCAAAGTCAGCGAGCTAAATGGCATCTGATGAGCGCCCGTTTGAACGCGCCAACATGCCCGATTTGGCCTGACAGCGCCCCCATAGGGTATAATACCCATAACCCGTAGGGTATAATGCACTATTCACACAGGAGGCGCTTGATGGCTATCCAGAACACACCTGAAGAACGCCAGCTAATGAAGCTGATCGAGAAGATGCCGGTCCCGGTTGAAGACCAACAGACCTGGAATGAAACAATTCGCAATGAAGGGTTGAACGAAGAACTGGCCGAAGAAATTCGCCGCAAACTGGTGACGGTTGCTGAAGGCGAAACGCTGGCCCCGGCGCGCGCCCGCATGGCCGCCGACCTGTCTCGCCTGGTACGCTCCTGGCGCCTGGGCAAGGGCAGCCACAACTTCCACCGCCGCTGATCCGCTGGACGAAAAGTAAAACGAGACCGCCTCAACAGGCGGTCTCGTTTGCTTTGTATGCCGGCGCCCGGTCACCGTGTGTATAATGTTTCGAGCAGGTTTTGTCACCCCGCCTTCCCACTCATGATATACTAACTTCATACAAAGCATATCAAGACATCCTTATCCGGGCAAGGATAGGGATACCTGGAGGGAACATGGCAGTTTATCTGGCGTTCAAGGAAGTCTGGCGTAACCGGGGGCGTTTTTTTCTGTTCAGTCTGGTGATTGCCCTGATCACCACCCTGGTGCTCTTCATCGCGGCCCTGGCCGAAGGGTTGGCGCTTGCCAACCGGCAATTCTTGCAAAAATTAGACGCCGAATTGCTTGTCTTCCAAAAAAACGTGGATACCTCGCTCAGTACCAGCCGCATCGGGCGATCCAAGATCAACGATGTGCGCCGTATCGAAGGGGTAAAGGCCGTAGGCTCGTTGGGCTTGAGCAGTGGGACGCTGGTCTACGGCCCGTCGCGCAAGAACCTCAACATCTCGCTGATCGGCATCGAACCTGGCGAACCGGGCACACCGCTTCTATTTGCCGGCCGCGAACTGAGTACCAGTCGCGGCAACGAGGTCATCATCGACGACAACCTTGCCAGCCGGGCCGGCGTGCGCGTCAATGATGTCATCACCATCAAGACCATTCAAGGCACCGACGAGAAATTCTTCGAACTGCTGGTGGTTGGCATGACCGACGGCCAGCAATATCTCTTCCAACCATCGGTCTTTTTACCCTACCGCACCTGGGACCGCATCCGCCCTCAAGGCTCCAGCGGCTCCAATCTGGTCGAGTTGACCTCAAACGTCATCGCCGTCAAGCTCAATAATCCAGGTGAATTAGATACCGTCCGCAGCCGCATTGAGAGTGAGGTAGAAGGGGTCGAAGCGGTTGATATTCCATCGGCCATCGAGGCCATCCCCGGCTACCGGGTGCAACAGAGCACACTCAATACCCAGAGCGGCTTCACCCTGTTGATCGGCATCCTGGTGATCGGCGGCTTCTTCCAGATCCAATTGCTGCAAAAAGTCCCTCAAATCGGCGTGCTCAAAGCCATCGGCACTTCTAACATCGTCGTGGCCGCCGCCGTGGTCATGCAAATTGTCCTGGTCACCACTTTTGGCGTCACCCTGGGCGGGTTGATTACGCTGGGACTGGCGGCCGGCATGCCCGCCAACGTCCCGATTATTTTCAATGGCTCTTCCGTTATCCTGGCAATCATTGCCCTGTTGTCCATTGGCCCACTGGGGGGGCTGGTCTCCGTTCGCCTGGCCATTTCAATCGAACCGCTGGCCGCACTCGGCCTGTCGTCTTGAGGCAGATGATATGAACACTGTAATCGAAGCCAATGAAGTTAGCAAAGTGTACCGCTCCGGCGCCAACAGCGTGCGCGCTGTAGATCAGGTCTCGTTCAACGTCAAAGCCGGTGAATTTGTTGGACTGGTCGGACCCAGCGGCTCGGGCAAGACCACCATGCTGGCCATGCTGGCTGCCCTGCTGCTGCCCAGTGAAGGAGCCGTGACCATCGATGGGCAAAATCTGAGCAAACTGAACGATCAGCAGCGCGTGCGCTTCCGCCGCGAACGGATCGGTTTCACCTTTCAATCCAACAACCTGGTACCCTATCTCACCGTCCAGGAAAACGTCGAACTCATGCTGCGCCTGAATGGGCGTTACGACCGCAGCGAGCGCCAGCGGGTGCTCGATTTGCTCGACCGGCTCGGGCTGAGCGAACGGCTCAACAACCTGCCCAGCCAGATTTCAGGTGGCCAACGCCAACGCGTCGCCATTGCCCGCTCGCTGATCCACAACCCCAGCCTGGTGCTGGCGGACGAACCCACCGCCAGCCTCGATACCGAGCGCGCTTACCAGGTCGTGCGTATCTTTTCCGATCTGATCCATGAGCAAAACAAAGCCGGCATCATGGTCACTCACGACCTGCGCATGTGCGTTTACGTCGATAAGGTCTTCCAGATGAACGACGGCAAAATTTCCTCGGTGCTTTCGACCAAAGCCGAAATCGACGCCCTCATCTCCTGCGGTTAACGGCCGCGATGTTTTTCTTTCTTACGCTGCTGGCGCAGGCGATATTTTTCCGCCTGCGCTTCTTCGCGCTCCTCCTTGCCGGTCTGCCGGCGCTCTTGCTTGCCCCGTTCTCGCTCTGCCTGCAAGGCTGCTTGAGCGCGCGTACAGCTGCGCCCGCCTTGCTGCGCCATCAGACGCCGCACCTCACGCTGTCTGCGCTTGAAATTTACCTCACCCCGGTTGACGCACGACGCCGGCTCAAGTGGCGCGCTAAAAACCACCTGGCGGTTGTATTGATGTAAAGCAAAATCAAGCAATTCAGCCTCGCCCGGCTCGGCGCCAAAAACCACCCGCGCCACAGCATACCCTGCTTCATCGCCGCGTTCAAAAACCGCCACCCAAAAAGGATCTTCAAAGAGAACCGTACATGTATACGCCATTCTGACACCTGTCAATAAAAAAGCCCCTGCCGCGCAGGGGACTCGTAAATAAAACAACCCCTCAAAAAACGAGGGTCGAGTCACAATCGTCTGGATGTCAGATACCGTTTACTTACCCGCATTATACCACCAAAAATACGACCTCCCCTGCTGAGGAACAGGGGAGGTCGCGTCTGACCGCCGGAATAATATCCTTACTGTGTCTCGATTGATATTAACGTTGCCCGTACCACCAGGCGGCTGGCATACTGTCCGCTCTGAGCGTCGTAGTCCTGACAGGTGATCAGCGTCAACCAGGATTGCTCCTCGTGGCGCAGCGGGCTCAGGTCGCCCGGCTTCACCAGCCCCACCTCGCGCACCTCGTACACATAGCGCTGCCCCCACGCCTGCACTTCCACCCGGTCCCCCCAACCCAGCGTCTTCAGGTCTACAAACGGTCCCGGCTTCCCATCCGGCAGATACACGTGCCCCGTGATCACGCTGTTCCCCGCCCAGGTCGGGAACGCCGTCCCCTCCAGGTAGCCCGCCTGCTCCCACAGCCAGCTCAGATCCCAACTGTCGCCTACCTGCGGCACCCCCACCACCGCCATCTTCACCCCCAGCTTCGGCACCACCAGCTGCATATCGTTCTGCTGGCTATACACCTTCTCCAACGGTTGTTCGCCCAACAGCGTTTCCGCTCCCGGTGCAAAGCCCGTCGCCGGCAGTATCACCGCCGGGCCCTTGTAGCGCTGTCCTGCCACCCCCACTCCGCTCAGTTTGAAGCGCACCGTCCCCGGCCCCGCCTGCGCCGTCACATACGCCGTCGTCTTCGCCCCATCCAGCGCCGCCACCACCATCGCCTGCCCGGATTGGTTCGTCCGGGCACGCGGCGTGCTCAACTGCACCCCAGACCCGGCGTCCGGTGTGTACACCACCCGCCAGTTCTCCAGCGCATTGCCGTACGTGTTGTACACCCCCAGGCGCAGCGGGCTGCCCAACAGATCCCCCACCTTCTCCGTGTTCGGCAGCCCCGAATTGGCCACCAGCACCGGTTTGGCGTCGTACTCGAACGCCCCGATGTCACACTTGCCCACATTCGCCAGCCCGCGCTGATCGCGGTAGTCGCACGTCGCCATGTTCCCACGGTCGATCGCCGGACTGCCCGCCTTCAGCCCCAGCGTGCCCGTCGGCCCGCCGTTGTCCGCCACACCGTTCTCATGCAGCCCGGTGATCGCCTCCATCCGGTCCGACTTGTCGTCCGGCTGGAGTTCTAACTGCGGGTCTGTACGGTTCAACGAACTCTTGCCGCTGAACCCGCACGATGTGCCCGTATCGATGTTGTTGCCCCCGTTCTCGATCCCGCCCGCACCGCCCTTCTTCAGCGTGTTCTTGCAGTTGGTCGTGTCGTACGTCCGGCACACCTGACGCGGACGACCGCTACTATCATATTTGTACTCGCAATCCATATCCTTGCTCTGCGCCACGATCGAGTTGCGCAGCACCACCCGCGCCGTCGTCGGCGGGCCATAGAAGGCGTTCGAGAAGTTCTCCACCGCATTCGGATTGTTCCCGTAGAACGTGCAGCGGTTGCACTCCGCAAAGCTCTGATCCCCCAGGAACGAGAAGTTCATCAGCCCCCCACCCTCGTCCATCGCCATGTTGTTGTAGATCGTCGACGTGTTGATCGTCGTTTGCGAGGCGTTGTAGATCCCGCCGCCCCGCCTCATCGCCCGGTTGTTCTGGATCACGCTCTTCGTGATCACCGTCTCCTGCCCCCACGCATACACCCCGCCCCCGTCCATGTACGCCAGGTTGTCGGCGATGTCGCTGTTCTCGATCACCAGCTTACTCGCATACGGCGAATACATGTAGATCGCCCCGCCCAGGTGCGCCGTGTTGTGCACCAGCACCATATTCTGCAGCACCAGGCTCCCGTACGTCTTGATCGCACCCCCATATTGCAGCTTCCCAGGGTACCCGTTGCGCAGCGTCAGGTTGCGCAGCGTCAACGTGATCTCCGAACCAAAGTCCACCACATGGAAGATGCGATCCCCGCTCATCTCGTGGCTGAAATCCTTGTAGCCATCGATGATCGTCGTGTCCGGGTCTTCGCCCACGATCGTCAGCGACCCGCCGTAGTCCTTGATGTCCAGATCCCCGCCTGCATTCTCGTCGTCGTGCCCACCATACAGGTAATACGTCCCCGCCGGCACATAGATCTCGTCCATCCCGCTGTGCTTCGTGGCATAGTTCACCGCACCCCGCAGACTGCAATCCCCAGGCGCGCTGGTACACGCCGACAACGAACCGTCGTCCTCGACCGTGTCCACCACCACCTGCGGCAGCGCCTGCGCCGGCGCAGCGCCCAGTGTGCCCAGCGCTCCAAGCGCCAGCGCCAGAGCCACCCCCCAGCGTACCAACTGCCATATCCTTTGCGCCATCTGTGCCTCCTTCCCGTCTCAGACCGCTCCGTTTCCATCCCGCCAGGGATGACTCAGCGGATACAGTCTTATTCCTCGACAAAGTTGGCAGAGGCGGTCATGTTCCAGCGCAGCCGTTCATCCTGCTGATCCAACGTAATCACCACCTTGTAGGTGATATCGCCCTGTTTGTTCTGTCCCAGCGCCTGGATGCGCTCTACCTTCCCGCTCAGTTCCAGCCCGGGGATGGCGTCCAGCGTGATCTTCACCGGCCCGCCAACCTTCACCCGCACCACGTCCAGTTCGGTCAGATCGGTCGTCTCCACCTGCCAGGTCGCCATGTCCGCCAGCGTCGCCACCGGCGTGTTCGGCGCCACCCGCTCACCCACCTTCAAGTCGTTGGTCACCACCGTGCCCCCAAACGGCGCTTCCAGCACCATGTCATCCAGTGTCGCTTTGGCCGCATCCAGCTGCGCCTGGGCGTTCTTGATGCGCGCATCCGCCAGCGCCAGATCGTCCGGGTCCGGCCCGTTTTTCAATTCGTCAAAATCGCGTTTGGCGGTCGACAGTTCGGCTTCCGCCACCTTCAGGGAGTTATCTGCCACCCCGATTTCCAACGGATCCGGGTTCTCCAACAACCAGTTGAGGCGTTTTTTGGCGTCATCGCGCATGTCGCGCACCTTGGCCAGTTGCGACAACGCCGCCGCCCGGTTGATATCTTCTTCGTCATAATTGGCAAAATAAGCAAAGCTGTCTTCGGCGTCTTCGACCGCATCCTGCGCCAGGATGTACTCCGCCCGGGCCTGATCCAGTTTGTCCTGGTCGGCGCGGCGGTAACGCTTACGCGTCGCCTCTTCTTTGGCGTCGTCCAGCGCCTTTTCTGCCTTCGCCACCCGCAGCGCCGCCTGCGCCCGGGTCACATCCAGGTTATCGTACAGTTTATCCTTGGCCTGGCGGGCATTGAGCAGTTCCATCTCTGCCGCAGCGATAGAGGCCTTGACCTGCTCTGAACCCTGTAATCGGGCAATCGGCTGGCCCTTCTCCACCTGGCTGCCCTCGGGCGCCAGAACTTCTTCCACCACGCCCGCCGTGGCAAAACTCAGGGTGGCATCTTGCAACGGCACCACCTCAGCTTCGGCAATCACCCCACCCTCAGCCCGCACCGGGGCCGAAATGGCCGTCGCCTCTGCCGGCGAAGGCGTTTCCGACTGAGCACCACACCCTGCCAGCCCAAATAACGTGGCAGCTACAACCAACAAACCAACAAGGACGGTCAAACGATTTTTCATGGCATTTCTCCTCAGTGAACTTTCTGGCATTGCTATTCGTACGCCAGAACATCGCGAACGGTCAAACGGACTGCATTTCGCGCCGGCATAAAACTGGCCAACGTCGAAATGATCAATACCACAATCAACCAGATAATAAAACCATCAAACGAGAAGGTCATATTGAGCGGCACGGTCAACAGCGAATACCCAACCGCGTCTCCCAACACCTTACTGATCGGGATGGCCAGCAGAGCGCCCAGCAGCCAGCTCATGACGCCAATCAGCAACCCTTCAAAAATCACCATACCCAAAATAGTCAGATCCGAAGCTCCAATGGAACGCATCACACCGATTTCGCGAGTACGTTCCATCACGTTCATGCTCATCGTTCCCATTAACCCCAGCCCCCCCACCAGGGCAATCAGGATAGCCATTGCCATGAGCGCATAGATCAACACATCGATCTGCTGCGCCTGCTGTACACGAATCTCAGAGCCAGTCGTAATGCCGGTTGCATTAATACCTTTATCTTTTAACATCTTTTCCAACGCCTTGCCAACGCGTGTTTCTGTCAACGCGTCCTGTGAGGCAGTGATCACCCGAAACTCGCTGGTCAGGTCAATTTCATCGCGCATCTTGGCCAGGTATTCATTGTTTGCATAAACAAACGGCGGTTCTACGTTACCCGTCAACACATAGGTACCCACGATCTGCCACTTGCTTTCTTTGCCCTTAATCTTGATCGTAACCGCATCCCCCACCTTGAGATCCGGGCGTTTCTTCAATAAGTGATTGCCGACCACCAACGCATTCTGATCCTCTGGCAGCAACCAACGCCCTGCAGTCATCACGGGCTTGATCAACGCCGAACCCGCCGGCGGCGCCCACAATAAGACCTGTACCGAGGTCTTGTCGTCTGACGACATGAGCTGGCCGGTGCTGATCCCCCAGCCTTCAATCGCAGTAACGTCTGGGATGCGCAAAGCAATCTGCTCGATCTCCTTAATTCGGTACTGTTTATCCAGCGAAACGTTGATGTCCGAAAGGAAATACCCCAACGTTTTATTAATCTCAACCACAATCGAAGTACGGATATTGAAAATCGCGATAAAGATCGCTCCGCCCAATGTCAAAGTGAACAGGGTCAATGCCAGACGCGTCTTGCGCCGGAAAGTGTTGCGCAGCGAAATTAACAACGGGCGAGACAGGAAACGAATGCTTTCTACCATCCGGTCGACCAGGCTCTTGCCAAACTGCCCGGCCGAAAGGCCATAATTACTGATCGCCTCACGCACCGTCAGGCGCGTGCCGCTGATTACCGGCCCAGCCGCAGCCGCCAAAGGTACCAGCAGCGCCACAATCAATTGCAGCACCACCGCCACAGGAATAAAACGGAACCCCAACAGGTTGAAGTTCAAGAAAGAAGCCAGCGCACTCGCCAACGAATAGGCCAGATAACCGCTTAACGGCGCGGCAATCAAAAAAGCAATGGCCCCATAGCTGAGCACCAGGCCAATATACATGCCAATCAACTGATTGGAATCGGCGCCAATGGCCTTCATCATCCCAATCTGGCGGATGTGTTGGCTGAGCAAAGCATTCATGGTGTTGACCACCAGAAAAGCGCTTAAAAACACCGCCAACACCCCCAGCCCCCCCAGGAGGGTCAACATGGCCGCCACAAAACTACCGATCGGGTGTTGCCCAGGCTGATAGACAAAGGTGTAATAGACTTCGCGTCCGCCCTTTTCAATCTTCTCGGCCACATTTTGTGCGACCCGATTGACATGCGCCTCATTCGACTGGTCGCGCGCTACGGTGATGTACAGCTGGTTATAATCGGCCTCACCGCCCAGCCAGGTCAGGGTTTCTTCATTAACAAACCCGCTCAGTTGTTGCGAGAAAGCATACGAGAAACCGGTCACGTCATGCACAATGCCCGCCACACGCAATTCGCGCTGGCGGTTTTCACCGATGGTTACGGTGATTGTATCGCCTTCCCTGGCCGGGATGGCGCTGGCGCCCGAACGCTCAATATAGATTTCATGCAGACCCAGCGGCGGGAACGCCCCTTCGCCCTCATAACGGATCGTATCGATCTGCATCTGATCGACCGCCGGGATACGCTGGATCGAAATGGGGATCTTTTTTGTTGCGCCTGCCACCGTGGCCGTGATAGAAGCGCGGCCCTCCGCCGCGCCCACCTCCGGCATTCGTTTGACAATTTCAACCACATCATCATCAAACGACTCCGGGTAAATGATCGCCCCATGTGGGTTTGCAGAAAGATAATCGGCGTTCAAATCGTTCAATAAAATAGCGTACAACGCCATCACCAGACCCACGGCAAACACCCCGATGCCAATCGACGCGATCACCAGAATGGTACGCGCCTTATTGCTCCACAGGTCCCGCAATACCTTCGTCCAACGCGGCGAAATCATTTAATCGCCTCCCGGGCGGCCTTGTTCTCAACCAGGCGCTGGTTGACGATCTGCTCGATCACATTGCGGGTCGTCTCGGATTGATCGAGCAAGGCGATAAAATCCTCCTGGCTCAGGGACATCACCGTGACCGGAATCTGCGCTGCCCGCACCGTAGCAACGGCGCGCTCGTTGCGCAACGTACCAATTTCTCCAAAATACTGCCCCGGACCAAAATGGGTGACCACGACGTCATTACCGCCCGAACGCTTGAGCGCTACTTCCACCTCGCCCGATTCAACGATATAAAAACGCTTTTCGTGCTGGTTCTCGTGGATGATCTCCTGCCCCGCCTCAAAAACCAGCCGCTGCATCTTACGCGAGGCCTCCAACATCTGCTGGTGCGTCAGGGTCGGCAGGGCCCTGGCGACCCATTCGTTGACCACTTCGCCGTCCGCCACCAGCACCGTGCGCGTCACCCGCCGCGCCAGGCCACTATCGTGGGTTACCATGACGATCGTCTTACCGCGCTGGATCATATCTTCAAACATCTTGAACACAGCCTCAGCCGTGCGTGAGTCAAGGTTACCGGTTGGTTCGTCGGCAATGACGATGGGCGGATCATTCGCCAGGGCGCGCGCAATGGCGACGCGTTGTTGTTGTCCACCCGAAATGGCCGAAGGCAGCTTATAGGCGTGATCCTGCATATCCACCATCTCGAGCAATTCCATCGCCCGCGCCCGGCGCTGCGCCGGGGCGTACATATGACAAAAATCCATGGGGAGCATGATGTTTTCCAACAGAGTCAGGGTAGGCAAAAGCTGAAAGAACTGAAAGACGATCCCCAGGTTGCGTCCACGCCAGGCCGACATTTGATTTTCGTTTAACTTGTGCACGGCTGTATCGCCCACGTACACTTCACCCGAGGTCGGGCGGTCGATCCCGGTAATCATATTAACCAGAGTGGATTTGCCGCTGCCCGATTTACCAATCACCCCGACAAATTCGCCATGATCGAACTCAACGTCGATGCCTTTTAACACCGTAAACTCGCCGGCGGCATTGCGGTAGGTTTTGACAATCTTATTCAGACGGATCAACGGCTCATGATCGTTCGAGGCCGGGCAGGTATCAATAACAGTGTCAAAAGCTTGTTTTTGCTTCAAGAAACCGAACATGCTCTCATCCTTTGGGAAACCAGAACTTTTCCTAAACAAAACCCGTTGCACAAAAAGACCAGGATTTGACTATAGTAGAAAGCCAGGTGGCTGTCAATCCGTCTCAAGTCGTATTTCCGAATGGTCTCCAGACTACCTCACAGATGAAAAACAATCAAAACTGACGCCAGCAGGCCACAAAACCACTATACGATATACGCAACAAATCAAAAACAGTTTCACACCGCCGCTCATGGCTGTCGAAGCAGCCTATCGCCCGGTGTGATAACGGGACATCATCTCCGGGAATTCGCGTTCAAAGAAAACGTAAATGTCGCGCATCTCATACAAGCGCCGGCGCACCTCTTCATTCTCTTCCATCAGGTTCAGGCCGCGCTCGGCAATGGCCCGCATGCGGGTAAGCTCCGAGATGCGCGCATTCATCATATGCTCCCACAGATTCTGTTTCATGCGAAAATAATCGCGCCGGTCGCCGGGGAAAGTGAGTTTCTCGATAAACCCCAACTGTATCAGGAAGCGCGTCATCGTGCTGACCATGCCTTTGCTGGCATCCAGCACAGTTGCAATCTGATCGGCCGACTGGTATGGCGGTACGCACACCAGCAACCAGCCCAGGATGCGCCCTGCCATACGGGGTAAAGACATCGACTCGAACATTACCCCGAAATCCTCCACAAATACTTTCTTCTGGTTCAGATTTCCATCCGCTTCGCTCATACACCGCTCCCAAAGAATATAAGCGAAAATATAACATGTTTAGCATTTTCAGTCAATATTGAAAATGCTAAAACCGAACAATGATCGCCAAATGTACGCGAACGCCGCACGGCTACGCGCAAGCCGGCGGCGCCGGCCACCCCACGGCGCCTCAGCTGTGTTATACTTGTGGCTTGCCTGTCCCTTGAAAAACACCTCCCCTACCTTTTTTCATCACCGTCGATCAATACAGGTAGACACCCCACCGGAGAATGACTGATGAATTTACCTGCCGCTGCGCCGCTTTCGCTGCCCGTTCTGGTTCTCAACCTGGGCCTGGGTATCCTGCTCTCCCTGCTCATCGCCTGGTATTACGTCCGTTTCGGCCAATCACTCTCCAATCGCACCCAGTTCGCCGCCACCCTGCCCATGTTGACCCTCATCACCCTGCTGGTCATCACCATCGTCAAAAGCTCGCTGGCGCTCTCGCTGGGCCTGGTTGGCGCTCTTTCCATCGTCCGTTTCCGCACCGCCATCAAAGACCCCGAAGAACTCATCTTCCTGTTTTTTGCTATCGCCGTCGGCCTGGGCCTGGGCGCCGACCAACGCATCCCCACTCTGGTGGCCTTTGCCATCATCATGCTCTACCTGCTGGTGCGCGCCAGCCGCTGGGTGCGCCGCGCCGCAACCCACAACCTCTTCCTGAACATCGACATCGACAGCGAACAGGCCGGCGGAGTATTATTCGACCAGATCAACAACCTGCTCTTACAACAGGTTCCCCAACTCGACCTGCGCCGCCTCGACACCCAGGCCAATCACATTCAGATGACGTATTACCTGGCCGTGCGCGATCCGCAAACCCTGGTCGCGTTGATGGACCAGCTCAAGCAGGCCTATCCGGCCAGCGCCATCAGCCTGGTCGAGCAAAACAACCTCTTGGGAGGTTGAGCACCCATGAGAATCACTCACAACCCGACGCCTGCCCCAGTTCAGGGCAGCATGCGCCCGGCAACACCCTGGTGGCTGCGCGGGGTTGTCCTCTTCGTCCTGTTCGCGTTGGCCTTTGTGGCCGGCGCCTGGGGCTACCGCCAGGGCTACGTCAGCCGGGCAATTGCCCTGGCGCGCGGCATAAGCAATGGCGAAACACCGGCATTGCCCGCTCCGCTCCAGGAAGCCGTTCAAGAGGTCGAAGCAGAGACCCGGCTCTATACAGAAAACGGGCTGCCGACGCTCTACCTGGACGTGCCTTTTAAAAGCTACCAAAAGTTAACGGAGAAGCGCACCGAGGCGCTCAAGATCGGCATCCTGCTTTCATCCGACGAAGACCTGGTCCCCGCCCGCCTGCACCTGCAGGGTCAGAAGGAAGTGGACATCGAAATGCGCCTCAAAGGTGACTGGACCGACCATATTGAAGGCGACAAATGGTCCTTTCGCATTAAAGCGGACGAATACGTCAACAGGATGCGCGAATTCTCCATTCAATCGCCCGAGACACGCCAGTTTGCCCGAGAGTGGGTCTTCCACCGCCTGCTGATGCAAGAAGGTATTATGACCACACGCTATGATTTCTACAACGTGGTCATCAACGGCGAGGCCAAAGGAATTTACGCCCTGGAAGAACACTTCACCCAGGATATGATCGAAGCGCAGGGCCGCCGCGCCGGCGTCATCATCCGCTTTGACGAGGAACTTCTCTGGCAGAACCGCGCCGCCTTCCGCCAAAACGGCACAGACAGTGAAAGCGTCTTCACGGCGTTAGACGTAGGCAGCGCCAACATCTCGCCCTTTGGCGCCGGGAAGATTGCCAAAAGCCCCACCCTGTCGGCCGAAGCCGAGGACGCTATGGGTAAATTGCGCGCCTATCAGGCCGGAAAGCTGCCCGCCTCCGCCGTTTTCGATACACAGTTGATGGGGCGCTTCTACGCTTTGAGCGATTTGTGGGGCGCCTGTCATGGCACCTATTGGATCAATCTGCGTTTCTATTACAACCCGGTCACCAGCCTGCTGGAACCGGTTGTGTTTGACGCCGAACCGTTCAACTGCGGCGGCAATGCCACCGCTGCCTTGCGCAACACCAACCCCATCACCGCTGAGTTCATCCGCAATCACGACCACATCTTTAACGATCCGCTTATCCGTCAGGCCTACGCGGTCGAACTGGAACGCATCACCCAACCCGAATATCTCGGCGACATGCGCCGCAGCCTCCAGCCCGAATCCGACCGTATGATCGCCGCCCTGCGCACCGAATACCCAAACGACGACCTGCTCGATATCCCCTGGGAACTGATCAAACGGCGCGGTGAACGACTGCGCCAGGAACTGGCCCCTTCACAGCCGCTGCGCGGTTCTTTCCAGATAACGAGCGAGCCAAACCCCACCCTGCAAATCGACCTGGTCAACCTGATGATCCTGCCGGTCGAACTGGTGCGCGTCGAGATCGACGGGCAAACCCTGCAACCCGACGCCACCTGGAGCCTGCCCGAAGGGGGGCTGCTGCACCGCAACGATCAGCCCGTCCCTGCCCTGCTGCCAGTTACCGACCCCAATGGTACAGATTTTCCCACCGTACGATTCTTGATCCCCTACCAACCACCGGCGACTACAGCCGCCGGTGAAGAAAAAGAGGCGCCCGTCGTCCACGCCATTGTGCGCCTGGCGGGGCTGCCGCAGGAATATAGCGTCAACCTCAACAACACCCCCATTCCACAACCGCTCGTAGACGGCCCGCGCCCGCCTTTCCCCGCCCTGCAAGAAGCGCTCAACCAGCACCCCTTCTTGAGCCTGGCCGAAGACGGCAAAAGCCTGTGGGTCAAGCCGGGGGATTGGAACGTCAGTGGAGACCTGGTGCTTCCTGCTGGACTGGGGCTCAACGTTCCTGCCGGAACCACCCTGCGTTTTGGCAAAGATAATTTCCTGCTCGCCGGCGGCGCAGTGAACCTGCTGGGCGATGAAAGCGCCCCAGTGCTGCTGACCGCCCAGCAGGACACCTGGCAGGGCGTCGTGGTGTTAGCGGCCGCACAGCCCTCCTTGTGGAAATACGCCACAGCGGAAAACATGACCGGCGTCGCCCGCGGCGGCTGGCTGTTGACCGCCAGCATCACCTTCTACAAAAGCAATATCACCTTACAAAATGCACGCCTGCTGCACGCCCAATCCGAAGACGTGATTAACGTCGTTCACGGCGAATTTCTCTACGATCATAGTGAATTCGCCTACTCGGCCTCAGATGCCTTTGACTCCGACTACTCCCCTGGCCGTATCGTCGGCTGTAGTTTCCACGACATCGGCGCCGACGCCATCGACATCAGCAGCGCCGCCGTGACCGTCGAAGACACCACCGCCGTGCGCATCACCGATAAAGGTATCTCGGCCGGCGAGCATAGCGAAATCACCGTGCGCAATTTCACCGTCGACACCACCGGCATCGGCATTGCCAGCAAAGATCAATCGCTCGTCGTCGCCGACCAGGTCGTCATCCGCAACGCCCAGAAACTGGCCCTGGCCGCTTACCAGAAGAAAGAGGTGTACGGACCGAGCAGGATAGAAATTACCCATCTGACGGTCGAAAACGCCACCCGCTATTCACTGATCCAGGACGGTTCAACTGCCAGCGTGGATGGCAGGCTGCTCGAAACCGAGCCTGTGGACGTCGCCAAACTGTATAAAAACGGCTATCTGGGGAACTGACGTTATGCCCGAGAACCTGCGTTACGAGATCAAAATGGCGTACGACGCCAACCAGTTATACGAGGCGCGCCGTTGGGTGCGCCTGCACTCGTACGCCTTTCGCACAGCCTACCCGCCGCGCCAGATCAACAACGTCTATTTTGATACCCTCAACATGGACAGCTTCAACGATCATCTCAGCGGAGCCAGCCAGCGCCGCAAGCTGCGCTATCGCTGGTATGGCCCCGACCTGGAACATGCCCGCGGGCAGTTGGAGATCAAAGAGAAGCAAGAGCGCATCGGCTGGAAAGAGGTCCAGCCAGCGCCAGTCGACTTGAACCTGCAAACGATGGACTGGCGCCAGATTCAAAACGCCCTGCTGTCTCAAGCCAGCGGTCGTTTTCATCTCATGCTGGCCGCCGCCCGGCCAGTATTGATCAACAGCTATCAGCGCGAATACTACCTGTCGTCAGACGGCTGCATCCGCCTGACGTTGGACTACCGGCTACACGCCTACGACCAGGCTTTCGGGCTGCGGCCCAATCTGACCTGCCGTACACCGTTGTACGACCAGATCATCATTGAGTTCAAGGGCAACCAGCCCTACAGCCGCCAACTGGCAGATGCACTGGCAGAATTTCCCCTACGGGCCAAGCGTTTCTCAAAATACGTCGGCTCGCTGGACGCCATGCCGGAGTGGTGAACCATGCAGCGCCGGATAAAGCCTGTTTTCCTGGGAACATTACTCGTCTTGATCTTGCTGGCTGCCTGTCAGCCGGCAGCCAGAATTCCAATGGCCGCCGTCGAGCAAATCCCCACCGTCAGCATGAACGGGCTCGATTTCCGCGCCGCTCACCCGCAGCAGTATCGCATCCTGGTTGCCGGCCATATTTACGGCGCCCATGACGATCAGGCCTCGCATCCCGCCGCAACCCTGCTCCAGCACGTCCCTGATCTGCAAGCCATGAACCTGGACATGATCGCCCTGCTCGGCGACACCGCCCCGCACACCACCGAACAGGACTTCGACAAACTGGAAACGCTCTTCCTGCGCTCCTTTGCGCTACCCATCTTTAATACCGTTGGGAACCATGATGTCGAAAATCGCAGCCTGTACACCGACCGCTTTGGCCCAACCTACTACGCTTTCCGGCGCGGCCCGGCCTATCTGATCTTCCTGGATACCGAACTGGTTTCGTGCAAAGTGACCGGCGAGCAGCGTGCCCTGCTTGACGAGGCCATCCGCCTGGCGTTGGCCGATGACCGGGTAAAAAATATCCTCATCTTTACCCACAAAACCATCTTCATGCTCGACGAGGTCTTGAACAAGAGCAAGAGCAAGGTTGCCATGCCCAACGAGTGGGCCTGCTACCGCGAGAGCAATTATAACGATTTACGCCAGCAGACCCTGTTGGCCGCCGCCCAAAAGAAACCTGTCTATCTCTTCGCCGGCGACGTGGGCGCCTGGGGCGGCAACCTCTCTCCGTATTATCAAAAGGACGCCGGGGGGCCGCTCTACACCATCGCCACCGGCATCGGCGATACCCCGCAGGATTCGGTCATTCTGGTCGATGTACAGGGTGATCGCGTGGACTTCCAGGTCTACTCGCTCACCGGGCAAACCATGCAGCCGCTTGAAAACTACAACCTGGAGTACTGGCGCGCCATCGCCGCTCAAAAATAAAACGGGAGGCCTCATGCTCAACCGCCTGCGACAATACCGCTTTCCCAACTGGTCGATTCCCCTGGCGCTGTTGTGGGTTTGCGTCCTGGCCTTTGGTCTGGTCATCCCCATGCTGGGACTGTACGCCGATGACTGGCCTTTCGTTTACGTCAATCAGCTGAGCGGCCTGCGTGGCGTGGTTGATTTCATTTCCTGGGTCAGGCCCTTCGGCGCCTGGATCTTTGCCGCAGTGACCGCCCTGGGCGGCACACACTTCTGGTTTTACCATCTGCTGCTCCTCTTGCTGCGCGCCCTGGACGCCTGGCTGCTCTGGCGCTTCTTGCGCTGCCTGTGGCCCAATCAACCCCGCCCCGCGCTCTGGGCCGCCCTGTTGTTTGCCATCTTTCCCGCCTTTAAACAGCAGCCCCTGGCGCTGGAATACGCCCTGCACTTCATCGTTCTGGCGCTGCTCCTGCTTTCGATGACCACCATGATCCAGGCCGCCCGCCGTCCATCTCTCTTCTCTGGCCTGGCGGTTGCATCCTGGCTGCTCGCCTTCAACATCTTCTTTATCGAATACTTCGCCGGACAGGAAGCGCTCCGCCCGGTCCTGCTGTGGCTGGCGCTCGCCCCACACGAGCGCGACCGGCGCACACTGTTCAAAACCGTTGTCCTGCGCTGGCTGCCGTATCTGTTTGTATTCGTGACCTTCCTTGTCTGGCGCGTCTTTGTGCTGCGCTTCCCTTCGTATCGCCCCGAACTGCTCGACGCGTTCGGTCACGACCCGCTCGGAGCCTTATCCTATCTTGTGCAGACCATCGCCGGCGACCTGTTCACGGTCGCCCTCGGCACCTGGGGGCAGACGTTGGTCTTCCCGCCGGGCGGAAAGACCCTGCTGCTGTACCTTGGCCTGGTAACCACCAGCCTGATCACCTTGCTGGCATACCTGTTCCGCGCGCCCATCGCAGAACCCGAAACGCCGCGTTTCACCCCGCGCCCGGCGCTGACCTGGATGGCGGTTGGTCTGGTCTCTATGCTGGTCGCCGGCTGGCCTTTCTGGATCACCAACCTGCCGGTCGAACTCGACTTTCCCTGGGATCGTACCACGCTGGCCTTCATGCCCGGCGCCTGTTTGTTCGCGGCCGGACTGCTGCTCTTGCTGACCCGGCCGCGCCTGCAAAATATCTTGCTTGCCGTCCTGATCAGCCTGTCGATCGGCCTGCATTTTCAAAACGCCAACCGCTATCGCAAGGAAACCAGCATCCTGACGCCTTTTTACTGGCAGCTCGCCTGGCGCGCCCCCGGCCTGGAAACCGGCACCGCCCTGGTGCTCGACCGGGAACCGTTCGAATATCACATCGACAAGTTCCTCACCCCGCTGGTCAACTGGAGCTTTGCACCCGAACACACCGGCCAGGATATGCCCCTGATCCTGTTCGATCTGCACAAAGTAGCCGGCAAATACCTCAACCCGGATTCTACCCACCGCCCCATCAAAAGCAGCTACGGGACGCTGAGCTTCAAAGGCAACACCGCCAACGTCTTGCTCATCGCTTACGACCCGCCTGCCTGCCTGCGCATTCTGGGCAAACACAACGAAGGCCAGATGCAAATTTCGAAAGAAATGCGCCCGCTGCTGCGCTATTCCAACCTGGAGCAAATCCGCCTCCAGCAAGATCCACCCGCCCGCCCGCCGGATTTTCTGGGCCCCGAGCCGCCCCACACCTGGTGTTATTATTTTGAAAAAGCCGATCTGGCCCTGCAAGCCGGCGCTTGGGACACCGTCGCCCGCCTGGGCGACGAAGCGCAGAACGCCGGCCTGCGCCCCACCACCGCCGGGGAGTGGTTCGTTTTCATCGAGGGTTACGCCCGCGCCGGCCAATGGCAGCAGGCCCAGGCCATCAGTGAAGAAGTGGCAAAAAACAAATTCTATCACCCGACCGTCTGCCGCCTGTGGCACACACTGTTGGCCGACGCCGGGCGTCCCGACGCCATCCCGGTCTCTCTGAATTGCTCACCCTGAAAAAAGCCATGCATATTTCCCGCAAACAGAACTGGTTGGATATCGTCCTCATGCTCAGCCTGCTGGCGTTGACCGGCTGGTATCTGGCGCAACATTTTGATTTCAAGGCCCAGCCGGCCGAAGACGCAGCGATGTTGATGCGCTATGCCGGGCATCTGGCCCAGGGCCACGGCATCGTCTGGAATATCGGTGAACCTCCCGTAGACGGCGCCACCGACTTCCTGTTCATGGCCGTGCTGGCCGGTCTGAACCGCGCCGGGCTCCCGCTCGAAAGCGCCGTACACACCGTCGACCTGGGCGCTCACCTGTTGACCGTATGGATTGTCTATCTGGCGCTG
Organism: uncultured Anaerolineaceae bacterium; assembly: GCA_964535315.1. Taxonomy (GTDB): domain Bacteria; phylum Chloroflexota; class Anaerolineae; order Anaerolineales; family Anaerolineaceae; genus CAZHTS01. The sequence continues at coordinate 73,739 of CAZHTS010000003.1, forward strand.
CGCCGGGTTCAAAACTGTCATCCGGCCCTGGCATGGCTGGCGGCGGCTTTCCTGGCGCTCGGCCCCGGCAGCAGCTATGCCGAGGCCTATTTCGGCACGCCCTTCTTTGCCCTGTTCGCCGCCCTGACCTGGGCTTTTGCCACCTGGTATGTCTCTCAGCCGCGCCCCACCGGGTACGCCGCCCTGCTTTTCGCCCTGTCCGGCCTGCTCATGGGACTGACCCGCCCCGAAGGGGTGCTGTTTGCCGGCTTCATGCTGGCCGCCATCCTGCTGCGGCGCGGCTGGAAAGACGCCCGCCTGGCGATTGGCTACTTCGTCCTCGTCTTCGGCGTCCTGGGCAGCGCCTATTTCTTCTGGCGCTGGTCCTACTTTGGTCATCCGCTCCCCAACCCATTCTACAAAAAAGGCAACGGGCGCTTATTCTGGGGCAATCTGAGCACTTCATTTAACAACGTCATGCATCTGGCAACACCGTTTAACTGGGTATATCTATACGCGCTGCTGCTGTTGGTAACCCACGCCGTCGAACGAGCCGTGATCCAGTACCTGTGGCGCCCGCTCCAGCCGGTGCTCGCCCGCCTGGCGGCGCGCCCGGCAGGTTGGCAGCTATCCGCCACGCGGCTCCAGAGCCTGTTACGCCTGCTTGCCGCCTTATTGCTCCTGACCGGATTGCTGGGTGCGTTGCGCACCTCAAGCAGCCTGCACGCCAGCCTGATCCTCGGCCGTTATTCAGCCCAGTATTTTGCCTTGCTGCTCATTTTACTATCAGCCGGTGTCCTGCTATGGTTCCTGGCAATGCCGAGCATCAACCTGGGCCGGCGCGCCGTCCACGCCATTCACCAGGCCCTCACCGGGTTGAGCGAACGCCCGGCCGCTCACGATATGCCCGGCGCCCCGGCTTTCACCCAACAGGTGATCTTTGCGTTTCTGCCCCTGGCTGGCTTCACCGCCATGTGGGTGCTGCTCTCAGACGAAATGAACTATATCATGCGCTTCCAGTACCCGCTTCTGGCCGTATTGCTGATCGCCGTCCCACCTCTGCTGCCGGCGCTTTGGAATTTCTGGAAACTGCCACCCTGGCGGGAACTGGACCGCTCCCGCACTGGCGCCTTGTGGCTGCTGGTTATCGCCGCCGCAGGCCTGATCCTCAACACACAGGTCAAAAACTACGGCGGACAGCACACCAGCCTGGATGGTCGTTATGAAATGGCCAACATGCTGGCCGACTATCGCCAGAAGGGGTACACCATCGCCACCAGCGAAGCAGGGCTGCTGCCCTTTTATTCCGGCTGGCGCGCCATCGATACCTGGGGGCTCAACGACGCCTGGATCGCTCACAACGGACGGATTACTGCTGAATATTTGCAGCGCTACCGCCCCGAATTGATCCTCTTCCACGCCGATTTTTCGCCCATCGCCCCGCCGCGCAGCACGCAGGGCGACGCCTGGTTTGAGATGACCATCACCCTCAAGCAATACGCCGAGCAAAACGGTTACCTCCTGGCCGCCGTATACGGCCAGCGCCCAACCGACACCCATTATTACTACGTTCGGCCCGATTTTGCCGACAGCGCCGAGATCGTCCGCCGCATCCGCGAAAACGGCTACCCGCCGCCCATGAATACCGACTATACCCGTATCAAAATCGTCGAGTAACGCCGCTTTACTCCTGCCAGTCCCACTCGCGCATCAGCGTCAGAGTCTGGTGAGCGGTCAGGTCGAGTTGAATAGGCGTGATCGAGACACAGCCCCGCGCCAGCGCCCCAAAATCGGTGCCTTCCTCCGGCACGCCGGTCGGCGCTGCACCGCCAATCCAGTAATAGGGCCGGCCGCGCGGGTCCTCACGACGCACCAGTTCGTCGCGATAGATGCGCAGTCCCTGGCGCGTCGGCAAAAAGCCGCCTATTTCTGCCAGCGGCCGGTACGGCACGTTAACGTTCAAGACCACACCCGCCGGCAACCCCCGCCGGATGATACCTGCGGCCACTCGCCGCCCGACCTCGGCCGCCGCAGCGTAATCCAGCGGGCCCTCCATGCCGTCGGGAGAATCGAGTGAAACAGCGATCCCCGGTACACCCCAGATAACCGCTTCCATCGCCGCCGTCACCGTGCCGGAGTAGGTCAGGTCATGCCCCAGGTTGGCGTGTGGATTGATCCCGGACACGACCAGATCGACCGGCTCTGACAAAATCCCCAGCAGGCTCAGCGCCACACAATCTGAGGGCGCGCCATCGCTGGTCAGCGCCGGGCTGCCATCCGCCAGCTTCATCTCACGCACGCGCAGCGGCCGGTGTAATGTCTTGACATGTCCCGAAGCCGACCAGTTGCGATCCGGCGCCAGAACGCTCACATTGCCCAACAGGCGCATCGCCTGCGCCAACGCCAACAGGCCCGGAGCCTGTACGCCATCATCATTCGTCACCAGAATATGCATTTTTTCTCCCGGTCGCTTATCGTAGCCGGCTCTCACTCACCAGACGGCACCGTACTTAATTCAACCCGTAGATCATCCACCAGTTGTTTGCGCTCGGGCGGCGGTAGAAATGCCGCCCGCCCGGCAGCCAGGATGCGTTCGTACAAAATGGAACGCGGCAGTCCCAATTCTTCACTCACCAGTTTATATTCGTGCCCCAGGGTAATCCGTGAAACGCTTGGATCGTCAGTGTTGAGCGTCACATTCAGCCCGGCCATCAACATCCGCCGTACCGGATGATCGCTCAATGCGCCGATTACCCCGGTCTGGTAATTGCTGGTGACGCACACCTCGAAGGGCGTGCCGCGCTCGCGCGCCATCGCCACCACACGCGGGTCTTCCATCACCCGCACGCCATGCCCAATGCGATCGGCCTGCAAATCCATCAGGGCGCGCCGCACGTTCTCGGCGCCGCCCCATTCGCCGGCGTGAATGGTGATCGCCAGCCCACCGCTCCTGGCCTCGCGGAACAAACTGGCAAACGGCAGAGACGAATACTCGGCTTCATTTCCGGCCAGGTCTACGGCGACCACTCCCTTTGAGCGGCGCTCGATCGCCAGTTTCACCACTTCTTCGGCCAGTTCAACACCTTCGTGACAATTTACACTGACGATCAGACGTATCAACACCCCCCACTGCTGGCCGGCCTGTTGGGCGCTTTCGGCAACCCAATCGATCACATCCGGCAGGCCAAACCCTTGAGAGCGGGTCAACGCCGCCGGGGTAAAGCGCAGTTCCAGATAACGCACCTGGTCGTTGGCCGCATCCTGGACGGCCTCACGGGTAATGCGCCGGATGATTTCTGGAGAACGATAGAACAGGCGCAGAAATTGGAATTTGGACAGAAAATTGCTGGAGGTCAGCGAATCGCTCTCATGCATTTGCACCAGCGAACTCAAACCCGGTCGGATGGGCAGCGTGATGCCGTAAATCCGGGCAACCTCCATTAATGTGGAAAAACGCAGCGACCCTTCCAGGTGACGATGCAATTCCACCTTGGGCAGGCGCGCGTAGACGCTCTTGAGGTCGGCAGTCCCAAACCCGCCCATCGCCCCCTCACCCGGATTTAAGACCAGCCATCGAAATGAATGCGCTCCGGCTTAAAGCGCTCCACCACTTTGGGCGTTTCGGCCGGATACCCCAGCGCAGCCAATGCCAGTGGATGCACCTCAACCGGCAGATGCAGCAATTGACGTACCGCCGCCACTCGCTCCTCGTCCGGCTGAATCCCCACCCAGACTGCCCCCAGGCCAAGAGCATGCGCCGCCAGCAGAAGGTTCTGCATTGCCGCCGAACAATCCTGCATCCAACGATTGGGGTATTTCTCCAGGCGTTCATCCCCACACACCAGGATCGCCGCCGGTGCATGGCGCAGCATGGCGGCGTGGGGATGAAACTGTGGGATCGCGTCCAGCAAGGCCCGCTGGCGCAAAACCACAAAATGCCACGGCTGACCGTTACCGGCCGAAGGCGCATGCATCGCCGCCCGCAACAGCTGCTCCATCACCGCTTCCGCAATCGGCTGGTCGGTGTAGTGCCGGATGCTGCGCCGGGTGAGAATCGCTTCCATCGCATCCATAACTTTATCCTTCGATCTTCTGAATGGCCTCCGCTGGCGTCACATCGCTGTATATCACCGAAAGCAGGCCGGACAAATAACGATCCATCGTCCACACGTTGGCATACACCAGATTGGAAATCAACACGGTAGACAGGCGATCATTTTCCACGTCCACGCTGGTCTTGTAACGCACCTCACCGTCGTTGTAATCCATCTCGAAATTCCCGATCTTCATACCATAGTTGGCCCGGGTGATAAACTCGGCCACGACCGGGCGTTTTTCTTCTGGCGTATTTACCGGGCAGACCGAGTAAAAGAAGAAGAGATACTGCTCCTCGTTGACCTGGGCATAGCACGTCCACTTGCCGTTTTTGCCCTGGAACGTCATTTGCAAAATGGGCTTGCCGCCCAACTGCATGAAATACCACTCGTCGTCATTGAAGAACTTGGTTACGGTATCAAAGATTTCGCTCATTACTCCATCTCCTCAAACAAGTCATCTCCTGCCGGCGGTCCGGCAGAACCCGATGTATCCAGGCGATACCCCATCCCTCGCACCGTCTTGATAAACTGAGGATGACGGGCATCCGCCTCTACTGCCTGGCGCAACCAGCTCACATGAACATCCAGCGTGCGCGTATCGCCGGTATAAGCCGTGTCCCAGACCATGCGAAACAATTCTTTCCGTTCAATCACTTCACCCGGGCGTTCCATCAAAATGCGCAACAACGTCACCAGACGCGGCGTCAGGCGTTTCTGACGTCCCTGGCACCGCACCCAGCGTTGCTCCACATCCAATTGCAAGGTGCCGGCCTGCAATACGTTTTTCTTTTGCTCCACGGGCAGCAACGGGCGAATACGATTGATCAGCTTTTGCAGGGTAAAGGGCAGGGTCAGGACAACGTTAACCGCCAGTTTCTCGGGCAAATCGCCGCCCTTCTCGACGATTAAAACGATGGGCGTCTTTTCGGAATGCTTGCGCAATGCCTGGCAAATGCGGGTGCCGCTGGTACGCATCGAGGCGGCGTCAATTACAATCAAATCCGGCGGATTCTCGACCATACGGTCCAGGGCGGTGTTGCCGCTGGACACGCTGTCGACCTGGTACCCTTTATGGGTTAATCCAGGCGTGAAAGATACGTGCTCTGCCCGTTTACCTTCAATGAGCAGAATTTTCGCCTTCGCCGGTTTCACCGCCTGAAAGCATTCCTTTCCGGTGCCTACCCGCACCCGTTTTAAAAATTGAGTTTGCTTCGCTGACCGGATCCACATAGCAAGATGCCATTACCCGGCAGTAAAAACACTTCTCGACCTTTCGCGATCCCCGATTTCCCCCTTCAATCCTTGTCATGCGCTCAGGGGATGTATCGCAAAAAGCTCAAATTTGTTAAGGTTTTGTTATTATACCCGAAAGTTAAGCCAGCGGCATATATTAAACAGGCAATTTTTATGCCTCCCCAATGATAACCGGGCTTTTGGTTGCGCGCATCCCCTCGCCGTGTTAGAATAGAAAAAAGCAATCAGCTTCACCCCGCTCAGGAGGTCTGTATGTCCAGAATGGTCGAAGTTATTATCGATAGCGTACGAGTCAGCCTCACCAACCAACAGCGAATTGTGGTGCTGCGGGAGGTCGACACGGAGCGCTATCTGCCCATCTGGATCGGCCCCTATGAGGCAGAAGCCATCACCATTGCGCTCCAGGAAATTGAGGTCTCACGCCCACAGACGCACGACTTATTGAAAAACGTACTCAACCACCTTAGTGCTCGCCTGTTACGGGTAGAAGTATTGGCCCTGCGAGAAGATGTTTTCTACGGCAACCTGGTGGTGGATGTCAAAGGGCAGATCGTTAACATTGACTCGCGACCTTCCGATGCCCTGGCGTTGGCTGTGCGCGCCCATGTTCCCATCCTGGTGGCGCGCGAGGTGTTAGATGCCGCCGGCATCGTCCCCGAACAGGATATCCAGGATCAACCACAGCAGCCGGCGCCCCATGTTACATCTGCCGACCTGGAAGAGCCCACTGTTGAGAACGCCGAATCCGGCGGCGGCGAAGAACGCCTTTCGGTCTTTGAAGATTTCTTGCAAAATTTAGACCTCGATGATCTGTCCGATTCAGACACAAAAGACGAGGGCGGAACAGACGAGGAAAATCCCAAAAATAAATAGCCCGATCCGTGGATAGTGAACAGCGGGTAGTAACGAACACTGTTCACTGCCCGGCCTGCTGTATTTACCAGTGACATTATCCAATGGCTGAATTTCCTCCCATCGAAGAAGAGACCCCTCAGGACCTGCAGGCCCAGCCGCATAATCGCCAGGCCGAAGAAGCTGTGCTGGGTGCAGTTTTAATTAACCCCGAAAGCTATTTCGACGTGGCGCAATTCTTGCGCCCCGACGATTTCTATATCGTCCGCAATCAATGGGTCTGGGAAGCTTTTACCCAACTGCACGAGCGGCGCGTCCCCATCGACTTTCTGACGGTCAGCGAAACGCTGGAACAACAGGGGCACCTCGCCGACGTCGGTGGGCCAGCCTATCTGATGGCGCTCATCAATCAAACGCCCACCTCGCTGCACGCCGAGGCCTACGGCCGCATGGTCGAAGAAAACGCCATCCGCCGCCGCATGCTGGGGGCCGCCAACGAGCTTGCCCGCCTGGCCTACGACCAGCACCAGAGCGTGGATACGGTCATGGGTGAAGCAGAAAAATCGATCTTTGGCATCAGCGAACGCCGCGTGCGCAACGACCTGCAGCCCATCCAGCAGGTGCTCAGCGAGTATTATGATCGCGTCGACCAGCTGTCGCAACGCACCGATGAAATCTACGGTGTGCCCACCGGTCTGATCGACCTGGACCGTCTGCTGGGCGGGCTGAACAAATCCGATCTGCTCATCGTCGCCGGACGCCCCGGCATGGGCAAAACGGGCTTCCTGCTCTCCATCGCCAAGAACGCCGCCCAGCGTCACAAAAAACACGTTGCCATCTTCTCGCTGGAAATGTCCAACGAGCAGCTCGTCCAGCGTTTGATTGCTCAGGAGACCGGCATCGACACCCAACGTTTGCGCAGCGGAAAACTCAATGAAGACGAATGGCCGCTCTTCACCCACGCCATCGAAGTACTGGCCGATACCCACATCTTCCTGGACGACACGCCCGCCATCTCACCCATGCAGTTACGCACCAAGTGCCGCCGCCTGCACATGGAATACGAACTGGACCTGGTCATCGTCGACTACCTCCAATTGATGGCCGGTGATACCCGCACCGATAACCGCGTCCAGGAAGTTTCGCACATCTCGCGCAGCCTCAAGGTGCTGGCGCGCGAGTTAAATGTTCCCGTGCTGACCGCCGCCCAGCTGTCGCGCGCCGTCGAACAACGCGCCGACAAACGGCCCGTGCTCTCCGACTTGCGCGAATCCGGCAGCCTGGAGCAAGACGCCGATATCGTCATGTTCATCCACCGCCCCGATGCGATGGAAAAAGATAGCCCGCGGCAAAACGTGGCCGAAATCATCGTCGCCAAACACCGTAATGGGCCCACCCACCCCGGCATCGAATTGGTGTTCCTGAACAACCTGGCGCGCTTTGAAAACGCCGCCCCACCGCCTGCTCGCCGCTGACAGAGGCCGCCATGTCACCCTTTGTTGGTTTTCCGGCCGGAAAGGTGCGTTTCACCGCCATTCCCTCTCAATTCTTCAGCGACCTGCTGCCCGAAATCGATCACCTCGGGGAACTCAAGGTCAGCTTATATGCCCTCTGGCTGCTCGACCGCATGGAAGGTAACCTGCGCTACCTGCGTTACCAGGATTTCACCGCCGACCAGCGCCTGATGAACAGCCTGGGGCGCACCCCCGAAGCCGCCATTGAGGCGCTCAACGATGCCCTCGAGCGCGTCACCCAACGCGGTCTGCTGCTGTGCGCCCGCAGCGGGGAAGAAATTGCCCACACGGTATACTTCCTCAACTCGCCGCGCGGCCGGGCAGCGCTCCAATCCCTGGTCAACGGTGAGTGGGCCCCCGAAGCAAATGAAGATCGCCCCACGCTAACGCTGGACATGGAGCGCCCCAACATCTACCGCCTGTACGAAGAACACATCGGCGCCCTCACCCCCCTCATCGCCGAGGACCTGCGCGCCGCCGAACAGGAATATTCGCCCGATTGGATCGAGGACGCCATCCATATCGCCGCCAAGAACAACATTCGCAACTGGCGTTATGTCGACGCTATCTTGCGCTCCTGGAAGGAAAAAGGACGTCATGAGCAAAATCGAAGAGACTCTGAGGAAAATCGCCGCCGCTACATCGAGGGCGAATTTGGACAATACGTCCAGCACTGAGCCGCGCCCTTCATCCCTCCCCGGCGATCCCAACTGCCCCATCTGCCACGGAATCGGCTTCATCCGCCAGGATCTACCCGTTGGACACCCCGATTTCGGCAAAATGCAAATCTGCACCTGCCGCCAGCAGGCGCTCAGCCAGAGCGTACACGACGGCCTGCGCAAAGCCAGCAACGTATTGGCCCTGCAAAACATGACCTTCGCCAGCTTTGACTCGCGCGGTCGCCTGGGCCTCGGTGACGATCAGGTGCAATCGCTGACCTACGCCTTCAACCAGTCGCAGCGGTTTGCCCACGAACTAAACGGCTGGCTGCTGCTCCTGGGCGGTTACGGCTGCGGCAAGTCGCACCTGGCAGCCGCCATCGCCAACGAAGTCATCAGCCTGGGCGTGCCCACCCTGTTTTTGACCGTTCCCGATTTGCTCGACTGGCTGCGTTATTCCTACGACGCCCCGGATACCACCTTTGAACAGCGCTTCGAAGAGATTCGCAACATCCCCCTGCTCGTCCTGGACGACCTCGGCACGCAGAACGCCACCTCCTGGGCGCAGGAAAAGCTCTTCCAGATCCTCAACCATCGTTATCTACACCGTCTGCCGCTGGTGGTTACCAGCAACCAGGACCTGGCCGAAATCGAGGGGCGCATCCGTTCACGCCTGCAAGACGCCGACCTGGTTACGGTCGCCAAGATCAACGCCCCCGATTATCGCCAGCCGATCTCTGACCTGGCCCAACCCAGCGTGTCGTCCCTCGGTCTGTTGAGCACCCGCACCTTCGGCAGCTTTAACATGCGGCAGACCGAAACTCTATCGATCGACGAGGTCAAGAGCCTGCAACGCGCCTACGAAGCCGCCCAATTATTCGCCGAAAAACCACACGGCTGGCTGGTGTTGATGGGCACCTACGGCTGCGGCAAGACGCACCTGGCTGCAGCCATCGGCAATTATCGCAAAGGCATGGGGATTCCGGTCACTTTCTGGGTCGTCCCCGATCTGCTCGACCATCTGCGCGCCGCATTCGCCCCCAACAGCCCCACCACCTACGATCACTCGTTTGAAGAGATCCGCACCACCCCCATTCTGATACTGGACGACCTGGGTACGCAAAGCACCACCGCCTGGGCGCGCGAAAAACTCTTCCAGTTGCTCAATTACCGTCACCTGGCGGTGCTGCCCACCGTCATCACCACCTCGTGCACCCTGGAAGAGGTCGACCCACGATTGCGCAGCCGCATGCTCGATCAGAGCATCTGCCAGATATACAGCATTTTGGCGCCCGCCTTTCGCGGCAACCAGCCCATCGATAAACCGCGCCGGACGAATCGCAAATCGTTCTCGGTTTAACCCATTTCCTGCCTGCCGGACAGCGCCCGCAGCAAGGTATTCTGATCGGCGTATTCCAGATCGCCGCCAACCGGCAAACCGCGCGCCAGGCGCGTCACCCGCACGCCGAGCGGCAATAGCTGCTGGCGCAGATACAACGCCGTGGCGTCCCCTTCCATGCTGGGATTGGTCGCCAGAATGACCTCGCGCACCTTACCCTGGCGGACACGCTCCAACAACGGGCGAATTTTAAGATCCTCTGGGCCCACCCCCTCGACCGGAGAGAGCACGCCGTGCAATACGTGATAACGCCCGTTGAAACCGCCGGTACGCTCGAGGGCCAGCACATCCAGCGGCTCTTCCACCACACACACGCTGTTCTCGTCGCGCTGTGCGCTGGCGCAAATGTCACACATCGCCTGTTCGGCCAGCACAATGTTAAAACAGACCGGGCATAACCCTGTGCGCGCCTTTAATCCCAACAGGGCCTCGGCCAGCTGCTGCGGAAGGTCATCCTGCGAACGAAGCAGATAAAACGTCAACCGCGAGGCCGTTTTGGGGCCAATCCCCGGCAGTCGCTCAAAGGCATTGACCAGATTCTGGACCGGCTCAGGCAGGATCGGCATGCGTTAGAACCCCAGCCCCGACAGACCGCCGGCCAGCGGGCCCATTTTTTCTTCAGCCATTTTGCGCGAAAGATCCAGCGCCTGATTGAAAGCGCTCAACAACAAATCCTGTAACATTTCGGCGTCCGCGTCCTTGAGCAATTCGGGGTCGATCTGCACACCCTTGCAATGTTGGTCGCCCGTCACCGTCACTTTCACTGCCCCGCCGCCCACGCTGGAAGTGACCGTTTCCTCTGCCAGCTGCGCCTGAGCCGCTTCCATCTGTTCCTGCAACCGGCGAATCTGCTGCATCATCCCTGCCTGCCCGCCCATCCCCGCCGGACGATTAAAACCTTTTGCCATTCAAGCCTCCTTAATCAGATAAACGGGCCAGACCCGGCCCCATTTTATTCCTTTTGTACAATTTCGCCGCCCAGGTTGAGCGCCGTGCCGACCATCCCCTCACTATCCACTTCCAGCTCCAACGGCGTTCCTCCCGTCCGGGCATTCGTCACCACACATAAGATTTGCAAGTTGACGCCCAGCAGATGTTGAATTGCCTGGCGCGTCAGATCAATGTTATCCCCTGCCTCCATCTTGGATTTGACGACATCGCTGATAAAGCCGATGGTCAAAACACCGTCCTTCAACGCCATCAGGCGGCAGGAATTGAGCAACGCATCGGTCTGCGGGCGGTACTTCTTCGTCAGCGCCCGTACCTTGTTCCAGTTTTGCTGTACAGTTTGCAATGCAATCTGCTGTTCCCCTGCGGCGGGCGCAGCCGGGGCGCCGCCCGACGGGGCCGGTGACAAAGCCGGCTCGGGCGCAGCCGCGGGCGCCGGGACGGACGCAGCCTGCCGGACAGGCTGAGCGGCGGCAGGAGCAGCGGCGACAAGCTGAACTGGAGCATCTTTTAATTGAACCGCCTCTACCAGGGCAAGCTCAAGCGGCAGACCGGGCTGCCACCCACTGCTGGCGTCGCCGGCCGCCTGGTTGAACAACCGCACCGTCCCCAGCAGATGCGCCAGATCAAAAGCCTGAGCGTGTTGGGCCAGCTGCGCCCGGGCCTCGGGGGTGGCGTCCACCTGCTCACCGTTGCCCATGCGAATCAGCAGCAGGTTGCGCAGATAATCCACCACCTGGCGGGTAAACTGGCGCGGGTCGCTGCCTGAATCCAACGCCCGGTGAACGTGGTTTAAACCGGCGGCAGTGTCGCCCGCCAGAATTGCACCCACCAACCCAACCACCACCTGGCTGGTGGCGGTGCCCAGCACCGTTTGCGCCATTTCTAGAGAAACGCGCTCGCCGGTCGAGGTCAGCTGGTCGAGCAGCGAAATGGCATCCCGCATACAGCCGGTGGACTGGCGCGCCACCAACGTTAACGCCTCGTCATCCACCTGCAAGTGCTCGCGGCCAATCATCTCCCGCAAATAGGCCACGATGGCGTTCACCGGGATACGGCGAAACTCGTGACGCTGGCAACGCGACAACACCGTCGCCGGAATCTTGTGCACTTCGGTGGTCGCCAGGATAAAGATGGCATGCGCCGGCGGCTCTTCCAGGGTCTTGAGCAGGGCATTGAAAGCCGCCGTCGACAACATGTGCACTTCATCAATAATGTATACCTTGTAACGCCCCTGCGACGGCGCAAAATTGATCTTGTCGCGCAGGTCGCGCACATCGTCCACACTGGTATTGGAGGCCGCGTCGATCTCGATCAGATCCAGGAAACGCCCCTCGTTCACCGACCGGCAATGTTCGCATTGATCGCAAGGGCGGTCCGCCAGGCTCTCGGCCAGGCAATTCACTGCCTTGGCCAGCAGACGAGCGCTGGTCGTCTTTCCTGTCCCGCGCGGCCCGGCAAACAAATAGGCATGGCCCACCCGATTGGTACGAATGGCGTTTTTCAAGGTGTGGACAATGTGTTCCTGCCCAACCACCTGCTCCCAAAGGTGAGGACGCCATTTTCGATATAACGCCTGAGAGGTTGAAGCTTCTAAATCCGTCAAAGTAAACTCTTCGTCCCAAAAATGGTTTGCCAGCGGCACCCGTAAATTGTAACCCAGAATCAGGCAGTTGAGGCGCTGAAAACCGTCTGTTTCGTACTACGGCACCTGATAGGTGGCGCGTACGTTCCCCTGTGGATCGAGCACCGTAACCGCCTCGCCTGGCTGCCAGGCAGGTTGATCCAGGCCCCAATGCAGTTCGATCACCGTATCGGCCCCCGCCCGGCTGTAAACCTGTACCTTGCCGTTTTCATTTAGCGAAAGATCCGGAAAAGTATAGCGCTGCCCGGAATTATTCTGCACTTGCCAGCCGGTCAGACGTAAACTGCCTGCACCGACTCGCTTGAGTTCCAGCACCTCACTCTGAACATCGCCCGCACCAAACACACCGCTGACCTCGATCACCGCCTGATCCAGGGGCGGCAGCGTGGGTGTGCCCTGAACAGGCAAAGCAGTGGCCTGCGGCGCTGCGCTCGGCACCACCCTGGTGCGCGGCAGTTTATCCACCTGCGTGCTGTTCCACCACCATAACACGGCCAACGTGGTCAACGCTGAAACAAGAATGTTCAATAACAGGTAAGGCAGCACGCGTTTTTGACGGTTCATAGCAAATCCTCCCTTGAATCATAGCACAGTTTGGGCGTAAAATAAAACACCTGCCAGACGGGGAAACCTATGCCTTATTTGATCGACGGTCACAACCTCATCCCCAAGGTCGCCGGGCTCAGCCTGAGCAACCCGGATGACGAGTCGCAACTGGTCAAACTGCTGCAAGATTTTGTCCGTCTGCGGCGTCAGACGGTGGAAGTCTACTTTGATAACGCCCCGCCCGGCCAGGCGGCGACGCGGCGCATGGGCACCGTTCTGGCGCATTTTGTTCGCCAGGGGCAGACCGCCGACGAGGCCATCACCCACCGGCTGGGCAAACTGGGCAAGGCTGCCCGCAACTGGGTGGTGGTTTCCTCCGATCATCGTGTCCAGGCAGAGGCGCGCGGCGTCCAGGCTCAGGTCTTATCCTCCGAAGGTTTTGCGCAACTGCTGTCTGCCACCCTGGCCGCCCAAACATCCTCGCCGGGCGCCCAGGAAATTTCTCTGACCAGCGACGAAATTGAAGAGTGGTTACACTTATTTACCCGCCCCAAAGACAATTCCAGTAAAACTCTTAGCTAATTTTAATACAAAGAAGATATTTTTTGTGTATATTATCCACAAGACATCTTTATCGGTAAAAATTAACCGGATGTCTTCCACCAAACGCAAAAACATTCGCATGCCCCCATGTGGATGTGGACGCAATAAGGTGCAGGTTGGTGGTGTTCCCTCCCTGATGATTGCCAGGCATGCCCCCCCCATGCCTGGCAATCAAATTTTACGTTATGCAAGCTTGACTTAATCGAGCAATAACGTTAAAGTTTTATTGAAATGATCATCATCTGAGAGTCCCGGTTGGGGGGTGCTCAAAAGCAAAGGTTGCTCCTGGGACGCATTTTCACACTGGCGCACAAGGAGAGGAAGAGATGAAACGCAATTTGTTTATCGTATTAACAATCTGGTTGCTGGTATCTCTGGCCTGTAATTTTGGTACGGCAAAGCCCACCGAAACGCCGCAGCCCAAACCAACCCAGGCCCCCACGAAAACCCTCCCACCCACCCCGACCGAGGAGGCGAAGCCCAAAGAAACCCCCACCGAAGAAGCTCCAGCCGCCCAGGATGGCGTCATCACCACCCTGGAAGACGCCGAAAAATCGGTGGTGCGGATCGAGGTGGCCGGCGGCTTTGAACTTCCCGAGTTTGGAGATTTTCAACAGAACTGGGGCGGCAGCGGCTTCATCATCGATCCCAGCGGCCTGGTGGTGACCAACAATCACGTCGTCACCGGCGCCGCCACGCTCAAGGTTTACTTCTACGGCGATTCCAAGCCGCACAACGCCCGCATCCTGGGCGCCTCCGAATGCTCCGACCTGGCGGTCATCAAGCTGGACGGTGAAGAATATCCTTACTTTGAGTGGTATGAGGACGAGATCAAACTGGGCATGGAAGTATATTCGCTCGGTTACCCGCTCGGCGACCCCGAAATCAGCCGCCACAAAGGCACCATCTCCAAACGTTCGGCCGAGATCAACACCAACTGGACCTCGGTCAATTCCGTCCTCGAACACGACGCCATCATCAACCCCGGCAATTCCGGCGGTCCGCTCATCACCACCGACGCCAAGGTGGTGGGGGTGAATTACGCCGGGGCCAACTCGCTGGACCAGTATTACGCCATCACGTACAAAGAGGCCAACGCCATCCTGGACGATCTGAAAGAGGGCAAGAACGTCATGTGGTTGGGTATCAACGGCGAGGCCTTCATCAGCAAAGACCAGACCATCACCGGGATTTTCGTCTATTCGGTCGCCTCCGGCTCGCCGGCCGACAAAGCCGGGATCAAATCCGGGGACGTGATCATGAAGATGGAAGGCATTCAGCTGGCGCCCAAGGGCACCATGAAGGAATATTGTGATATTCTGCGCTCTAAGGGCGATAGCGCCACGCTGGCCATTCGCGTTTTCCGTTACGGCAACGCCCAGTTCCTCGAAGGCCAGATCAATGGCCGGCCGCTGAGCGCCGTTGGCGGCGGCAGTGACGGGGGCAGCAGCCAGACGAACAACACAGACAATACCCAGGGCTCTGGCGGCGACGGTCAGAGCAAAGAAGGCGACCAGTACTACACCGAAGAATTTAATGCCGTGCCCAAGGCCTGGAAATGGTACCTGGTCACCGGCAGCAACGAAAAACTGGTTTCAGTTAACGTCGACGATGGCCGCGCTCATTTCCACATTGAGGATAAGAGCTCCGATTCTTACGTATACCTGGATTACGAAGCCTACACTTACAAAGACATCGTTGTTCAGGCCGAAACCGAAAACTTCGGCAACACCTATAACGGCATCGCCCTCACCTGCCGGCGCAGCGATAAGGGCTGGTATGAGTTGCGCGTCTCGAGCGGCGGCACGTACGATGTTTACCGCTACGATCCGGCGCTAAAGCCCAAGGGCGAGAACCCATACGTCAAGGTCTTCGGCGGCGCCAGCAACAAGATCAAGACCGGCCTCAAGAAGATCAATACCCTGGGCTTCGTGTGTAACGGCACCAAGTTCCAGGCCTGGGTCAACAACAACATGATCTGGGAAGGTGAAGACCGCATGCTGCGCGATCCCGGTAAGGCCGGCGTGGCGGTGATGGCCTACCGCGCCGTTCCGGTGGACGTTGAGTTCGAGTGGGTGCGTCTCGATCCCCCGCAGTAATCCCTCCAGGATCTACCCTCCATACCCCTCGGGAAAACTCCCCGAGGGGTATCTTCTGTCTGTAGAGATGGTGCGTTTAACCAAAAACTCTTAATTGAAATCAAAAAATGCTTATGCTATAGTGTGTTTAACATGAGCAGATGCCTGCAATGACAATTCAATATGGGATACAGTTCCATAGCTGAATATACCTTGTGGTTCAACCACTTCGGGGTCTTTTGTCACCCCTGACAGGTATGACGCGCCATCACAGTGTGGCTCCTGCTTTTTGGTAGGATTGCGTCGTGGGCTAATCGCCTCTTGGTGCAGGGCTGCTCATGTTTTTCTTTTAATGTACTTGTCGCCGCCAGCAGGAAATGCTATAATTCGCCCTACGCCCCAGTAGCTCAAAAGGATAGAGCAAAGCACTCCTAACGCTTCGGTTGAGAGTTCGAGTCCCTCCTGGGGCACTCTCTATTATTTGATGGCGTATGGTGGATGTACTTCCGGCTGCCCCAACCTGTTGCGAGACGATGAGAACGTATTCGATCTGAGCTGCCGAACCGGGCCAACCGGAATAAAAAGGGCGACCTGACTGTGGCCGCCCTGCTTTACAGCCCCATTACGGCAGCGGCTGCAAGAAGTAGCCCCTGCCATTCAACGTCGCCTCGGCCGACCAGCCCTGCTGGCCGTCTGCCGTGGACACCTGCCACCACAGATATGCGCCCCCCTGCGCCGTCATACAGACCGGCCCGCCAATCACATTTAACTTCGTCCCGGCCGGGTTCACCTTAATCACGTTCTTACCCATCTGCGGCGAACTGCGTAGATTAAGATTCGACACCACGCGGGCCATTTTGCCAACCGCCAGCCGCGACGGAGCCGCCGCCTTGCAGTCTCCCGCCGCAGCCAGGCCGGCCGCAGCCGTGGGCGTATTGGCCGGCGCAGCCGGCGTATCCGCCAGCGGTGCAGCCGTGGGCGTTGCTGCCGGCGCTTCAACCGGCGCGGGCGTGACCGTCACCTCTGGCGTCGATGTCGGCGCGGGGGTGGCGCTCGGCTGCGGCGTCGCCGTAGCTTCTGGCGTGGCGCCGGCGGCCGGCAATGGACTGGCGGTAGCGCTCACCGCCTGGGCAGCCGGCGTCGCCGTGGCCTTCACCGGCGGCGCTTCGCCCACCGCCGCCGCCTTTAACGGCTCCCAACGCATGGCAGCCGCATCCCAGCGAAACTGCGCCTTGCCGTCTGCGCCATGCAACGTCCACCCATCCGCTGCGCCCTTCACCACCCGGTGCCCGGCGCCCGCCTGAGAACGCACCTCAGCCGGAACCAACGGTTGCCACTCCTGGCGGCCCGCTTCCAACGCATACACCGCCCTACCCTGTGGATCCATCAATGCCTGTCCGGCCGCGTCGTATTTCCACTCAAAAGCAGCCCTCGGAAAAGCCGGCAGCCCCCCTCTTCCTGGCCGCGGGTTCAACAACAAAATGATCCAAAGGATCAGCAGTACAATTGCCACGACCAGCTTGAAGGTATCATACCCGATCCACTTACGCAGACTTTCCATGCCGGCCCTCCTTATCCTTTCTTTTGGGCAAGCTCACGGGCCTGGTCGATCAAGGCCTGCTCGCTCGCCAGGCGCTTGATCGCCTCGCCCAGGATACGCTCCAGGTCCGCAGGTTTCAATTCCGCCAGTTGTGCAAAGGTGGTGATTCCCGCCTGATTCAGGCGTCGCTCGATTTCGGGGCCAATGCCTTTAATCACCTTCAGATCGTCCGGCTTGGCCAGCAACCTGGCCACCTCAGCCTTCAGCGCCGCGTTTTCCTGAAGCAGCCGGTCACAATCTGCCGCCTGCTGGCGAGCAGCATCACGCTCGACGAGCAATTGCCGGTTACGGCGCCGCCAATACAGCCAGTCGACCACCCATTCCACCAGCCAGCCAATGAGAATGCCCAACACCAACGCTGCCAGAACAGACATTTTTGCCTCCTATCGTCTACGCGCACAAACAAATCGCCAGGCCGTAACGGCCTGGCAAAACAAAGCCCCATATGAACCGCTTTTATTATACGGCAAACACAATCCCATTCCATCACCCCATTCCAGGATAAAATCAACCCGGGAATCTCCACTCCGGACAAATGACCGTGACTTTCTAATCCCATCGCAGTATCGTATCAGCAAAGGAAAAACATACAGGAAACATCATGAAAAGATTTCTGATCGATACCGATACCGCCTCGGACGACGCCGTGGCTCTGATCCTGGCGCTGCGAGAACCGCAAATCAAAGTAGAAGCCATCACGGTCGTGGCCGGCAACGTCCCTCTCCCGCTGGCAGTCAAAAATGCACTCACCGCCATCACCGTAGCCAACACCTACCAGCCGCCGTTGTACGTGGGCATGGCGCGGCCGCTGCTGCGCGACCCGTTCACCGCCGAGTTCGTTCACGGGCAGGACGGCATGGGCAACATGGCCCTGCCCGAACCAGACATCTGCCCCCAGCCCGAACACGCCGTGGATGCCCTGGAGCGTATCATCGAGGAGAACCCCGGGCAGTTGGAACTGATCACCCTTGGCCCACTGACCAACATCGCCATGCTCTGCCTGAAAGCGCCCGAAACCGTCAAAAAACTGCAACGGATCACTATCATGGGCGGCGCCGGGCTGGGGCCGGGCAACATCACCCCAGTGGCCGAGTTCAACGCCTACGTGGACGCCGAGGCGCTGCACATCGTACTCCACTGCGGCGCCCCAATTTTCCTGGTGGGCTGGGATGTGAGCATGGGCACCGCCTTCATCAGCGCCGCCGAAGCCGAACAACTCTTGAACAGTGGCTCAGAGATCGCCCGTTTTTGCATCCGCTGCAACCAATCGTTGCAAGCCTTCAACTTCAAGCGTCTGAACAAACACGGTTTCGACCTGCCCGATCCGGCCACCGTCGCCGCCGCCATCTACCCCGACATCATCCTGGAAACCTTCGACGCCTACACCTGCGTCGAATACAAAAACGACAGCAGCTACGGACAGGTCATCATCGACCAGATGAACCTGCTGAGTCAGCCCCCCAACGCCACCATTTGCCGGGCGATTGACGGGCCAAAATTTAAACAACGCCTTTTCCAGGCGCTTACCTGATCGTCCCCCCACGAGGTTTCGTATGGAGCCAGTAAGGATCACCCCATTTTTAAACACCTGCCCTGCAACCATCCGTCAGGCGTTTGAAGAAGTACGATTTCAAGCCGGCGACATGATCTTGACCCAGGGAGATGCCCCCGGCTATGTGTACGTGCTCATCGAGGGGGAAGCCCGGGTCTGTCATCTGACGATGAACGGCATCCAGTATCTGGAGTATGTCTATACAGACGGGGAGCTGTTCGGCGAGATCGAGGTGCTCAACCACAAAGAAATCATCGCAGACGTGCACGCCAGCAGCAGCTGCACAACGCTGCGCATCGCCAGCGCCGATTTTATCCGCTGGCTTAACGCCGACCCCGAATTTTCGCTGTTCATCTGCCGGCAACTGGCCGACAAGTTATACAACGCCTGTCTTTCGTCCGTCGCCAACATTGCCTACCCGTTGAAATACCGGGTGCTATATTTCCTGTGGAACGCCACCCAGAACGGCAACAGCACCGTTCGCAAAGAAGACATCATCACCGGCGCCGGCTCGAACGAACGCAGTATTAACCGTATCCTCAAAGAGTTAAGCGGAACCGGCCTGATCACATCCGAACCGGGATTGGTCAAAATCGGCGCTCGCGTTCTTCTGCTTCAGGCAATGCGGAAATATGAATAAAGCGCTAATGATCGGCGGCCCAAAAAGCAATTGCCTGGTTGCTATCGCCGTTCAAATATAATTCGAGATGATGACCCGGCCGCACATCGGCAACGTGGATCAGGCGTACGGCCTGCGCCAGCGCCGGGCTGATCTCGACCCAATCGCCCAGACGGCTGGGTGCGCCCTCAAAAAACGCACGATTGAACGTCGTTCGCCGGTCATCCAGCGGCAAGGCCAGCGGGTAAATCTGAGCTTCCATCAAATCCTGAAAGAAATGCGTTCCAAAAGAGGGTTCCGGCGCCACACCGGTATCGCCGCCCGCAAGCTCCACCAGCGCCCCGGCGTGATAAACGTCTGCATAGTTGACAAAAACACCCAAATCCGGATTGAGCGTGCCCCAACGGCCGGGGCCCACGCAGATAAATGTCTTGGGGGGCAGCCGGCTGTTGAGCTGCGAAATGACCCGCGAAACCTCGCGCCGCTCGGCCTGGCTTGCCAGGGCAAAATAACCGCCGGGCGAAACATACAGAACATGGCGGATGTCGGCCAGATAACCCACCGGCACCATGTATTGAGAGGAAAACAGTACATCCTCGGGGCGCAGATCGGCCGGCAGCATTCCCGGCGCAACGAATTGCAGATGACTTTGCGGCCGGCATTGCAGCAGCGCAATCGTCACCGCCGGCTGAGCTGTGTTTGTCTCGCCCATTTCCAGGGTGAACTCGATGTCCACCGGCACCCGGTAACGTTCCTCGAGAATTTTCAACAGGCGTGACAGATTGGCCGCAAAAGGCGTACGCCGCAAAAGACCGTCGAAGGTGACCGCCGCCCGGCGCAGTTCGTCGGCCATCACCAGCCCGCGCGGTGACGACAGATACCCCTCCTCTTCGATCTGCACCAGATAACGCAGCGGGGGGTAGCGCGAGTCCAACAGTTCGCTCACCGGAGTGTTTTTCAGCGTGTTCTCCTCCAGGTCGATGACGTCTGCATATTTTTGCGAATAATAGCAGATGGCGCCCGGCTCGTCGTCGGGCTGCAAGGTGGGATGGCTGAGCGCTACCAGCCGGGGGTAATCGTTCCCGCCGCGTTCCACGGCGTGTGTCCCCAGCCCCCACACCAGGCGCGCAAAGCCATCCTCGCGGCGTATCTGCTCGGCCCAACGATACAGGTTGCGGCTGAAGGCCACCCCGGCGCCAAAGGGCAAAAAATAACGTCCAAAACGTTCGCCCTGCACCGGCTGGATCAACACCGCCATACGCTCATCGTAATCCTGCAACCCCTTACTACGCCGGTAAAGCAGGGCATCCGGGTTGAGCGTAGAAGCGTAGGTCAGTGCAATGGCGCGCGTCAACGCCGCCAGATTCTCCTCAAGCCTGCCCTGGTTCGGGCAGAAAAAACTCTGGTATTTTCCGGCAAAAGAAGTGCCAAAGTTATCCTCAAGCTGGCTGGAGGAACGCGCCACCACCGGCTGTCCGCCCAGATCGGCCAGCTTCTGGCGCAGTTGTTCCACAATCTCGGGCGGGAAGCGCCCGGCGGCGAACTCCTCCTGAATCTGGGTATATTCGCCGTAAATACGTTCCTCGCTCTTATACTTCTGGTTGTTCCAATGCATCAGGCCGTTCATGGCCATAAACACATAAATCAAATCCGAGCCGAGAAAGATGGAAGGCGGCACCCGGATGGACGAACGCAGCGCAGGATCGGCCGTCTTACGCACAATACAACCAGCCAACAGCAGCCCGGCCGCCTTGCCCCCCACCTTGCCCGGCCCGATGCGTTGTTCGTACACCGCCGCCAGGTCATCTACATCAAACCAATCCCGGGCGATATTGATATACGCCAGTTGGTCGCTGATCAGCCGCCGGATGAGAATCGCTTTCAACTCCCTCAAATGTGGGTCGAGCAGCTGGCGCTCCTGAAGCGCCAACTGCTCGATGGCGCGGGCCTGCTCAAACAGCACGGGTTCAGGGGCCAGTTCCAGATCGATGCTCGCCATCTCCCCGTTGGGCAAAACACCGGTCGGCGCACCGGGAAGATCGGTGCGCTGCCAGATCGGCGTCGAACGCAAAAAGGGCCGGTTGACCACCAGCCCCAGGCCGCGGGCGTCGAACACATCGCGATCATCGGTCATCTGCAAATCAAAGGTGAAACAGTTGGGCTGTGCGTTTGGGCAGCCCAACCCACGCCGGCCATCGGCCAGCGCTGCTTCCAACGCCGTCGAAAGAGCAATCAACGCCGCACTTTTACGCTCCACCCAGGCAATCAGGTTGATGCCGCCGTACCGGCCGGCCCCGCCGGTTAAAGCATGGGGGACGAGCGAGGGCATTTCCGGCTCGTACTTGATCACCGCCTTGATCGTCTGATCAATTTGACCGAGATAGCGCCCGACCTGGACGGCCAGATGATTGCGGAAAGCCTCGCACACATCGCAACGCCCCTGGCAAAGCGCATCCAACACCTGGCGGCTGTCGCCGCCATATTTCTGCCCGGCGCAGGCCGCCACGGCAGCCGAAATTAATTGCTCGGCCAGCGACCGATCCATCCGGTTTTCCATCGGCACCTCCCCTTCTCATCCCGAGAAAGGTTCAGGGCAAGGGCCTCCCTCCGTTGCCGTTACCGTTCTCCCACATAGGTAATGAGCGTTCCAGCCCCACCAGCTTCAAACCGGTGATGGCCGCCGTGTTTAAATCCATGGCGCGCAGGTCTTCGGGCGAAAGCTCCTGGATGCTGCGATGCCCGGACAACATGGTCAGGATTTTGATTTCCTCGGCGCAGGCGCGAACGAAATTGGCCAGGCGCCGCCCACCTTCAAGCGGATCCAGGCGCGCCCGGAACTCGGGCTTCTGGCTGGTAATCCCGTACGGGCAGTTGCCCTTATGACAGGCAAAACACACCCGGCAGCCCAGCGCCACCTCGGCCGCCGAGCCAAACCCGACCGCATCCGCCCCCAATGCCAGCGCCTTGAAGGCGTCCAGGCCGTTGCGAATGCCGCCCAGGGCGATCAGCTTGACCTTGCGGTACACACCGTAATCTTTGAGCGCCTGAACGGCGGGCGGAATACAGGCGATGGTCGGGATACCCACCCCCTGGGTGACGATATCCGGCGAACAACCCGTGCCGCCTGCCAGCCCATCCAGGCTGATGGCGTCCGCCCCGGCTTCGATACAGGCCGCCACGTCGGCGTAAGGGCGCGAGGGGCCCAGTTTGAAGAAGATGGGCACACGGTAGCCGGTCACATCCCGGATAAAGGCCACCATGTGTTTGACATCATCGAGCGTTTGTACATCGTAATAGCGGCACGGCGAAAGTGCATCCGACCCGACCGGCACGCCGCGCACCCGGGCAACCTCCTCGGTCACCTTGGCTCCCAGCAAATGCCCGCCCATCCCCGGCTTGGCGCCCTGGCCAATCTTCACCTCGACCGCATCCCCCGCCCCCAGGTAATCGACCGAGACCCCCCAGCGGCCGGTCGACCACTGCACGATCAAATAGCCGCCGGGTTCCCATTCCTTTTGCGCCATGCTGTCATCGCTGTAACCGCGCGCCAGCCAGGCTTCATCCGGCACCAGGCCGCCCTCGCCGGTATTGGTGGCGATGCCGGTCATGGCGGCGGCGATCGCCAGCGCCAGCTTGGCCTCGCGGCTGAGCGCCCCAAACGACATGGCCGGCCAGACAAAGGGGTGTCTGAGCACCACCGGATGGTCGCACGTGTTCTCGCCAACCGTCACCGACAGATCGCAGCTTTCGCGATACTTATCGCGCGGCGCCGGGCTGGAAATCTGGCTGGGCACCACGGTGATCAGATCAAAATTGGGCGTCTGTCCGGTGGTGCCAAAGCCGCGCAGCAGGTATTCTCCCGTCTGGGCCTTGTAGTGCACCTCCTCCACTGCCGAGAACGTCCAGGGGTAACGCGTCAGATATTCGGGTTCGGCGGGATTGATACGGATGGCGTTCTCCGGGCAGAATTCGGCGCAGATGCGGCAGCCGACGCAGGCATTGTAATTGACCACATTCATCTCGCCGGTCGCCAGGTCGAGCGCATACACGCCGTGCGGGCAAACATCTGCGCACGTTGCGCATTTACCGGGCATCCGGGCATTGACACAAATCTCACGGTTGACGCTGACACAAAAAGCACCTACGATTGGCATGCCATCCTCCTTTTAGTGGTAAAACGGCCGTTCGGAAGCCGCCACAATCTTGCGGAAACGCTCCGCCTCTGCGCTGATATCGTATTCTTTAAAACAAGTGCGCAGGAAGGAGAGGTCCGACGCTTCCAACGGCACGACTCTGGTGTTGTGGCCCATCGTCTGCACCTCACCGCCGGCATACACCACACCGCGGATCAGATAATTTGCCAGGTTTGCCCCGGCGTTGCCCACAATCACCAGCTTACCGGCCAGCATATACGTCCCCGCTTCATCGCCCACGTCTCCTCGAACGAGAATCGTGGCGCCCTTATTCATCGTCGCCGTAAAGTCGCCGGCATTGCCGTAGATCACCACCGTCCCGCCGTAACAATATTCCGCCGCGCCAAAACCGGCGTTGCCGCGGATGAGCACACGTCCGGCGGTCATATTATCGGCGGCGTAATTTCCTGCATCGCCTTCTACCCGAATGGTTGCGCCGGCGTTGAGCACGCCCAGATAATCGCCGGCGCCGCCCTGGATCATCAATTCACCATGAGACAACCCGGCGCCCAGACCGTGCAAATGCCCTGCACCGCTGATCGCCAGCGGGGCGCCGTTGAGCGATTGGCGCAAAATTGCATTCACTTCCCTCAACGTTTTGGTTTTCGCATCGATGCTCTCCATTCTTTACCTCCTGCGGTAATCCGCGTGCAAATCTGGCGTCTCTCAACAACCGGTGCAGCCGCGCGGGGTATGCTCGATGCCTCCCGGGCGGGCGGGCATACGATACAGGCGCACAAACTGCTGAATGGCCTCGGCGCGCTTGTGCGGATCGGACAGGCCATCCAGCATCAAAATCTCCAGGTCCTTGAAGGCCTGGGCGCGCTCGCGGCGATCCTTCTCGCTGGCAGCGCGCTCGAGCGCCTCAATATCCACCTCAGGAGAGGTCTCCAGCAGCCCCATCTGCACCGCGTTGCGGGCAAACAGATCACCCTCCGGGGTACGAATGATCAAGGTTGAGGCGTCGGCCGGGGCCCCCAGGCTGCCAAGCGCCAGGTCGGCCGACTCGCCCAGGTAATCATCGCACTTGCCGCAGCCGGGGCGGGTGTAAGCCTCGGCCTGCTGGCGCGGCACCGTGCGCGCACTGCCATCCCACAACACCGCCCGCATCCAGGCCCGGTCGGGCGAGACTTCGATGCGCCGCACCTGACTGCGCTCGACCGCCATGCGCTGCACCAGCACATCCTCCACCATCTCTGCCCGATAGATGCCCGTGCAAAACACCGCCAGCGACAGGCGCAGCGCAGCCTGATACGGTTTAAGCCGCGGATTGCTTGAATGCCGCAGCCGGCGTACGGCCTGCGCCGTACAGGGCGTGCCCACCACGGCCACGTGCTGCATGCCATATTCAAACACCGCCTGGTTGAGCGCATCCAGCACCGGCGCCCACAGATACTGCGGGCCAACCGCCGAGACCACCTGTTCCACCGTGCTCGCCACCCGCGCCACCGGCTTGAGTTCCCAGGGATCGATATCCAACATCACAACCCCATCCAGCAAACCGGCTGAAAGTGCGGCGCTCAAGATGGCGCGGCCGACATCGTTGGGCGCCCCGGAAAAGACCGGCCCACGCGCCCGGGCCGAGCGAATTGTCTGCGCCTCCAACGGCGCCCACCGTTCCAGGCGCGGGCAGACTTCTTCGCATAACCTGGCGCAAAACGAGCAACTGTCAAGGTTTGTCTTCGACAGACCCAACATCTTGGTACGCTTCTGAACCACCGGATGGCCATCATCCTGCCAGGTAAGCACCTGCTTGGAGCAGGCCGAAACACACAGGCCGCACCCGGCGCAGTTATCCAGCGACCACACTTCTGCTTCCAGGCGTTTTACCATAGCACACTCCTTGAGAACACATTTTGAATGAACTTTATCGTGCCGTAACCGGGGCTTCCCGCAGCGTCCCGGACGGTACTGCTTCTCCATTCAGGCGATGTACCCGCAAATCACGCACGAAGCGGTCAATCACCTGTGCGAACTTTTCACCATCGTCCACCCGGAAAGCCTCCAGTCGCAGCCGGTGTGGATCGATGTGGTGGCTGGCCAGTTCACCCTGCAGGATCTCCACCCGCTCCTGCGCATACAGGTTCCCCATGCCGTAATGACATTCACCCGCCGGGCAGGCTCCCAACAGCACCCCATCGGCGCCATTTAAGAAGGCCCACAGGATGTGGTAGGGATCGAAGCGCGCCGAGCAATTCATGCGCAGCAGGCGGGCGCAGGCAGGGACGGCAATATGGCGGCGCCCGGCAGCCTCAGCGGCAGCGTAGGCGCTCCATTCGCAGGCCAACACCAGGATGCGCGGCTCGCCTGGCGCAAAACGCGCCGCGTCCAGCGCCGCACTGATCTGGGCCGGGATCTGGGCGTTCTCCCAGCCGGGCAGGGTGATGGCCTTGACCGGGCAGACGACCACGCAGTTTCCACAGCCAATACAGCGCAGCCCGTCCACTTCAGAGAGCGAGAGGATGCCATCCCGTCGTTCCAGATGGATGGCATCCACCGGGCAGACCTGCGGGCAGTTGCCGCAGCCGGTGCATAGCTGCGCATCGATAAGCGCCACCGGGGCATCTACCCGAATTTCTTCGCGGTCCAGCAGGCGCAGGGCGCGCGCCGCCGCCAGATAAGCCTGAAAGAGCGCCTCGGTAGCGCCCGCCGGTAGCCGGGCGCTGCCCAACACGTAGACGCCCGGATCGGCATAGCGCCCCGGACGCAGACGCAGGCGACCTTCGGCCAGAAAGCCCCATTCATCCAACGGCAGATCGAGCAGCGCCGCCAGATGGGCCGTATCCGCCGCCGGCACCAGCGGCATGCTCATCACCACCCGGTCGTAAGGAATCTGTACCGGGACACCGGTCAACAAATCCTGCACGTCGACGGCGTTGTCGCCAATCACCGGTGGAGCCGCGTGGCGATACCGGAAAAAGGTCACCCCAAGCTGGCGCGCCCGGGCCAGTTCGGCCTCGCCGCGCTCGCCCAGATAAAGCTCACGGAACAAAATGGTCACGTTGGCCTGCGGATACAACTCCTTGATGCGAATGGCCTGGCGGAAACCGTAACCGCAGCACATGCGCGAACAATGAATACGCTGGCTCTCCTCGGCGCACAGATAAAATACCACGTCATGGAAATCCGGCGTATCCCCCGCCTTCCCCCCTTCCAGTTCTTGCTCAAATTCCGTCTGGCTTTTTATCCGGCTGCGATCAAGCCAACGCAGGCTGCCCAATTCCTTTAACGTGCCGCGATTGGCAGCCACAACGACGCCCACATTCAACACGCTGGTCTGACCACGCTGCTCCAACCAGGCCTGATAACATCCAGGGTGCCCACCCAGCAGGCGCAGATGGGTGTGCTGCATCACCTGGATGCCCGGGTGAGCCAGGACAGCCCGCCCCCTTTCCTGGGTCAACTGGCGCAGTTCGGGCGGTGCGCCCGGCAGAGACACCCCCACCGTCTCGCCGCTCTCCACCAGCGTCACCGGCACCTGCTGTTCGGCCAGCGCCAGCGCCACCGTCAGGGCGCCCAACTCACTGCCCAACACCAGGGCAGCGCGGGTCATTGGCCCACTGCGGACGGGCACAGTCTGCGCCAGTTGCAGATGGGCGATGCCCATCTCAATCGCCGCCGCCGCCTTGCGCAGCCCTCCCTGAGGGTCGCCGGCATGCATCCACGCCGCAGCCTCGCGGATATCGACCACTGCCAGCGCGTCCGCCGGACGACCGGCCTGGTGCATTACCGCACCAAACAATTTTTCCACCAGGCGCGGCGCGCACCCGGCCAGCGCCACCCGCTCCAGCTTATTTTCTCGAATAGCCGCCAGCAAACGTTCACGCCCGCCCGGGCTGCACGGGTAGTCCTCACAGGCGGTGTACACTACCCCAGGCATCCCGGCGGCCCGGCGCGCCAGTTCATGGATGTCTAACGTCGTGCTGATCTGTCCACCGCACGCACACAAAAACACGCCCACCCGCGCCAGTTCCGCCGTACTCGAGATTTCTTCCATTGGCATACACCCTCCTGTCATCCCTGGCCTCGCTCGCCTTTCTGTAACAAAGCGGCGATATCCTGCGCAAAACCGGGTTGGAAATCGATCTCACCGCTGGCGCGATAATAACCGCGCCGGTAACCCGCCCGCGTGGGTTCGAGGGTATGAAAACCCGCCACCTGCTCGAACTGGAAAGCGCCGGTCGGGCAGATCAACACGCACGTGCCGCAGCCGATGCAGCGCGAAGAGGCCACCTGAAACGGTGCGCTGACCTTCTTTGCCATTCCTCGGGCAATAATGCTGATCGCACTGACCCCCACAATTTCGTTGCACGCCCGCACACACAGCCCGCATAATACACAGGCATTGGCCTCGGGTAAGCGAAAACGCGGTTCGCCCACCACTCCCAGTTCGGCTGCCAGGGCGCGCAGTTCGGGCACATCCTCTGCCCCACTCAACAACAGTTCTGCGGTCAGCCGGCGGCTGCGCTGTGCGGCCTCACTGCGGGTGTGCACCACCGTCCCCTCTTCGCACGGATAGACACAGGCTGCCACCAGCCGGGACGGCCGCGGCGGCTGTTCGATCTCCACCATGCACAACCGGCAGGCGCCGTACGGTTTCAACGCCGGGTGGTAACACAGGGTCGGGACATGAATGCCATTCTCCCGACAGGCCTCCAACAATGTGCGCCCTTCGGGCACTTCAATCGCTTGCTCGTCAATCGTCAGGTGAAGCATGGCACCTCCTACGACACGCCCACGGCGCCAGACCGGCACAGGCTGTAACACACCCCGCAGCGGGTGCACACCTCGCGGTGAATCTGGTGCGGCTGGCGGGCGGCCCCTTCGATGGCGCCCGCCGTACAGTTGCGCAAACAGACCATGCAGCCGTTGCATTTTTCGGCGTCGATCGAATAGGTGATCAATGCCTTACACACGTGCGCCGGGCAGCGTTTCTCCAGGATGTGGGCGTCATATTCGGCGCGGAAATAACGAATGCTGCTCAACACCGGGTTGGGCGCCGTCTGCCCCAGCGCACATAATGAGCTGCCCCGGACGTGTTCGCCCAGTTCCTGCAAATATTCCACGTCGCCGGGTTGGCCGTTCCCGGCGCAAATACGCTCGAGCGTGGCCAGCATGGCCCGCGTGCCCAGCCGGCAGGGCACGCATTTGCCGCACGACTCCTGCTGCGTAAAGCTCATGAAATAGCGGGCAAAATCGACAATGCAGGTATCCTCGTCCGCCACCACCAGCCCGCCCGAACCAACGATGGCGCCCAGCGAGGTGAGCGATTCATAGTCAATCGACACGTCCAGGTGTTCGGCCGGGATGCACCCACCCGATGGGCCGCCAATCTGCACCGCCTTGAAACGCCGCCCGTTGCGAATCCCGCCGCCAATGTCAAAGATCAACTGGCGCAGAGTGATGCCCATCGGCGCCTCCACCAGCCCGGTGTTATGGATCTTGCCTACCACCGAAAAGACGACCGTGCCTTTACTCTTTTCGGTGCCAATTCCGGCGTACCAGTCTGCCCCGCGCCACAGAATCAGCGGCACGCTCGCCCAGGTCTTGACGTTATTGATATTGGTCGGCTTGCCCCACAGCCCCTCCACCGCCGGGTACGGCGGGCGCGGCCGGGGTTCGCCGATGCGCCCTTCAATGGAGGCGATCAACGCCGTTTCCTCGCCGCACACAAACGCCCCCGCCCCCAGGCGGATAAACAAGTCGAAATCGAAGCCACTGCCCAGGATGTCCTTCCCCAGAAAACCGGCGGCCCGGGCCTGCTCGATCGCCAGCGTCAGATTCTCCACCGCCAGCGGGTACTCGGCCCGCACATAGAGATAGCCGCGCCGCACGCCCATGGCGTACGCGCCAATCAGCATGCCCTCGATGACGGCGTGCGGGTTGCCCTCCAGAATCGAACGATCCATAAATGCTCCAGGATCGCCCTCATCGGCGTTACAGATAATCGTGCCCTCACCGGCCTTTAAAACATTCTCCCGGCACAGTTCCCATTTGCGCGCCGTCGGGAAACCGGCGCCGCCCCGGCCGCGCAGCCCCGAACGCCGCACCTCGCCAATCACTTCCTCCGGCGTCAACGTGGAAAGCGCTTTGGCCAGCCCGCGATAGCCACCGCAGGCCAGATAATCTTCGATGCGGGTCGGGTCGATCCGCCCGTTCAACGCCAGCACCAGCCGCTGCTGGTTGCGATAAAAGGGCAGGTCGGGTTCGTGGTGAATATGCTCGCCCGTCTGCGGATCGGTGTACAGCAAACGCGCGATCACCTCGCCGCCCAACATCGTTTTCTGCACGATCTCCTGTACATCCGTCGGGCGCACCCGCTGGTAAGAGATACGCTGAGGATAGACGGTGATTAACGGCCCGCATTCACAAAACCCCGGGCAGCCCGTGCCGACCACTTCAATGGATTCCGCCAGGCCCACCTGCGCCAGCGCCTCACGCAACGCAAGCAGCACCTCGTGACTGCCCAACGCCCGGCAGCCGGTGCCATCGCACACCCGCAAACAGGGCCGGGTCTCGTCCCAATCGTTTGCCAGGCCGGCCTGCAACGTTTGAAACTCGGGTAAAGAAGAAACACGGTTCATGGCTGCGCCTTATCCTGAAGCAATGACCGCAACAGACGATCCACCTTGGTCACCGTCATCTGTCCGGAATATTCTCCGTCCGTCACCAGGATCGGCCCCAGCGCGCAGGCCCCCAGACAGTTCACCGTCTCCAGGGTAAAACGGTGATCGCGCGTCGTCTCGCCGGCCTGGATACCCAGTTTGCTCTCCAATCGGGCGAGCACCTGCGGGCTGCCGCGTACGTGACAGGCCGTGCCCATGCACACATTCAGGCAATGTTTGCCCTTCGGTTTCAGGCTGAAGGCATGATAGAAGGTCGCCACCGCATACGTCTGCGACAACGGCACGCCAAAGCTCTCGCTGGCCAACACCAACGCCTCGGGAGGCAGGTAACGAAACCGCTCTTGAATGGCCTCAAGAGCGGCAATCAGAGAACCCTCTCCCTGCGTTTCACCACGGATGATGTCGTAAATCTCTTCAATCGGCAGTTCCATCGACACTCTCCTGACCCGCACAGAAGAATCCCCCCATCACCCCCCGCCACGATAGACGACAAAACCACTTTCAGGCAGCCTTGCGTCTGCCCGGCTGTTTGCACATTGTTTCACAACCAGTTTAGCGGTCTTTACGTGAAGAACGCGAAAAAAATCGCCCCTGCTGCGTGAAAAACGCGTGAAAAAACGTCTACTTCTCCGGGCTCACCAGCATATACCCCACCCCCGGGCAGCGCACCACCCACTGCGGGTGCGCCGGGTCATCCTCAATTTTCTGGCGCAGATGATAAACGTAGGCGCGCAGATATTCCTCGTCCTGGCGATACTGCTCTCCCCACACGGCGGTCAACAACTGTTCGTGCAGCAGCACCTGATTGGGATGGCGCGCCAGTTCGGCCAGCAGATTGTATTCCGTACGGGTCAGGTGCACTTCTTCGCCGCGCACCAACACCCGCCGGCGCGCCAGGTCGATACACAATTCACCACAGGTGAACTGCGTGTCCTCGGCCTGCGGTGCGCCGCCCCGGGAACGCTTGAGCACGGCGCGCACCCGCGCCACCAGTTCGCGGGTGTTGAACGGCTTGGTGATGTAATCGTCGGCGCCGGCCTCAAAGCCCTGCAAACGGTTGGCTGCCGTCAGGCGCGCCGAAAGGATGATCACCGGCACATCTGAATATTCACGGATCGAACGGCAGACGGCGTAACCGTCCATGCCGCCTGCCAATACGATATCCAGGATGATCAAATCCGGCTGTTCCAGCGCCGCCATCTGAACGGCGTTCTCTCCCGAAGACGCCGCCAGGACCTCAAACCCCGTGGCAGTGAACACCTCGCGCAGCAGGCGCACCAGCTTTGGCTCGTCATCCACCACCAGGATTCTGCTCTTTGGGCTCATACCCCTCCTGCACCCTCACACCGGCGCGCCCTGCCCCGCCAGGGGAGCGGTTTGAGCCCTGATCCGCGGCAGGGAGAAATAAATCGTCGTACCCTGGTTCAGGCAGCTCTCTGCCCAGATGCGCCCGCCGTGCATCTCGATGATGGCGCGCGAGATCGGCAGCCCAAGCCCCGCACCAGGGATATGACGCGTATGCGGCGAGCGGACTCGAAAGAATTTTTCAAACAGGGGAATGAGATGCTCAGGCGATATGCCGATCCCCTGGTCGGCAATACTGACCACCACATCCTCCGTCCGGGCCTCGCCGCGGATCACCACCAGCCCGCCGCCGGGCGAATATTTAATCGCATTGTCGAGAATATTGCGAAAGACCTGTTTGATCCAACGTATATCGGCGCTGACCAACGGGAAATCCTTGGGAAATTCAACCACCAGGTGGTGCGGCTGCGATTGGCGCTTGAGCTCGGCAGCTACGGCCGCAGCAATTTCGCCCAACCGCAGCGGCTGCGGCTCAATCGGGATCTGCTTGAAATCGATCAGCGCAGAATCGAGGATATCGTTGATCATGGCGTGCATGTCGTCGCACTCCTGGTCGATCAATTGTAGATACTCGATCATCTTCTCGGCGCCCCAATCGATCTCGTTCATCAACAACATGGTCGTATATCCCTTGATCGTGGTCAGCGGCAGGCGCAGTTCGTGTGACAGGGTAGCCAACGCCTCAGAACGCAGATGCTCGGCCTCGCGCGCCTGGCGGGTGGCATCCGCCCGCTCCTCCAGGCGCGATAATTCAATCGCCACGGCGACCAGATCGGCCAGCAATTGTACAAAGGGCACATCCGCCGTCAGAAAACCGGGCTGGGGCTGAAAACTTTGCAACACCAGCACGCCAAACTTCTGCTGGCTGGTGGCCACCGGCGCCGCCAGCAAAGCGCTGGCCGGCTCACTACGCCCCAGCGCGCTGGTCAATAAACTGCGATTGACGGCGCGCAGATTGCTCATCGCTGCGCCTACCTCGCCGGACGTATTTAACAGCAATGGACAGCCGTCATCGTATACCCGCCCGGTGATCGACTCGCCTGCCCGCAGACCGATACGCTTCAGGATATGCGCCTCACAACCATACGAAGCCCACGGCCGGAACAGGCCGCTGGAAGATTCCCAGATCATCAATACCCCAAAGTCGCTGCCCGTCACCCCTGCCGCCGCAGCCGTTAGCACCTGACCGAGCACATCCGCCAGCGGCAGGTGACTCTTGAGAGCAAGCACGACCTCCTGCAGGATCTTATCCCGCTTTTCCGGGTGAAGTTGGGTCATAAAAACCTCCCCACTCAGGAACAACACGTGCGCACACGTACAGTGTACAAAACTTTCCCGTGCAAAACAAGCAAGGAAACGCCGCAGTTCACCGCCAATCTATGGTATGATCTTAATGGTGCGGGAAAATCATAACTTTGAATTTTCGTGAAGAGTCTGCCAAGATCAAAAGATACGGAAGGTATTCAGGCGTATGCGTTCAAAGAATTATTGTGCAGCCTTGCTGCTGGTTTTGCTGGCAGTGTGTTTAAACGGCTGCGGCCAGGGCTCTTTGCCCTTGCCGCCAGAAACCACAAACACACCCGCTGCGGTTTCTGCAACGAGCGTTCACACCACCACGCCAACGCTTCCCCCGTCGCAGGTGGTACCTCCGCCCCCAACTGCGACAGCGACGATGCAGGCGCCGACCCCGCCCTTCCGCCCTACACT
>CAZHTS010000004.1:0-44860 GCA_964535315.1 uncultured Anaerolineaceae bacterium
GGGTTTTACGCTGGAATGTACAACAGTCAATTTGAAAAAAGGGTAATAGAACATGGCAATTGAAACGGAAAAAGATAAAAAAGAAGAGTTCGAAAAGGATTTCGTCCCCAAAATCGCAAACCGCAGGATCAACAAAAGGCTGCTCATCCTGGTGGGGCTGCTGGTCGTGCTTGCCGGTTTGGGGATCGGAGCGTACCTTATTTACGAAGGGAATACCTTTTACAAGACGGACAATGCCAAGGTGGACACGGTGATCTACCAGCTTAGCTCAGACGCGCACGGGAAGCTGGTAAAAGTGTACGTCTCGGATAATGAAGTGGTAAAAGCCGGTCAGGCGCTTGCGCGAGTGGAACACGGTTCTTTCATCCGTTCTCCCATCGACGGCACGGTGATCGATGTAAAAATGCAAGAAGGTGACTATGTTACCGCAACAGATGTCGTCATGGTGGTGGCAAAGACGGCGGATATTTACATTACGGCGAATGTGGAAGAAACGGACATTTTAAAAATCCATTCGGGGCAGAGTGTGGTCGTCACCCTGGATGCGTATGGCCGGAATTTTGCCGGTTATGTCGCAGATGTCAATACGGTCACCTCAACCAGACTTAATGGGTCAGTATCCAGCTTTACCACCTCCGGTACGTATACCAAAGTGACCCAGCTGATCCCAGTCAAGATCAAACTGCTCGATGATATCGATCTTAAAAATATCATTGGCACGAACGCAACCGTAAAAATTCGGATTAAGTAAAACAAGAAGGCTCCAACCGCGCCGTAGGAAATAAAATCTTACGAAGTTTTGTTTATTTCCGGCTTTGCCAGCGCGCGCCGAGATACACGCCCAGCATGGCGCCCAGTGTATCAATGCCGGCATCGCTTAGCTGGCCGTGGCGGCCGGGGGTGAACGTCTGGTGGTATTCATCGCTCAATGCATACAGCACGCTGATTGCCAGGGCGTAGGCCATCGTGCGCCGTTCGACCCGCCCGGTTCCGTACAGGCAGGCGGCGCCCAACAATGCGTAACCGAGAAAGTGCGATCCTTTCTTGACCAATACGTCCCACGCGCCGGTTGAGGGGATGCGGTAGGAGGGGGTGGCCGAGATGCAAAAGATCAGGATCATGATCCCTACGGCTGGCAACCAACGTAAGAGGGGGCGTCTGTATAAACCTTCAATGGGTCTCATGTCGTTTTCCTTAGGGTGGTATGCTACAATCTTGTCAGGTTAATCCTCGTGAAAACCATTCTATCACATGAGGAGGTTGCGATGCCGAACCGTCTGAGCGCCGAAACTTCACCTTATCTCTTGCAGCATGCCGCCAACCCGGTGGATTGGTATCCCTGGGGAGGTGAGGCGCTGCTGCGCGCCCGCCAGGAAGATAAGCCAATCTTTTTGAGCATTGGGTATGCCGCCTGTCATTGGTGTCACGTTATGGCGCACGAGTCGTTTGAGGATGAGGCTATTGCCCGTTTGCTCAACGAGCATTTCGTGTGCATCAAGGTAGATCGCGAAGAACGCCCTGATCTGGACGGAATCTACATGGCGGCGGTGGTGGCGATGACCGGGCAGGGTGGCTGGCCGATGAGCGTGTTCCTGACCCCCCAGTGCGAACCCTTTTATGGGGGCACCTATTTCCCTCCCGACCGCCGCCACGGCATGCCTTCTTTTGGCGAGGTGCTGCAAGGCGTCCTCGCTGCCTGGCATGAAAATCGCCCGGAGGTTGGGCGCGTGGCGCATCAATTAACCGCTCATTTGCAGGATGTGAATCGCTGGCAGCCCGGTGAGCCGCGCCCGATGGATCCGAAGACTCTGCATGAGGCATTACAGACTCTTCTGGCGCGCTATGATTGGACGCACGGAGGCTGGGGGGATGCGCCGAAATTCCCTCAGCCGATGACCCTTGAGTTTTTGCTACAACAGGCGAGCCGCGGTGAGAAGGATGCTCTGCCGGTGGCGTTGCACGCCCTGCGCGCCATGCAGCGCGGCGGTATGGATGACGTGGTAGGGGGCGGTTTTC
Source organism: uncultured Anaerolineaceae bacterium (assembly GCA_964535315.1). Lineage (GTDB taxonomy): Bacteria > Chloroflexota > Anaerolineae > Anaerolineales > Anaerolineaceae > CAZHTS01. The sequence continues at coordinate 2,017 of CAZHTS010000004.1, forward strand.
ATCGCTACAGCACCGATGCGATGTGGCGCGTGCCTCATTTTGAGAAGATGTTGTACGATAACGCCCAACTGGCGCGGGTTTATTTGCACGCCTATCAGTTGAGCGGCGCCCCTGACCTGCTGCAAACCTGCCTGTCTACACTGGATTTTATGCGCAGCGAATTGATGCACCCCGACGGCGGTTTTTATAGCAGCCTGGACGCCGATTCGCCGGAGGGCGAGGGCAGTTATTATGTCTGGACGGTGGAGGAAATTCGCGCCGCTCTGGACGACGAAGATCTGTTTGCGCTGGCTGTGGCGGTGTATAACCTGTCTTCGCGGGGTAATTTTGAGGGACGCTGGGTGCTGCAACGCAGCGCCGAACTGGAAGACCTGGCGTCGGCGTTGGATATGAGCGCCGCCGAGCTGCGCCAGCGCTTGAATGAGATGCACGCCCGGCTTGCCCGGGCACGTTCCGAGCGGGCGCGCCCGGCTGTTGACGATAAGGTGTTGTTGGGCTGGAATGCACTGGCTTTGCATGCGTTTGCCGAAGCCGGGCGCGCTTTACGGCGCAGCGATTACATCGAGACGGCCCAACGGAACGCGGCGTTCTTGTTGGGGGCGCTGCGTTTACAGGGACATCTGCTGCGTTCCTGGCGCGCCGGGCAGGCGCGGCATGCTGCCTGCCTGGAAGATTACGCCGCGTTGATCCTGGCGCTGCTGGCGCTCTATCAGGCCGATTGGGATGGACGTTGGTTCGAGACCGCCCGCCAGTTGGCTGAGGAGATGGTCACTGTGTTCGCCGATCCGGCCGGCGGTTTTTATGACACCTCTCAGGAACAGACGCATCTGCTGCTGCGCCCCAAAGAACTGCAAGACAACGCCACACCTTCGGGCAACGCCCTGGCTGCTCTGGCGCTTCTTGCGCTGGGTGCCTACGGTGTGCACAATGACGAGCGCCACGGCTGGCGTCCGGCGGTGGAGGCCATGCTTGCCACGTTACAGGAGAGCGTCCGGCGTTACCCCACCGCCTTTGCTTTCTGGTTACAGGCCATGGATTTCGCCGTTGGGCCGGTGCGGCAGGTCGCCTGTGTGTGGCCGCCCGACGGAGCGCCGCGAGAGGACGAATTACTCGGCTGGCTGGCCGCCTCTTACCGGCCGCGCAGCGTGGCGGCGGCGGCGCCATACCCGCTGCCGGCAGGGGGTGTTTTCCCCGATCTATTACACGATCGCCCGCTGGTGGGCGGGCGGCTCACGGTGTATGTTTGCACCGGTTTTGTGTGTCACCGCCCGGTTACAGAACTGGCGGAGTTGATGGGCTTGATGACCGCCGCTTGAGCAAGCCGGACGTCGACCGGCCCGTTTCTTGCCGCGCTCTCTGCTCTGGGCTATAATGAGTTTCAGGAGCAGATCATGGCAGTTTGTCTGGGTTGGCCATTCGAAGGGTAAGCGCAGTCATGTCTTCCCGATCCCCTTCTTTTCCCTGGATCACGCGCGGCGGGTTGATTTCGCGTTCTAACCACATCCTGGCGGTTCTCACCCGTCACGGTTTGGGCTGGTTGTTGAACCGTCTGGAATCCAACCTGACCTCGCGGCGCAAGCTGCGTATGCCCAGCGAACGCGGCACGCGCGTCCAGGCGGAGCGTTTGCGCATGGCGCTGAGTGAGTTGGGCGCCACCTTTATCAAATTGGGGCAGGCGCTCAGCGCCCGTTCTGATTTGCTGCCACAGGAGTACATCGAGGAGCTTGCCAAACTGCAAGATGCGGTGCCGCCCTTGCCGTTTGCGCAGATGCGCAGCGTTTTGGAAGAAGATCTGGGCGCCCCTTTGGAGGCGTTATTTTGCGCCTTTGACCCCGAACCCATTGCTTCTGCTTCCATCGGGCAGGTGTATGCCGCCGAACTCAAGAGCGGCGAGCCGGTGGTGGTAAAGATTGTCCGCCCGGGGGTGTTAGAGACCGTCGAGCAGGATCTCGAGATCCTGGCAGATATTGCCGATTGGGCCAGCGGGCACCTGAGTATCGGGCGCTTGTACGATTTGCCTGCCCTGGTGGATGAGTTTGCCTATACCCTGCGCAATGAACTGGATTATCATCTCGAAGGGCGGAATATCGATATCTTCCGGCGGAATTTTGCCGGTGATCCGCGGGTTTACATTCCGCGCGTGTATTGGGACCTGACCGCCGGGCGAGTGGTCACGCTCGAGCGGGTGGGCGGTTTGAAGATCTCAGACATCGAGGGGCTGGATCGTGCCGGGATCGACCGCCGGCGGGTGGCCGAGAACCTGATGCATTTTGCGCTGCGCCAGATTTTTGAATTCGGCGTCTATCATGCCGACCCACACCCCGGGAATTTCTTTGTCCAACCGGATGCTTCGCTGTATGTCCTCGATTTTGGCATGGTGGGACGCCTTAACCGGCGCACCAAGGCAACGCTGTTGGGAATTGCCATGTCCATCCAAAGGCATGACTCGGATTTGTTGGTGGACGAACTGCTGGCGGCCGGGTTTTACACCCATTCGATCCGCCGCGCCACCTTGCGGCGCGAATTGGAGCATATGCTCGATCGTTTGGCCGAAGGCGACCTGCGTGAATTGACCGCCGGGCAGATGACCGGGGAAATTATGAACATCGCGCTGCATCACAATTTGCAACTGCCCAGCGAACTGGTTTCTATGGCGCGCGCCGTGGCGATCAGTGAAGGTACGGGTATGCGCCTGTATCCCGGCTTTCATCTGGCCTTTTTTGCCAACGATTATCTGGAACAGTTCTGGAAAGAGCAACAGTCGCTGCACACGTTATTGCCGCGCGTTGGACAGACGGCGTTGGACGGGTTAGAGCTCAGCCTGAATCTACCGCGCCAGGCGTCGCGCTTGTTGGGCCAGCTCGAGCGCGGCCAGATGGAATTCAGCATCAACATGGAATGGCTGAAAGAATTCAGCCAGCAGATGCAGCAGATGACCAACCGTCTGGCGTTAGCCATCATTCTGGGAGGCACTATTGTTGCTTTGGGGCTGGTGATGGTTGTTTATCATCCGCAGGAATGGCAGGCGTTGGGCGATTGGGTCTTTGGGCTGGGGTTTGTCTCTTCGCTGGCGTTTGGCGCCTGGCTAATGTGGAGCATTCTCCGTTCTGGACGAGGCCCCTAAAGCGCTTGACCCCTCCCGGCCCCTCTGCTAGAATGGGGCATTATCCCTATGTATCAAAAGGACTCTCATGCCCCGCTATAAAATTATCGCTAACCCGTCCGCAGGACGCGGGCTTGTCGCTTCCGTTTTGCCGCAGATCGAGCAGACATTGCGACAGCTTCAACTGGACTTCGATCTGGAGCGTACTACTGGCCCGTGGCACGCCGCCGACATGGCCCATCAGGCGGTGATCGATGGCTACGATGTAGTCGCATCGGTGGGTGGTGATGGCACCTTTAACGAAGTGTTGAATGGGCTGATGGTTGCCAAAAATTCTGGCCTGGGGCAGGCCTGCCTGGGCATACTGCCGGTAGGGCGTGGCAATGATTTCGCCTTCAGTATGGGGGTTCCCGTCGATTGGAAGGCCGCCTGCGAGACGTTGGCCGCCGGTCAGCGCCGTTGGATCGATGTGGGCCGCGTGTGCGGCGGGCTCTACCCGGAAGGGCGTTTCTTTGGCAACGGCATTGGCATCGGTTTTGACGCCGTGGTGGGCTTTGAGGCAGCCAAACATAAGTATATTTCCGGCTTCCCTTCCTATCTGGTGGCAGCTTTTAAGACGATGTCGCTGTACTTCAATGCGCCGTTGATCGAACTGGACTGCGATGGAGAAAAGTCGACGCAGGCCTGTTTGATGGTCTCGATCATGAATGGGCGGCGGATGGGCGGCGGTTTCTTCATGGCGCCGCGGGGTATTGCCGACGATGGTCTTTTCGATCTGTGTATTGTGCGGCAGGTGAGCCGGTTGAAGGTGCTGCGCCTGATCCCACATTTCTTTGATGGTTCGCAGTTCGCCGACCCGGCGGTAAGCGCCAAACGGGCGGGGCGGGTGCGCGCCACGGCTTTGCGAGGGGTGCTGCCGGCTCACGCCGATGGCGAGACGTTGTGCACCCACGGTCAGCAGTTGGATATCGAAATCCTGCCACGCCAGATCGAAATGATTTACCAGCCTGCTTTAATTGTTTCGCCAGCATGAGTCTGCAAGCGCACGTTGTCAATCATGGTTTGAAGGGGTTGATCCGGGTGTTGTGCCGGGTTGAGGATTTTTCTTTGCGGTATGTTCCGGCGCGCGGCCCGTTGATCCTGGCCATTAACCATATCAATTTTCTCGAGGCGCCGTTGATCTATACCCACATGCTGCCGCGCCCGTTGGTGGCGGTGGCCAAGGAGGAGACCTGGCACAATCCGTTTCTGGGGTACCTGGCCGATTTGTGGCAGACGATTCCTATCCGGCGCGGCGAGGCAGACTTATCTGCCATGCGCCAGATGCAGGCCATACTGACTGAAGAAAAGATCCTCATCCTGGCGCCGGAGGGGACGCGCAGCGGCGATGGGCGTTTGCAGCGCGGGTACCCAGGGGTGGTGCTGATTGCGGCGCGCAGTGGTGCGCCCATTTTGCCGTTGGTGCATTACGGCGGTGAGCGTTTCTGGGATAATCTCAAGCATTTTCGTCGCACCGATTTTCACATCCGTATCGGGCGACCGTTCCGGCTGAGAGTCAGCGGGCGCGCCCTGGATCGCGAGCAATGCCGGCAGGCAATTGACGAGATCATGTATCAGATGGCGGCGCTGCTGCCACCTGAATATCGCGGCGTCTACGTCGATCTGGAGCGCAGCACGACCGACTTGATTGAATTTCTCTAATCTTGCAGGTTCTGGCGGCTAATCTTTGGGCCGGGTACCAAAGGCCATATCCCACAGCGGTGAGGTCACCCCATAGCGCTGATTGGGCGTTTTGTAGTGGTGCTGCATGTGATAGCGCTTGAGGAATTTTAGATAGCCGGTGCGCATGGCAAAATGATGGGTGGCGTAATGGGTCAGGTCGTACGCCAGGTAGCCGCTGAGAAAGCCGGCAAAGGACGGCGCAATCCAGTTGCTGGCGCCCAGTAGACTGCCGAAAAATAGCACAAAGAGGGCGTAGAAGAGGGCCGCTAACGGAATGCTCAACGCCGGCGGCATGACCAGCCGGGTTTTGCATTGTGGCTGGGCATGGTGTACGCCGTGAAACAGAAAAGATAACCGTTCCTGAGCAGGGTTGTGGGGCTTAAAATGGAACAAAAAACGGTGCAGGGTGTATTCTGCCAGAGTCCAGATGAACACCCCGGACAGGAATCCGGGCGCGAGCACGGCGATGGCAGCGGACGATGCCGGAGTGGCGGCAGTGATTAGCAGATAGAGGATGATCGGTAGAAAAATGAGAATCACTACCAGCGGGCTGACGTGGGTGAAAAATTCGAGAAAATCGGAGTGAAATAGACGGATAGGCTTCTCATCATGGCGAATGTTGAGATGGGTCATGGGAGAACTCCTGGTATAAAATTTGAATGGGAGGATATGAGAATATTATACGATTTGTCTATCGCCAGCGATAGACGTACATGTTTTCACCGCCCTGTTCTGGCGCGTATTTTCCCTGGCTGCGAAAGAGAATTTCTTTGCCTGCCGGCAGCGTGGAATACCATCCGGGAAAGGTGACCAGATACGCGGCGTTCTGGGCGTCGAGATAATCTGCCAGCCGGCGTTCATCGCGAATGAACGGGACGACTTCGGGCGAGATCAAACCGGCCAGATCGATCAGACGGTGGTCGCCATAGTAACCCAGTGCGCCGATGTCGTGTGCGGCCACGATAGCTTGCGGGGGAACTTCACGCGCCACCCATTGAGCGGTCGCCACCATTTCTGTTTCGATGATGGCCACGTCCTGGGCGTACTGGAAGGCGGCCAGGGCGTAAAAGGCCAGGCTGACGGTGGCGATGGAGATGACCCAGGCGCGCCCCACCAGCGCCCAGATGCGTTGTGGGGCCTGGCGACAATGGTACAGCAGTTGTGCGGTGCCCAGGCAGCCGACCACAAAAAAGACCGGCATGGAAGGGATGAGGTAACGCCCGTGCTGGTAGGTAACGGCGAAGCGGAAGACGTAAATTAAAGAGGTGCCCAACCACCACAGTACGGCGGCCAGAATGACGATCTGCCGCTGGCGAACGGCCTGCACGCTGCGATACAGAAAACCGGGTAAGAGCAGCGCACCCACACCCACCAGCGGCAATTGCAGGATGGCTACCAGGCGGGCAAGGAAAGGTTGTTGAAGCTGGACGGCGTATTCTGCCTGTTTGGCATAAAAGGTGTTGGGCCAGGGCGTGCCGGCCAGCAGCCAGTTGAAAGCAAGATACGGAAGGCATAACGCTGCGAAGCCGGCCAGGGCCAGCCCGCAATTTAACAGGCGTTGTCTGGTATTCGTGTCCAACAACACGGCACTGAAGAGCAGCGGCCCCAACAACGTCAGACCCTCGGGACGAACCCAGAGAGATGACCCGGCAAGCAACCCGGCCCAAAACCAGCGAGGCGATGGTGCGGATAACAGGGCGAGCATGCCAGCGGCGCACAGAGCAAAAAGGATCGTTTCCATACCCGAAGCCGCCGCCCATACCAGGTGCCATTCCAGGATCAACAGGGCGCCAACAATGGGGAAGATGGATTTGCTGCCGCTTTGCCGGCGGAAAAAGGCTTCTGCGCTCCAGCCCAGTCCGAAAAGCGCCAGTCCGCCCAATAAATAGGTCCAGAAATAGGGTGGGTTGGCCAGCCAATGGCCCGGCGCCAGCAAGATGGTCCACAAAGGGGATGTCGACCCGGCGGAGGGTTGGCCGGGGATAAAGGCCCACTGACCGTAAAGGGCCAGGTTACGGGCGTAGGTCTGGTGGATCCAGGCATCGTCCAGCGGAAAACCGCGCCGGTAATACGCTGCACTGGCCTGGAGATAGCCATTGATTGCCAGCAGGGTCAATATACCCAGCCAGAAAGGTACAGGCAGTGATTTGCTGAAGATAGCAGAACGCGGTTTCATGGTGTTTCCTGAACGACGAACAAATGGGTTTTGCCGATGCTTTGTAGATAATGCAGGCCGGGGCGGTCGCCGGGGGCCCGGTAGAGCGCGTCCCAATCCGGGCCGTGATTGGCCTCGAGGACAAAATAAGTCGCCTGGTAACGGCGGGCGGCCGCCAACAGCGGGACGATGCCGCCGTCGGGGATCACCAGCGCCGGCCGGTGGGTGGCGGCATAATAGCCGGGTGGGTTATTGACCATGACGACCTGATCGGGGGCGGCGCCGAGCGCGTCGAGCGCCTGCGCCACGCGGGTGTATTCATCCCAACTGGCGCGCCAGGGAGACGCAGCCTGCGCGCTGGCAGGGGACACTGCCGGGATAAACAAGGCTAAGGCCAGGATGGCGCTGACGGTCACCAACAAGGCGCCGAAAATGGGGGTCGAACGCGGGGCGTTCCAGTTGCGCAGGCGCACACCGAGGCCAATGAAAGCTTCCAGGCCGGCGGGCGCCACGGCCCACAGCAGGGGTTGCAACGCTGCCCCGGAATGGAAGAAACCGCCACGGCCGCCGGCAAAAGGGAAGACCAGGGTCATGATCGTCAGCGTGACCAGCCACATGCCCATAGCGATCTGTACGATAGGCAGCCGGCGTAACTGCCACAGGCCGGCCAGGATTAACGGCAGCAGGAAGATGCCCCCCTGGACGGCCAGCGCGGTTTGCAGGTTTAAGCTGAGGGCGTCCAGGCGATGCTGTAACAGCGCCGGGATGCCGGCCGCGAGCCAGTGTGCGGGGGTCAGGATATCGGCGGGATAGCTGTACAACTGGTCATAGTTGGTGAGCCATAGACCGCGACTACCGCCGGGGGCGAACGGCCAGCCGTAACGCTCCAGGTTACGGGCGTACCAGGCGAGGGTTGGCAGTAAATACCCGCTCAGCGCGCAGATGCCGGGCAATATCCGCGGGCGCCAGCGGTCGATTTTTTTGTCCAGGAGGAGCACCAGGGCGGCGGCGGCCAGCCAGATCAGACCGTCGGCGCGGCTGAGGTGGAGTAAACCGGCCAGTCCACCCAGAGCGGCGTAGCGCCATTTGCCAGTCGGGTGGTTTGTATCCAGGATGGACGCGGCCAGGCACAGAAAGGCGGTGCCCAGCAGCATATACAGGACGAATGTTTCGGTGAGGGTGAGATAAGAGAGGTAAAAAGCAGGAAAGAGCGCCAGCCCGCCGGCGATCCAACCGCTGCGCCGCCGGCCGCTCAGGCGGGCAGCGAGCCAGGCGGTGAGCGGCGCCAGGCAGGCCGCCAGCGGCAGGAATAGCAGGCGCGCCTGTGGGAAGGCGTCCGAGGCGCAGATCCAGATACCTGCGGCGGCGACCAACGATGCCAGCGGCATCCAGTAGGTGTGAGAGGGGTGGGGCAGGCCGTCGGGATCGTCCAGGTAATTCCACAAGAACGGTTCGCTAAAACCGTTGCCGCCCGCCAGGCGCACCCCGCCGGCGTAATAGTAATCGGCGTCCATATACCCCGGCACATCCTGGAAGCTGGCGATGATAACGGCGATCAGCAAACCCAGACCGAATAGCGCCAGTAAGTCCAGTCGTTTCATCCGCCCCCCTCATCGTTCAAAGGTGTAAACCTCGAGGTCGTTGAAGACCTCTAACCCGGTCAGGTTATAGTTTCTCACCAGCTGGTTCAGAACGGGGTGCCCGCTGCCGCTGTATTCGGCGATCGTTTGCTTGAAGACGACGAAGTATATGTGCTGCGCCCCGGCAACTGCGCCGGGCAAATCTGGCGCGGGGTAAATGTTCATGGCCTGCTGTGAGGCCAGAGCCAGGGTATCGTTACTCGATCCGGGGGCGTCGGGCAGAAAGACCTGGGGTAATTGTGGGGCGTAGTATTGGCAAGGAAAGTAGCTCAACTTGTTGTCGTGCAGGATCACGTCTGACGGGCCAACCCGGGTTTGCAGAGATTGCATCGCTTCGGCAAATGGCGAGCGCGGAAACTCGCGGTAGGCGAGCTGGTAAGGCAGCCCGATGGCGGCGGCAGCGATGAAACAGGCGGCGACGAGCGGGCCGATACTTTTGGGCCAGTTGCGCACCATGACCCAACCGGCCAGGCCCAGGTAGCCGGCCGAAGAGACCAGGAAGCCGCGCGGTACGAAAACCGGGCGCATCAGGTATGAAACGCAAAAAAGCAGGGCGGGCGGCAGCAGCGCCAGCGCCATCAAAAACTGCAATTCGGGTTGTTCTTTGAGCCGCCGGCCGGTCTCCAGGGCGATGACGATCAACATTTGCACGCTGAGTACAGCGCTAATGACCAGGCCAGTGGGAGTTAACGGCAGGTTGGTGGTAAAGATGATGATCGCCTGGAAAATTTCCACCAGGCCGGGGCTGGGCGTCCAGAAGGCGTGTTGAATTTTGCCGATCTGGCCGGGAATGAGCAGCAGCCAGGGTAAGGTCAGCAGGCCAACCGCCGCCAATGCCAGGATGAGGTTCCTCAGCGGGCGCCACTGGCGACGCAGCAGCAGGTAAAACGGCGCCACCACCAGGCCGAAGATGGCCAGATTGTGGGTGTACATGGCCAACGTGGCGGCGAGGATCAGGCCGGCCCACTGCCAGCGGCGAGAAGCGGCGGTGGCAGACGGGGACAACAGGCGCACAAAACAGTTCAGATAGGCCAGTTGAAAGAACGCCAGCGGGGCATACATGCGGATGTCCTGGGCGTGATAGATGTGCAGCGGAGAGATAGCGGTCAAAAAGGCGGCCGCCAGACCGGCCGCTGGATGGGTCAGGCGCTTAACCGTATCGGCGACGAGGGCAACGCTGGCCAGGCTGAATAAGACGCTCAACAGGCGCAGGTGCCATAACTCGTTCGAGATCAGCATCCAGAAGTGGAGCATGAAATAATATAACGGCGGCATGGTGTCGGCCGCCGTCCCCGGAACGATGGCTGTCAGGCTCTGGCGCGCCAGGGTGATACTAAAGGCATCGTCGTACTGGATGCTGCGCGTTTGCAGATTGATACAACGCAGCAACAGCCCGATTGCCAGGATGGTAATCAGCCACCAGCGCTCGCGCTTCATAACGGCCTTGGGTTTTCCTGATCGTATACCAGGTCGAACCATACGTTGACGGGGTGCAGCGCCCACCAACGCACCCAATAGAGCGTCATCAACAAAAAGGCCGGCAACGGCAGGAACATGACCGGGCTTTGCTGGGGCTGATAGCCGTATTCGACGGTGTTGAGGAAGATGAGCCAGATGCCAACGAGCAAGAGCGCCATGCTGAAATTGACCAGGAAGACACCCACCCGCCGCCAACGTTCCTGCCACAGCGCAAAGGTAACGGTGAGGGCAGGCATGAGGATGATGAAATTGCCGGGGTCGGTTTGAATGCCGATCCACTGACTGATGACCAGCGTCAGGCAGGCCGTCCACAGCATCGAGCGAAATTCGGCGTTGCGCTGCATGAACCACTCGAAGAGCAATACCCCCCCCAGAACCCCTGCGATCATCTGCCCGAGGCGCTGGCCCATCGCCGGGAACCAGACGGCGATGGCAGATCCCAACGTACCGGGAGGGTTATAGCCGGGGTAGCGGATGACCTCGCGCAGGTTTTGTATCATCCAGTCAGGCAGCAACAGGGCGGCGCTGGCGGAAAGCAGCACGACTGTACCCACCATCCAGCCAATCATGCGCCAGCGGCGCTGCGAGACGCCCCATATCGTGAGATAGACGAGGAAGAGTAGGGCGAGCTGGGGCTTAATAGTGCTGAATGCAAACAGCACCCCGGCCAGTTCGTCACCGCCGGCGCGCAACGCCAGCAGGCCGCCCACCATCATCAAGGCAATCAAAATGACGGCGTTGCCATTGATCAGCGGGCGCACGCCGTGATACCAGAACAGGGCAAACAACAGAAAGAACACCAGCGTGGGCAGGCCGGTTTTCCAGCGCGCCAGGCGGATGCAGAAGACGGCCAACAGAAGCAGCGACACTTCCAGCACGGTCATCCATAGGGCGCGGGCCAGGGCGTAGTCTTCGATCAAGGCGAAGGGAACGAAGAGGATGATGGAATATAACGGGTAGGCCACGCGTAACTCGTGTTCATTGGCGCGCGCTGGCCGGCCGTAGGCGAAGGTCTGAATGCGGGTGGCAGCTTCATCGCTATAGGGACTGATGCCTTCGCGCAAAAAGGTACGGGTGCCCATCCAATGTACCAGAAAATCGTTACCACCGGGGCTTTGTGTCGTGTAATTATAGTTTGCCCAGGATAATGCAACCAGAATGGCGATACTTGCCAGAAACAGGATCAGCGCCAGGACGGCAGGATTGCGGCGAGCGTTCAACCTCGACTCCTTGAAGCGACTATGGGGATAACCAGTTTAACCGGTATGGGTTTTGTTGGGGTAGAGGGACAAAGCAAACGGTTCCGAGAAAAATGGTTTCAACTACCATCGCACTTCAATTATAATGGATATTATCTGTTTGTACGTCGTTCGCTTTCACCCCCTTTTCAGGACCTTGGTATGAAGATTACTTTTTCGCTTGCACAATTGCACATTCAGTTGGGACAACCGGAAAAAAACCTTGCTACGGCCGCCGACATGATCGCTGCTGCGGCGCGTTCGGGCAGCCAATTGATCCTTTTTCCGGAGTTATGGGTCAGCGGTTATGATATGGAGAACGCCGGCCGTTATGCGGCCCAATATCCAGAATACCTGGCGGAAATCAGCCGCCTGGCGCGCCAGTACCAGACGGCGGTGGGCGGGTCGTACGTGACCGCCCGGGATGGCAGGTTGTATAACACCTTCAGCCTGGTCTTTGCGGACGAGCGCCCGGTGGTTTCCTACGATAAGATCCATCTCTTCCGCATGTTCGACGAGCATAAGTGGCTGCACCCTGGCAGTGAGATGCGCCAGTATGAAGCGCCCTGGGGCAATACGGGGCTGGCGATCTGTTATGACTTGCGTTTCCCGGAGTTGTTCCGGCATTATGCCCTGAATGGGGCGGTGGTTAATCTGCTTCCGGCCGAGTGGGGGCTGCACCGGGTATTGCATTGGCGCACACTTATCCGCGCCAGGGCGATTGAGAACCAGGTCTTTATGGTGGCCGTAGGGGCGGTGGGGAAGATCGGCGCCGAAACATTTGCCGGCAGCAGCGCTATCATCAGCCCGTGGGGTGAGGCGTTGGCCGAGGCCAATGACCGTGAGGAGGCGCTGTTATCTGCCGAGGTCGACCTGGATCAGGTGGCGCAGGTGCGCACCCTGGTGCCCGTTTTTGGCGACCGCCGCCCGGATATTTATTACGAATAAAGCGCTCTGGTCTGGCGTTGGCCTGCCGGCGGTATGTCCTTACGCCAGTTGAACAATCCACCACAGGCCAACACCAGGTAAACGCCGTACAGGAGTGCCACCAGGAGAACGTCTTTAGCGAAATAGACGCCGACGCCCAGGACATCGACCAGGATCCAGTAATACCAGCACTCGATGCGTTTTTGCGCCATGAGCAGGGTGGCGGTAAAGCTCATCCAGGTGGTCAGGGCGTCCAGATAGGGGTAGGAGGCGGGTTGGGGGAACACGGCCGGCCAGAGCAGGTGCCATTGGCTCATCCACCACCCGGTTAATATAGAGAGCGCCAGGGTGAGAGCGAGCATCGCGGCCATTCCGATGGGGGAACTGCGCTGGGGGATAAAAGCTGCCGGCGTGGCTGGCTGGCAGCGTGTCCACTGCCACCAGCCGTAAAAGCCGGTGAAGAAGTAATAGATTTGTTCGATGGTGTCGGCATACAGGCGAATCTGGTAAAACAGAAGCATGAACAGCAGCACACCGACGATGCCAACCGGCCAGGTGGCGGTCTTTTTGCGCGCCACAAGCAGCACCGACCAGAGATTAAAAAGGGTGCCGGCCAGTTCCAGATAGCTCATCGGGTATCCAAACAGGATGAAAGCGACGTGATTGACGCTGAAGAGTTCGAGCATGGCTGGTTTCAGGCAGAAAGGGGCGCCAGGCTGAGAATGTTCTGGTATTTTTGGAAGCGGTTGAGGATGGCGCTGACTGTGCGGCAACGGGTTTCAATATCGCCGTGCAGGATAATATAGGGAATTTTGCGGGTATGCAGCTCGGCCAGCGTTTGCTTTTGCATCACCCGGCGATTGACTTCTCCAGAACGATCCCAACTATCGTCGTACGGTATGTCGGTATCGCATACACATACCAGATCGTAGCGCGGCAGCGCCAGGCGGGTCAGTTCGGCCAGGCGCGGATCGACCGCGCCGTGATAGTATTGGGCAAACAAACAGGTGGTGAGGGCGTTGGTGTCGGTGAACAGATAGGTATCGGCCTGGGGCAGCAGGCGTTCTTCGCCAGCCAGGTGTCCCTGAGCGATTTCCAGCAATTGATCCTGGGTCAGGCGCCGGTTGAGGTGATGTTGCTCCCAATATTCCCGGCCGTATTCAGGCATCCACACGGTGTGGTAGTGCTGCGCCATGCGTTCGGCCAGCGTAGTTTTGCCGGTCGATGGGGCGCCGAGGAAAACGACGTTGCAGATCAGGTCGCGGTAGACGGTGGGATGTAGATAGGCGCGCTGCGCATAGACGGAATGGCGCACGGCGCTGGCCGAAATAGGGATGATTTGGCGAGCAGGATCGACCTGGCGGTTGACGGCGCCCAGCGCCTGGCTCATGTGTTCGCCGTAAAATTCGCTGCTGTAAAAGTGGGTGATGCCGCGGATGCCCAACTCGCACAGAATGTAATCCTCTTGCTGGCGCTTGATCTCTGGAGTATCGCCCATCCCAGCGGGGCCATTCCAGCCTTCGATGACTTCTACCTGCGGGTACAGTTTGCGGATCCAGCCGGCGCGCACGTTCAGTGGGACGCCGGTCGTTTCCGGGCAATCGTAGATGATGACAATGACCCTGTCCATTTCGGCCAGGGCGGTTTCGATCAGATATTGGTGACCGCGGTGCAGCGGCGCAAATTTTCCCAGGGTGAGGCCAATTTTTTCAGGCATTTTGGCGTGGTGCGGGGCGCATTTCGGTGTAGAACATCAGGGCCAGCAGCGCCAGCAGGAGGGCGCGCAGCGGGACGGTGAGCGATAAGGACCAGAACATGCCGCGTGAGAGCAGGATGGGCCATTCCATCAGATTGGCGAGCAGCAGGGTGCTGCCCAATAACAGCGCCATCCGCATAGGGAAGACGAGCAGGATCAACGGTAGCAAGAACAGCATCCATTGCGGGCTCCAGCCGGGAGACCATAACCACAGCAGACAGAGGGCGAACCCAACCAGGGCAATTTGTTGTTTGTCGCCCTGGGGGGCGCAGCGGGTGAGCCCCCATAAGCCCAGGGCGGTAAAGGGCAGCAGCGTCAGCCAGGAGGGAATGACTGCCGGGTTGCCGCGCGGCAGGGCGGCGGTTGCGGGTTGTAAGCGTTCCTGCTCCGGGCCAAAGTTGCCGGTGCGGAAGTTGCCGTCAAGGAGCGCCCAGACCGTTTCCCAGGAACCCTTGTTGGCCTGGGATTGCAGCGAGGCGGCTGTATAAGACGGCGACGCCAACCAGAGCCCTCCGTACACCAGGGCGCCCAGGCCAATGGCAACGGCGGTACTTTGCGCCGCCTTTCGCCAGGAGAGGGAGCGCCAGGCGGCAGCCAGCGCCAGGACGGGGAACAATTTGACCAGCAGGCCAACGCCTAACACCGCCCCGGCGCGTTTGGGGCGATCCTGTAAGAGCCACAGTAGCCCGAGCAGAAGAGGCAGCACGGCGAGTGAATCGAAATACCACCAGAAGTAGGCCAGTGTGAGCATGCAAAGCAGATAGGTGAGGACGCGCCACGTCTGTTGGGGGCCATGCAAACGTTGCGACAATTGCCAGAAGACCCACAGGCTGGCGGCGTCGGCTGCGGTCAACAGCATGACCAGGAGATACACGTACGTGTGCAATGTATACCCGGACAGCCGCGCCAGTACGGCGGACAGGAACGGGAAAACCGGCGGGAACTCAGCCCAGTAGCTCAGGTAGGGCCAGCCGGGCAGGCTGGCGAGGTTGAAGAAATGCAGGCTGTCGCCGTATCCCTGCACGCCTTCCAGCGGTAACGCCAGGAGAGACATCAGACGGCCAAAGATCAACGCTCCTGCCAGCAACAACGGGGTAATGGATGTGTTTTTTTGTCTGTCAGCGTCCATAGATTACTGCCACCTGATCTTCGTATAATAGCTTCCACCCGGCGCTGCGTGCAGCCTTTGCCAACGGCTGGCCGGGATCTAGCAGCAGGGTGTTGACCTGCCATTGGTCCAGTGTGTCCTGCCAGCCATCTCCGGCGTGCACCGTTTGCATCCAGGCGCCAATGATCTCGTCGCCATACAGGTCGGTGCG
Organism: uncultured Anaerolineaceae bacterium; assembly: GCA_964535315.1. Taxonomy (GTDB): domain Bacteria; phylum Chloroflexota; class Anaerolineae; order Anaerolineales; family Anaerolineaceae; genus CAZHTS01. The sequence goes on from CAZHTS010000004.1 coordinate 17,356, forward strand.
TCCGTCGACGAACACCGGATATTCGGGCAACGCCCAGACCAGATAGCCGCCCCAGTTATAGGTGGAAAAAAGCTGGCGAGGCGGGCGGTTATCTTGCAGCCATTCAACCGCTTTGACGGGGTAGGCGCTTTGTTCGATGGATTGGATCAGCGCCGGGTGGGTGACGATGAATAATTTCAGCGCGCAGAAAAAGCCGATGAGCGCCACGATGGCCAGATTTAAGCCGCGCTGGTAGCCGGGCGTCAATTGCCGCTGTTGTTGGGTAGAGCGCACTTTGAACAGTCCATTTTGCAGTCGGGCCGGCAGGTGGAGGCGTTCACCCCAGGCGAGGAGCGCCGGCCAGGCGTGGCGCGCCAGCACAGGGGTGGCCAGCAGGGCAAATGGGCCAAAGTTGCGCCGGGCGACGAGCGCCAGCGAGCCAAACCAGATGACAGACAGCAAATCGCCGCCATCCAACCGTCTCCCGGAAAGGCCAATGGCTGCCAGACAGGCGAATAACAGCCAGAGAAACGGCTGCTGGGCCAGTTCGTGAAAATCGGGTGAGGCCCATTCTGAAACAAACTGTTGGAGTACGTTGACGCCCACGGTCTGGAAGGGGATACGCCAGATGTTTAGACCGTTGGGGTTGATGGGCAGGACCAGCACGGCTGCCAGACTCCACAAGGCCAATCGAGCGATGCGGGGCCAGGCGACCACTTCCGGGCCTTTCCAGCCCAGGGCGTGGTTCAGGATTTCGCCGGCGATGAATGTGCCCAACAGCATCAGGCCCAGTGGATAACCGCCATGTAAATTCGACCAGAAAACAAAGAGGATGGGGAGCAGCCAGGCCTCGTTGCGCTGCTGCCATTTGTAGCGGTAAAGCAGCCAGCCCAACATTGCCAGCAAGGTGAGCGAGGCAAGTTGTGGGCGCGGCGACCAGACCACGGCGATTACCGGTGTGGCCAGGACGAGCAGGAAGGCGCGCAACCCGGCAGGACCTTCCATCTGGCGGTAGACCAGCTCGATTTGCAGCACTGCCAGCAGGGCGACCAGGGCGCTGAGGGCCGGGTAACTGCCGACCCGGAAGATCAGATACAGGCACACCTGCGCCAGCCAACTGTGGTTGATCCAGCTTTGCCCGAAGCGGGTGTACGAAAAGGGGTCGCTGATGAGCGGTTGGCCGCTGTTCCAGGTTTCCTGTCCGCTGCGCAGATGCCACCACAGGTCGCTGTCCAGCGGGGTGCGGGCGGCCATTAAGAAGATGAGCAACAGCAGGATAATCCAGATCAGGCGTTCAAAGCGTGCTGAGTGCATGGTTACCTCTAAGGGGCTGCGTTGGCTTCCAACCGCAAGTCTTCGGGGTGAACGGGGGCAGAGAGGGCGTAAAAGATGTGATAATCCCCGATGGTATGTTCCTGCCAGGTCAGGCCGGTGCGCTGCAATTCGCGGCGTAACACGCGGTCGAGATTGGGGTTGCGCGCCGTGATATAGGCCGGATGCGGGCTGTGCCGGACAGGTTCATTGTAAGGTGGGTAACGGTCGTCGCGGCGGGTGTAACTCAGGTCGGGATGATAGGAGAGGCGAGGGGCGTAGATCAGATTTTCCTTTGAGTGGAAGGCCAGCGGGTAGGCGACCCAATAGGTGGTATAACCGTAGCGCTCATCTTTTTCTTGCAGAAAACGGATCAATTCCTGATCGTAACGGTGATCGACAATGCTGGGCTCGTAGAATTGGGTGGTCAGGCCGGGAGGGTATTGAAGCGCACACTGGATCGTGCCGGCGGCCTGATAGACGATGATCAACGCCGCCAAAGCCCAACGCCAGCGCCCGAAGCGTTGGGTGGCAGCGGCGATCGTCTCGGCTGCCAGGATGCTCAATGGAACCGCCAGCGGTAAGAAATAACGGCCCGAGGGATCGATGCCAAAGGGGGTAAAGACGAAGCCGGCGATTAGAGTCAGGGTGACGCCTGCCAGCAGGGCAAATTCGGCGCGCCGGGGGTGTTGTCTGTTGGCGATGCGCCGTACCCAGATTAACAAAGCGACGCTCCAGAACATGCCAACAAAGGGCAGGAGCGGCAGGGCCAACCATTGTACAGCCCAGGGGGGGCGAAAGCCGGCGATGGCCGGGATACCCAATAAGAGCAGGCTGACCAGGTGGTTGATGCTGCGTAATGCCCAGCCGTTTTGTTCTACGGCCACTGCACTGCCTGACAACTCTGCCAGCAGGCTGTGGATGCCGGATTGCATGGCATAGAGCCACCAGGGAGTGGCGCCCACCAGCAGACCCACCAGCGCGGCCAGCCAGGGCAGGAATTCGCCGGCGAAACGCGTCTGGCGCCAGCGGCTGATATTGAAGAAGATCAGGTAAGCTGCGGCAGGCAGGGTGTATATCAGCGTCAGCCCGTTGGCCCACAACCCCAGGCCGCTGAAAAAACCCCAGGCCAACATTGCCAGCCAGGCAGGGTGGGCTGCCTGCCACCTGCGCCGGATGGACAATGCCGAGAGGAGGATTAGATTACCCAATAACAGGGCCTCGCCATAACCGCCGAGGCTGGCAGTGGTATACAGGGTGACATTGACGGTAGGGATAGTCAGTAACGCTCCGGCCAACAGGGCATTTTGCCGGTTGGCCAGAACTTCCTGCGCCAGGCGAAGTGTGGTTATAATGATGGCAAGATATAGCAAAGCCTGGATCAAACGTACGACCCACACCTGTTCGCCAAAGGCTGCAAAACCGATGGCAACCAGGTAGGCATCCAGGCTGCCCATGTAGGCCTGACCGTAAAAGAAAATTGGCCGGGCGCCAAGGCGAATGTGCCGCGCCATGAGCGCCACCACTGCCTCATCGGCGTTGAAAGGGATAACGTCCAGCCATAGCAGCCAGGTTTTCCAGGCGGCGGCAATTAAGAGGGTCAGAGCAATCAAAACGGGCTGGCGCTTTAAGGCGTTCATGGCGTATCTGGTGACAAGGTGTTGATCTTATTGTACTGGACTTTGATATTTTTGGCTGGCTTTGATGTCTCCTATCCATCCGCATCGTTTTTTTTATCTGTTCGTTATGCTGCTCACCGGTTTGTATGGGTGGGGTTTGTTGGATGTGCCGTTTCATCCTGACGAAAGCACGCAAATCTTTATGAGTACGGATGTGGATCTTTTCTGGCAGGCGCCGTCGCGACTGTTCTGGGATGCGCGAAACGAGGATGATGTGCGCCAACGGTACCGCCAACTGGATGCTCCGCTGACGCGCACACTCATTGGGGTGGGGCGGGCGCTGACCGGGCAGCCGGCGTTGACGCAGGATTGGGACTGGAGTAAAACGTGGGATGCCAACCGCCAGGCCGGCGCCTTACCGGATGATCGCCTGTTGTGGGCAGCGCGGCTTTCAGTGGCCTGGCTGTTTCCCTTTACGCTCGTTTTTGCCTATCATGCCGGACGGTTGGCCAGCGGGCGCGCTCGCGTGGGCTGGTTGTTCGCTTTGCTGCTGGCTGGCAATGCGTTGGTGCTGCTGCACACTCGCCGGGCGATGGCCGAGAGCGCCTTGCTGTGCGCTGTGTGCGCCAGCCTGTGGGCGGCGCTGCGCTGCCGTCGTTTTCCCTGGCTGCTTGCCATCCCGGTAGGGCTGGCTTTTTGCGCCAAGCAATCGGGTGTGGTGCTGCTGGCGCTGGCGCCGTTGGTGATGCTGTGGCCTGCGGAACGGCAGACGTGGCGCTGGCGGGTGCGCCAGATGGCTTTGTTTGTGCTTGTGTCTGGTCTGTTGGTCTGGTCGTTTAACCCGTTCTTGTGGGCGCAGCCGGTCGCCGCAACAGACGCAGCGATCCGCGCCCGGCAGGATTTATTACAGCGCCAGATGCAGACCTTTGCCGCAGTGCGCCCGGATCAGGTGTTGGTAACGCCCATCCAAAGGATGGCGGGAACACTGGCGCACCTGTATTTCACGCCTCCGGCGATTGCCGACGTGGGAAATTATCGGGTCGAGCTCCAACAGGCCGAACAGGCGTATCTGGCAAACCCGGTGCATGCTCTGCTGCGCAACCTGGTGGGTGGGGGAATCTTATTGGGGTTGACGTTGTGGGGACTGGCCCTGGGAGTGCGCGCCATCCTGGGTGGTGGAGCGCTCCGGCGTCCATTGCTGCTGATCCTGGTCGCCGGTGTGGCGCAGGTCGGGGTGCTGATTGCCGGCCTGCCATTGCCTTTCCAGCGTTACAGTATGCCGTTATTACCATTTGTCACCTTTTGGATCGCCTACGGCCTGGCGGCGTTGGGGGATTTTCGTGTGAGGAGCAAGCGAGGGGCGTGACGGTGGTTAAAAAGCATCCGGGGCGTTCGATCTGCCCCGGATGAAATACGCGAACCAGGGGATTAGATTTTCTTGTGATAGATACGGTGGTTTTTGTAGGGCTTGCCGCCGACGGTGATCAGGTCTTTGCGCATTTGCACCGCTGTTTCGGCGACCTGGGTCAGTTCACCGTGTTCGAAGTTGAAATTGCGCAGCGTATCTTCCATTTCGGAGTACATCAAGGCGTTACCCCCACGCCCGTGATATTGCGGTAACACGCCGGCGCCGTTGAGGGATACCCATTTTGTGCGGCGTAATTCGAGCATCAGATCGGCAATGTTCCAGGGCCACAGATGGCCGCGCGCCCGTTGCAGGGCCGCAGAGATGTCTGCAAAAGCAAACAAGAAGCCAACCATCTCGTCTTTATAGGTGATGATCTTAATCAGGCGCGGATCGGCGACGACCATCAGGTTATCGACCAGCAGCTTGATCTCACCGCGTGTCAGCGGGTAGTATTCCCAGTTGTTGATAAAGGTCTTATTGTAGGCCTCGCCGATTTCCCAGGCGTGCGCCATCAAATCTCGTTTGCTGCGGAAATTGCGAATCTGGAAACTGCCGCGCTCCTTGACGCGCCGCGCCACCTCATGCACTTTGTCGGGGACGCGGAAGGTTTTGGGGTCCAGGTAACAGGAGACGAAATCCACTTCTTTTTCAAAGCCGATGGCCTCTACCAGACGGGCGTAATACAGATGATTGTAATTCATCATCGTCATCATCTGGCGGTGTTCCTGTCCCTCGACCTGGATGCCGTAGCCATCAAAGGCACTGAACCCCTTGGGGCCGACGACCTCATTCAACTTGCGCGCCCGGGCCCATTCAAAGCCGCGCTCAAACAGTTTGTTGGCGACCTCCTGGTCATCCTCACACTCGAACAAATAGAATTGGACTTTGCGGCAGTCGTGATATTGATTAAAAGAACGATTCTCGGCAACCGACAAACGCCCAACCACTTTCCCGTCGCGAACGGCCATAAAGAAATCGGCGTCGTTCAGTTCGTAGAAAGGGTGTTTGTTCTTGTTGAGCATCAGTTTGATATCACTGATGATGGGGGGTACCCATTGTTGGCAGTTGGCGTATAACCGGAAAGGAAGTTGGACGAACTGCTCAACCTGAAGCCTGGAGGTTGTGTCGACTTGTTGGATTTCCAGCATATGAAACCTCGCTTGTATAAGGATGGAGATGGATGGGGAGAAACCGGGGAGAAAAAATATTAGTGACAGTATACCCCATATCCGTCTCAGGCATTGGTTTTGCGAAGGGGGAAATGAGCAAATGGAAAGCTGATGGATAAATCTTTACAGTATCCCGGCGTTGCGGGCGCGCGCCACGGCTGCCGTCCGGCTGTCGACCTGGAGTTTGCGATAAATGCTGTGAATGTGGGACTTGACCGTGCTCACCGCCACCACCAACCGGGCGGCTATTTCCTGGTTGGATAGGCCTTCAGCGGCCAGGGCCAACACTTCCAGTTCGCGCTCGCTCAGCAGTTCGTCACCCGTTGCAGCGTGCTCAAAGTGTGATAGGGAAACGGGGCGGGCCTGATCCGGGCGGGAGGTTTCACTGGCGGCCTTGAGCAAACGGTGAAGGTAGGCGTGCACATTGGTCGGTACGGTTTGCTGGTCGAGGCGGGTAAGCATGTTCAGCATGGAGCGGCCTTCGTCGAGGAACAGGCGCATGTAGCCTTCTGGTTCGGCGCGAGCCAGTATGTCTTGTAACAGCGTCAGCGCCTCGCTGCTGCGGCCCTGAACGGCCAGCGCCAGGGTCAGTTGGACTTGCATGTCCAGAACGATTCTTTGCCAGCCGGCTTTTGTCATCCTGTCGATTTGCGCGAGGAGAATTTGTTCGGCGGCTAGCGGGTTGCCCTGAGCCAGACGCAGCCGAGCCAGGGTGATATGCTCGATACTGCACAAATAGGCCAGAATAGAGTTTTCGATCTCTCGGCTTTCTTGCGGCGGCAGCGATTTTTCGGCCCATTCTTGCGCTGAGATGAGGTCGCCAGTATAAATTTGCATTTGCGCCTGATAAGCCCGCAACAGCCGGGTGGTCACGGTCGCTATCTGATACTGTCTGGCAAGCTCGACCGTCTGCTCCAACACCTCGAGCGCCTGCGACGGATTGCCCAGCGAGTAATGGATGTGCGCCAGAACGACATACTCATCAATGAGGATCTCAGCGCTGTTCCACGGTTCGACCAGTCGTAACGCCTCATCGATATATTGCCGGGCGGTTTGCAGGTCGTTGCGTTCGCGGGCGATCTCGGCCAGCACCTGATACGACAGGGTGAGGACATTTTTTGCGCCGTGGTTGGGAGCAAGGGTGTTATCGAGCAGCTCTTTACGAAAAATTTGCTCGGAGGCATTTAACCTGCCGCGCAGGAGCTGATAGTATCCAAAGGAATAAATAGCCAATGACCCAATCAGGGCATTACCAGATTTACGGCTGAGCTCGATGCTTTGACGCATGTAGCGGTCGGCGGCGGCGCTGTCCATGTCGGTCGTATTCCAATGGGTGAAGCCGATCAACCAGGATAATATATTTGCGACCAGATTATCGGCCTGTGAAACATGCGTGACCGCATGCCGGGCGGTTTCGGCGGCCTGGACCAGTTCGCCGCGATACAGATGGAGCAAGGCGCGCGCTGCATCGATCTGGCCCAGCAGGTCACTGGTTTGGGTCGGGGCAATCAATTGCTCGGCGGTGTGCAGCCAATATTCTGCTTCGTCGATTTGGCTCATCAGCAAGGCGATCCAGGCGCGGTAGACGCACATTGCGGGCCTGGACTGGATGGATTGTGCGGGCAGGGTTTTAAACCAGGTAATGAGGGTGGTGATTTCGCCGGCCATAAAAACAGGTTCGGCTATTTTCTCGATCAGGATGGCCATGCGATCATAATCGCCACCCTGGCGAGCATGGTGGATGGCCTGGGCGATGAACTCGCGTTCGCCGTTTTCTGCTGCGGCCATTTCGTACCACTGGCTGGCGCGCCGGTGCAGGGTGGGGATGCTGCCGGCCTGTGTCAGATGCAGGCGCTGGCGCAACGAATCGGCAAAGAGGGCATGATAGCGATACCACTGGCGCTGGTCGTCCAGCGGCAAGATGAACAAATTGGCGCGTTCGATGCTTTCCAGGATGCGCTGGCTGTCGTTTCGTCCGGTCAGGGTGTCACACAACGCAGCGTTCAACCGTTCCAGGATGGAGGTTTGCAGCAGGAATTGGAGGATTTCGTCTGGCTGATTCTGTAAGACTTCTTCCAGTAAATAATCCAGGATAAAGCGGTGACTGCCGGTAAAGGCGTGAATGAAACTGGCCGTCTGCTCGGCGTTACGGCCCTGCAGCGAGACGGCGGCAAGCTGCAGGCCGGCAATCCAGCCTTCGGTGCGGTCTTCCAGCAGATTGATTTCCTCCGGATTGAGATCCAAGGCGATGGTAGTACGCAGGAATTCGCCGATTTCCTGATTGGTAAAACGCAGATGGGCGGCGCGCAGTTCTGTCAGTTGGTCGCGGGCGCGCAGCCGCGCCAGGGGCAAGGGCGGATCGGCGCGGCTTGCAATGACCAGGTGCACCTGGCGCGGCAGGCGTTCGACCATGAGGGCCAGCGGCGTATGGATATCGGGGTTGTGGATGAGGTGGAAATCGTCCAGAATGAGCAGAAAATCGTTGGGGATGGATTCCATCTCATTGAGCAGGTCGGTAAGCAGTGCGTCGATTGGCGGGGTCTGGCTGGCACGCAGGACACTCAACATATCTTCGCCCACGCCGGGCCGGATTTTTTGCAAGGCGGCGATGAAATAGGCCATGAAACGCACCGGGTCGTTGTCGCTTTCGTCCAGCGAGACCCATGCTACAGGGTGGGCAATTTGCGCCGCCCAGTCTGCCAGCAAGGAAGTTTTACCAAAACCGGCCGGTGCAGACAACAAGGTCAGCTTATGGCATAACCCTGCGTTGAGGCAGGCGAACAGGCGCGCCCGTTGAATACGGCGTGAGTTTGCAGGCGGAATGTGGATTTTGGTGCTGAGCAACGATAGCGCCATAAGGGAATTGTACCATTTGTGCCAGGGGTGTGAGTACGTAAAACTGCGCTCGAATGCAGTATAATCCTTATATCCCAAATCGTTTTGAGCCCTACGATGAGCGTAACTATTCGTGATCTGGCACAACATCTGCGTCTCTCTATCACCACCGTTTCGCGTGCTCTGGACGGCTATGCCGATGTGGCGGAAAGCACCCGCCAGCGGGTGATTCGCACTGCGGCGGAGATGGGCTACGAGCCCAGTTATGCGGCCCGCCATTTGCGACGCAAGCGTTCGGATGCGTTGGGTTATATCCTGCCTACCAGTTCGCCGCGTTTTTCGGACCCGTTCTATACGGCCTTTCTCACCGGTTTGTGTGATGAAGCAGCCGTATGGCAGATGGACTTGATGGTTACCTCTGTGGCGCCGGACAGTGAATTGGAGCGCAAACTGTACCGGCGGTGGGCGCAAAGCCGGCGTGTGGATGGAATGGTGCTCAATCGTGTGCGCAATCAGGACTGGCGTATCGATTATCTGCGGGAGAACCAGATGCCTTTCGTCAGCCTGGGGCGCAGCCCGAGTGCGCCGGACGCGCCGGGTGTTGTGGTGGACGAGCGCGCCGGGATGCAGGCGCTGGTAACCTACCTGGCCGGTAAGGGGCACCAGCGCATCGGCTATATTCGTCCGCCGTCTGGACTGGTGATTGATACAGAGCGCACGGCCGGCTATCAGGATGGTCTGGCGCAGGCCGGTCTGGGGTATGAGGACAGGTTGGTGCGCACAGGGGATCTTTCGGAAGAATGCGGGTATCAGGCGGCGCAGGAGCTGTTGTCACTGGGGGCGGCGCCCACGGCGATCATTGGTGGCAACGATGTAACCGCCCTCGGCGTCTTACGCGCCGTATGGGAGAAAGGACTGCGCCCCGGTCGAGATATTGCCGTTGCCGGTTACGATGGGATTAAGGAGGGCGAGTACGCCACGCCGCCATTGACCACGTTGGCGCAGCCCACTTATGAGATAGCCTGTATGTTGGTGCGCCTGCTGGTACGTCTGGTGAGGGGTGAGGCGCTGGTAGAAAGCAGCATCACGCTTCAACCGAGGTTGGTGGTGCGCGAATCGAGCGGTTGACCCGGCGCGCGTACCGTTTCTTTGTCTGTTCCGCAACAATTGCGAGTATACTTAGAGAGGGGAATGAAGCGGGGAATTGAAAACCCCAAAACGTTTTGGTATACTGTGTATATCAAAACGTTTTGGAAAGGCTTCCTTTATCGGTGTATTTGCGTTAGTTTGTCCTGACAGAGAGCGAGGTGTCCGATGCGAACTGTGGTAGCTGCTGCTTTGGGTGAGTGTGTTCATGTGGCCGGGGTGATGAATTTCCTGCGTCTGGCCGAGGCCGCTGGTTGGCGGACAATCTTTCTGGGGCCAGCCACGCCGGTTGAGGATGTGCTGGCGGCTGCGCGGCGCGAGCAGGCTGAACTGGTCGGTGTTTCATACCGCCTGACACCTGAAACCGGTGAGCGTTTGTTGGCCGAGTTTGCCGAGGCGGCAGACGATTTGCGTGCCCAGGGGGTGCGGTTTGCTTTTGCCGGCACGCCGCCGGTTGCCGGGCGTGCTCGCGCCCTGGGGTTCTTTGAGCGGGTTTTTGAGGGCGGCGAGGCAGATGAGGTGGTGCTCGCCTATCTCAAGGGGCAGACCGCAGCGGCCGTGGGTGAGGCCGATTTCCCACAAGAGACGATCGAACGGATTCGCTGGAAAGCACCTTATCCATTGCTGCGTCATCATTTTGGCCTGCCGGATATGAACAGCACAGAAGTCGGTATTGCCCGTATTGCCCAGGCCCGGGCGTTGGATGTGATCTCACTGGGCATCGATCAAGACGCCCAGAGTAATTTCTACCATCCCGAACGGCAGGACCCTCGCCAGCGCGGCGCCGGCGGTGTGCCGGTGCGCAGTGCGGAGGATTACCGCCGCCTGTACGCTGCCAGCCGGCAGGGGAATTATCCGTTGATGCGTACTTACTCGGGCACAGATGATTTTGTTCGCCTGGCAGAGATGTATGTTAAAACGATTCGCCTGGCGTGGGCAGCCGTACCGTTGTTCTGGTTTAACCAGATGGATGGGCGTGGACCATGGGATCTGGCGGGGTCGATCCTCGAGCATCAAAAATTGTTGATCTGGTACGGTGGACACCACATCCCGGTAGAGTTGAACGAACCCCATCACTGGGGGATGCGCGATGCACCGGACGTGGTTTATGTGGTGGCGGCCTATCTCTCGGCTTACAATGCGCGGGCCTACGGGGTATGGGATTACATCGCCCAGTTTATGTTTAACAGCCCGCCGGGAACGTCGGATGCCATGGATCTGGCCAAGATGCTGGCGATTATGGATTTGATCGATACGCTGGCGGTGCCCAATTTTCGCATCTGGCGTCAGACGCGCACCGGTTTGCTCAGTTACCCGGTGGATGATGTGGCGGCCCGGGCGCACCTGGCAGCCAGCGTATATTTACAGATGGCGTTGCAACCACACATCGTGCACGTGGTCAGCCATACGGAGGCTCATCATGCCGCCACCGCCGAAGATGTGATTGAGGCGTGTGGGCTGGCGCGACGAGCGATTGAAAACGCGCTGCGTGGCGCTCCTGATATGACCGCCGACCCTGCCGTCCAGCGCCGCCGGGCTGAACTGACAGCTGAGGCGCAGGTTACATTGCAGGCGATTCGCAATATTGCCCCGCCGGGGACGCGTGACCCGCTGGCCGATGCGACCACCCTGGCGAAAGCGGTCTGTTCAGGTATTCTGGATGCACCGCAGTTGCGCAGCAACCCATTTGCTTTGGGTCGCATCCAGACTCGTATCGTTGGGGGAGCCTGTGTGGCGATTGGTTCATCCGGCAAGCCAATCTCTGAGGAGCAGCGGCTGAAGGAATTCTTGACTCAGGAGTAAAGAACATGGAAACACCACCCCGATTTGCAGTCATTGGCGCAGGGCATGGCGGTAAGGCTATGGCAGCGCATCTGGCCCTGATGGGCTTTGAAGTTCATCTGTATAACCGCACCCCGGATCACATTTTTGCCATCCGGGAACTGGGTGGGTTGGATCTGGAAAGTTATGAGGGTGGGCCGCGCGGGTTTGGTCGTCTGGCTTTGATTACCTCGGATATGGGCGAGGCGTTCAAGGACGTCGATATGGCGATGGTGGTCGTACCTTCTTCGGCGCATGTGGATATTGCCCGGGCTGCTGCGCCGCATTTGAAAGATGGGCAGATTATCGTTTTGCACCCGGGGCGTACCTGCGGCGCAATCGAATTTGCCAAAGCGTTGCGGGATAACGGTTGCAAGGCAGACGTGACGATTGCCGAGGCCGAGACTTTTATTTACGCCTCACGTTCGGATGGCCCGGCGCAAGCCCGTATTTTCAGGATTAAAGAGGCTGTGCCGTTGGCTTCTTTGCCGGCCAACCGCACCAAAGAGGTGTTGCGGGTGATTCGCCAGGCTTACCCACAGTTTATTGATGGTGGAAACGTACTCCAGACCGGGCTGAATAATATGGGTGCCATTTTTCATCCGGCGTTGACGTTATTGAATGCAGGCTGGATCGAGGCCACCCACGGCGACTATCAGTTTTACATTGACGGCGTGACCCCTTCGGTTGGGAAAGTGCTGGAGGCGTTGGATCGCGAGCGTGTCACGGTAGCGTCGGCTCTGGGGCTGCGGGCGCGTACGGCGTTGGAATGGCTCAAACTGGCCTACGATACGACCGGCGAGGATCTGTGCGAGGCGATCCATAACCAGCCGGGGTATTACGGGATCAAGGCCCCGCCCACGCTCAATCATCGTTATATCTTTGAGGATGTGCCCATGAGTCTGGTACCGATTGCGTCTCTCGGGCAACGGTATGGAGTTTCGGTACACGGTATGGATGCGATCATCCGCCTGGCGTGCATCGTCCATCGCACCGATTACTGGCGGCGCGGGCGTACGATCCAGAAACTGGGGATCGATAATTTGAGCGTGGGTGAACTGACGCGTTATGTGAACGAGGGCGTACTGGAACAATAAGGAGGTTACACATGGCAGCGATTGCTGGGATTGCTCGTCCCGGACAGGATATGCTGGTCAATCAAATGTTGGATCGGATGGCGCACCGCGGCCCGGTCGGACGCTTTGTGCGGACGATGGAAGGGGTGACGTTAGGGGTGGCCTGGGGGGCGGCGCAGACCGGCGCCGGGCATACCCTGGCCGAGCAGGGACTTGCCCTGGATAGCGCCAACGCCGGTCATTTCGCTCAGGCGCTGGCGGTGACGGGGCGTTTTGTCTTGAAGCGCGACCCGCTGGGGGTTGCCCCACTCTATTATGGTCATACTTCTCAGGATGTGCTGTGTTTTGCTTCGGAGGTAAAAGGCCTGCTGGGGTTGACAAAGGGGATCAGTGAACTGCCGCCGGGGTGCCTGTATAAAGAAGGCGAAGTGCTGCCTTACTTTCAACTGGCCTGCCAACCGCCGTTGTCAGATGCGCCGGAGGTAGTGGCGCAGCAACTCCGTTTGCGATTGGAACGGGCCATTGGCGAATGCGACATTTTCCCTGAAGCGGGCTCCTGGCTGTCGGGTGGACTGGATTCGAGCGTGATGGCGGCCCTGGCGCGCCGGACGCGCCCGGTTTTACATACTTTTGCGGCAGGCACTCCCGCTGCGCCCGATCTTAGCTACGCCCGTATCGTTGCCGATTTCATCGGTTCGCACCATCACGAGGTGGTGGTCAGCCTGCCGGACCTGCTGGCGGCGCTGCCGCAGGTGATTTATCACCTTGAGTCTTTTGACGCTCTGCTGGTGCGTTCCAGCCTGACCAACTATCTGGTGGCGCGCCGTGCTGCCGAGTATGTCCCGGCGGTGTTCTCTGGGGAAGGTGGGGACGAGTTGTTTGCCGGTTACGAGTATCTCAAGCGGATGGATACGGCCGATTTGCCGTCCGAATTGGTGGACATCACCGCCCGGCTGCATAATACGGCGCTACAGCGGGTGGATCGATGTGCATCGGCGCACGGCACGGTTGCTCTGGTCGGTTTTCTGGACCCGGCCGTGGTTGAATATGCTTTGCGCATCCCGGCTGCATATAAGCTGCATCAGGGGGTGGAGAAGTGGATTTTGCGCCAGGCGGTGATAGATCTTCTCCCTGAGGTAGTGCTTAATCGCACCAAGGCCAAATTCTGGGAAGGGGCCGGGGTGAGCGAACTGGTGGCGCAATGTGCCGAGGAGCAGATCAGCGAGAGTGATTTCCGCCGCGAGCGGCGGCTGCCTGGCGGCGGACAGATTAATTCGCGTGAGGAACTGTTGTACTATCGCATCTTCCGTGAGCATTTTGGCACACAGGTCGATTTGAACTGGATGGGACGTACCAAAGGGGCGCCGGTGGAACAACTGGTCGTTTTGTAAGCCGGAAGCGTTTGAGATTGTGTGGTGAGTGTGCTATCATAGGGGGCAAGTGAGGATACCATGGAACTGATCTCACAACATCTGGCTGTTTTCGATTGGTATGGATGGGTATTCTTACCCATCCTTATCTTTTTTGCGCGGGTGTGCGATGTGACTCTGGGTACGATTCGCATCATTTTTGTCTCGCGCGGCCGGCGGAAACTGGCGCCTTTGCTGGGATTTTGCGAGGTGTTGATCTGGATCGTGGTGATCGGGCAGATCGTTCAGAACTTGCAAAATGTCACTTCGTATCTGGGCTATGCCGCCGGGTTTGCCGCCGGGAATTTTGTGGGGATGTATCTGGAGGACAAACTGGCTTTTGGTACGGTGATGGTGCGGGTGATCATGCCCAGCGGCGGTGACGAGTTGATGGCCCGTCTGGCCAGTTGTGGTTATGGGGTGACGGGGGTGGATGGGCAGGGCGCCACCGGGCCGGTGAAACTGGTCTATACGGTGGTTAAGCGCCGCCATCTGGCGGATGTTGTGCGGGTCATCCATCAAATCAATCCAAAAGCTTTCCTGTCGGTAGAGGATTTGCGTTCTACCCAGGAAGGGGTTTTTCCGGGCGGTTACTCCAGCGATGGTTTTTCGTTGGGGCGTAAATAACAGGAACAGGAGCGCTTTTCGTATGCAATTACCGGATAAATCGTTTTTCTGTGATTATCATGCTCATGTTGGGAGCGGGACGGAGACGTTTTTCAAGACCGGCCTGTTTGAGAGTGAGGCATTGTTGATCGGGTTGAACTGTTACGAAGTGGGACAGTCGATGTATAAACACCCGCATGAAATTCAGCATCGCGCCTATCTGGTGCTGGAAGGTCGCGGTCAGGTGCGAGTGGGGGCTGAGACGCAGGCTGTGGAAGCGGGGCGGGTGATCTGGGTGCCGGCCGGGAACGAGCACGAGATCATCAATGATGGCGAGGGTACGCTGGTGCTGTTGGTGGCGGTTGCTCCGGCGCATGCTCATTGATCGCACCCCGGATGAGCTGAGGCTCAAGGTGGTTTACGGGTAAATGGACACCCCGTTGTTCTGGCTGCAAATTTTGCTCTGGCCTGGTCTAATCGGCAGCATTGCCAGTTTGATCTGGTTGAACCGCCGCGGCGTCCGGCGGGGCAAGACGGTCTGGATGTTGGCGGCGCTCTCGGTACTGTGGGTTTTGGCGGTGTTGCTGACGCTTTTACACTGGTCGGCCACTTTTTTGGGGATCAGTCTGGCGTTTGCAATTTCCACCTACGTCATAGCCATTCTGAGCAACGATAACCATAACCAGCGCGCCGAAGTGGCGCGTTTGCGCCGAATTGCGGATGTGCGCGCCGATCGCGTATCGGCGCTCAGCCACGAGATTCGTACACCATTGGCGATGATCAAGGGAGCGACCGATCTGCTATTGGAAGGCAACCCTGGCCCGCTTACGCTGCAACAGTTGACCTTCTTACAGACGATCAGTTCCAACTGCGAGAATACCATTTCTCTGGCCGAAGATTTGTTGGTCCAGGCGCGCATCGAAGCCGGGTTGTTCAAGCTGCGCCTGGAGCAGGTAGATTTAAAGGTGTTGACACGCCAGGTGGTGCTCTCGATCGAACGTATCTCGACCGAACGCGAGCAGGTGTTTCACGTCGATTATCCACAGGTGATGGAAAACATTTATGTCGATCCGCGCTTGATCCGGCAGGCGCTGTATAACCTGTTGCAAAACGCCAGCCGGCATACTTCAATGGGCGGGCATATCTATGTGACCCTGGCCGAAAATGACGCCGGTGTGGTGATTTCGGTGATGGACGATGGGGCGGGGATGTCAGCGGAGGATCGCCGGCGATTGTTTCGCCGTTTTTCCAGCGGGCGCCCGTTGGGAGACGGAACCGGTCTGGGGTTGGTGATCACCAAGCAGATTATTGAGTTGCACGGCGGGCAGATTATGGTGGATACCAGTTTAGGCAGGGGAACGACGGTGTTGTTTACCCTGCCGCGTTGGAGGATAGAGCATGAGTAAACCGCGGGCGTTGGTAGTGGATGACGAACCGCAAATGGTGGGAATCGTGGCGTATGCCCTGGAAACGCAGGGCTTTGAAGTGATTACGGCCTATGATGGTGAGCAGGCGTTGGAGAAGATTGCCGCGTCACGCCCGGATCTGGTGGTGCTGGATGTCATGCTTCCCAAGCTCAATGGCTTTGAGGTGTGCCGGCGTGTGCGCGAGCGTACGACCATACCGGTTATCCTGTTGACCGCCAAGAATGAAGAGGATGATATCATTCAGGGTCTGGAATTGGGGGCGGACGATTATATTACCAAGCCGTTTCACCCGCGCGAGGTGGCATTGCGGGCGCAGGCGGTTCTGCGCCGTAGTGGGTGGGAAGAGCAGCAGACCCTGTGTGTGGGTGAAATCAAAATCGATTTGTTGAGCCATCAGGCCTGGATGCGGAGCCAACTGTTGCATTTGACCCCGAACGAGTTCGTATTGCTGGTCTGCCTGGCGCGCAACCGGGGGCGGGTACTTTCGTGGCAGTCGTTGTTAAAAAGCGCCTGGGATGTGGAAGTATGGGAGGGTGGCAAGGAGATGGTCAAGACAGGGATTTACCGGCTGCGGCAAAAAATTGAGGAGGAACCGGATAATCCGGTTTATATTCAAACAGTGCGCGGGGTGGGTTATACGTTGACTGCGCCCGAAAAAGACGCGGTGGTATAACCCGGCTGTTACCAAACTGTTACCAAGCGGTGACGAGGGGGTGACCTGTGACCGGGGGCTTTGTGCTATTCTGAGGTCAGTTGTATTGCGGTTGATTGAGGTCTGGCACAAAGGAGGTGGATTTTCTCAGAGCTGTTTAGCCGTAAAAAACCTTGTTGTCCGTTGCTTTCCACTTTTTTACAAATCCCTGGAGGAAAAGAATGACCAAGCGTTACGCTGTTGTTAGTTTGATCGTTGCCCTGGCTATGTTGCTGGGCGCCTGCGCCCCCGCCGCCCAACCGACTCAGGCCCCTGCGGCTGTTGAAGCAACCAAGGCCCCCGCCGCGGCCGAAGCGACCAAGCCGGCTGCCGAACAGCCCACGGCTGCCGCTCAGCAGGCCGAACCGGCTCAAGCCGGTGGAAAACTGACCGTTCTGTGCACCCCGCAGGAAGACTGGTGCGTGGCTCTGACCAAGGCCTTCCAGGCTGAGACGGGGATCGAGACCAATTACGTTCGCCTTTCGAGCGGCGAGTCGGTTGCCCGCCTGCGCGCTGGCAAAGACAATCCCGAATTTGACGTGTGGTTTGGCGGTCCTGCGGATGGTTACATGGTAGCCAAGAATGAGGGCCTGATTGAGCCTTACACCTCGCCGGCGACCGAAAAGATTTCTGCTGAACTGAAGGATAAGGACGGGTTCTGGACGGGCGAATACGTTGGGGCATTGGGTTTCTGCTCGAACAAGGACGTCCTGGATAGCCTGGGCGTGCCTGTGCCGACGTCGTGGAACGATTTGCTCAACCCGAAACTCAAGGGGCAGATTGCGATGGCGCATCCCGCTACCTCGGGCACGGCTTTCACCGCTTTCTGGACGGTGGCGACGCTGAACGAGTTCAATATTGACAAGGCGTTCGAATATTATAAGCAACTGCACAATAATATTCTGCAATACACCAAGACCGGTTCGGCCCCCGGCCCGATGGCGGGGCGCGGCGAAGTGGCAGTGGCGATTATCTTCTCGCATGACTGCGTCAAGTTCCAGGAAGAGGGCATGACCTCGCTGGTCGGCAGCTTCCCGCAGGAAGGCACCGGATACGAAATCGGTGGTGTGGCGATGATCAAGGGCGCCAAGAACCCCGAAGCCGCCAAGAAATGGATTGATTGGACGCTGTCGGCCAAGGTGCAGGAAATTGCCGCCACGGTCAAGTCGTTCCAACTGCCGACCAACCCGGACGCCAAGGTGCCGGAAAAGGCCGTCAAGCTGGCGGAGGTCAAGCTGGTGAAGTATGACTTCGTCAAGTCGGCCGAGAACAAGAAGGCGATTACGGAGCGGTTTGACGCTGAAATTGCTCCGGCTCCCAAAGAGTAATTTTCGTAACCAGTTTGGGGAGCGCCCGCCATCCCAGGTCGGGCGCTCCCGCCCCACCCCCTCTTATCAGGTTTCGCTGCGGAAAGGATAGACACTTATGGCGTCAGTCTCAATGAGCCGCCGTGTAAATGAGTTCCGTCGGATTGCCTCTGATTGGACGCTGTTGGCAGGGCTGCTGATCGTGGTTCTTTTTCTGGCAGTTACGGTTATTTACCCACTGATCAAAATGCTGGGTACCGCTTTTTCTGCCGAAGCATTGCCCTTTTTCAGTCGTTATTTTTTCTCGGCAGTCTACCAACAGATTATGCTCAATACCGTGGAACTGGGGGTAGTGGTTGGGCTGTTGGGTACTGTGCTTGGTTTTCTGTTTGCGTTTGTGCAAGTGCGTCTGGATGTGCCGTGCAAGCGGTTTATGAACCTGATGGCGTTGCTGCCGATTATCAGCCCGCCGTTTGCGGTAGCCACTTCGGCAATCGTGTTATTTGGGCGCGGCGGCCTGATCACCTATAAGATGTTGGGCATCCGTTACAACCTGTATGGTTTCAACGGCCTGGTGATTGTGTTGACGCTGTCGCTTTTCACTGTGGCGTATATGAACCTGCAAGGGATGATGCGTGCCCTTGATCCGGCTCTGGATGAGGCGGCCACCAATCTGGGCGCCAGCAAATGGGATGTGTTTCGTACGGTGACGCTGCCGATGCTCATCCCCGGCATTGCCAGTTCGTTCCTGCTGCTGTTTGTGGAGGCAATTGCCGATCTGGCCAACCCGTTGGTGTTGGGCGGTGATTTTACCGTGCTGGCCTCGCGGGTGTATATCGCCATCTCAGGGGAGTATGATATGGTGGCGGGTTCGGTGATGTCGATTATTTTGCTGGTGCCGTCGCTGACCGTGTTCATCTTGCAACGTTACTGGGTCAGTCGCAAGTCGTTTGTATCGGTGACGGGAAAGCCATCGGGTCGCCCACAGGTGATCACCAACCCGGTTGCGCGTTGGGGGTTGTGGACGTTGGCAATGTTTTTCTCGCTGCTGATCCTCTTGATTTATGGAACGGTGATTTACGGCGCTTTTGTCAAGTTATTGGGAATCAATTACAGCCTGACCCTGGAACACTTTGATTTTGTCCTGTTTGGATTGGGGTCGCAGGCAATGATGGATACTTCCAAGATGTCGGCAATTGCCACCCCGATTGCGGGGGTGTTGGGGATGGTGGTGGCCTGGCTGGTGGTGCGTAAACAATTCACCGGACAGACGGCGCTTGATTTTGTTGCGATGCTGGGGATTGCAGTGCCGGGTACGGTGTTGGGTATTGGTTATCTGCTCTCGTTCAATTCCTCCTGGAAGATTGGAGGGATGGAGATTTTGCCGCCGTTGGCAGGGGGGACGGCGCTGGCGGGCGGAACGATTGCCCTGATTATGGTGTATGTGATCCGCAGCGTACCGGCCGGGGTGCGCGCCGGGGTGGCCTCGCTGCAACAGATCGATCCGGCGATTGAGGAGGCTTCGATCAGCCTGGGGGCGGATAATGGGGTGACCTTCCGGAAGATCACCCTGCCGTTGATCCGGCCGGCTTTCTTGACCGGGCTGGTCTACAGTTTTGCCCGTTCGATGACTTCGCTTTCGGCGGTGATCTTCCTGTCCACGCCGGAGGCCAAGATTATGACGGCGCAAATTTTGAACGAAGTGGATGCGGGCCGTTTTGGCAACGCCTTTGCTTATTGTGTGATCTTGATCGTCATCGTATTGGCCGTCATCGGTCTTTTGTATGCGCTGGTCGGTACCTCGAATGGGGTGGAGCGCGACCTGGGTGGATCTTTGTAAAAGAGGTTGGTATGGCACAGACATCTTCTGTTTCAAGCAAGCTGGTTCTCGAGAATATCACCAAGGTCTTCGAACAGGGAAAGAATCATGTTCGGGCGGTTGACAATGTTTCACTGGCGATCGAGGGGGGCGAATTTATCACCCTGTTGGGGCCTTCGGGGTGTGGTAAGACGACCACGTTGCGCATGATTGCCGGGTTTGAGTACCCCAGCAGCGGGCGTATTTTGTTGGAGGGCAAAGACGTTGGCACCGTTCCGCCCAACCAACGCCCAATGGCGATGGTTTTTCAAAGTTATGCGTTGTTTCCGCACATGAATGTGTTTGAAAATGTGGCGTATGGTCTGCGGTTACGCAAGATGCGCGAGGAGGAGTTGCGCGAGTCGGTGCAGATCGTCATGCACATGATGAACCTGGTGGGGTTGGAAAAACGCAACCCGAACCAATTGTCTGGCGGACAACAGCAGCGCGTGGCGCTGGCGCGCGCCATGGTGATGAAACCGCAGGTGTTGTTGTTCGACGAGCCACTTTCGAACCTGGACGCCAAACTGCGGGCGCAAATGCGTATCGAGATCCGGCACTTGCAGCAACGCCTGGGGATTACCAGCGTGTATGTAACCCACGATCAGGTAGAGGCGATGAGCCTGTCGGACCGGATTGTGGTAATGAACCAGGGCCGGATTGAACAGGCAGCCACCCCGGAGGAAATTTATCAGCGTCCGGCTTCGTTATTTGTGGCCGATTTCATTGGGCGGGCCAATTTCATCAAAACGAGCGTGGTGAGTAAGTCGGGCGACTGTGCTGTGGCCGAGATCCTGGGCCAGCGTTTGGAACTGCCCTGTGCGCCTGCGGTTGGGCAGGGCGGTCAGGCCTACTTGATGGCCCGCCCCGAAGCCATTTGTCTGAGTTCGCCCAATGGTGGGCCTACCGGGCTGGTCAAGGCGGCGTTGTATCTGGGTTCGTCGGTGGAGTATGAGGTGGAAATCAGCGATCTCAACCTGGTGGTGGTGGATAACAACCCGCAATTTGGCGCTATCTTTCATGAAGGCACTCAGGTGGGGCTGAGTGTGGATCCTGGGCGCAGCTATCTACTGCCGGTGGAGTAACGTTTTTTGTGATACGCTGCCTGGTTGTGAGGATACAGAGGTCGTCTGTATCCTCTTTGTTCCCGTCGAAATTTTTTTGAAAGTTGCTGTTAACAAGCTGTTAACAAAATGGGCGTTTCTGGTACAATAAACGCATACAAATTCCCCGTTGGAGAGGATCATGAGTCTGCGGAATATTTTCAAGCCAAAACCGAACAAGTTTTTGCAACTGTTAACCGAACAAACGGCCCTGATGGTCAAGGGGTTGGAACTGCTCAAGATTTATATGGAGCGACATGATTCTGCCGTGGCAAAGCAGATTGCGCAGACCGAGAAAGAGGCGGATGAAGTGCGTCGTATCCTGATTGAGGAATTGATGCGCACCTTTATCACACCGTTTGACCGCGAGGATATTTTCAGCCTGTCGCGCGAGATCGATGATGTGTTGGATTACGCCAACACGACGGTGGATGAGATGGAGATTCTGGAGGTTTCACCGACGCCGTTTATGGAGCGCATGGCCTCACTGTTATATGACGCAGCCTGTGAGATCAAGCTATCGATCGAACGGGTTCAGGATAACCATCTGACGGTTGCCAGCGATCACGCCCAACGCGCCAAGGCGCTGGAGAACCGGGTGGAACACGTGTATCGTGAGGCGTTGGCCGATTTATTCCGGGGGCCCAAGAATGTCAAGCACATCATGACGATGCTGAAGGTGCGCGAGATCTACCGGCATCTGAGTAACGCCGCTGACCGGGAAGACATGGCGGCTAACGTCATCGCCGATGTTGTGATGAAGATTTCCTAACGGGGCACAGGATGATTCTGCTTGGAGTGCTAATTGCTCTGGCGTTGGTTTTTGACTTTTTGAACGGTTTCCATGATTCGAGCAATATTGTGGCGACGATCATTTCTTCGCGTTCAATGTCGCCGCGTATGGCGTTGACCCTGACTGCGATTGCAGAATTTTTGGGGCCGTTTATTTTTGGAGTGGCAGTGGCCAAGACGATCGGTGAGGGGCTGGTGGCGCCAGGGGCGATTACACTGCCGATTGTGGTGGCCGCGCTGGTGAGCGCGGTTTTGTGGAATCTGTTGACCTGGTTTTTTGGCATCCCCAGCAGTTCGTCGCATGCTCTGGTGGGTGGGTTGATCGGGTCGGTTGGGGCCGGCGTAGGGCTGGAGTATATCCAGATGAGCGGTTTGTTGAAGGTGTTTGCGGCCCTGTTTATCTCGCCGGTTTTGGGGCTGGTGGTCGGTTTTCTCATCACCCGGCTGGTGTTTTTCCTGGCGCGCAATGCTTCGTTGAAGATTAACTGGTTCTTTAAGAACGCGCAGGTGTTGACCGGGATTGGACTGGCTCTCAGTCATGGCGCCAACGATGCCCAGAAGACGATGGGGATCATTACGCTGGGGTTGGTTACCAGCGGGGTCTTGCAGAGTTTTACCGTTCCAATCTGGGTGGTGGCGGCCAGCGCCGGCGCAATAGCGCTGGGTACCTCTGTGGGTGGCTGGCGGCTGATTAAAACGTTGGGTGGTCGTTTTTATAAAATTCGCCCGGTACACGGTTTCTGCACACAGATCTCTTCGGCCAGTGTCATTCTGGGGGCGGCGTTGTTGGGTGGGCCGGTAAGCACGACACAGGTGGTCAGTTCGGCCATTTTGGGCGTGGGGGCGGCCGAACGGGTCAATAAAGTGCGCTGGGGGGTGGCGGGGCAGATATTGGTGGCGTGGTTGTTCACCATCCCGGCGACGGGGTTATTTTCGGCGCTGGTGTATGTGATTCTGTCTATTTTCTTGTGAGAAATGGGTGAGAGTCTTGCGCAGTAGCATTGGGGTCTACTTATTTTTGGAAGAGTTGGAGTAGAATCCAGGTTAACTTTCGGGGCGGCAGCAGCCGCCCTTTTTGATGGAGGATAGTTTCATGAAGCGCAAGCTCTATGTCTTTTGCATGATTCTGGCGGTTGCCGGCAGCCTGGTGGCTGGCTGCGGGCAACAGGGCGGTGGGGAGGAGACGCCGCAAGGAACGGGATTGGTGCCGCAAACAACGGCCACGGTTGCACCCAGCCCAACGGTGACGCGTTATCCGGTTAAGCCCTCAGCAACGATTGCGCCGCCCAAAAATGAGGAGATCACACGGGTGGTCTTCTGGCATGGCCTGGGTGGCGATATCGGTGGGCAGGTGATCCCTGCGCTGGCTGGGGCGTTTGATGGCGCTCAGGAGCAATGTTATGTGGAGCCCCGCTATATGGGCGGCGGCGACGCAGTTTTTCAGGCATTGAAGCAGGGCAGCGATGTAGAGAACCGTCCGATGATCGTCCAGTTAAGTGATGTGTTTACCCGCCAGATGTATGACCTGCAAGGGTTTACCGCTGTTCAGGACTATGTGGATCAGGAGAAGTACGACCTGAGTGATTTTGAAGCGGCAATGTTGTCTTCTTATACGATTGATGGGCGGCTGGTGGCGATGCCGTTTAACAGTTCGAGTGTGATCCTGTACTATAACAAAAAACTGTTTCAGGAAGCCGGCCTGGATCCGCAGAAGCCGCCGCGTACCTTTGACGAGGTTAATGCGTATGCGCGCAAGCTGACGAAAAAAGACGCCGACGGTAAAGTGTTGGTGTCGGGGTTGTCGATCAGCGTGTATGGTTGGTTCTTTGAGCAGTTACTGGCCGGTTCGGGAGGGCAGTTTGTCGACCAGGGAAATGGGCGAGATGCTCTGGCCACTCAGGCAACTTTTAACAGCCTGGAAGGCATCAAAGTATTGGATTGGTGGAAGACGATGCAGGCTGAAGGGCTGTTAGGGGCGTATGGGCGTAAGAACGCCGATGTGCGCGCTGCGTTTTCTGCGGGTAAGACGGCCATGTTCATTGATTCGAGCGCCATTGCCCCGGTGGTGGTGGATGGCACCCAGGGACAATTCGAAGTGGGGGCCGGGCCGCTGCCGCGTCCAACCGAAGAGGTTTATCAGAGCGCCGGGCCGTTAGTCGGGGGAGGGGCTTTGTGGATTGTGAACAGCGGCGAACAGGAAGAGCAGGATTGTGCGTGGGCGTTTGTCAAGTTTCTGGCGCAGCCTCAACAGCAAGCCATGTGGCAGACGCGTTCGGGATATTTTGCGGTGCGAAAATCGGCGGCTGGAGATGCTGCGGTGAGCGAGTGGATGAAGCGCTATGGGTTGTTTCAGGTGGCCGTCGATCAGTTGCATGCAGCGCCCAACACGCCCGTGACGCAGGGTGTGTTGATGGGGCCGGTGGTGGAGGCGCGTCTGGCGGTTGAGGATGCGATTGAAGCGGCGCTTTCGGGTAAAGTATTGTCGCAGGATGCGCTGGATGAGGCGGCGACAAAGGTAACGCAGGCGATTGAGGAATATAACCTGTCAATGGGTTTGAATCAGTGAAGTGAGGGCATATGTCTACCAAAAAACATAGCGTGTTGAACATTGCACACCGGGGAGCACGCTCCCTGGCGCCGGAGAATACGTTGCTGGCGGCGCGCAAAGGATTGGAGGTGGGGGCGGACTGGTGGGAACTGGATGTTGCCATGACCAGCGACGGCGAACTGGTGGTCGTACATGATGACAGTCTGGAACGAACGTCGAATGTGGCTGCCAGGTTCCCGCAGCGGGCCCCCTGGTTGATCCATACTTTTTGCCTGGCAGAACTGCGCCAGCTTGATTTTGGCTCGTGGTACAACGATAGTGATCCTTTTGGGCAGATTGCAGCGGGCAGGGTGTCGCCCGATGAGCGGCGCTCGTTTATCGGGGCGCAGATCCCAACGTTGCAGGAAACGCTGGAATTCACCCGTTCGGCAGGTTGGCGGGTCAATGTGGAGATTAAGGATGCCAGTGGTACGCCCGGCGATGCTGACTTGCCCGAAAAGGTGGCGGCGATGATCCGGCGTATGGACATGGTGCAAGATGTGCTGGTATCTTCTTTCAATCACGCCTATATTCGCCGGGTGAAGGCGGTGGAGCCTCGCCTGGTTACGGCTGCGTTGGTGGAGGAGGCTGCGGATGACCCGGTGGCGCTGCTGCGTGAAACGGGAGCGCAAGCCTATAATCCGTGTGGGTTGTGTGTGGATGCAGATACGATCCGCAAGGTGCGGACAGCCGGGTATGACGTATATGTGTGGACCGTCAATGAGCCCGAAAATATGCGCCAGTTGATTGCGGCAGGGGTGAGCGGGATTTTTACCGATTTCCCACAACGGCTGGCGGAAATTCTGGCAGAATAGATTGTAAAAATAGGAGACGCCTGTCGGGCGTCTCCTTGATTGTACCAGAATATTTGTGGGGCGAGGTCGTTGTTAGACGACCATCTCACGCACGTCGACAATGCGCTCTACAAGAGGCTGGATGGCTTTGACGAGGGCATCTTTGCTCACGCCGCTGATCTTCATGGCGACGGTGCGATTGGCGCTGTTTTCGCCGAGGAAGGTGCCAAGGGCGATGACGTTGCCGCCCAGGCTCTGGATGGCGCCGGTTAACTCGTGCAGTTTGCCGGGCTGTTCAGAGACGAGGAGTGTGAGGCGCACACCACTACTGCGAGCGCCGAGCAGCTCGAGGAAGATTTTGAACAGGTTGGTTTCGGTGATGATGCCGACGACCTTCTGCCCTTCGACCACCGGCAGGCCGCCGATTTTATGATCGGACATGATGCGGGCGGCTTCTTCGATGGGGGTGTCTGCGGTGATGGTGATCACCTGTTTGCTCATCACTTTTTCGACGGTCAGTTTGCTGAGCAGGTAGTTGATCTCCCAGACGCTCAACGTGGTGGCATCGGAGGGGGTGGCATCAAGGAGGTCTTTTTCTGAGACGATGCCGATCAATTTGCCGCCAGAGTCGACAACCGGAAAACGGCGCACCTTATCGCGGCGCATCAACGCCATAGCTTCCTGGACGGGTAGATCGGGGCCGATGGTGATAGCCGGGCTGGTCATTCGTTCGCCTACGAGCATAGTATCCTCTCCTTTAGAGTATGGATTGCAGAATATCGATCACACTTATTATTGTACACAGATTCGTTAGAAATGCATTGGAACGTCTAAGGAGAGAGTGGATTATTTCACGGGGATCTGGTTGAAGGTGCCGGTAACGGTGATGATTTTATTGCTATCATCCTCGCGACCGGCGGTGAATGAGAACGAGCCGCTAATTTTATTGCCGTTGACGGCGTTAATGATCAATGTGCCTTCTTGCGCATAGTAAAACCAGGCGCCAATGAAGACGGCTGCCGATGGGTTTTGGGTGGCGGCGGCTTTATCGTAGGGCTTGAGGGTGAAATTGCCGGGTGCGGGTTGGAGCGGCACGAAGAGTGTCACTGCGTAGCGGTTATCGGAACTGAGCAAGCCGATGGCGTATTCTTTGCTGGTGGACTGGTATTGTAAATCGTTCCCCTGGACCAGGCGGTCTTCGTTCTGGCCTTTGACTTCGTAGCTGAATCCGCCAACCGCAGCCTGGCCTCCGGTTGATTGGCCCTGTTGGGCAGGAGGTTGTTGGCTGGCGCCTTCGGGCAGTGTGCCGACCAACTCGACGGCGTCAATCTCGTTCCAACCCAGGCCCAGTTTGCTCTGGTCGATGAAGATTTTGACCTTGTTGACAACGATCTTTTTGGTGAGATCAAGAGAGATAGAAGCCTCATCCGGGCAGATGGAGATTTCTTCTGGGGCGCCAGAATAAATCGAGTAAGCTTTGCCGGCGGTGGTGATGAGCTGGACTTCGACGACTTGGGAAGGGTTGTAGCTTTGGTAGATGTTGACCTGAGTGGGAACAACGGGGGTTTCGTAGGTCAGTTCAAGCCAGGCTTTGCCGTTGCTATTTGCGGATGCCCAGGCGGTGGGGTGGTCGCCGCATTGATCGGTATTGGGGGCGCCGGTGGCCTGTTTGGCCGACCAATCGTCGTTGCCGTATTGCGAACTGGCGCGAGCGGTTTTGGCCCACTGGCGAATCTCGCCTGGTTCGGTTTCAATTGTTGCACTGGGGGCGATGGTAGGTTTTTCCTCTTTTGCAGGTTCTTGGGTGGGTTCCTCGTCTATTTCGGCCAGGGGTTCGGGTTCGATGAATTTGATCGAGGCCATGACGGCGTCCATCAGTGGGGCGAGTTCTTTTTCCCAGCGATCTTCGGGGGCGATGGCCATAGCGGTAAACTGCTGGTAAGGGGTGGCCATGACGATGACGACTCTGCCGCGAACCTTTGTGCCGTTTTGTGTGCCGGCCACTTCACCGGCGATGCCGGTCTTGCCATCCAGGGTAACGGGGGTTTCGCGGGTGATTTGGATGGCATTGTTCTGGTCTTTGAATTTGGCGAGCATTTCTTCGTTGGTGTTTGCTTCTTTGTTTAGACCGCCCATGACGAGGATGATGGGGCCAGTATCCTGATTGCCATCAGGGGCAAGCATGGTGACAATGCCGAGGGTATCGGTGAAGGTGTATTTGGGTACTTTGGTGAGCGAAAAGCCGCCGCCGGGGCTGTCGTAGCGTTCGCCGGGTTGGAGGGTGGCGGTGTTGGCCGATGTTGTGGCGGTGGTTTTGGGTTGGTCCGAGGCGGGGGTGGCCGTGTTTTTCTTGCCGCTAAAGGGCAGGCCGCAGGCCAGGCTGGCAAGGGCCAGGATTGCAATGACGGTGTAGATGTGAGATATTCTAGGTGACATGTTCGATACCTCCTGGTTTGTAAGAACGGTTGTTTCTTATGATAGGAGGAAGGCGTCAAAAAAGTGTCAAAGGGCCGGGGATGTTAACAGGATAAGCAGGATGGACAGGATAGAGGGGATGTTAACAGGAT
>CAZHTS010000004.1:44960-59107 GCA_964535315.1 uncultured Anaerolineaceae bacterium
GGGATGTTAACAGGATAGGCAGGATGGACAGGATAGAGGGGATGTTAACAGGATAGGCAGGATGGACAGGATGAGGGGATTGTTAGCAGGCTAAGCAGGACCGGGCATGTAGATAGAAGATCATGGGGTGGGGCGGGGGTCTTTGTTGGGTTGGGGGCGTAACATGCGAATGAGGATTTCAGCCCAAGGGATGCCATCAACAGCAAAATCTGAGATGGGCCAGAGGAAGCGGGTGCCCCAGTTTTGTTTTGAGTGGGTGGGGATGTCAATGAGAATATGGAGAATCCATGCATGGATGCAAGGGTGCTTCCAATGACCGCTAAGCAGACGTAAGATGCCAATGACGCCAAGCGCAATGACCAGACTGTGCGCAGCATTGTGCAGGATGTCCATCCAACGCGGAGGGCTGGGCCATTGGTTGGTTTGAAACGCCTGGGACATTTGTCCTTGTCTGAATAGCCAGATAGGGTAGGTCAGGTACCAGGGCGCATCGGCAACAACCCCTGCCAACAGGGTGGTAGGGCGCTTGTCGATCAAGGTGCGGGCAAGAAAGATATGGGTGAGCGGATCCATGCAGATGTTACCCCGAACTATCACTGCAACGGTTTTTTTAACTCCAAAAAATGAGCACCCAGGCCGGTCTATAAGCCGCATTTTGTCTCGCAGTGGGGTCTATCGCACCGGCGGCAAGCCGCCCGCGGATACGGCCTCTACGAGGGTGACCATCTCTCTCGGCGTACGGTTGCCCGGACGCTCTAGCAGCCTACCCGGAACTCTGGCCCGAAGGCGGGGGAACGAGCAGTTCCCCGTCCACGAATGGACTATGCTCCTGCTTGGCCTTGCTCCCGATGGGGGTTACCTGGCCGCCGCATTACTGCGGTCGCCGGTGGTCTCTTACACCACCGTTTCACCCTTGCTCTTGCGAGCGGTTTGTTTCTGTGGCCCGTTCCGGCGGTTACCCGCCCCGGGGGTTACCCGGCATCGCGCTCTATGGAGTGCGGACTTTCCTCGACCTGCACATGACAGGACGCGGTCACCCGACCAACCTGGGTACTTCGATGATACCCGCATTGAGCCGGTTCGTCAACGGCGGGTTTGAATGCTGGGCCCATTTTTTACACAGGATTTACAGGTTTTTGACGCTGAATTTGCAAGGGTGTGCGATAATTAAAGCGTGACGGGATGTGAATTTCGCCCTGACAGGGTTGGAGCCGGCTCATAAAGGTTTTTGTCGGTTATAATTAAGGGGTCGCGAGGTATCCACAGCGGTTAGAGGAGAGGATCGTTATGTCGTTTTTTGTGGGTGAGATGGTCGGCGCCTATCGCATCATTGAGCAGCTTGGTCAGGGGGGGATGGCGACAGTTTTTAAGGCGTATCATCCCGCTTTGGATCGTTATGTGGCGATCAAGGTTTTACACCCCGCTTTTTTGGAGGATAGCAATTTTCTGGCGCGCTTCCAGCGCGAGGCGCGGGTGGTTGCCCGGCTGGAGCACGCTAATATTGTGCCGATCTACGATTTTGCCGAGCACGGCGGCAGACCCTATCTGGTGATGAAGTATGTAGAGGGGGTGACACTCAAGGCGCGCCTGGCGGAACGGCGTCTGACCCTGGCTGAAATGCTGCCGATTGTGGAAGCGGTGGGGGCAGGGTTGGCGTATGCCCACCAGCAGGGTGTGCTGCACCGGGACGTCAAACCTTCGAATGTTCTGTTAACGCGCGATGGACAGATCTACCTGGCTGATTTTGGGCTGGCGCGCATGGCACAGATGGGCGAGTCGAGCCTGACGTCGGATCGCATGGTGGGGACGCCGCAGTATATGTCACCCGAGCAGGCGATGTCGAAGCCCAACCTGGACGCCCGCACGGATATTTATTCGTTTGGGGTGATGCTGTATGAGATGGTGGTCGGGCGGGTGCCGTTTAACGCCGATACGCCGTTTGCGGTGATTCACGACCATATTTATACGCCGCTGCCGCCGCCGCGCCAGGTGAACCCGGCGGTGAGTGAGGCTTTGGAACGCGTATTGCTCAAGGCCCTGGCCAAGGATCCGGTCGACCGCTTTGAGGATGTGCAGCAATTGGTCGGCGCGTTTCGGGCGGTGGTGATGGGCGATACGTTGCCAGCGGTGCCTGAAGTGGCGCCGACGTATGTGACCGGGGCGACGATGGTGGGGGCAGCGCAGGCGCCGGATGAAGCACCAGAGATGGCGAGCAATATTCCGCAGGCGACGGATGCCACACCGGCGCCTGTTGTAGTGGCCGCTGGCGGTGATGCGGTGGTTGCAGCGGGAGCGTCGGGTGCGGCGAAAACAGGGAGCTTTTCCCAGCCGAAGAAAAAAACGAGTAAGAAATGGTGGTTTATCGGTTGTGGTGGGTTCTTGTTGGTGACGTTGGTGTGTCTGGCAGCCGGCAGTCGTTTCCTGCGCCAACGAGTGGCGGAGCAGATCGATGGCATGTCGGGAACTTACGAGGCGACGTTGGAGGTACAGGAGGCGACGCTGGCGCCGATGTTAACGGCGCTTCCTGGCGGTGATGAGCCTACAGCGGATGCGTCTCAGGGAGGGGGGAGTGATGAAGATGCTGCACAAGACTCGATTGAGGCGGCTGTTGTGGCCTGGCGCGCGAACGATATGGCCGCAGCGGGTACGGCGTTGGAACAGGCGCGGCGGCAGATTGGGACGGACACGAATCTGTACCGCAGGATGATGGGCGAGTTGATGGATGAGGACGCCTGGCTGCTGGCGGCGATGTTCCTGCCCGATCTCACCCGCCAACCGACTGCCCTGGGGCCACAGCAGGTGATGAACGTACATCAAATTTTGTATATGGCGGCCAGAGACCCTCAGGCGGGGCCGTATTTTGATAAGGCGCGCCCGCAGCCGCTGGCAGTGGTGGCGGAGCAGCGCTTCCAGTATTATTATGGCGATCAGAAGCAGGCTATCCAACGCCTGGACAAGATTCTGAAAGATCAGGCGCTGGTCAAGCGTTTCCCTGAGGCGCGCTTGCTGGATGCTGAGATCGCTTTTGCCAATAAAGAAAACAACCGGGCGGCTAAGATTTTAGATAACCTGCTGGCGGATAAAAATATCCCCGAGTGGGTGCGAGATCTGGCCGGCGAGTTGCAAGACGAAATCCAATAAATTTGAGAGGAAACGATGCGAAAACCCTTTGTAGCCGGAAACTGGAAAATGAATAAGACCGTCGAGCAGGCGCGCCAGCTGGTGGCAGAGATGCTGCCAGGTTTGCAGGCTGTGCCGTCGGTGGAACGTGTGTTGTGCCCGCCTTTTACGGCGTTGGCGCCGGTAGCGGCCATGCTGGCCGGTTCGGATGTCGGCCTGGGCGCCCAGAACATGCACTGGGAAGCGTCCGGAGCATATACGGGCGAGGTGGCGCCGGCGATGGTGAAAGAACTGGCGCAATATGTGATCCTGGGCCATTCGGAGCGGCGCACGTATTTTGGTGAGACGGATGAGATCGTCAACCGCAAGACGAAAGCGGCGCTTGCGAACGGGTTGATCCCGATCGTGTGTGTGGGCGAGACGTTGGCCGAGCGCGAAGCGGGGCAGACGGCGGCGGTGATCTCGCGACAGGTGCGCGAGGGGTTGGCCGGGTTAACGGTGGAACAGGCAGCCGTACTGGTGATTGCTTACGAGCCGGTATGGGCCATTGGCACCGGGCGAGCCTCAAACGGTAAAGACGCCAGTGAGGTAATCAGCCAGACGATCCGCAAGCCGATGGCCGAGATGTTCGGCGAGGGCGTAGCCCAGGGCGTGCGGGTGCTGTACGGCGGTTCGGTGACGGCGGCCAATGCGGCAGAATTCTTCGGTGAAGAAGAGATCGACGGCGCACTGGTCGGCGGCGCCAGCCTGAAGCCGGCGGAGTTCGTCAAGATTGTGGAAGCCGCGGCGCAGTAACCCGGACAGGCGTGACGTTTTCTGCTTTTCGATCGTTTGACGGCCTGCTATGGCTGGCGGTCAGTTTGTTGCCTTTCATCCTGGTGCAGCGTTGGCTGCACCAGGAGTTGCAAATGGTGTTGTGGCTGGTAACCCGGCGTGAACGACTGGCATTGATGGCGTTTGCTTTTTTGTTCTTTCCGGGAGTGCTCTTGCACGAACTCAGCCATTTTGTGGCGGCGCGGCTGGTGGGGGTGCGTACGGGGCGTTTCTCGTTGTGGCCGCGGGTAATGCCGGGTGGCCGGCTGCGTTTGGGATATGTGGAGACGGTCGCCACTGATTTTGTGCGCGATACGATCATCGGCACGGCTCCGCTTTTAACTGGCGGGGCCGTGATCGTGTATACCGGCGGTGTTCGTTTGGGGCTGTTGGCGCTGGCAGAGAACACATGGCAAGGCGGGGCAGCGGCGTTGTGGGACGGATTGAGCCGCCTGCCGGCGCAGCCGGATTTCTGGTTGTGGTTCTATGTGACGCTGGCGGTGAGCAGCACAATGCTGCCCTCGGCTTCAGACCGGCGCGGCTGGCTGCCGTTTGTGCTGGTGCTGGGCGGGCTGCTGGTGTTGGTGCTGGCATTGGGCGCTGGCCCGTGGTTGTTGACCAACCTTGGGCCAGCGGTAAATCGCATCTTTCAGGTCGTGGCGACGGTGTTTGCAATCAGCCTGGCGGTGCACCTGGCACTGGCCGTGCCGGTGTGGGGGCTGCGCCGCCTGATTTGCCGCGTGAGCGGTCTGCGGGCGTGATTGCTACTGCGCCCGGGTCAGGATGATCTGGCGCACGCCGGTTTCAGGGGTGGTGAACGTAAAGGTCAGGTTGGTAGGCGTGCACTGGTAAGAGGTGCTGGCCGTAGTGGCCTGGGCATCCATCGAGAACAGGCTGGGCAGCGGAACGTCGCTGACGATGGGAATGCCGGCGGCTTTGACGCTGGCGGTCAACCCACCGGCGCTGAGATCGGTAAGGGTCAAGACGCCGCCGGCGGGATCGGCGGTGTAGCTGCTGGTGGTACTGCCCCCCACGTTGATTTGCATTTCGACGGGCATGTCGCTGCTCAGTTTGGCGTCGGCGGTGATGACAAAATTGTCGGCGACGCCGATGGCCTTACCGTCGGCGGTGAACTGGTAATAGAGCGAGCCGGCAATGCTTTTGACGGTAATGCCGTTGGCGGCAACCTCGGGAGGAAGGGCGCCGAGCAGATAGGTTCCCAAATCGTTGATGGTCCAGGTGCCGACCAGGCAGGAGTCGGCGGTGGTGACGGCGGCGGCGGGGGGCAGCGTGGGGGCCACGGGCACGGTCGGGGTGGGCAGCGGTGTGGCGGTGGGAGGAATAACGGGGGCGTTGATGGGCATGTTGCAGGCAGTCAGTAACAACGCCACGAGGGCGGAGAGGATCAGGTTTGCGGTTGTTTTCATCATTTTCTTCCTTTCAGAGTAACGCCCGAATTTACACGGGCAGGAGATGGATTTTAGCACAATTGCCAGAGAATGCGAATCTGTTTTGGATCAGCGGCGGGAGAAGAGCAGCCAGAGGAAGAGTAAGGCCGCGCACACTGCGCCGGCGAGGGCCAGCAGAGAGAAGCCGGCGATGTGCAGTTGAACGGCGGCGAGGAGGAAGGCGGCAAAGAGGATGGCATTGGCGATGCGCTTCTGGCTGCGTTCCAGATGATGCAATTCGTTCTTCAGGTCGGGGGTACGTATTTCCAGTTTCCCCTGTTCGATGCGCGCCAGGAGGGCCTCGGTCTTTTTGGGCAGGGCAAAAACAGCGCGGACGATGTCACCGATTTCGCCCAACCAGAATTGCATTCCGCCGCCGGTGTCGGCCTCGACCAGCTTTCTGGCATAGGGAGCGACATTGGTCCAGACGTTAAAGTCCGCATCCAGGCCGGTGCAGATGCCATTGAGGATGGCCATACAGCGTCCCAACAGGATGAGGTTTTCGGGTATCTGGAAGGGCATATCGTAGAGGATTTCGCCGAACTCCTGGATGAAGGCCAGGGTCTCTTCCTGGCGCAGGCCCATGATTTCAGGGGTGGATTTCCCCCAAAACCGATCAAAGACATGGCTGCTGGCTTTGACGAGCAGGTCGAGGTCTGCGTTGTTCAGGAGGATTTCCAGCATCTGGTAGCCTTTGATCAGGCGGGCGGCGTCGCGGGTGCCAACGGCGATGAGGATTTCGCGCAGGCCGGTGAGCTGATTGCTGGAAATACGGCCGACCATGCCAAAGTCAACGAAGATCAATCGCCATGTGCCGGGGCCCTCTTCAGGGGTCGGTAGGACGAACAGATTACCGGGATGGGGGTCGGCGTGGAAGAAACGATCTTCAAAGATTTGTTTGAGATAGGTATCGAGCAGGCGCACGGCGACCTGTTTGCGGTCGATTCCGGCGGCATCGATGGCAGCATAGTCGGTGATCTTGATCGCCTGGACGTCTTGCAGGGTGAGGACGCGGCGGGTGGTATGACTCCAAACGACCTGTGGCACGGCGATTTCCGGGCGGCCGGCGAAGTTGGCGGCAAAGGTTTCGGCGTTTTTGCCTTCTTGCAGATAGTCGATTTCTTCGTGGAGCGAACGGCTGAATTCTTCGATGAGGGCGGGGATGTTGACACGACGGCGAACGGGTGGATAGCGGTGCACCCAACCGCCGACCACGCGCAAGGCAGCCAGATCGACGGCAACGATGGCCTCAATCTGCGGGCGTTGGGCCTTGACCACTACGCGTGACATGGCGGCGTTATCTGGCAACCGGGCGCAATGTACCTGGCCGATGGAGGCAGAAGCCAGCGGTTGGATCTCAAAGGCGGTGAATTTTTGCTCGAGGGGTGCGTCCAGTTCACTCTCAACCACACGGCGAACAGCCTCAAAATCTTCTGGTCGCACCTCGTCTTGCAGGTCGGCCAGTTCGTCGGTGATCTCCGGCGGCATGACGTCGAGACGCGAGGAGAGGAACTGACCAACTTTAATCATGACGCCGCCCATCTGGATGGCGAGGGTACGAAAAGCAACGGCAATGTCGTGCAGACGTTGGCGGCGGGTGCGGGCTGCCAGACGGCCAAGCCCCAGGCGAGGTAGAACGATATCCCACCAACCGATACTCAGCAAGACGCGAGCAAAAAACCACAAGATACGGCGGTAGCGATCTTTGAACATATTTATTTTTTTGACCTGCAAAACGTTCTGTAGCAGGCCCTGTGTCCTGGAGATGGATCAGGTGCCGGCGGGTGCGAGTTGATCTTCCTGGAAAACATCCAGGCGTTGTTCCATTTGATGACGGAACTGGCGGGTGTAGAGCTGGTAGTATTTGCCGCCGAGTTTGAGCAGTTCGGCGTGCGTACCGGTTTCGACAACGCGGCCGCCCTCAACGACCAGGATGCGGCTGGCACGTTTGATGGTGGAGAGCCGGTGGGCGATGACGAAACTGGTACGGTCTTTCATCAGGGTTTCCATACCCCTTTGGATGAGCGCCTCGGTGAGGGTGTCGACCGAACTGGTGGCCTCATCCATGATAAAGATTTCGGGTTGGGCGAGCACGGCGCGCGCCAGACTGATGAGCTGTTTCTGTCCGACCGAGAGCAGATTGCCGCCCTCGCCAACCTGTTCATTATAACCGTGTTCGAACTTGAGAATAAACTCGTGCGCCCCGGCCAGGCGGGCGGCGGCTTCGATATCGGCGTCGCTGGCATTCAGACGACCGTAGCGAATGTTTTCACGGATGGTGCCGGAAAAGAGGTGCGGAGTTTGCAGCACCATACCGATGCGCGACTGGATGGCGTGCTGGCTGTATTGCGTGTAATCGCTGCCGTTAATGCGAATGGCGCCCTGGGTGGGTTCGTAGAAACGGCATAGCAGGTTGACGATGGTGGATTTGCCGCCGCCAGTCTCGCCAACGAGGGCGATGGTTTCGCCCTGGCGAACGTAAAGATCGAGGTCCGTGATGACGGGTTTGTTATCTTCATACCAGAAAGAGACATGGTCGAAATGGATGTCACCGCGGATGCTGCCGGGATCGACGGCGCCGGGCCGATCACGGACATCGGGGACGGAGTCGACCAGAGAGAAGATGCGTTCGGCGGAGGCGATGGCGTGTTGAATTTCGGCAAAGACGCGCGCCAGGTCCTGGATGGGCCACATCATGAAGGTTACGTACGAGATAAAGGCCTGGATACCGCCGATAGTGATATCGTTGCTTTGGGTTTGCAGCCCGGCGTAGAGCACAACGCAGCCCAGCGCAATGGCGGAGATCATCTGCACTGCGGGCAGGAAGAGGGCGCTGAGCCAGGCGGCGCGGTAGCCGGCCCTGTACATCTGCCCGGTGAGCAGGCTGAATTCTCTCAGGTTCTGTTCTTCGCGCTCGAGGGCTTTAACAACGCGCACGCCGGTGATGGTCTCATTGTAGGAACCGGTGATTTTGGAGTTGTACTTGCGTACGTTGCGAAATTCGACAATGATCTTTTTGCGGAACTGGACGGCGACGTAGAGCAGGATGGGCAGGATGGCAAAAACGATCAGAGCCAGTTTCCAGTTGATGACGAGCATGAAAATCATGGAACTGGTGATGTTCATGACGGCCCAGGTAGAGTCGAGCACCCCCCAGGTGACCAGTTCGGCAACGCGGTCGGAGTCGGAGGTGACGCGCGACATGATCCAGCCGACGGGCGTGCGGCTGTAATAAGAGAGGGAGAGGGCCTGGAGATGGTTGAACATGCGTTGGCGCAGATCGTAGCGGATACGTTCGCCGAGGATGCCGACCAGGTAGATGAACCCAAAAACACAGGCAGCCTGAACCAGGATGAGCGCTCCGTACAGGGTGACGATCTGACCGAGGGCGTTGATGTTCCTGGCAAGGATGCCTTCGTCGATGATGCGTTTGCTCAGGTAGGTGAAGAGCGAGTCCAACCCGGAAACGATGGTGATCAGGAACAGGAAACCGGCGGCTGAGCGCCAATGGGGGCGGATCAGGCTGAGGATCCGTTTGAAAGTTTGCCCGCTGAATTGAGTTTGAAACTCTTCTTCTTCGTTGTAATCAAGGTCTGACATCGGCAATCTCCCTTTGTAATTCGTCTTCGATGCGGGTCTGGATGTCGTAAATCTGGCGGTAGATGCCCTCTTGTTGGAGGAGCCCGGCGTGCTGGCCCATCTGCACGATGCGGCCTTTGTCCAGGACGACGATGAGATCGGCGTTCATGATACTCTGGATGCGGTGGGCGATGATGAAGGTGGTGCGGTTCTTCATCAGGTTGACCAGTGCGCTGCGAATCTCGGCCTCGGTTTCGGTATCGATGGCCGAAGTGGAATCGTCGAGGATGAGGATGCGCGGGTTTTTCAGCAGCGTGCGGGCAATGGCGACGCGCTGCTTCTGCCCACCGGACAGGGTGACGCCTTTTTCGCCGACCAGGGTGGCATAGCCGTTGGGGAAACTACAAATGACATCATGGATGGCGGCGGCGCGGGCGGCGTTTTCGATTTCTTCCTGGGAAACTTCGCGGCCGACGCCGTAGGTGATGTTTTCGGCAATGGTGCGCGAGAAGAGAAAGGGCTCTTGTTCGACGATGCCAATCTGGCGGCGCAGATAACGGCGCGGGTAATGTTCGAGGGCGACGCCATCCAATAGAATCTTTCCGCTGGTGTATTCGTAGAAGCGCGGCAGAAGATTGACCAGGGTGGTCTTACCTGAGCCGGTTGAACCGAGCAAGGCGATGACCTGACCGGAGCGAGCTTCGAAACTGACGTCTTGCAGGACAGGGCTCTTGTATTCGTATTCGAAGCCGACTTTCTCAAAGCTCACCGCGCCGATCAGCGGCCGGCGAGGGATGAAATCGCCGTCATCGAGTTGTTCGCGTTCCTGCTTGATGACTTCCATGACGCGATCATAGGAGACCAGGCCGGTGGATGTTTGTACGATCAGGCGGCCGAGGTTGCGCATGGGGAAGATGATCCACACCACGAGGCCAGCGTACGCCAGATAGGTGCCAATACTGATTTCTCCGTTGACAGCCATTGCTGCGCCAGCGAAGAAACCGCCCAGCATTTGGGCGCTGCACAGGGTGTCGGAAATCGGCCAGAACAGCGAGTGCATGACGAGCAAATGTTTGCCGCGCAAAAACTTCTCCCAATTATCGCGCTCGAACTTGTCCATTTCGTATTGCTGTCGGGCGAAAGCCTTGACCACGCGCACGCCGCTCAGGTTTTCCTGCAGGGTGGTGGAAAGGGTGGCTTCCTGCTCTTGAAAAGCTTCGTAGGCCTTCGAGATTTTGCGGAAGAACCAGACGGACACGATGGTGATGAAGGGGACGACAATGATCGAGAGCAACGCCAGCCGCACGTTGAGGCTGAGCAGGGCGATGAAGTTTACGGTGAAGAGGAAAACAATGCGGCCAACGCCGATGGCCTGGTCGGCAAAGAAGCGGCGCAGGGCATCCACGTCGGATGTCGAACGCTGGATGAGTTCACCGGTTTGCGTCTTGTCGTGATAGGTGAAGGTGAGACGCTGGATCTGGTCGAAGAGATAATTTCGCAGGCGGCGAGCGACGCCTTCGGCGGTGCGGGCGGCGAGGCGTCCGCTGAGGAAGGTGAAGCCGCCTTCGAGCAGCGCCAGTCCGAGGAAACCGAGGGCGATGACCCAGATGGCGACGGTGTGAGTCTGCTCGACGAAATAATCATCGATGAAGTAGCGCAGGAGGAGATAGGTGGCGGTTTTGGCGAGGGCGGACACGCCAAGACTGAGATTGGCGCCGATGTAGGCCCAATGGTAGCCGCTGATTAAACGCCATAAGCCGATCAAACGGTTGCGTGAGACGGCGTTTTTGAGGTCGTAATCGAGTGTTGTGATGGCCATGTGGGTCCCTCCCTGAAAACGAGAAGATGACAAGGAATCTATTATACCTGTTTCTGTTGTGTGCACAGCTCGTCCGGGGAAAAATAGGCCACATGGCTAATAAGAGCGTGGATGGACGCAGATTTTGTAGGGGCAATAAGACGATGCGGCGGCGGGTGAAGGGGAAAGAGTTTTGTTATAATGAGGTTGGTTGGACGGCGTTTGACCAGGGAAAGGAGAACAAATGCAGATTGGAGGTACAACTTTGGTGCAGAAGCTGCGAAAGCTGACGGTTGAGCGGCTGATTACTTTTGTGCTGATTCTGTTGATGTACGGTGTGGTGATTCTTTCGGTGGTTGAACTGGGCCGGCGTCTGATAACGCAGGTGCTGACCGCTCCCGGTTATATGTTGGGGATCGACGAGGTGCTGAATGTGTTGGGAATGTTTATGGTGGTGTTGATTGCCATTGAACTGCTCGACACGATCCGGGCTTATCTGGATGAACACGTGGTGCACGCCGAGGTGGTGATGGAAGCGGCGATGATCGCCGTGGCGCGCAAGGTGATCTTGTTGGATATCAAACAGACGCCGGCGGTTACGGTGTTGGGAATTGCGGCGATCATCCTGGCTTTATCGGGCGGGTATTATATTCTCAAACGCATTCACCAACGCAAACCGGACGCCAAAGATGGCGCCTGACGGCCGGCTGGCCTGGTAGTTTTAGGGGGAAAGCAGCCCTGTTCTGGCGCGGCAAGATGTGAGACGATATCGCCGATCTTATTCTGGAGGTGGAGCGATGGCGTTGGTGAGTTATATGGAAGGGGATGAATCTTTGTTGGCGCGGGTGCAGCCGTTGTGGGAAGGGTTGAACCGCCATCACCTGGAACGTTCGCCTTATTTTGGCGAGTGGTACGCCGGGTTTACGTTTGAACGACGGCGTGAGACGATGTTGCAGGATTGCCGGACGTTGCAGGTGATTCTGGCCCTGGATGAGGCGGAGACAGTTGGCTATTGTATCAGTAAGGTGACCGCGGATGGGGTGGGCGAGATCGAGTCGCTGTATGTGACGCCGGCTTGCCGGGGGCAGGCGGTGGGGGATGGGCTGATGCGCCGCGCCCTGGCGTGGCTGGACGCGCAAGGAGTGAAAGGCAAGCGTTTGAGCGTGGCGGTTGGAAATGAGGATGTGTTTGCTTTTTACCGGCGTTATGGGTTTTATCCGCGTCTGACGGTGCTGTTACAGAAAGAGGATAATTGAGCTGGGCGCAAGGAGGCAGGATATGACGAATTTGAATGCATTGTTGACGATAGGAATGGTGGTCTGCGCCGGGTTATTGATCGTTGGGGGGATTGTGTTCGTGGTGTGGTCGTCGCGCCGGCGAAAGCGGCAGAGCGCCGAACAGGCGCGGCAGTTGGGTTTCCAACTGTTGACGAACCCGGATGCCGACCTGGTTGGGCGGGTGGAAAGAGCTTTGCGACCGGCTACGGCGGTGCGGTTGAGCAATGTGGCGCGTAAGGTTGTGGGGGATGTGTGGGTGTATCTGTTTGATGTTTCGTATCGCGGCGGCGGGCGCAGCGACTCGCTCCAACAAGAGTATTGCTGCGTGGCGGTAATCTCGCCACGGACCGCTCTGGCGCCCTTTTTGTTGGTGCCGCGTTTGCCGCAACTAGGCCCGCTGGGGGATTCGCTGAACGATCTGTACCGGATTGGTGCGAAAATGGCCGGGCTGCGTGAGGTATCCGGCGGGCCGTTGGGTTTTGCCGACCGTTATCTGCTGTTCTGCGGCGACGCTGCTCCGGGCGAAGTGGGGATTTCGGATCGAACGTTGGCGTTGTTAGGGCAGACACAGAAATATGTGGCGCGCGGCTGTGGCGACCTGTTGGTGTTTAATGATGCTGATATTCGCCGGGGAGCGACGGTGACGCGCGAGATTCTGGCGGAACACGTGCGCAAGGCGCTGCAACTGGCAGAGTGGTTGCAGGAATGATCGCCGCCTGAGCTGAGTGACGCCGAATATTGCCTCTTGACAAAGGGGGACAGGTCGTGCTAATATGTCGCTTAACGACATGTCGTCTTGCTACATATAGGATCTGCGATGAACGAATCTCTATCTGCGATGTTACCCCTGACCGAAACGACGTTTTTCATCTTACTCAGCCTGGCGCCTGGGCGGCGTCATGGCTACGCCATCCTCAAGGATGTGCAGGTGTTGAGTGAGAATCGCATCATTTTCAGCACCGGGACGTTGTACGGGGCGCTGAAACGTCTGGTGGATGAAGGCTGGATTGTGCGTCTGGAAGATGGCGCCAACGAAGTGGGTGGGCGCGAGCGTAAGGATTATGCATTAACCGAAGCTGGACGCAGCCTGCTTAAAGCCGAGGTGGCGCGGATGAGCGCTCTGGTGCGGGTGGCCGGGCAGCGGCTGCCGGCGGAGGGCTGAAGCCGGATGGATGGTATCTCTTTTGCCGTACGTCTGTTTGGCCTGTTCCTGCGCTTGTATCCGCCGGGGATGCGGCGGGAGTACGAGATGGAGATGCGGGCTGTGTTTGCCGAATTGTTGGCCGACGCCCGTTCAAAGGGATCCTGTGCCGTGCTGGGTGTGGTGGGGCGCGAACTGCGCGATCTGCCCGCCAGCCTGTGGAAAGCATACTTGCAAACGAGTACAGGAGACAATATGAAACGTTGGCTTTTTTCCCGTCCGCCGGTACAGGCCGGTGCGTTGGGGTTTGCGCTGGCTTTTGCGTTGATCACATTGTGTGATCAGTTGTTGATTGCGACGAACCGTCTGATGCAATGGGGGTATTACCCGGTTACCCTGGTGGGGACATGCCTGGCGGCGTTGATTGTGGCCTGGGTAGGCGGCTCACTGCTGGCGCAGTCGGTGGCTCCAGAGCGTGTTTGGGCGATCCGTTGGGCGCTGGCGGCCGGCTGGCTGGCGCGGTTGCTGGTTAACCCGGCGACGGTGGCGTGGGCAGCAGTACAGTTTGAGATCAAGGCAGCGCCTATTTTTATGGTGGGGATGTTGATGCCCGGCGTGCTGGGCGGGCTGCTGGTGGCCTGGGTGATTGGCGGCTGGAAGTGGTCGCTGCTGGGTGCACTGGCAGGCCTGGCCGGAAGCTGGATCAACCTGTCGTTGGCCTTTGCCTACGACGGGGTGATGCAGGGCACGCTGATGGATCTGTTGGCCGGCCAGATGGGCCTGCAACAGTTCTTGCTGCTGGCCGGTGGGGCAGGGATGTGCCTGCTGCGCGGGGCGGTGGTGGGCGGACTGTTAGGCCTGGCGGTCAGTGCGATCCGGCGCTGGGGGAGGAGAGTCGTCGTAGCAGCGGCTTGAACCGCAGGGTGCGGTCTGGCGAGTCCCCCGTTCAGTTCGTCTGAACGGGGGACCTG
>CAZHTS010000004.1:59207-60463 GCA_964535315.1 uncultured Anaerolineaceae bacterium
GGGAATTGCAAGTGTGTTTCTGTAGAATGTGTGGGGAATGTCTTGAGAATTTATTGAGATTCGTTTGTGATAATGGGGCAAGTGAAATCTATATTGTGAGGAGTTTGATATGTTTACTAAGGGTACAAAATTAACGTTGTGGGTCGTGCTTTCGGCGCTGGTGGTTTTGGCATTATTCAGCAGCGCGGGTTGCGCTGCGCTATCCGTTCTGCCCGGTGGGTCGGGCTCGTTCGCCTCGGTGGCGCCGACGCATAAGGATGTGGTGTATGCTTCGCTTTCGGATGCGCAAAAACTGGATTTATACCTGCCGCAGGGGAATGGGCCGTTCCCGGTGGTGGTCATGATCCACGGCGGCGGGTTTATGATGGGGGATAAGTCGGACGGTACCGGCTTGACCGGGGTCGATCCGTTGTTGGCGGCAGGCTATGCGGTGGCGAGTATTAATTACCGGTTAAGCGCCGAGGCACTCTATCCGGCGCAAATCCATGATGCAAAGGCGGCAGTACGTTTTTTGCGGGCCAATGCAGTGAAGTATGGCCTGAACCCGGAGCGGGTTGGCGCCTGGGGCGCTTCGGCGGGGGGCAATCTGGCAGCACTGCTGGGCACAACCTGTGATGTGGCCGAATTGGAAGGGGCGGAACTGGGGAACGCCGGGCAGTCGAGTTGCGTGCAGGCGGTGGTGGATT
Organism: uncultured Anaerolineaceae bacterium; assembly: GCA_964535315.1. Taxonomy (GTDB): domain Bacteria; phylum Chloroflexota; class Anaerolineae; order Anaerolineales; family Anaerolineaceae; genus CAZHTS01. Next base: position 59,894 of record CAZHTS010000004.1, read on the forward strand.
GGTTTGGGCCGGTTGATTTTTTGAAATTAGACGAGCAGTTTGCCGGCAGCACCTGTACACAGAACCATAATGAGGCCAGTTCGCCCGAGTCCAAGCTGGTGGGGGCAGCGATCCAAACTGTGCCGGATCTGGTGGGGAAGACCAACCCGATGAACTATATCAATGAGAAGGCGGCGCCTTTCTTGATCCAGCATGGTTCGGCGGATTGCAATATCCCACCGGTGCAGGGCAAGAACCTGGCCGAGGCGTTAGGGGCGGAGAGGGCGACCTATACCTTGATCGATGGCGCCGGGCATGGCGGAGCGCAGTTCGGCAGCGAGGCAAATTTGAAAGTGGTGATTGATTTTCTCAATCGTTATTTGAAGTAGGGCAAGCAAAGGTAGATGTAATCTGGCCCCCGGCCAGCCGGGTGACGGCTGACCGGGGGCCAGTGGTGTAACGGGGATTTAACAGAGAACAAGATTGGGAATATGGGTTTAACAGGATAGGCAGGATAAGAAAGAAGGTCAATTTAACAGGATAGGCAGGATAAGAAAGGGTGATGGCGGGGCCTTTGGATGGGGAAGGTCA
>CAZHTS010000004.1:60563-103702 GCA_964535315.1 uncultured Anaerolineaceae bacterium
AGGGTGATGGCGGGGCCTTTGGATGGGAAGGTCAGACCATTTTTCAACAGGATGGACAGGATAAAAAGGCGATGGGGTTATTGGGTGTCGCTGGAGGTTAAGACGGCGCCGCCGATGATGAGGGCCATGGCGACAAACGAAAGCGGGGTGAGGCTTTTGCCGGCAAACAACACCAGGTTGAGGGTGGAAAGTAGCGGGGTGAGGTAGGCCAGCGAGCCGATGAGGCGTGGATCGCCGCGTTTGAGGGCTGCATCCCATAAGAAAAAGGCGGCGCCCATGGGGCCGACGCCAATCAGGATCAGCAGTAACCAGTCGCGGGCGGTCAGTTGTTGGACGTCAGACAACGAGCCGCCGGACAGGAAGTAAAAGGCCAGGGCGAGCAGACCTGAGACGGCGCAGAAGGCAGCGACCGAATCGGTCTGGAAGGGAGGCAGGCGTTTGGTCAGGACGGAGTAGAGCGCCCAGGTGACGGCGGCGCCGGCGGCCAGCAGATAGCCGGGCAGGTATTCACTGCGCAGACTGAATTGTCCGCCAGTGACGATCAGGGCGGCGCCGGCCAGGCCGACCAGCGCGCCGAGGATGTGGCGTGGGCGCAGCCGGTAACCGGGGACAAGCGGCGAAAAGAGGACGATGAGCAGCGGCCAGAGGTAGTTGATCAGGTTGGCTTCTACCGCCGGGGCCAGGGCGAGGGCGCGGAAGTAGAGAAAGTGGTAGCCGAAGATGCCGGCCACGCCGACGGCCAGCGTCGGCCAGGGGATGCGCCAGGCGCCGCGCCGGAAGAGGCTGATGACGCCGCTGAGTAAGAGGGCCACGCCCAGCAGGAGAAAGGGGGAAATGTGCACCAGTTGTGCGCCGATGAGGGCCAGCGTGCTCCAGATGAGGATGGCAGTCAGCGCCAGCGGGGTGGCAGTTTTGTTTTGGGTGTGGGCGGCAGTGTTCATGGCGGCAAGTATACCTCAAGCGGCGGGAGATCAAATCTTTCTCTTATTTTTTGCAGATATGGCTCTTATATGGGGCGGGTATACTGGTTGGTATATAAAAGGTAGTGGAAAGAATTAGCCTGTTTCAGGCGATAGAAGGCTGCGGTGGGATATGCCATTGCGGCACGGAGAGAAGAAAATGAAACTGGATAAATTCACACAAAAATCGCAAGAAGCCATTTTTCAGGCGCAGGAGAACGCCCGGGGGTATGGGCACCAGGCCATCGAGCCGGCGCACCTGCTGCTGGCTTTGATCCGCCAGGAGGAGGGTGTGGTTGCGGCGCTGGTAACGCGGGTGGCCGGCAGCGTGCAGGCCCTGGAGGAGGAACTGCACAGCGATCTCGATCGGCGCCCAAAGGTATATGGTAGTAATGTGGATGTGGGTCTGGCGCAGGCGACGGCGGACGTTTTAAACGCCGCCGGGCGTTACGCGAAAGGGATGCAGGACGATTATGTTTCGACCGAACATATTCTGTTAGGGTTGTGTGACTCACCGGAAGGCAAGCGCCTGGCCTCGTACGGGTTGACGAAGGAGGCGATTCTGGCGGCGTTGAAGCAGGTGCGCGGGGCGCAGCGGGTGAGCAACCCCGAACCGGAGGCGACCTACCAGGCGCTGGCGAAGTACGGTCATGACCTGACCGACCTGGCGCGCAAAGGAAAATTGGATCCGGTCATCGGGCGCGACGAGGAGATTCGCCGCGTGGTGCAAATTCTGTCACGCCGCAGCAAGAATAACCCGGCGCTGATCGGTGAACCGGGGGTAGGAAAGACGGCCATCGCCGAGGGGCTGGCGCAGCGCATGGTCAACGGCGACGTGCCGGATGGTTTGAAGAAGAAGCGCCTGATCCAGCTGGATATGAGTGCGCTGGTAGCCGGGGCCAAATACCGCGGCGAGTTTGAGGAACGCTTGAAGGCGGTGTTAAAGGAGATCAGCGAGGCGCAGGGTGAGATCGTCCTGTTCATCGATGAGATGCACACGGTGGTGGGGGCAGGCAAGGCGGATGGGGCGATGGACGCCGGCAACATGCTCAAGCCGATGCTGGCGCGCGGTGAACTGCACATGATCGGGGCCACCACGTTGGACGAATACCGCAAGTATGTGGAGAAGGACCCGGCGTTGGAACGACGTTTCCAGCCGGTGTTGGTGGAAGAACCCGGCGTGGCGGATACGATCAGCATTTTGCGCGGACTGAAGGAGCGTTATGAGGTACATCACGGGGTGCGTATCACCGACCCGGCGGTGATTGCTGCAGCGACGCTTTCGCAGCGCTATATCCCCGACCGGCATCTGCCGGACAAGGCCATCGACCTGATCGATGAGGCCGCGGCCCGGCTGCGCACCGAGATCGATTCTAAGCCGCAAGAACTGGACGATGTCGACCGCCAGGTGATGCAACTCGAGATCGAACGCGAGGCGTTGAAGAAGGAAAAGGATAACGCCTCACGCGAGCGGCTGGAGAAGCTGGTGCAAGAGCTGGCGGATTTGAAAGAGCGCTCGCAGCAGATTACGGTGCGTTGGCAGAACGAAAAACAAGCCATCGCCGGGCTGCGGGCGATCAAGGAGCAAATCGAGCAGACGCGCACGGAAATCGAGCGCGCCGAACGTCAGTCCGACTTCGAGCAAGTGGCACGCTTGCGCTACGGTAGACTGCGCGAACTGGAGATGAAACTGAGCGAAGCGCAGCAGCGGTTGAAGGTGATGCAAAGCGAGGGGGCGCTGCTTAAAGAAGAGGTGGACGCTGAGGAAATCGCTGCGGTGGTGGGGCGCTGGACGGGCATCCCGGTGGCGCGCCTGTTGGAAGGCGAGACGCAGAAGCTGCTGCGCATGGAGGCGGCGCTGCACGAACGGGTGGTCGGGCAGGACGAAGCGGTGCGAGTCGTGTCGAACGCGGTGCGGCGGGCGCGAGCCGGGTTGCAGGACCCCAACCGTCCGATTGGTTCTTTCATCTTTATCGGGCCGACCGGGGTGGGCAAGACCGAACTGGGGCGGGCGCTGGCCGAGTTTATGTTCGACGACGAGCGGGCGATGATCCGCATCGATATGAGCGAGTATCAGGAGAAACATACGGTCAGCCGCCTGATCGGTGCGCCGCCCGGATATGTAGGCTATGATGAAGGCGGACAGTTGACCGAGGCAGTGCGCCGCCGCCCGTACAGCGTGGTGCTGTTTGATGAGGTCGAGAAGGCGCACCCAGAAGTGTTCAACACCCTGCTGCAACTGCTGGATGATGGCCGGCTGACCGACGGGCAGGGGCGCACGGTGGACTTCCGTAACACGGTGGTGATCATGACCTCTAACCTGGGCAACCAGTTGTGGGAGGGCGGGCACACCGTGCGGCGGGAAGAAATCACGCGGGTGCTGCAGGCCAGTTTCCGCCCGGAGTTCCTCAACCGCATCGATGAGATCGTCGTATTTCATCCGTTGGGGCGCGAGCACCTGGACGGCATTATCACGATCCAGTTGAGACGGGTGGTGAAGCTGCTGTCCGAGAAGGGCTACCGGCTGGAGGTGAGCGAGGCGGCGCGCCAGTACCTGGCGGAGACAGGGTACGACCCCGATTTCGGCGCACGGCCGCTCAAGCGTACGATCCAGCGCGAATTGCAGGACCCCCTGGCGCTCAAGCTGCTGGGCGGCGAGTTCCAGGAAGGGGACGTGATCCGGGTGGAACGCGGCCAGGATGGGCTGAGTTTTGCGGCGGCGGCGCCGGTGGTGGTTGGGGAAGTGGTGTAACGATGGATCGAATTCGTTATTGCGCGGGTTGTTGCAGCGCGGTCGATTAGCTTGATGGTCATGTAATTGACCTGTGGGCCTATAGCGAGTATAGTAGTAAGTGAGATAATGATCCTTTTCTCAGTGCTTTCGTCATCTCTGGATTGAAGGCCAATTGGATTGTCTCAAGGGCGGTAAAAGTGGTTGGCTGCCACAAGCGGATGCTTCTGGCTTGTGAGAGTATGGTCTTTAATCACCTATTCTGGAGAACGAGGCATGACGAAGAAATCCCAACTTGTATCCTCTAACTTGCCCCCTGGCGGGGAGCATGTTGAGGTGAACGCTTCCGAAGATCCATCGTCTGCGCAGGCAGTAACCGGTTCTGCCTTTCCAATTGTTGGCATTGGCGCTTCGGCCGGCGGATTGGAAGCCCTGGAGGCATTCTTTAAAAATGTGCCGCCCAACAGTGGTATGGCCTATATCGTCATCCAACATCTCGATCCAACACATACAGACATCATGGCGGAATTGCTCCAGCGTGCTACTCTCATGCGGGTGAGCCAGATTACAGATCGTGTACGTGTTGAGCCGGGCTGCGTGTACGTGATCCCGCCTAACAAAGATTTGTCTATTTTGCACGGCGTGCTGCATTTGTTGGCGCCGGCGGCGCCACGTGGGTTGCGTCTGCCGATCGATTATTTCTTCCGTTCTCTGGCAGACGATCAGCAGGAACGCAGCGTGGGGGTGATTCTCTCGGGGATGGGTTCGGACGGTACGCTGGGTTTGCGCGCTATTAAGGAGAGAAATGGGGCGGTCTTTGTGCAATTGCCTGACTCGGCTAAATTTGCCGGCATGCCGCGCAGCGCCATCGACGCCGGGCTGGTGGATGTGGTTGCTCCGGTTGAAGAGCTGCCGGAAAAAATAGCCTCTTTTTTTCAGCACGCGCCTTTTCTCTCTCGCCCCGATCTCGTTTTAGGAGATGCGTCTCAGAGCTCATTGGAGAAAATACTTATTCTGTTGCGGGCCCAAACCGGACAGGATTTTTCCCTGTACAAGAAGAATACGATCTACCGGCGTATTGAGCGACGCATGAGCTTGCACCAGATTGATCGGGTCTCGTCGTACGTGCGTTTCTTGCAGGAAAATCCGCACGAGATTGAATTGCTTTTTAAGGAGTTATTGATCGGTGTAACCAGTTTTTTTCGCGATCCGCCGGCCTGGGAACAACTCAAAAACGAAGTCGTTGCCGGTTTTTTGACAGGACATTTGACTGGCGGAGGGCTGCGGGCCTGGACGCCGGGATGTTCAACCGGTGAAGAGGCTTATTCGCTGGCAATGATTTTCAAAGAAGCTATCGATCAGGTCAAGCCGGCCAGGAATGTTTCGTTGCAGATTTTTGCCACCGACCTGGATAAGGATGCCATCGAAAAAGCCCGCGTGGGTTTCTATCCGGCCAATATTGCTGCGGATGTTTCATCGGAACGTTTGCGCCGCTTTTTTGTCCAGGAAGAGCACGGTTACCGGGTGGGGAAAGAGATTCGCGAAATGGTGGTCTTTGCTCCGCATAACCTGGTGATGGATGCGCCGTTCACCCGCCTCGATCTGCTCATTTGTCGCAATTTGTTGATCTATCTGTCCGGGGATTTGCAAAAGAAACTCCTGCCCCTTTTCCACTACAGCCTTAATCCGGGCGGTATCCTGTTTCTGGGCAGCGCCGAGACCATTGGCGGTTTTGGCGATTTGTTCGCGGCGCTGGATGGCAAGAACCGGTTGTACCGGCGATCCACTGCGATGCAGCGAACCCGGCCGGTGGATTTTCCGGCTGTGTTTCTTTCTGGCTCATCCTGGGCATCGAGCACCCCATCAGCCCAATCGAAGACGAGCCAACCCTCGCCTAACCTGCAAACGCTGGTGGAGCAACAACTTTTGCGGCGGTTTGCACCACCGGGGGTATTGGTCAACGATAAAGGCGACATTCTCTATATCAGCGGCCGGACCGGAAAGTATCTGGAACCGGCGGCCGGCAAGGCCAATCTGAATATCTTTGCGATGGCGCGCGAGGGGTTACGTTATGAACTGAGCGGCGCTTTTCAAAAAGTGTTGAGCGAGAAAGCCGCGGTGACAGTCAAGAATGTAGTAGTTGGCACCAACGGCGGAAGTCAGGTGGTGGATGTGACCCTACAACCGATGGCGGAGACGGGAGGATTGCAGGGTACGGTGTTGATCGTTTTTAACGAGGTGGCCGCTTCGTCGGCTGCCGGAATTTCGAGTGGGGCTCGTCGCCAGGCCACCCGACAGGATCGCACGGTGCAGATCGAGCAGGAACTCAAACGCGCTCGGGACGAATTGCAATCTGCCCGAGAGCAGATGCAAACCTCACAGGAGGAACTCATATCAGTCAATGAGGAGTTGCAATCTGCCAACGAGGAGTTGCAGAGTACTAACGAGGAATTGACGACTTCTAAGGAGGAGTTACAGTCGCTCAACGAAGAACTACAGACGGTCAATCATGAATTGCAGGCGCGGGTGGACGATCTGTCGCGAAGCAATAACGATATGAAGAACCTGCTGAACAGTACCGACATTGCTACATTGTTTCTGGACGACAGGTTGTGCGTGCGACGCTTTACCAGCCAGGCGGCAAAGATCATTAAACTTATCCCGGGCGACGCGGGGCGGCCGATTACAGATATTGCATCCGATTTGCTCTACCCGGATCTGGCGGAAGATGTGCAAACGGTGCTGCGCACGCTGATTTTCAAAGAGACATCCGTTTTAACGCGGGATGGACGTTGGTTCACTGTGCGTATTATGCCTTATTGCACCCTGGAGAATCGCATCGATGGGGTGGTGATCACCTTTTTAGACGTCAGCCTGGCCAAGAAGCTAGAGTTGGTTCTACGCGAGAGTGAGAGCGAAATGAAGGCGTTGCTCAAATATATGCCCGATGGTTTCGTCCTGTTTGAGACCGTATTTGATGCGATGGGTAATTTTTGCGACTGCCGGTTTGTTTATCTCAACGATGCCTGCGAACAAATGATGGGGATGAAGAACGACGAGACGCGGGGCAAAACGATCCGTGAGGTTTGGCCCAAAGTTGAGTCGCGATGGCTCAAAATCTTCGAGCAAGTGGCCACGAATGGGGTTGCGACCAGTTTTCAAATGGATCTCCCACATATTGGAAATCGCTATCGCTGCAACGTATACCGCCCAGGCGAAAGTCAAGATCGCTTTTGCCTGATTTGCGAAGATATCGATGCAAGTGGTTTGGGCGGAGGTTAGTTTTTCGGAAGGAGTATAGCGATGAAAAAAAAGCCACCTTCCATCGCACCTGGCTCTAACCTGCACCGCCAGGCCGAAGCTCGTTACGGTCAAAGACACGAGCAGGGGAGCATTCCTCAAACGACAGCAGATATTCTCCGGTTGGTGCATGAATTACAAGTGCACCAGATCGAACTGGAAATCCAAAACGAAGAGTTACAACGATCCCGGGCAGAGATCGAGGCTGGATTGAAACGCTACACCGAATTGTATGACTTTGCCCCGGTGGGTTACGTTACGTTGAGTGCGGATGGAACGATCTATCAGGCTAATCTGTATTTGGCGCGTTTACTGCGGATGGAACGCGATCTTCTGATGGGGGTGCGTTTTGGGCTGTTTGTCCAGGAAGATGACCGGGTCGTTTTCAATGCTTTTCTCGAGAGTGTGTTCGGTAGCAAGACGAGGGAGACGTGCGAATTGGCGCTACAAAAAGGGGGATATGAACCCCCGACCTGGGTTTATCTTGAAGCTATCGCCACCGAAGACAGGCAAGAATGCCGCACCGCGGTTCTGGATGTTACTGCCCGTAAGCTGGCGGAAATCAAGCTGCAATATGTAAGCATGCACGATGCATTAACCGGGCTGTATAATCGCGCCTATTTCATTGAGGCGATGAGGCAGCTTGAAGGGGGGCGCCATTTTCCGGTCAGCATTCTGATGGCGGATGTGGATCATCTGAAGTTAACCAACGATCATTTTGGACACGCGGCCGGGGATGGGCTGCTGATCCGCACCGCTCAGGTATTGTTGGCTGCTTTCCGCGCGGAGGATATTGTGGCGCGCATCGGTGGGGATGAATTTGCGGTGCTCTTACCAGAAACCGATGCGGCTACAACCGGCTTGATCTTGAAGCGTTTCAGCCATATCTTACTGGAGCACAACAGCGCTCACCCCGACCTGCCTTTGCAGCTTACACTGGGACAGTTTACCGCCGAGAGCAGTACCTCTTTACACGAAACTCTCAAAGAAGCCGACGCCAATATGTATCGCAAGAAAAGAGAGCGAGCCTCAAGCCGTGGTTAGGTGAATACCGGCTATCTATCACCGGCGAGGGGTGCAAACGGCCAGCAGGCCGGTTCCCTGATTTTTGAGGCCAGCCCTTGCGCGAGTGCTGATATACTTAAACCATGATCGAAATCAGCACTGCAATCCACATTGATGAGAGCGAACTCCAATTTGACTTTATCCGCTCGTCGGGGCCGGGCGGACAGAATGTCAACAAGGTGGCGACGGCGGTGCAGCTGCGTTTTGACGTGCGCAATTCGCCGGCGCTGCCCGAAGACGTGAAGGAACGTTTGTTACGGCTGGCGGGAAGCCGGGCGACGGAGGAGGGCGTTTTGATTCTATTCGCCCGGCAGTATCGCACGCAGGAGCAAAACCGGTTCGATGCCACGCAGCGTCTGATTGCCTTGCTGCGCCAGGCGCTGGAACGGCCCAAGATGCGCCGGGCGACGCGCCCGACGGTCACGGCGCGGGCGGCGCGGCTGGCTTCGAAGCGCCAGCACGGGGCGTTGAAGCGCACCCGCCGTTATCATCCGGATGATTGGGAAGATTGAGAGAGGGTGTATGTCTGCCGATTTGCGATCCTTTCAACACGTGCCCGAGGCGCCGACCAACCCACAGCAGCCACGCTCCAGGCCGGCCGAGTTTGACGTCGCCAGCCTGTACAGCGGGCCGGTGAGTGCGGCGGCGCCAGAGTCTGCTGGGGCGACGCCGCTGGACGAGAAGCTGCGCCAGGCGTATTTCTGGGTCGTCAATCACGCCATCATCAGCCCACATTACGACATCGAGTACAGCGACAGGCCGCCGGCCAGCTTTACCTTTGGCGACAGTAAGGCGACGGTGCGGCTGCCCAGCGCGCAGAGTTATTCCAGTTTCGTGCTGCTGCCGTTGCTCAACTTTGCCGTGCGGCGGCGCTGTTTGCTGGTGGGCGGGCCGGGGCGCGGTAAGACGTCCAGCGCCATTCTGATGAGCGTGTTGGCCGGCTATTCGATCCAGGAGGTGCGGCGGGCGATGCAACACGGCCAGCCGCAGATGACCATTTCGGATTTATTGGGCAACCCGCTGCCCTCCGACCTGGTGGCGGCGCGGCGCATGGACGATATTCGCATTGCCTGGCGCAAGTGGCTGGGAATGCGGGTCAAGATCATCGATGAATACAACCGCATCCCAACGCGCACACAGTCGGCGCTGCTGACGGTGATGGCGGATAATTACGCCGAGATTCTGGATCAAATTTACGAGTGCCCGGAAGCGGCCTGGTATCTGACCGCCAACGACGATGCGGGCGGCGGGACGTATCAGGTGATCGAGGCGCTGCGCGACCGCATCGATATTGTGGTCAAGGCGCTGGCGTTCAACACGCGCTTTCTGGGCGATCTGTTAGAGCGGATCGAGACGGGGGTGCGCCCGGAGGAGGTAGTGCCGCCGCAGATCATTTTCGGCGAGGCCGAGATCGACCGGATGAACGGCGAAATTCTGGCGGTGGAGCTTCCGCTCGAGGTGCGGCGGCGGTTGGAATTTTTTGCCAGCCAGTTCGAGTTTTGCGAGCTGGCGGCCGACCAGCTGGAGTATCGCACCAAGGATACGGTCAAGCTGGCCAGCGGCGACTTAACCCGCGTGCTGGCGCAGGAGACGGGCAAGGACCGGCTCAAAGATCTGGGCAACCAGACGATGAATGGGCTGTCGGTACGGGCGTTGATGACGGTGATGCTGTTCGCCAAGGCGCTGGCCTATTTCCGCGGCGGCCGGGTGGTGGAGATGGAAGACCTGCGCCAGATTCTGCCCTTTGTGCTGCACGACAAATTGACGCCTAACCCGGATTCGCCGTTCTTCGAGGCGCCGGGCAACGGGGTGTATCGCAACGATCGGGTGGGCTGGATCCGTAAGCTGTTCGACCTGGCCTGCCTGGAGTACGACCGGCTGGATCTGGATCGCAATGATCCGCTGGTGGCGCTGGAGGAGGAGTTTCGCCGCGGCCTGGAAGGGTTGGCGGCGGCGGAGGTGCGCAGCCGGCTGGTAAAGATTGAGCGGCTGCTGGCGGAATGGAGCAAGGCGGGCAAGTTATACGGCAATCTGTTCGATGACATTCTCAAGATCAAGTACCTGCACCAGCGCTACACCAATTATCTGCACTGGTTGGAGACGTGCGAACAGGGGTGAGCTGGGATGGACGACAGATTGGCGCACATTCTGGCCGAGGGGCGAGGACGATACAACTATCAGTTCCTTGAGGCGCGTCAGCGCTGGCCGGAACTGCGTGCGGATGAATTCCAACTGTTGTTGGAGCAGGCGGTGCTGCCGGTGGTACAACGGGCCGCAGACTGTGCACCGCAGCGGGCCGGGGCGGTGTTGGATGTATTGTATGACCTGGCGTTGGAATTGTTGGGGCGGCGGTTATTGGGGCCACAGGCGCGACTGAGGGCGATTGCCGTCGGTTGGGAGCAACTGTTACCGCGGGTGGTGCACCTGCTGGTGCAGGCGCCTCGCCTGGTGGCGGGGGCCTTGAGCAACGCCTTGTTCAACCTGGAACGTACGCCGGGGGCGCGCCCGGCGGAATGGGCGGCGATTATGGGGCGGGCGGCGGAGCAGTGTGAGGAGGTGTCCACCTGGCTGCTGGCCGGTCAGGCGGCGGCCTGGCGAGCGGGGATGGCGCATTACCGTCAGGGGGCGCTGGCATTGTGTGGACGGCTGCCGGAGCCGGTGGCGCGGGATGTTCTTGACCTGCCAGCGCGGGTGAGGGTGGATGAAGCGGTGATGCGCTGGCGGACAGACCCGTGGTGGTCGCCGCAGGCAACGAACGGTGACCGCCGCCTGGCGGTGGTCGCGCAACTGGGAGCGTTTCGCGGTTTTGGCGGGCCGTTTTTGAACCCGCCGCGGGTGCAGTGGAACGGGGGCGGTTTTGTGGTGCAAGATTCACAGGCGACCTGGACGTTGCACGCCGACCGGTTCGGGGCGGTGCTGCTGCGGGCGATACGACCGGTGGAACTGCTGCCGGCGGCGCAGGGTACGCCGTTTGCCCTGCTGCATAATGGGGTCGTTTCGTTTCAGGGCCGGCGGCAAACTTTTTCGGAGTTAAGATCTGCCAACAGTTGGGCGGCGAATAGCACCACGCTGGTAGCGACCAGCCCGCTCTCGCACCGGGTGGTGGTGCTGGCCTGGATAGGGGGCGGAGAATGATCGCCGCGACGATGGAGGGTTTACGCCAGCGCTGGTTGCAGTCCTGGCCGCAGGCGCTGGCGGTATGGAGCCGTTTTACCCGGCTGAGCGAGCCGCGCTGGTGCCTGGATAAGGATGCGGTGGACGCCGAGGGGATGAGCGGCAATTTTGCCATGATCCGGCTGGCGGATCAGGCAGTGGTAATCAATTTGTTGCAGGCGCAGGCGAGCCACGTTGAGGATTTTGCGCTGGAGATCCTGGCGCATGAGATTGGGCATCACGTGTACTGCCCGGCGGACCTGGGCGAGCATGCCCGCATGCTGGCGCGCATGCGCTGGGCGCTGCCGGGCCAGGAGACGATGGCGCCGTTTGTCGGCAATCTGTACACCGATTTACTGGTGAATGACCGCCTGTATCGTGGGGCAGGTCTGCGTATCGCGGATGTGTACCGGACGTTGGGCGGCGAGTCGCGAAACCCGTTGTGGATGTTATACATGCGCATCTACGAGATTTTGTGGAGTCTGCCGGGTGGAACTCTGGTGAGGGGTAAGGTGAGCGAGACGATGGAAGGCGATGCCTATTTGGGCTCGCGTTTGGTGCGAACCTACGGGCGCCAGTGGTTGGACGGTAGTGGACGTTTTGCAGCGTTGTGTTTGCCATACCTCGAAGAGGCGGTGTATACGATTATTCTGTACGGCGCCTGGACGGACATGAAACGAGCCGGTGAGGGCGGCGAGGTGCCGGCGGGTCTGACGTCTATCGAGGCGGACGAACGCGAGGGGGCGCTTCATCCGGCGCTGGATGCAGAACTTTCGGGGTTGAAGCCGAAGGAGCAGGAGGTAAAACACCCGCCGCAGACGGTGGACAGCAATCGCCATGCCACGGGGCAGGCGCGCGATCCGTTTGTATTTGGTGAAATCCTGCGCAGCATGGGCATGAAACTGGATAATCACGAGGTCACGGTACGCTATTATCGCGAACTGGCGCTGCCGTATCTGGTACGTTTTCCCAGCCGGCGAATGCCACAGGTGCGGGAGCCGCTGCCCGAGGGGTTGGAGCCGTGGGATATCGGCGCGGCGTTGGATGAGGTCGACTGGTTGCAGAGTGTGTTGACCAGCCCGCACATTATCCCCGGGGTGACCACCGTGCAGCGTTCGTGGGGGGCGATAGAAGGGGCAGAGCCCGAGCGGCGGCCGCTGGATCTGGATTTGTATGTAGACTGTTCGGGGTCAATGCCCAACCCGCAAATGCAGCTTTCTTATCCGGCGCTGGCAGGGGCGATTCTGTCCCTGTCGGCGCTGCGGGCCGGGGCTTCGGTTCAGGCGACGTTGTGGAGCGGGGCGCGCCAGTTTGAGACGACCGGCGACTTTATTCGCGACGAGCGACAGATTTTACGAGTATTGACAGGATACCTGGGCGGCGGCACGACTTTCCCGATCCACATTTTACGCGACACGTATCTGAACGGCAGGCGTCGCCAGCGTCCCACGCATATCCTGGTTTTATCGGATGAGGGGGTGACGTCGATGTATGATGTGGACGAACGCCAGAACAACGGGGCGGCGATTTCGGCCCAGGCGCTGGCGGCAGCCGGGGGTGGGGGAACGTTGGTGTTGAACCTGTACGCCGGCTGGCAGCGATACTATCCGGTGTTGACGCAGATGGAAACGGATGGCTGGCAGATTTATCACGTGGACAGTCTGAATGGGTTGGTGGATTTTGCCCGTCAGTTCAGCGCGCGCGCCTACGGCGGGAAGGAGTGGTGAGCATGAAGCAAGAAGGCCCTTATCTGGAGCGCTTGTTACAGCGTCTGGCGGCATGCCCGGCAGAAATGCTGGCCGAGCCGCGCAGCGGGCGCGGCGGCGTGGTGGAGACGGCGGCGGTAGTGTCGGATTTGCTGGTGGATCTGGGCGGGCAGCCGCTCTCGGCGGATGAGGCGGCGGTCTTCAAGGCCAAAGCTGCCGGCGAGCGCCAGCGATTGGGGCTAATCTTATTGGGCTGCTGGCTGCTGCACGATGACTGGTTTGTTGGACGCGGCGGGTTTGCACCGCAGGCGCGGCGTTGGCTGGAACACGGTCTGGATAAACTGGCCGGGCTGCATTCGCCGGAGGAGTGGATTGGCGATGTCGACCGGCGCGAGGAACTGGCGCGCCTGGCGCTGCAGGCATTGGATTTGCGTCCGGCCGGTGAGACTCTGGAACAGGCGCAGGACCGGCTGGCGACGTTGGACAGCCTGGGACGGCAGTGGGTGTTGCAGGCGGCCCGGGCAGCCGAAGAGCGCGCCCAGGCGATTCGCGAGGCGATGGCGCGTAAGGCCGCCGAGGAGGCGGCTGCCAAGGTGACGCGGGAGTGATGACGATGGATGATGATGAGATGAATGACAGCCGGCGTTTCCCGCTATTAAACGAGCGGGGGCGGGCGTTGTTAAAGTGGATGCACGATCAACCGGCCGCGCCGCGTTTCAATCATCGCTGCGGCGACCGGCTGGATCGGGCGGGGCTGCGACGGTTGCGTCAGTACGAGGCGGAACTGCGCAGCGGGGCGGCGCGCTGGCAGCCGGGTGAACTGCCGCCCTGGTTGGCGGCGTATTGCGTCTATTGCCAGGCGCAGGTGCCATTTTACCGGCGCTATGGCCTGCCGCCGGGTGAGTTTTTGATGCTGCCGACGGTCTGCCGCACCGACCTGGGGCGGGCGCCGTGGGATTTTGTGCCGGACGACCAGCCGCTGGACGGTTTGATCCTGTATGCCACATCGGGCACTACCGGGCACCCGGTACAGGTATTGTCGCACCCCGAGGCGGCGGCGCAGTATTTTCCGCTGTTCAAGCTGGCGTTGGAGCGTTACGGCGTACAGCTTGAATGCCGGCCGGGCAAGGTGGCGGTTCTGTTGATGTGCTATCAGCATACGACGGTGACGTATGCAACGGTGTTGACCTATCTCAATCAGGCTGGCTTTGCCAAACTCAATCTTAATCCGGCGGATTGGCGGCAGGCGGGCGACCGGGAGCGTTATCTGGATGCGTGCAATCCAGAGGTGTATACGGGCGATCCATTATCGTTTGCGGAACTGGCGCGCCTGTCGCTGAAAACCCGCCCGAAGGCGCTGGTCTCGGGGGCGATGCATTTGAGCGGGGGCTTTCAACGCCGCCTGGAAGAGCGTTTTGGTTGTCCGGTGATTGATATGTATTCGTTGAACGAGGGCGGGCCGGTGGGGGTGCGCGTCGGGCGAGAATACGCTTTGTTGCCGCGGCGGTTATACGTGGAAATCATGGATACAGAGGGGCGGCCCTGTCCGCTGGGGGTGCGTGGTGAGGTGACATTGAGCGGCGAGGTGAGCCGTTTCCTGCATTTGCTGCGCTACCGTACGGGAGATTTTGCCAGCCTGAGTTATCACGACGGTGAGTTCTGGCTGGTCGATCTCGAAGGACGGCAGCCGGTGGTTTTTCGCGGCCGGCAGGGGCAGTGGATCAACAATGTGGACATCACCGGGGCGTTGCGCCCGCTGCCGCTGGTGCATTACGCCCTGCACCAGGCGGCGGATGGCGGTTTACGCGTACAGTATGTGGGGGCGGTGGCCGAGGCGACGGTGGCGGAGGCGTTGCGCGGTCTGTTCGGGGGGGATCAGCCTATCGAACTGGTGCGTCTGGCGGATACACCGGCGGCCGGTGGGCGCAAGGCGCCGCAATATAGCAGCGAATTGGATGTCGTTTTTTCTGAAACAATATGAGGCGTCATCCTGATCTGATAGATATGCTATACTCATTCGCAGGCCGTATCGTTATGTGAGTTTTCTGCTGGAGGAAAAGATGAAAATAGCAATCATGGGATCGGGTGGCGTGGGGGGCTATTATGGCGGCTTGTTGGCTCAGGCCGGGCATGAGGTAACCTTCATCGCTCGCGGCGCTCATTTGGCGGCCATGCGGGAGAATGGTTTGGGCGTGAAGAGTGTGTTGGGAGATTTTCATGTGACGCCGGTGCGAGCCACCGACACTCCCGTTGAAATTGGGGCGGTGGATCTGGTGCTGGTCGCAACCAAGTCTTACCATACCGATGATGCAGCCCGCGCCATTTTGCCGGTTATCGGAGCGGATACGCTGGTGCTGCCCTTGCAAAATGGGATCGATGCCGCCGAGCGTATTGGGGCGGTGGTCGGTATGCA
The DNA here is from genome assembly GCA_964535315.1 of uncultured Anaerolineaceae bacterium. GTDB lineage: Bacteria > Chloroflexota > Anaerolineae > Anaerolineales > Anaerolineaceae > CAZHTS01. Next base: position 75,891 of record CAZHTS010000004.1, read on the forward strand.
GCATATGCTGGGTGGGGCAACCTGGATCTCGGCCGCGATTGAAGCGCCGGGCGTGATTGGACACTACAGCCAGTTTCGCCGGATCGTGTTGGGAGAATTAGACGGGCAGCTTACCCCACGGTTGCAAGCGGTCCATGCAGTGTTGCAGGAGACCGGTGCGCTGGTGGAGGTCAGTAACAGCATTCGTAAGGTTTTATGGACGAAGTTTGTTTTCATCGCGGCTGTGAGCGCCCTGGGCAGCCTGACACGGGTTTCTTTTGGCGAATACCGCTTGGTACCGGAGGCGCGGGCGTTGTTGCAGCAGGCCATTGCCGAGATCGCCGCGGTGGGGCGCGCCTGCGGTGTTGACTTAGACAGCGATGTGGAGCAGAAGACGTTAACGTTTATTGATAACAGCGACCCCAATATCCGCCCTTCGATGCAGCGCGACGTGGAGGCAGGACGATTGAGTGAATTGGAGTCGATGATCGGGGTTTTGGTGCGCCTGGGGAGCGAAACCGGGGTGGCAACGCCGCTGATGACTGTGGCGTATGGCGTCTTGCGCCCAGGGTATTTAAAGGCAACGGGACAGGCCAACCAGTCGTAGCGTCTGGCGCGTTTGGGGCGAGTGGGAACCCAACCGGAAAATTTAGTGTCCGCAGCCGGAGCAATTGCCGCCGCTGCACCCGCCGCACGAGTGCCCACTACCGGCAACCGTGCGGCCATCGCTTTTGGCAAAAAATGCCGATACCGAGCGGCGGTGGGTGTTCTGGCTGTCGCAGTGGGCGCATTGGATCGGGTTGTCAGCATCCTTCATCGAACGCAGGGTGTCAAAATGTTTGCCGCAATCCTGGCAGATGTATTCGTATAATGGCATAGCATTCCTCCAGAGAAAGTAGCGTGATTCTACCTGGGCTTACTGGCGCGGTCAATAGGTGAATGTTTGTGGTTGGTAAACTGTGATTGGATAGCGGCTTGACTTTCCGGCAATTCAAGTGATAATTGTGTTCATCAGAAACAAAGGGTCTGGCCTCGGGGGATGGTAACCGTGGCTGGTAAAAGCTCAGTCTTTTTATCGCTTTGCAGGAGGCGTCATGTCCGAACCGTCATTGCAGATGCTTACAACGGGGGCCCAGCGTCTGGTAGAGGCCGCGATTCAGAAGCAGCAGGAAGCCAGGCACGACAGTCTGGGGATTCATCACTGGCTGCTGGCGCTGGTGGAGAGACACGGTTTGATGGTCGATTCAATGGTTAATGAGGTAAATTCTGCCGGCATCCGGGCGCGCGTGTTGGAGCAGCTCGGAAAGGGGGAGGCGGGGCAGGCGTTGGACGCTCAGGTTGTGGCGCGTATGGCCGAGGAACGGGCGCGCCAGCGCGGTCGTTTGCAGGCGGCAGAGCGAGATGTGGCAACGGTAATCCTTTTGAGCGCCGGATATTCGTTGATTGCGGCGGATAACGCCACCAAAATGTCTAAGGTGGGTGGGGAATCGCTGCCCCCTGTTCAGAATACGGTGTCTGAAGCTAACGGCAACGCCGCACCGGTACAGCAGCAGGTAGTAGTAAAGAAAACGCTGGCAACGCCTGTGCTCGATCAATTCGGGCGCGACCTGACTCGATCGGCCCGCGAAGGGAAATTGAGCAAGGTGGTGGGACGTGAGGACGTGGTAGACCTGGTCATTGAAACCCTGTGCCGGCGCACAAAACGTAACCCGGTGTTGATTGGCCCGGCCGGGGTAGGAAAAACGGCAATTGTTGAGGCGCTGGCCGATCGTGTCGTACAGGGGAAGACGCCGGCGTTGTTATCTGACGTGCGCGTGGTTGTCTTGCAGCCCTCTTTGTTGGTGGCCGGGGCGCATATGAGCGGCGAACTCGAGAAACGGATGCAGGCCATCCTCCAGGAGGCCAGCCAGCCGGGGGTCATTTTGTTTATTGATGAAATCCACACCGTTATGGGGGCAGGTGGGATGGTAGGCACCACGGATATCGCCAGCCTGCTAAAACCGGCGCTGGCGCGCGGCGACCTGGCCTGTATTGCTGCGACCACCGACGACGAGTACCGGCGGTTTATTGAGACCGACGCCGCCCTGGAACGACGTTTTCAACCCGTGCGAGTACAGGAGCCCTCCATAGAGGTCACCCTGGAAATCCTCAAGGTTCTTCAGGTGGAATTAACCGAGCGCTATCATGTTACCGTGGCGGATGGGCTATTGGGGTGGCTGCTCGATTTTGGACAGCAATTCATGCGCAACCGTCATTTCCCGGATAAGGCGGTCGATTTGCTCGAGCAATGTTATGCGTACGCTGTGGCGCAGGGCAAAGAGCGGCTGGAACTTCCCGACGCTCAGGCTGTCGCGCAGCGGATGATTGGCATGCCGCTGGCTTTGGAGGCGCGGCTGAAGACGCTGCAGGAGCGCCTGGATGAGGACGGTCTGTTGAGCGATGAAGAGATCCAGATTTTGTTGAACCGCTTGCAGGTGACCATGCGCGGTCTGGATATCCGTTCTGGGCGACCGAATGCCATTCTGATGTTGTGCGGTGAGGCGGTGGATGGCAGCGAGCGGTTGGCCGAAACAATGGCAGGGGCTTTGTTTGGCGCATCTGACCGGGTAATTACCATTGATTTGAGCCGTTTCTGGCATGCCGAGGACATTAATTTGCTGGTGGGGGCGCCTCCTGGTTATGTGGGGTATAGCGATAGCCTGCCATTGCATCGCCTGGCGCAGATTCCCTGGTGCGTCCTGCGTTTTGAGAACAGCGGCGCCTGTCATCCACAGATTCGCGAGGTGTTGGCGCAGGCGTTTCGGGACGGCTGGATTCTCGATGGGCGCGGCAAGCCGATTTATTTCAGCGATGCAGTGGTGGTACTGACGGCAGACGTTTCGTTGGAAACGCATCGTAACCTGGGATTTAATACAATCGTAGAAAAACCGACCTGGGACGATATTTATGACGCGATCCGCAAAGTGGTTGGAACCAATATGGCGGATCAGGTCGATCTGTTTGTTTTCAATATTTCGTCTCAGGATGAGCAAACCGGCAGTGAGTTCTTGCAGGCGCATTGGTTGGGGGGCCTGGCGGAGCGCTATCGTAAGCAGGGCGTGTTGATCGATTGGGATGCCAGTTTGTTGGATTGGCTGGTGAAACAGCGGGTGGTGAATTTAAGCGAACATGATTGGGAGCGATGGGTAGACCACTACCTGACGCCGGGAATTATCAACTATTTGCCTCAAGCCGGCGCCGGCGCCGTATCTGTCATCGTTAAAATAGTCGACGACCAAATTCAAGTTGAGTCTCTAAAGAAGGAGGAACGCAGCGATGGAGTTTCAAAGTGATGCTCAGAAATTGTGTTACGAGAAGATCGCTCCCTGGGTCAAAGAGATTTTTGGCAGCTTCGCCATGCCGCGCACGGATGCGCCCATTTTTGCTGTGATGGTGGGGTCGGCGCTGGCGCAGGTGATGGTATCGCCCTGGGGCAAAGACGACGCCACCATTACCACGCGTTCCTACGTGGTGACTGGGGCAGAGATTACCCCGGATTTGATGCATTTCTTGCTGCGCGAGAATGACATCATGCGCTTTGGCGCTTTTGGGTTGGACAAGGATGACGATATTTTCTTTGAACATACGATCGCCGGGTCTACAGCGGATATGGAAGAGATCAAGGCTTCTGTGATGGCGGTGATCGTGACCGCAGACCAATATGACGACAAGATCATCCAGCAATGGGGAGGGCAGCGAGCGCTGGATCGGCAATAAATTCCAGGCGGTCAGTCAAAAGAAACAGCCAGATGAGCGTACGCCGCCTCTGGCTGTTTTTGTGGGCGTGGAGCAGGTAAGTTACACCAGTTCTTCGCGTAGTTTTGCGCTGGCAAAATCCATCAGCGCGACAACCAGAACGATACAGGCGACCACGGTTCCGGCCTTGTGATATTGCAGTGACCCAAAGAAGGTAGAGAGGGTCAGGCCGATGCCGCCGCCGCCGGCAAACCCGATGATAGTGGCCATACGGATATTGATGTCCCACTGGTAGATCAGGTAGGACACGAAAGGCGGCACAATCTGCGGCAAGATGGCGTAACCGATGATCTGTAACGGATTGGCGCCGGTGGTCGTGATGGCTTCAATGGGGCCGGGATCGATATTTTCAATAGCCTCAGAGAACAGTTTGCCGATTAACGCAAAGGTGGTGATTGCCAGAGCTAACATACCGGCAAAGGAGCCGATGCCAACCCAGAACACGAAAATGGCAACGTAGAGTAACGCTTCAATCGAGCGCAGTACGTTGAACATGGCGCGGGTCAGGTAATAAAGCCAGACAGAAAGCCGGCTACGCCCGGTCAGGTTGCGGGCCGCCAGGAAGCTGAAAGGTAACGCCAGTATTGCGCCAAAGGTGGTGGCGAGCATGGCCTGGAAGATGGTCACCAGCATTTGCTGCACCACGATTTGTACCACGGTGGGGGTTAAATCAATGCTGATAAAGTCGCCGACCAGTCTGGCAAAGGTTGGAGCTGGCTCAAAGAGGCTTTTCAGATTGATCTGGGTCACGTTCCAGCAATAGACAAACAATGCAACGCCCAACAGCGTGTATATGACCTTCTTTGCCGTTTTCGCGGTCGTTTTGGCCGTGGTGATGGTTTCGGCCGGTTTGTCTTTAAGGATGCGCTCGCGCCATTTAGCGCTGAGATAATCTACCAGGATGATGACCACGACGACGGCCCACAGAGCGGTGGCGTATTGTTGGTAGGCGCCCTGGCGGATGGTCTCGACCACGAAGAACCCGATGCCGCCGCCGGCGACAAAGCCAACCACGGTGGCCGAGCGCATGTTGATGTCCCAACGCAAGAGTGTATAGGCCAGGAAAGGCGGCACGATTTGAGGAATGACGGCGTAGCGGATGGTTTGCAACAGGTTGGCCCCGGTGGCGGTGATGGCTTCAACCGGCCCGGCGTCGATATGCTCGATTTCTTCCGAGAATAATTTCCCGAGGGCAGCAATCGAGTGAATCGTCAGGGCGATCATGCCGGCAAAAGAGCCCAGGCCGACCCACACAATGACGATGAGACCCCATACGACGGTATCCACGGCGCGCACGATGTTGAGGAAGGTGCGCGTGATGTAGTAGATATAAGTGCCCCCCGGTACCCGAGACATGATGTTATGGGCGGCCAAAAAACTGAAGGGAATCGCCAGAATGGTTGAGAACAGGGTGGCCATCAACCCCAGGGCGATTGTCTCGACCAGCTTCCCGGCCTCAAACGTGTTTACTTCGCTGCCCGGAGCGGCCATGCCCAGGGTAATTTGCCATTGGGGTGCGGGCTGCTTTTTGACGCGCCCAATGATATCCAGCAGATTCTCGCTGACTTTGATTTTGGTCTCTGGTTTCTGGCCGGCCAGTAATGCGCCGGTGTAGTCAGAGAGGCAACGCCAGGCGCAGACCTTTTCTTCGCCGTTAACTTCTGTGGTCAGGATATCGGGGTTGACCAGGTCGTTGGCCACAATCTTGGCGTCTTCGAAGCGGCTGATAAGCCGGTCCAACTTTACGTCCGTCACGTTCCAGGCAATGACGTATAAGACAATGGCTGCGAGAAGGAGGCCGGGCAGGGCGTTTGACCTGTTGTTGAGCGCCAGGCGGCGTGCATCCCAGACGTTCCAGAGCCAGAAAAGGATCACCGGAATCCATAACCAGCTTGTCGTCCCGGCTGAACCAAAATCGAGCAGGCCGATTTTGAATTTCGTAAAGGCCCAATTCACCAAAAATGCAAGTACCGGCGCAAATAAAAAGATCAACAAGCCGCGCCAGCGCCGTTTGAGAAGGAATTGTGCGCTACCAGGAATGAGCAGCGAAAGAATGGGTAGCATCGTATGGGACCGTTTGTTCAATGGAATTGAAGGTGTGGTATCTGTCATGAAGGAAGATCACCCGGTTTTGAACTTGATCCGCCAATCAGCATGCAAAGTAGGGCTGAGCGGTGGTTTATATGATCGAAACGCGTTCGGCCTCTTGTCCGTAAATGGCTTTAAATTGTGCGTCGTCAATCTCTTTGGGCAGCCCCTGGAATACCAGTTCGCCGTCTTTAAGGGCGATAGCGCGGGTGGCATAGCGATGGACAAGATCCAGGTAGTGCAGGCTGCACAAAATGGTGATGCCGCGTTCTTTGTTAAGCTGTTCCAGGTATTTCAGAATGGAGTGCGCCAGCACAGGATCCAGAGAGGCCACCGGTTCATCGGCCAGGATTAATCTGGGCTCCTGCATGAGCGCCCGGGCGATACCCACCCGTTGTTGTTGCCCACCTGAAAGCGAGTCGGCGCGCACATGGGCTTTGTCTGCCAGTCCTACCTGTTCAAGGCTCGAAATAGCCCGGGCGCGGTCTTCTGGTGAGAACAGGTGCAACAGGCTGGAGAAGGTGTTGACGTAGCCCAACCGGCCAGATAAGACGTTAGTCATGACGGAAGAGCGCCTGACGAGATTGAATTGCTGAAAGACCATACCGATCTGCCGGCGTATGCGGCGAATATCGGCGCCAGTTGCAGCAGTGACGTCTGTATTGTCCCAGTAGATTTTCCCGGACGTCGGTTCGATCAGCCGGTTGATGCAGCGCAGCAGGGTCGATTTGCCGGAGCCGCTGAGACCGATGACGACCAGAAACTCTCCGTCTTGCACTTCAAAACTGACGTTTTTCAGCGCAACGGTGCCGTTGGGGTACACTTTTGTGAGGTTTTCAATCCGTAGCATAGGGGAGATGGCCTTTGAAATAAGAAAAGCCTGGCAGATCGTACGATCTGCCAGGCTTGTGAAAGGTAACTTTACTTGACCAACGAAGCAGGATCGACACCGGCTTTCTTCAAGACTTCGGCGAAATCATTGTAGAAAGCGGCATCAATCTTCTGGAAGCCATTGATGGTGTACAGACCGCGCAGGATGGCATTGCCACCGGGGTCGCTCGCCATGGCCAGCAAACCGTCGGTGATGACAGCCTGCAGTTTGGGGTCCAGTTCCTTGACGAATTGCACGCCATCGTTGGGGATGCGCTCGGTTACTGCAAAGGCGGCCACTTTGTCGGCGATGTCGGGGTATTTTTCCTTCAGGTTGGCGGCGCTGTCGGTCAGAACGTCAATGTAGGTGACGCCCGCGTCGCAATCGCCCTTGTAGACGGCGATGCCGACGTTGTTGTGCGAACCGGCATTCTGGCTGGCCTTGAGATCCAAGTCAGGATCGACGCCATTGGCCTTCATGAGGATGCGCGGGATGATGTAGCCCGAGGTCGAGTTGGGATCGACGAAGCAGAAGGTCTTGCCCTTGAGATCGGCATAGCCCTTGATGCCCGAGTCTTTCTTGGCGATGAACTGACCCTTATAGTAAGGCAGCAGTTTGCCCTTCTGATCTTTGTCGGGGTCGATGTCGATCGTGTTGTATTTGCGCAGCACGGCCAGGGCGGGCACGATCTGATATTTCTGCTGTGCAAGCAGAACCGAGAAAGTGTTCAGGAAACCAACCTGAGCCTTGTTAGCGCCCATGGCTTCGATCGAGGCGGCAAAGGTGGTGCCGACTTCGACCTTGAACGCCAGACCGGTCATCTTGCCGAGGCAGTCGGCGATGGCGTTGCCGGCCTTGGTGATTTTACCGGTATCGCCAGAGGGCACGAATGCCAGGACGATGGGTTTGTCGGGGGAGCCCAGTTCACCAGCGGCTACGGTCGGGGCGTTGGCGATTTTTTCGCACGCAGGCGGCGGTACGGTTGCCGTAGGGGCCTTGGTCGGCTCGGCGGGGGCAGCGGTGGCCTCAGGGGCTTTGGTGGCTTCAGGCGCCTTGGTCGGTTCGGGGGCCTTGGTAGCTTCAGGAGCCTTGGTCGGTTCAGCCGGCTTAGGAGGTTCGGGCGTGGCAGCGGGGGTGCAAGCGGAAAGCAACATGGTTGCAATCACGATTACTGCCAGCACCATATAGGAAAAGCTTTTCTTCATTTCTCTCTCCTTGGTACTACAACTGGGAATAGTCTATGGGAAACATCCTTGTGGGAAGTCCCCTTAACGTACGGTTAATCATAATATAATTTCATGGACATGACAAGCATTGGGAGCGAAAACATGACAGATAGGCATATATTTGATGTATTGTTGTTATTGGCGCGCCCGGCGGCCGGGAAGAGCGAGATCATCCGCCATCTCAAGCAAACGGCGGTGCAGGAACGCACCCGGCGTTTCCATGTGGGGAATTTTTTTGAAATTGACGATTTCCCCATGCTTTGGACCTGGTTTGAAGAGGATGATTTGTTGGAGCAGATGGGCCAGGAACGCCTTCATAGCACGCGAGATGGTTATTTTAAGTGGGAATACTTGTGGCACGTATTGATCCGCAGAATATCGCTGGAATATCATAAGGTGCGGCGCGATCTACCCGCGGATACGTATACCGCCGTCATCGAATTTTCGCGCGGTAAAGAGCATGGCGGCTTTGCTGCTGCTTTCGAGCATTTGAGCCAGGAAGTGTTGCAGCGGGCCGCCATTCTCTATGTCGATGTTTCGTATGCCGAGTCGTTGCGCAAGAACCGGCGACGCTACAATCCCGAACGCCCGGATAGCATTCTGGAGCACGGTCTTTCCGACGATAAGTTGGAGCGTTTGTATCGTGAGAGCGATTGGAGGGAACTTATTGCCGGACAGCCGGATTATCTGACCATTCAAGGGTACCGTGTGCCCTACGTGGTATTTGATAATGAGGACGATGTCACTACGCCCGGCGGCGAAGCCTTAAGCGCCCGTCTCGAAAACTGCCTGGGCCATTTGTGGGATTTATCTCGATCGCGTGGTTAAAGAAGACCCGCCCCTCTTGCACAGAGGGGCGGGCTGGTTGTTTTAACCGAGGGGCTGCTGTTGGGTGATGCAGTGGATGTTGCCGCCACCCAATAAAATCTCGCGAGCCGGAACGCCGGCGACGGTTCGTTCGGGGAAGAGTTCTTGTAATTGCGTGAGGGCGCGGGCGTCGTACGGATCGCCAAACGTCGGAACGACAACGCCGCCATTGCAGATGTAGAAATTTACATAGGAACCGGCGAGCCGGTCGCCTTCATTGCGCGGCAGCGTCCCTTCGACCGGGTCTACTCCCTGGCTTTCTTCCTGATTGATATAGATTGGGCCGGGAATATGGATCTTGTGGACCTCGAAATGACGCCCTCTGGCATCGGTGGCCGCGTTCAGACGTTCCAGGTTTTCGGCAGAGATTTCATACTGTGGATCGCTTTTGTCATCGCTCCATGCCAGCAGCACGACGCCGGGCCGGACAAAGCAGCAAATATTATCCACGTGACCGTTGGTCTCGTCGTTGTAGATGCCGCGGTTGAGCCAGACGATCTTGTGCACGTTGAGATATTCTTTGAGCAGGTCTTCGATCTGCGTTTTGCTCAAATCGGGATTGCGATTGGGGTTGAGCAGGCATTCCTCGGTGGTGATCAGGGTGCCCTGTCCATCAACGTGGATCGAACCGCCTTCCAGCACCAGTGGGGCTTTGTAACGGTCTACCCGTTCGATGTCCATCACTTTGCGGGCGACCAGATCATCCTGATCCCAGGGGAAATACAACCCGTCGCTTAATCCACCCCAGGCGTTGAAATCCCAGTCGATGCCTCGCACCATTTTTTGATCGTTGACCACAAAAGTTGGGCCGCAATCGCGGATCCAGGAGTCATCGTAGGACATTTCAATCACGCGAATTTCGCTGGCGAGCATGTGCCGGGCGTTGCGAAATTGCGTTTTCGAAACACATACCGTGACGGGTTCAAAGCGGGCAATGGCATGGGCCACATCTGCAAAGGCTTTTTGGGCGGGTTTGGCGCCCTGGCGCCAGTTATCCGGGCGTTCGGGCCACAGCATCCAGGTGCCGGCGTGCGGCTCAAATTCGCCGGGCATCCGGAATCCGTCTTGCTGCGGGAGACTGCTAAGTGTACGTGTCATCTCAATTCTCCTGTCCTTTGCGGGCATTTTTGGCGACCAGCAGCAATATTTCACCAATGACAAGGGTTACCACCACACCAATCAGCACCGGGGTAGCATAACTCCAGTCGATGGGCTCGCCGGGAACCCAGACAAAGAACACGATGGCCTGCAGGATGAAAATTTCACAGATGGCCGCCAGGACCCAGATGAGTTTGTTGCCGGCCGGTACGCGGTAGGGGCGCGGCCGGTCCGGGTCACTGTAACGTAATTTGACAAACGCCGGGAAGAGGGCCAGGTAAGGCATCAAGAAGATGATTGAACTAAAGGCGAACAGCGTCCAGAAGAGGTCCTCGGCATTGCCTGCCATGAAGCCGTAGAGGACGATCACCAGAGTGGAGACTGCTCCCATCAGGATAAATGCGCCGCTGGGGGTTTTGTTGACCGGGTGTAGTTTCCCGAAAACCGGGGGGATTTCACCTTCCTGCGCCGCTTCGGCAGCGGTGCGGTTGGCGCCCATCGACCAGGTCACCATATTGGCCAGGAAAGCGTACAGCACCCCAATGCCCAACAGGGTGACCACTGCACCCCCCACACCGCTTTCGCCAAAGATCAGACGCAGCGTGTCGATGATGCCTTCGACCAGCCCGAGTTGATCCAGGGGCAAAGCCATCAGCATGCCCAATGTCCCCAGGATGTAGAAAACAGAGATCAATATGCCGGCGGTAATGATGGCGCGCGGGATATCTTTGCCGGGGTTTTGCATTTCGGCGCCGGCGCCGGACATCAGTTCAAAGCCCATGAAGTTATAGACGATCACGGGCAAGAAAGCCAGCCCGGCGTCCCAGGTGGGCAGCAGGTTGGGGAGCGAGAGATCGTTGGCGATGCCATTCTGGGCGGCGTAGAAGAACGCGCCGATGCCAATGACCGACAGGATCAATGCCTTTAAAAAGGCGCCAATATTGGGGATCCATTTGCCGATATCCAGCGAGACGATCCCGATGGCGGTGGTGACCCAGGTCATGAGGATACCGATGCCAATCTGTGCCCATAGCCCCATCTCAGGAGCAAACAATTGGGAGAATACGCCCGCAAAGGCGATGTATACCGATGGCATCCATAAGGCGACGTTAATCCAGTAGAGCCAGGTAGAACGCGCTGCCCATTTCTCCCCAAAAGCGTTTTTGATCCATACGTATAAACCACCCTCTTCTGGATAGGTGGTGCCCAATTCGGCCGTAATCAGACCATAGGGTACAAAGAAGAGCACCAGAGTGATCAACCACCAGGCGATGGACGAAGGGCCTATGGCTGCGGAAGGCGCCAACGTTTCAATGACCAGGATGGCGCATACAGTAAATAGAGTCATGTCCAGCCCTTTGAGGGCTTTTTTGAATCCGGAGTTTGTGCTTGCAGGTAGACTCATGGCTTTTTCTCGATGTGATTACAGGCTTTCGAAGTAATTTTGGATTTTTCCGGTGTGATAGGCGCGTAATTCCGCAGAAGGTTTCTTCAGGCGTGGGTAGACGAAATAAACCAGCAGGCCTTTCTCGGTGTGCAGACGATTTTCGGATTGGTCAAAGATGATCGAGTGGGGCGAATCCATCACCTCGTCGGTGGCTTCGACGCCGCGTGAGGCCGGCAGGCAGTGCATAAATTTGACGTGCGCCGGGGCCTGTTTGATCAAATCCATGCTTACCTGGTAAACCGGCATGAAAGCGGCGCGGCGTTCCGGGATTTCGTTTTCCTGGCCTACCCACCACCACAAATCCGTGTAGATAAAATCGGCGTTGCGTACGGCGGCGCTGACATCTTCTGTAATGGTGACGGTGCCACCGGAGACGGCGCAATTGTCGCTGGCGATTTTTAACCAGGAGGCAGGAGGCTGGTATTTCTTGGGGGCGGCGTGGGTGAAATGCATCCCCATGCGGGTGCAAATGTGCATCAGCGAGCTGAGAACGTTGGTGGCATCGCCGATAAAGGTGACGTTCAGGTCCTCCAGGCGCTTGCCTTCTGGTTTGTGCTCTAACATGGTGAATACATCGCACACGACCTGGGTGGGGTGATTGTAGTCGGTCAGGCCGTTGATCACGGGAACGGTGGCGTGCTGGGCGAGTTGTGTGATCGTGTCGTGTTTCAATGTGCGCGCCATAATTACATCTGTCATGCGCGAGATCACCCTGGCGGTATCACCCAGCGATTCGCGCGCCCCAAGGTGAATCTCACCTGGTTTGAGATAGAGCGCATGCCCACCCAACTCGGTCATGGCAACTTCAAATGAAATGCGGGTGCGAGTGGATGGTTCCTCAAAAATCATGGCCAGCGTTGCGTCTTGCAATAATTTGGGCGTTGCCCCTTGTTTGTCGGCGGCTTTAATCAGGCGGATCAACTCGATGATTTCGAGCAATTCTTGTTTGCTGAAATCTTGCGTGTCGATGAAGTGTTTGAGTTGCATGTTTTTTTCTTTCTCCTTTTGCATGGGGTGGGGTATGCGCCGGGGCGACGTTATTCCGTCTCACTTGCGACGCCAAAGTCCTCTTTCTTGGGCATCCATTCATCGATGTTTCTCAGAATGCGCGGCACCAGTGCGTAACCAGTTACTTTTACGCCCGGGATTGCCGGCAGGGTGCGACGCAAAAACTCGCGCATCTGGTCATTATCTTTAAAGCGAGCTTCGATCGACATCTCGTTGGATCCCTGACCGAAGGCCAGATAGGTAATCTCTTGCATATTGAGCAGTTGTTCGATCACCTTTTGCTCCTGCTCATCCGAGACCTCCAGAAAGATATCTACGGCGGTGACATAGTTGAAAGCGTGGGGGTCAAGAATGGTGGTCAGGCGCACGGCCCCCGAAGCGAGCAGGCGGTCGATACGCTTGCGAATCGTGCGTTCGTTGGCTCCCAGTTTGCGTGCGATTTCCGAGGCCGAACGCCGGGCGTCTTCGTGTAATTCCAGCAGGATCTGAAAATCTAATTGGTCGAAAATATGGGGGCCGGGCATATCTTGTTTTCTCCGTTCCGATTCGGAATTGTTTAGTTCCGAATACGTCAATATTATAACTCGTTGGTTTTTCTTTTCCAGTGTTATCTGTCACTGAAATGTCATGATTCTGTTCGAGGTGAAATCGGCAAGATCGTTTATAATGGCGACACACTTAAACTTTCTGTGAGAGACAATGGAATTTCTGATTTCGGTTATTTTGGTGAGCGTCAGCTATATTGCTGCGCAAATGCTGGCGGATGTCGCCAGCCTGCAAATTGTGGTGTTTGCCGGTCTTTCAATGGACGCCGGCACGTTTATCTATCCGATCACCTTTACGCTGCGGGACCTGGCCCATAAAATATTGGGTGTAAAAGGGGTGCGGGCGCTAATTTTCTCCGCCGCGGCCATCAATCTATTCATGGCTATTTTTTTCTGGTTTGTTTCTACCCTGACCCCGGATACGGTTGCCGGTAGCAGTGATGCCTGGGGGCGCGTTCTGGCGCCCGTCTGGCGGATTACGGTTGCCAGCATTCTGGCTGAGATTGTCTCCGAATTGACCGACACCGAGATCTACCGGATGTGGGTAGATCGGGTTACACACCGCTATCAATGGGCGCGTGTGCTCGTTTCAAACAGCATCAGTGTTCCCGTTGACTCGCTTTTGTTCTCTTTTCTGGCCTTTTATGGGAGTATGCCCACTTCCTCAGTAATGGCCATTTTCTGGGCAAACGTGTTGGTTAAGATGTTGGTTACGCTGTTTAGCCTGCCGATGATTTATCTGGTCAAAGAAAAGAAGACGGAATGAACGCTTCTGCTTCTCGCCCGGTCATCAAAACTGGTAGTGACGCCGATCTGGCGTTTGTGCTGGTGGTACTGGCCTCTTACTTCGCAACCTTCAGCGCATTGCATGAGGCGCGGGCAATTGAAATTGTTTTGATGATTGGTCTGGGAACGGCGTACATCTTGTTGGGGATTTATGGTTATGCTTTCTGCGCCCGCCGTCCAGAAGTGGGTGTGTCGTTGGTTTACTTCGCTATACAGATTTTTCTGGGCGGTTGGATCGTTTATCTGGGGAAGGGGGCAGGTTTTAATGCGTTGATTCTGTTGCCGTTGGCGGGCCACAGTGTGGTGTTGCTCAGCGGGCGTTGGATGTACTTTGTCAACACGGTGATTGTGGCGGCTTATGTGGGCGCAGTACGTTATTTCAGCGGTGGCTGGGATCAGGTCGCCCGTGATTTGCCCACCTTTGTGGCGGGGCTGATTTTCATCATGGTTTTTACCCAGATGGCGGTCAACGAGGAAAAGGCGCGCACCGACGTGGAACGCCTGGCCAAGAATCTAGAGGAGGCCAATCGTCAATTGAGCGCCTATGCCTTGCAGGCAGAAGAACTGGCCATAGTCAATGAACGTAACCGTCTGGCGCGTGAAATTCATGATGGGCTGGGGCATTATCTGACCACAGTGCACATGCAAATTCAGGCGGCGCGGGCGGTGATGGATAAGGATCCACAGCAGGCAAAGGTGGTGTTGGAACGGGCGCAGTCACAGACTTCGGAGGCGTTAATTGATGTGCGCCGGTCGGTGGCGGCGTTACGCAGCGCCCCCGAAGCGGACATGGCGCTGCCTGAAGCCATCGGTAAGTTGATGCAAAATTGCGAGACGCTGGGGATGAAAGTTTCTATCTCTTTGTTAGGCGAAGGCCGCGCTCTTCCTTCACCGGTTCATCAGGCGTTGTACCGGGTGGCGCAAGAAGGTATCAACAACATTTGTAAACATTCTCGGGCCAGACGGGTCTGGATCACATTGGATTACTGTAAACTGGATTGTATCCGCCTGGTGGTGAAAGATGACGGAGTTGGCCAGGACGGTGCGGCATTGAGCGGTTTTGGTTTACTGGGGGTGCGTGAGCGAATTCAGGCGCTGGGTGGTGAAACACAATATCAGTCGCTGCCGGGACAGGGATTTACGCTGGAGGTGTGTGTACCAACATGATTGAGCCGATCCGTATCTTACTTGTGGATGATCAGGCGCTGTTTCGCGAAGGCCTGCGCACTTTGCTGTCGGTACAGAATGAGTTTGAGGTTGTCGGCGAAGCAGCTAATGGTGAAGAAGCCCTGCGCCTGGCTGCAGGCAATCGGCCCGATGTGGTCTTGATGGATTTGCGTATGCCTGTTTTGGACGGGGTGACGGCAACGCGCCGCTTGCACGAAAATTTTCCGGATTGCCGGGTGATTGTCTTGACTACTTTTGATGACGATGAGTATGTTTTTGAAGGGCTGAGAGCCGGCGCCATGGGCTATTTATTAAAGGATGTATCTTCGGAAAAGCTCTTTGAGGCGATCCGGGCGGCCTGGCGCGGCGAATATTTTATGCAGCCTTCAATCACAGCCAAAGTTATGACGGAATTTGCGCGGCTGTCGCGGCCTGCTAAAATTCAAGAAGGCGTTCTGGTTGAGCCGCTTTCAGCGCGCGAGATGGAGATTTTGATGTTCGTTGCTTCAGGAGCCAGCAACAGGGAAATTGCCGAACAACTGGTGATTTCAGAAGGTACGGTTAAAAATCATGTCACCAGTATTTTGGGCAAACTGGGAGTTAAGGATCGGCTGCAGGCGGTGATTAAGGCAAAGGAAATTGGTTTGATCCGATGATGGCTGGGGTCATGTTTTATTCTGGCGAAGATATGATCTGGCGATGTGACCGCAGGCATATTGTGATAGCGATGAGACAGAGTATACTGAAGGCGATCTTAATCGTATAAAAGGAATTCGTTTATGGAAGCGATAGATCCAAATTCTTCGGTTGAGCGCTCAATTAATTATTATTTTGTGGCGGGCGTCATCCTTATCCTGATCGGCGGCGTCTATCTGGCGGATCAATTTTTCCACACCGGTTGGTTGCCCTGGATTATCTTGCCGGTGATTGCGCTTTTGTTTTTGATTGGTGGTGGCCGGTTGCATAAAATTGGTCTGATCATCCCTGGCGGGCTTTTGGGCGGGGTGGGGATCGGTTTGTATTTCATGTTTTATCGCTTGCCGCAGGCGGGGTTGGCTGAGCGCAGCGGCGTTTTTTTGCTTGCATTTGCCGGGGGATGGCTGCTGATCACCCTGCTGTCTGCCCTGTTTACCCGGCGGCCGGCCTGGTGGGCCGCCATACCTGCTGCGGCGCTGGCGTTTGTGGGGGCGTGTCTGGTTTTTACCGATTTGCGCCTGGTAGATTTTGTCTTGTATCTGGTTACCGGGCTGGGTATTATTTTGTTGGTGACGGGGGGCGTTACCCGTTTATTTGGTTTGATCATCCCGGGTTGTCTGCTGGTAGGAATTGGGCCTGGGATTTACCTGGCCTGGGGTACCAGTAATGAGCCCAACGGCCTGACACAGACCGGTGTTATGCTGGTTTGTTTTGCGTTGGGCTGGGGGTTGATTACACTCTTTTCACGGGTTGTAACCGTAAAATTTGTCTGGTGGCCTTTAATCCCTGGGGGTATTCTGGCGATGGTTGGCTGGGGGTTGTATATCGGCGGCAATCCCGATAATGCGTTGAGTTTCATCGGCAATACCGGTTCGGTCGGGCTGATCATTTTTGGGTTGTATTTGTTATTGTTGCGCAAGGGTATCCATCGTTAGTTAATATATGTTGAGGTATAATACCCGGGGTCTTTGCATAAGATCTGTGTGCATGAATTTTGCTCAAGGAGAATTTTGATGAATTGCTACGTCGTCTTAGGGTTCGCTTTTTACAAACAGATGATGTATCTGGATCCGTCGTCGGGGAGTTTCCTGCTGCAACTGTTAGCTGCGGCGTTGTTGGGCGGTGGTTTTGCGATTAAGATGTATTGGAAGAAAATTAAAGCCCTGTTCACAGGGAAAAAGGAAGATCCGTCAGCCCCCGCCATCGCGCCGAGCGAGGACGATCATGCCAGCCAGTAAACATCTGTCTGCCTCGTTTCGCGATCCCAGCGGTTTTTTGTTCGTTCGTGAAGAACACCTGTACCGTCAGGTCAATCGGGTCTACCAGAAGAATTACGATCAGTTGATGTCTTCTGGTTTGTACGACCGGTTGTGCAAGAATGGCTGGTTGGTCGCGCATGAGGAAAAGGATGTTGAGCCGCAATTGCCAGAACTGGCTTATCGGATTCTGGCGCCAGAACGTGTTCATTTCATCTCCTATCCATACGAGTGGAGTTTTTCGCAACTTAAAGATGCTGCACTGTTGACGCTGGAGATTCAAAAACTGGCGATGGAATATGGCATGTCCTTGAAAGACGCCAGCGCCTATAATATCCAGTTTCATCGGGGGCGACCGGTATTGATCGATACACTCTCGTTTGAAATCTACCCCGAGGGCAAACCCTGGATTGCCTACCGCCAGTTCTGCCAACATTTTCTGGCGCCGCTGGCCTTGATGGCTTTTTGTGATATCCGCCTGAACCAGCTGCTGCGAGTGTATATCGATGGGGTGCCGTTGGATATGGCCAGCGCCTTGCTGCCGTGGAAGACGCGTATGAACTTTGGGTTGTTGACCCACGTTCATACCCATGCGGCTGCACAAAAGCGGTATTCAAACAAAGATGTGAAGGCAATTGCCAGCGGTCGCCAGATTGGTCGGATGGCTTTTCTTGGGCTGATTGATAGTCTTGAAAATACAGTACGCGCCTTGAACTGGACGCCGGCTGGCACGGAATGGGCCGACTACTACGACGCTACCAATTATAGCCAGGCGGCCTTTGAGGAAAAGCAGCGGCTGATTGCCGCAATGTTGCAGCGTATTCAACCACAGACGGCGTGGGATCTTGGCGCTAATACCGGATTATTCAGTCGTCTGGCCAGCCAGATGGGAGTAAAGACACTGGCATTGGATATTGATCCCAGCGCAGTCGAGAAAAATTATCTGGATTGCAAAAAATCGGGTGAACGCAACATGCTGCCGTTGGTGATGGATTTGACCAACCCCAGCCCGGGAATTGGGTGGGCGAACGAGGAGCGCGATGGTTTTGCTCAGCGCGGCCCGGCCGATGTGGCTCTGGCGTTAGCGTTAGTGCATCATCTGGCGATCTCAAACAATGTTCCTTTACCCGACCTGGTTGATTTTCTGGCGCAGCTAGGCAAATGGCTGATTGTCGAATTTGTTCCCAAAGAGGATTCGCAGGTGCAGCGTTTGTTGTTGACGCGTGAAGATATTTTCCCGCATTATAATCGCGAGGATTTTGAGCGGGCGCTTTCCGAGCGGTATCATGTGCGCGAGACGCATGATATCGAAGGTACACGGCGTACGCTTTACTGCCTGGAACGAAAAGCGGTGTCGTAACCAGAGAAGATCGCCCGCCCGGATGGAAACACCGGGTGGGCGAATATTTTTGCGCCATTATGCGCATAGCCAAATCAGTGATAAGGCACAAAAAGTTGACGGATGATCGCAGGCGAGGCGATCTCGGCGATATTGGTCAGAGCGGTATCTTGGCTGGTTGTCAGGACGCCGGCGACCGCTTGAGCGGGCATGTCAACGATGATCTCAGGCAGCGCATTCCAGGATACTCCGTCAAATGAGTAACTGGCGCTGAATACCTTGCCATTGCGCAGGATGCGCACCCACAGCGGGTCGGGGCCTACCGGGATGCTGCTGATTGGTGTGGCGCTGGCGGATGCAGTGGGGCGATAACTGAACGCCATCTGATTGGAAGTCCCTTTTGCCAGCATGACGAACGGGGCGTCGGCCTGGAGTCCAGAACGGATCATGATCCCGCTGCGTGCATTGGCCACGGTCGGGGTGTTGGATACAATTTGCGCCAGCATACCACCGTCCCCGGTTAATGGCTGGTATACAAAGTGAAACTGATCGGCGCTTCCAGTTGCCCCGTTTCCGGAGCCGCGCAATTGGAAGGCGGCGCCTGTTGCACAGACCCCGCCCGCGCGTGCGATGACGCCAATGTCGGCGCTTTGCCATTTCCCCGGCAGATCACCCGTGTAGATGGCGGTATATGTCCGCGGTGTGGCGTCGATCGTGATTTTGCGACTGCGGGGGGCGTCATCAGACCATCGTGCAAAGCGGAAGCAATTTTGCTGTTCCGGCGCGTCGACGTCCGCGATGGAATTTAGAATGGTCGTCACTGTAAACGGCGTGCTCCCTGCACTCCCTTCGTAAGCGAGTTCCAGGCCAGCCGGAACGGTTTCAAAGGTATAGGTGGACAGGTTTGGCACCAGATCGCGGCATTGCGTGTCAGATAACCCGCCGCTGTCCGTCACAGTCAGGCATACCTCGATCGAGGTGTTATCGCCATGATCGGGCGCCTCGAAACTGCCACTGGCGCCCGCCGCATTGTAGTAGTCGAAATGCACGTGTTCAAAATGATGCAGCATCACCGACCATTGTAGATGTTCCCCTGTTAAAGCACCTTCTTCGGGGTCTTCCCCTGCGCCGCTGAGATAAATGGTGTCGCCGACGCTGTAAGTGGCGTTTTCGCCGGGGGTAATCATGTTGGCGGTTGGCGCATGATTTCCGGCGTAGACTGCCAGTTGGGTGGCAGCAGAGGCGCCTGCTGTGTCGGTCACAGTCAGGGTGACGGTATAAATGCCGGATGAAGTGTACTGATGGCTTGGGCTGGCGCTTGTTGCGGATGCGCCGTCTCCGAAATCCCAGTGGTAGGTCAGCACATTGGCGTCTGGATCATAGGATTGATTGGTAAACTCAACGGTGAGGGGAATGTCTCCTTGATTGGGCGTAGCTTTTGCCAGCGCAACCGGCGAGTTATTTCCTGCGGCGATGTAGCGTATGCGTTGAATGGTGCTGGAGTTTGACCCTGGATTGTAAGCCACGTAGTATAAATTCGTATCTGTGCCTGTAATGGTTTGTACCGGACCGCCGCTGGATATATCACTGGCGAACAAATGATAACTGGCTTCTCCGCCTGGGCCAAAGGTCAGATACCCGAGTGTGTCGCGGTTATAGTCCGACAGAAATAGCGCGCCGTGATACTCTTCCGGGTAGATGTTGGCGGTATAGAAAGATCCAACCTGGACTGAGGAGCTTGTACTGGCGTGATCGTACGCATAAAGCGGTGCGGTTACCGCTCCGTCGCCTTGCTGGTAGAGCGTGGCGCAGGTTGCCTGGGTCGCACTGTTATTCTTATAGCTGGGCTGTTCCGCACTGCTGCCGGTGTTATTGCCCTCATAACAGGGCCAGCCGAAATTTTTGCCAATCCCGGTATTCACTTCTTCCCACGTGTTCCAGCCTACGTCGCCAAGATAGGGTAAACCTGTGGTGGGATGGATGGTGAAGCGAAATGGGTTGCGCAATCCCAGATTATAGATTTTCGAACGGTTGCTGTCGGGGTTGCCATCGTAGAACGGGTTATTGGGCAGCCCCCGGCCGGTGATTGGATCGATGCGAAAAATTTTGCCGGCCATGCTATCGAGTTTCAGAGAGCGCAAGGCGCGTTTGTCGACAAAATTAAAATGAGCGCCATCGCCATTGCCGACAAACAACGAACCATCCAGGCCAAAAGTTACTGTGCCAATACTGTGTGAAGGGCTGTCGGAAGGCAGGCAGTCCTGAATGTATGTATTGGTTGCGCTGTCAAAACAGGAGGGCAAATTTACAGTGGTGGTCGAAGCGACATCGCCAATAGAGGCCATTGTACTGTTGGCGCCCATGAGGATCACTTCGCTGCCGGCCAGGGCCACATTGGTGTTATTGGGATCGGCGCTGACCCGCATCAGGCGGCTGTTGCGTGATCCACTGCCATTATCGGGCGCTCCAGGCGGATCATAAGTATACAAGAGGTACACGTAGGGCGTGTCCGGAAAATTGGGATGGATCGCTACGCCCAGCAAACCGCGATCCCAGTAATTATTGACCTGAGACGAGATGTTGATAAATGGTACAGGCAGCAGTGTGCCATTTTCAAATACCCGTACTATGCCCGATTTCTGACCGATGAAGATGCGCCCATCGGGGGCGAATGCGATTGTGGTAGGGTAGGTCAGACCTGCAACAACGGTTTCCGTGATAAAGCCGGCAGGAAGCGAGATGGCGGCCTGCACCTGCCCGGTTGGGGGAATGGACAGGAAGGCGACCAGGGATAACAACGTCAGGGTCAGCAGGGACAAACGGGATGTCTTGTTTGATTTCATTCTCCCTCTGTAATTTATCATAAAAAAGATAACAATAGTAATATTATAGGCGCCGATCTCATGAATTGCAAGCGCTTTGCAAAGGGGAGAGGGGGTGGTTATCCAGTATAATTATGGGTTATGACCCTTATTCCCGAAACAGATCGCACCCGCCGCAATTTCCGTCTGGGGGTTTTGAATGGCGTTTTGTATATATCCGCTGAAACGTTGCTGGACCCGACGTTGGTGTTGGTGGCTTTCCTGAGCCATCTGACGCAATCTTCACTTCTGTTGGGGATGGTCGTGCCATTGCGCGATGGATCCTGGTCGTTGCCGCAATTGTGGGTTTCGGGTTATCTGCAAAGTATCCCGCACAAACTGACGTTGTACCGGCGCCTGTCCATTCTGCGAATGGTATCGTGGGGGTTGTTGGCGCTAACGATTTGTTTTATTCGCTCTCCGCAGATCTTGCTGGTGGCGTTTTTCGTCTCGTTTGCGTTGGGGTCGCTGGCGTCCGGGCTGAGCGGGTTGCCTTTCATGGAAGTGGTCAGTAAGACGATCCCGGCCCACCGGCGGGGCGAATTTTTTGCCTGGCGCCTGGGTCTGGGGGGGCTGTTGGGAGTAGGCGGCAGCGCATTGGTGCGTTGGATGTTGGACCCGGCGAGCAGCCCGTTTGCATGGCCGTATAATTTCGGCTTTTTGAGCGCACTTTTTTGGGCGTTGGCCTCGATTTCGCTGCTGGCGTTTAATGCCGTCGAAGAAGATGTCGACACTGCGGTGTTGGCGCGCGCTTCCTTTGTGCAGCAGGTTCGCAGGGCGTCCGGTTTTCTGCGTATAGACAAAAACTTTCGCCGATTTGTGACTCTGCAATCGCTGATGATGGTGGCCGGATGCGCCACACCGTTTTTTGCCGTGTATGTGCAGCGCTCGTTGGGGGGGCAGGCAGATATGGTGGGAACCTATTTGCTGGTTTTAACGATAACCAATTTGCTTTCCAATGCGTTGTTTGGGCGGGTTTCGTTGCGGCAGGGCAATCGCAAAGTGATGATCCTGGCGATCGTGGCGGGGATGCTGGTATCCTTGAGCGTTCTGGCGCTGGTGTTTCTGGCGGGGCCGCTGCGCTTTTCCGGGCTGGTGGCGTCCTGGTGGCTGGCGCCCGTGTTTGTTTTATGGGGACTGCGCGGCACGGGGGCCAGCGTGGCCGGCAACAGCCTGTTGCTGGATATTGTCCCCGCCGGTGAGCGGTCGGTGTACATTGGCTTTTACAATTCTTTTCTGGGGGTCATCCTGTTATCGACCAGCCTGAGCGGAGTAATTTTTGATTGGTTTGGGTTCCCCTTGTTGGTTGGTTTAACGCTGCTCGCCCATTTGGGGGCTTTTGTGTTGATTTTGCGCACCAAGACCACGCCATATCGCGCATAATTGCCGTCGTCTTTCACTCTTTTTGCGTTGTCAGTTAATGCGCGTAGCCAATATACAATTCAGTAAACCACACACAATCAACCCAACAAAAAGAAAACAAGGAGCGGCAAACATGGTAACATAGAACCATCGAGCGGCCTCGGGTATTGCCCTAGCCGTTTTGTCAACTTTTATTGTTTTTCGATGGAAACAGGATGAATACAAATCTTACCTCCACCTCAATGTCTTCTCGCCCGGCAGCCAGCCGGGGTAATCGTGGGGGGCTGCATCACATGGCGGCGCGTTTACTGGCAGGGTATATGCGCCATAAGATCCACAAGACATTAACGCTATCCCCAGCCGTTCAATCCGGATTGCCCGCTCCGCAACAGGGGCATTCTTACGTGCTGTACGTCCACGTTCCATTTTGTGAAAGCCTGTGTCCCTATTGCTCGTTCAACCGCTTTCTATACGTTGAAGAACGAGCGCGCGCCTATTTTCGAAACCTGCGCAAGGAAATGCAAATCATTGCTGAAACAGGTTACCGCTTTCCTTCGATGTATATCGGCGGGGGAACCCCAACCATTCTGATCGATGAATTGACCCAGACCATTGACCTGGCGCGCCAGCTTTTCGGCGTCCGCGAGGTCTCCTGTGAAACCAACCCCAATCATTTGACCGATGAAGTGATCGATCAATTAACCGGCAGAGTAGACCGTCTCTCGGTCGGGGTACAAAGCTTTAACGATGATCTGCTGCGGCAAATGAGCCGCTATCAGAAATTCGGCTCCGGCAATGGCATTTTGCAGCGCATTCAACAGGTTGCGGGACGGTTGCCGGCCCTGAATATCGACATGATCTTTAATTTCCCCGGCCAGACCGAGGCCATGCTGCGCGACGATATTGAGCGGGTGATTGCTTCGGGCGCCGAACAAACCACCTTTTATCCGCTGATGAGCGCCCCATCGGTGGAAATAGCTTTGCAGCGCAGCCTGGGACGGGTCGATTACCGGCGCGAGGCCGCTTTTTATCCCATCATCGTGGAGGCGTTGAAACCCGCCTACGACCCCCTGTCGGCCTGGACGTTTTCAAAACAAGGCAGTGGAATGTTGGATGAATACATCGTCGAATACGGTGAGTATGTCGGCGCCGGTTCGGGCTCCTTCAGTTACCTGGATGGACAGTTATACGTCAACACGTTTTCGCTGAACACATACGAGCAAAAACTCAACCAGGGCCACATGCCGCTGGCGGCGCAGCGTTCGTTTGGTCGCCTGGAGCAAATGCAGTATCGGTTTATGATGGAGTTGTTTGACCTTCAACTGGACAAAAAACGATTTCAAAAAATGTTTGGATTGCCGGTTGAATTAGGCCTGTGGAAGGAAATGCTGTTTATGACACTGTTGGGATCTTTTGAGAAAGGCCCATCCGATATCCTGCGGCTCTCACCGCAAAGCCGTTATTTATTGGTAGTGATGATGAGAGAATTTTTCTCGGGCGTAAACGTCATTCGGGATCAGGCGCGAAAGTCGCTCTCTGCCAGCGAGCAACTGATGTGCCTGGTGAACGATAAAATTCTCACTTAAGCATCTTTCATCAAGAAATGGAGGCCTCTGTGCAACCCTACGATCTATACCCTGCCATTGAACCGTACCACACCGGTTTTTTGCCCGTCTCGGATCGCCATACGCTCTATTATGAAGAATCCGGTAACCCGGCAGGACGCCCGGTGGTCTTTTTGCATGGCGGGCCTGGCGGCGGCACCCATCCTTTTCAACGCCAGTTCTTCGATCCGCAGTTCTACCGCATCATCCTGTTCGATCAGCGCGGCTGTGGCAAAAGCACACCTTTTGCCGACTTAAACGAAAACACCACCTGGCACCTCGTAGCCGACATCGAAAGACTACGGGAACATTTAGCCGTCGATCGCTGGCTGGTATTTGGAGGAAGCTGGGGGAGCACACTGGCCCTGGCCTATGCCGTTACACACCCCGATCGGGTGGTAGGGTTGATTTTGCGGGGTATCTTTTTATGCCGGTCGTCCGAACTGCGCTGGTTCTACCAGGAGGGCGCTTCTAACCTGTATCCCGACGCCTGGGAAAAGTACCTGGCGCCCATTCCGGAGGAAGAGCGCGGCGACCTGATTGGGGCCTACTACAAACGGCTGACTTCTGACGATGAAGAGACCCAACTGGAGGCCGCCCGCGCCTGGAGCATCTGGGAGGCCTCGACCTCGCGCCTGTTGCCCGACGCCAAAGCGGCGCAAGAATTTGAAGACCCGCGCCTGGCGCTGCCATTTGCGCGGATCGAGTGCCATTACTTTTACCACGGCGGCTTCTTTGAAAGCGATGCATTCCTGTTGGATGCAGTCCATAAAATCGCGCACATCCCCACCCGCGTTGTTCAGGGACGCTACGATCTGGTATGCCCGATTCGTACTGCCTGGCAGTTGTCCAAAGCGCTGCCAGAGGCAGAACTGGTGATTATTCCTGATGCGGGGCATGCCGCCAGCGAGCCGCGCACACAATCGGAACTGGTGCATGCTGCCGACGACTTCAAGCGATTGTTTTCTTGAGCGCGGCTATAATAAAGTAGGCACGCGTCACCAGACATCGTCGCCTGGCCGTCCCCATATTTTGTTCTGTGCGGAGGTAAAATTATGATCATCATCCAGACACCCACCACCCGCGAAGAATTCAAGAAGTACTACGCCTTGCGCTATAAAGTGCTGCGCGCCCCGCTGGGACAACCCAGAGGCACAGAAAAAGATGATTACGAACCCATCAGCCATCATTTTATGGCCGTTGACGAGCAGACGCATGAAGTAGTTGGGGTTGTCAAACTGCACGAAAAGGAGCCCGGCGTAGGGCAGTTCTCATTTATGGCGGTCGACGATCACTACCAGAAGCGTGGCATTGGGCATATGTTGATCGAAGCCGTGGAAGCCAGGGCGCGCAGTCTGGGTTTCAAGAAACTGGGCACGATGACGCGGCTGAACGCCACCAGCTTTTATGAAAAGTTTGGTTACAAAATTACCGGTGTGGCGTACGTCATTTTTGGAATGACGCAGCTTTCCTGGATGGAAAAAGATCTATAACGGGCCCTTCTGGTTTTTCAATTCGACCACCAGGAGGGTCATATCGTCGTATTGATCGGCGAGGCCCTGGTGTTGTTGCAGACCGGCAAACACCGCATCACACAGGGCCTCTGCCGGCATGGGGGCGCAACGTGCGAGCAGCTGCTTGAGGCGTTCCAGGCCATAGACGACGCCGGCGGCGTCGCGGCTGTCGGTCAGACCGTCGGTATACAATACCAGCCGGTCGCCGGGCAGCAAATCGATCTGCTCCTCGCTCAGGCGGAGTTCGTCGTTCTCCAGAACGCCCAGCACAGCGCCGCTGCCGCCCAACGTCTGTACCTGCTGCCGGCGTAAAAGCAGGGGACGGTCGTGGCCGGCGCGCCCATAGGTGAAGCGACCAGTGGGTACATGCAAGATGCCGTAGAACAACGAGACAAAGGTGCGTGACTCGCCCAATTCGAGCAGCAGGCGGTTGACGTTCAGCAGGGTGGGGCGCGGCAGGCGCTCTCGGCGCGCTTCGGCCAGCAGTAGACTGCGGGTCAGCGTCATGTATAACGCTGCCGGCATGCCCTTGTCCGAGACATCGGCAATCACCACCCCCAGGTGCTCATCATCCAGGCGGAAGATGTCGTAGAAATCGCCGCCCACCTGGCGCGCCGGCTCGTTGCGTGCGGCGAAGGCAAAACCGGCCACCTGGGGGAACGAGCGCGGCAGGATGGATTGTTGTACCTGGCGCGCCAGTTGCAGTTCGTGTTCGAGGCGCTCTTTCTGCAACAGTTCGACCTGGGCGGCCTCTAACTGGGCGATCTTTGCCTTTAAGTCTTCCACCAACCCGGCGCGCTGCAAAGCAATGGCGGCCTGGTTGGCAAACGCCTGCAAAAGCGCCAGCTGGCCGGGGGTGAACCCCTGGCCTTTCTTAGGCCCAGACTGCACGATCATCCAGCCGACTTTTTGTTCCTGCGCCTGGAGCACCAGCCGCACGCCGGCCTGAAGTTCGATCTTGCGCCGTTCCAATTCGGATTGCGGCAGAATGCCGGGCGGCCAGGCCAGGTATTGTCCGGCGGATTGGAACACGGCGTCTACTGCGCCGACATCCAGCCGGGTGTGCAGCCAGGTTTCCGGCCAGCCGCGCAGCGCCAGAATCTCGGCCTGCCCGCCGCGCTGATAATACAGGGCTATGTACCCGGCGCCGCACAGTTCGCTGGCGCGGCGGCACAGGCGCGCCGCCAGTTCCTCGATCCCGGTCGAGTCGATCAGCGCCTGCGCCAGTTCCTGCAAGGAGATCAGGGTTTCGGTTCGCTGCAACAGGACACGATTGGAGGCTTCCAGTTCGGCCAGTTTGCGATGCAAGGCCACGTGCGTTTTGCGGTAGGCCTGCTCGCTGGCAGCCAGCAGGGTGTAGGTGCGGCGTAACTGGTTGGTTTCCAGTTCAAAAAGGTCGCCGGGCGGGAAATACCCCTGCGCGATCAGACGCAGCAGGTATTCCTGTGTGGTAAGCTGGCTGGCGGCATCCAGCCGGCGGGTGTTTTCCAATCCGGCGGTGTGAAACACATCGAAGACCGCCAGATCGCCCAGCCGGCCGGTAAAATGACAGCGTTCGCAGCCGGCCGCCTCCTGGAACACTGCCGGTGCGACCTCGTCCAGCACGCCTGCGAAGGCAGGGTAGCGGCAGCGAACGGCGCTCACCTGTTCTGTGGCCGGGGCAAAACCACGTTTGCAATGGGGGCAAAGGGTCGGCAAGCGCTGCACAGCCAGCACCCACTCCAGACCTGCCAGATCGCCGACCGCCGCACCCTGTTCGACCATCTGGCGGACGAGCTGGCTGCCGGCCAGAATGGTGTCGATCTGCGCCAGGACGCGCAGACCCTGTTGGGCAGCCTGCAGCGCCAGGGGAACACTGGCCGCATCCAGCGGGTCGATCACCACTAACCCCGGCCGGCGTCTGATGGCATTCTCCAGGCGCTCGGAGCGCTGGCCTTCTGTTTCTACCCACTCCAGTTCGACGCGCGGCCGCAACGGGCGTGAGACGTGGGCCGCACTGCGATCGGCGGAGACCACAATGGCGCGTGCGTAGGGATGCGCCAGCAGGATTTCGTGTAAGAGGATGCCGGCGATGGCCGAACGCCCGCTGGGTAAAAAGCTGGCGCCCGGCTCGCCCTGTTCGGGGCGTGCATCCAGGCCGGCAATCAGAATCATGCCAGACTGGATGGCGATCATCTGTTTGACGTACGGGTCAAGCTGCGGTAGATGAAAGAAATCGCTGATTTTGAGCATGCTGTCATCCAAGTTTATCATGGATGGCGAAACGTACTATAATTTGGGCGTGCAGAATCAAGAAACGATCG
>CAZHTS010000005.1:0-1075 GCA_964535315.1 uncultured Anaerolineaceae bacterium
TACAGAAATGGGTGTTTGCACTAAAATACATTCATAAAAATGAATGTGTCATCCCTTAAAAAGAGGCTATAGATATGAGCAAATTTGAAAAATTTCTGGCGTTATGGGTAGCATTATGCATGAGCATTGGGTTGTTGCTCTCACAGACTGTTCCCGGCATCAGTGCAGCGATCAACTCATGGCAGATATACGGCATTTCGATCCCTATCGGGATTTGTCTCTTTTTAATGATGTACCCGGCGCTATTAAATCTACAAATCTCAGAGATTGAAAAGCTCAAGGACAACCCCAAACCCATCATCCTGACACTTGTTGCAAATTGGATCATTGCACCCCTTGTCGCCGCTGTGCTGGCTAATCTTTTCCTGCGAGATTATGAGCAGTTGATGGTCGCCATCATCCTGCTTGGCTCAAGCCCGTGCACTGCCATGGTGCTGGTATGGGGTAAGCTGGCGGAGGGCAACCAGGAACAAAATGTAATCACCACCAGTATTAACACCATCACCATCATGTTCCTGTATGTACCGGTCGTCACCCTCTTAACCGGTATTCAAAACATTCCCATCGATCGTTGGGCGCTGTTAGTCTCGGCGCTTATCTTCATCGGCGTCCCGTTGCTGCTTGGAATTATCAGCAAACGTCTGCTCATCCAGAGCAAAGGCGAGAAGTGGTTTCACACCGTGTACCGCCCGGTGGTAGGCAAGATCGCCACCGCAGCATTGTTGATGACTTTGATTGTGCTCTTCTCACTGAATGGACAGGTGCTGCTTAACAATTTCGACCTGCTTGGCCTGGTGTCGATCCCGCTCTTGCTTGGTTTCGTCATTGTGGTGGGGATCAATCTGCTGATCAGCCGGGCCTTTAACCTGCGGTATCGTGAAGGCATCATCACCGTTTTAATCGGTTCCTCCAGCCATTTCGAGATCGCCATAGCCGCAGCAGTTTCCATGTATGGCGTCGGATCGCTCGCCGCTTTAGGGACCACCATGGGGCTCTTCTGGGAGGTCCCCATCATGTTGGGTTTAGTGCAGTTGGGAAAATATCTCCAGAAACGCAACTTCTGGAAAGACCAACC
>CAZHTS010000005.1:1175-61162 GCA_964535315.1 uncultured Anaerolineaceae bacterium
AATATTGACGCCTCCAAAAAACTGGAGTAGAATAACTTCAGTCAGCGGGTGTAGGTCAGTGGTAGACCGTTTGCTTCCCAAGCAAAATGTCACGGGTTCGAGTCCCGTCACCCGCTCCAAAAAATGATAGACCTTCGCTGCATCAGAAAACGTTTCGCAGGCGGAGGTTTTTTGTTGGTTCAGGTACGGAATGGAGAGCCCACCCACCACCACCCCTGTTACGTTGGCGTTACAAACAGCCGGCGTCCCCTATCGCTTTTTTCGCCACGGTGGGCCGGTTCATTCGCTCGAACAGGCAGCCCGCGAGCGCGGCCAGCGCCCCGAACAAATCATCCGCAGTCTGCTGTTTCGCCTGAGCGGCGACGTCTTCGTCATGGTGCTGATCGCCGGCGAACGGCAGGTCTCCTGGCCTGCTTTACGCCGTCATCTGAACACCTCGCGCATCAGCATGGCCACCCCAGCCGAGGTGCTGTCCGTCACCGGCTACGTCACCGGCGCCGTATCGCCATTCGGCCTGCCCACCCCGCTGCGCACCCTGGTGGATGAAAGCGTGCTGCTTGAAGAAGAGATCTCCATCGGCGCTGGCGAGCGCGGTAGCACCGTCATCTTACTTCGTTCACATCTACTGGCCGCCCTCGGCCCATGCGAAATTGGGCGCTTTGCCGCCGGCTGAAGGCAGGGTATAATCAGACCAGATCCTCCCGCGAGAGCCCACATGACCCAACCTACCAACCCACGAATCGATGAATGGCTGGAACGCCTGCAAGCCAGCGGTTACCGCCTGACTGGCCCGCGCCGCGCCATCGCCGAAATCGTAGCCAGCAGCAACAAGGCGCTGGGCCCGCTGGACATCTTTGACCGCGGCCGAGTCGACTACCCGGGCCTGGGGCTGGTCACCGTCTATCGCACCCTCGAAAAGCTGGAAGAATTGGGGTTGGTGCAGCGCGTCCACCAACCAGATGGATGTCATCGCTACCTGCCTGCCACGCGCGGCCATCAACATCTGGTGTTGTGCACCCATTGTGGCCGGGCAGAATACTTTGACGGAGACGATCTGCAATGTCTGTTTGAACGCGTCACGGCGCGCAGCGGTTTCCAGATCCGGGAACACTGGCTACAACTGTTTGGGCTGTGCCCAGAATGCCAGCAAGACGCGGCCACATCCTGACTTCTCCAGGCAAAAACCCGGTGAACACTCTGGCGCTCAAATACCGCGGGTATTGTGTATATCTGAGTCTGGCGGCCTTGCAGGCCTGGCTGGCTTTATTTAATGTGCTCGCAACCCGTTCGCTGGAACAGGGCCCCACTTTCTGGGGATATACCCCCTTTCGTCTCACCCTGGCTGCACTGCTGGCATGTCTCAGTCTCGGGCTCAGTCTGGCTGCCTGGCGTGCCTGGCGCAAGCCGGACGAGTTACACCGGATAATGGATCGTCTGGACGAATACCTGGTGGGGCGCAGCTGGCTGCTGCCGGTTTTCATCGCCTTGCTGCTGGCATTGATCGCTCTCGCCTGGGGTCTATCCGTCCTCGCCTACCCGCTCTCGCCCGAAGACGAACGCTACCTGCTGGATAACCATCCACTGCTGCTGCACGCCCTCGATCTGGGGCACGCCGCAATGCGTCGTTTTGGGCTGCTGCTTGGCCTCTGCCTGATCCAATTGATTGAGACCGTTCTCTTATCCGTCATCGGCTATGCAAAGTTTTTCGACGCCTGCTGGCGCGACGGACGCCTGCTAAAAAGCGCCCTCCTCCTGCTGGTAAGCGCCGCCGCCGCCTTTCAATGGAGCGTGCTGATCTTCCGGCTCAAGACCTTCCTGGTGGTGCCCGGCTGGAAATGGTATTTTCACGATCAGCCCGTTACCACTCACCACGGTCTCCTGGTGCTGCTGTTTGCCCTGCTCATCGCCGGCAGTCTGCTCGCACTCAACGCCCGTCGCCTTTCCATTCGCTGCCGGCTCGGCGTCATTCTCGTCCTCGGCCTGGCCATCCAGTTCGGCTTTGGCTTTGTCCAGGGCCCGGGCTTCGAGGCCATTCGCCTGAAATACGCCGACTCGGTCTTTAGCGCCTACGCCCACACTGCCGCCACACAGCCGCCCTTGCTCGCCTCTCTGCGCCAGTACGAAGATTCGTTTGGCAAGGGCGGTTATCTGGGCACCAAACCCCCCGGTGTCCTGTTGACCTATGCCCTGACCGAAAAGCTTTCCAGCTTAATCAACCCGGCAGGCACCCCCGAGGAACGTTTCCTGCACCTGACCCGGTTCATCACCTGGGTCTTCCCCTGGCTGGGCTACCTGACCACCGCGGCGCTCTTTTTCCTGGCCCGCGCGCTGTTCAACAGCGATGAGGATAACGCTTTACACCCCGCGCTGCTATACATCGTCACCCCCAACGTGGTGCTCATTCCGCTTTTCCTCGATCAGGCGCTCTATCCGCTGCTTTTTGTACTGCTCCTCCTGGCAGCCTGGCAGGTGATCCGTTCTCGCTCGGCAGGTTGGGCAGTCGCCCTCGGCGCTGGTATCTACCTGGCGCTCTATCTATCATTCTCCCTGCTGCCCCTCTTACCGCTGTGCCTGGTCTGGATGGGCGTCGATTATCTGCAAAATCATTCCCAACGCTCGCTGTTGGAAACGATAAAAATGATGGCCGGGCTTCTTGTCGGTGTGCTGCTGGCCTATCTGCTGCTGCGTCTGGCACTGAACTACGATTTCCTCTACCGCTACCAGAGCGCCTTTAGCCAACATCGCCGGATCAAAGAGTTTGAGGGCAGCGGAGAAAAACTGTGGAACGCCATCCAACTCAACAACGTCGAAATCGGCACCTGGAGCGGTTTGCCGCTCATGGCGTTATGCCTGGCGCGCAGCCTATCCAGTGGATGGAATTTTATCCGCCGCCGCGCCAGCGCTGTGGATAGCCTGCTGGCGGCATTCGTTCTAACCTACCTGGCCCTGAACGCCTTTGGACAGACCAATGGTGAAGTGCAACGGCTGTGGCTGTTCATGGTGCCGCTGTTTGTCCTCTTTGCCGCCGACCAGATCAGGACATTCTACAGGAAAAAATCACCTGTGCTTTTATTCGTGATCACATTACAATTCATCACGACGGCGTTGATCTTTGAATTTCAGGATTTCTATGGCTAAACCGTTACCAGCGAGGGCTTAATGACAGAAACGACGGACACCACCCGCCAGTTCAATGGAGACACGCCAGACAACGAGAACTGGGTCGACAGCATCAAGAAAGAATACCCATCCGACCAAAAAACAGACAAACGGGTGGTCATCATTCTCAACCCGGCCGCAGGGCACGACCGGCCGATTCTGAAAACCTTTAACCGCGTCTTCCGCAATGCCGGCTACGACTGGGACATCCGTCTGACCAAAAAATTTGGCGACGGACAGCGTCTCGCCCGTCAGGCCATCGAAGAGGGCGTAGACGCTATCGCCGTATACGGCGGCGACGGTTCACTCATGGATGTGGCCTGGGGAATGGCCGGCAGCAACGTTCCACTGGCACTGCTGCCCGGCGGCACCGGAAATGTCATGTCGGTGGAGTTGGGCATTCCCCGCGACCTGACCACCGCCTGCAAATTAATCGTCGCGCCCGCCCGGCGCACAGTGCGGGTGGACATGGGCCAGATTCAAGTCGGTAACGACCTGGAGACGGGCTTCCTGCTGCGCGCCAGCATCGGCATCGAAGCCACCGTACTGGAAGGAACTCGCGCCGAATACAAAGAGCGCTACGGTATTTTTGCTTACATCATCGCCGCATTAGAAGCACTGCGCGAACCCCAAAACGCCCGTTACACATTAACCATCGACGGCAACCAGATCGAATGTGAAGGGTTCTCGTGTATCATTGCCAACGCCGGCAACCTGGGTGTACCGGGCGTGAACCTGGCCCCAGGCATCAGCCTGACCGATGGCCTGCTGGATGTCTTCGTCATCCGCAAAGCCGACCTGGCCGGTTTGTTTTCACTGGCCGCCAGCATCATCGGCGCGCCGGACGACGCCCAGAACATGCTGCACTGGAAAGCTCGAGAGGTTCACGTCATCTCCAACCCGGTACAGCCGGTTCAGGGCGACGGCGATTTATTGGGCCAGTCCCCCATCCATGCCAAAGCTGTACCGCGCGCCGTCGATATCATCGTTCCTGAGACGCCCTTGCTGCCAGAATGGGTGCAACAAACGCCGCAATCTGGTCGGCGCCATTGATTGGCGCACGCTCCAGCCGCGGCAGCGCCAACAACTCATCCAGGCGAGCCATCCAATCACCCGAAAGGAAATCCGCTTCGCCGATCTCAAAACCGGCCATTTTGCTCTGGATGTAGGCCGAAAGCGGCCCCGACTCGCGGAAATTCTGACGGGTCAGGTAACCAAACGGCACACCGGCATGGTAAACCTCAGCAATCGTGCTGTAACCCACCTTACCGATCACCGCATCGCTGGCCTCGATCAAATCGGGGTGATAAAAATCGCTATGATGCGGCAAGAGAACAAGGTTATCCCGGCGCTCCACCTGCGCGGCACAGCCGGGCAGGACGAAATATACGTCGGGGCGCCGGGTCAGTGCAGCCAGAGCGGTAGAAGCCGAAGGGGGAATCCCGCCCATCGTCACCAAAATTACCTTCGCCGCATGCGGAATGCCCAACGCCCGGCGCACCGCCAGACGCGGCGTGCGCCCCGCCCGGCTGACCGGTACCGTGTGCAAATCGGCGGGCACAACCTCGCACACCGGCTCGGTTTGAATGCGATAGTCGGCCCGGGCAAAGATCGCGGCCAGATAATCGATGATGCCCCTCATCTGTCCGTTCTGGCGGGTATAGCCGGCGTAAATCCAGTCCCAGGTAAAATTTTCAATCAACACTGCCGGCAAACCGGCGCGCTGCGCCACGGCAATTCCCAGCGGGGAAATATCGCATAACACCAGTTCACAGTTCTGCTGTACCACAGTCTCGGCCAACGCATCCAGCCGGGCAGAGTTGAAAGGCAGGAACTCCGCCAGCCGGCGCACGGTCTCATCCAGATCCTCATGCAGGGGTGAAGTCTGCACCAACCCGATGTCGGTCAAACAATCATGATAGGTCAGAGCATCCAGGTGTGAATCGGCGAAAAACCATTCGGGCACGCGGGTAAACAGTTCAAAGGCCGCCCCCGGCATGCGGCGCTGTAGAGCGGCCATCACAGCCGTTGAACGGGCCGCATGCCCGAAACCATGCGGAGAAACAAAATAAGCAATGCGGTGCACTTGGACCACGAACTTCTCTCCCAAAACGAGGTGAATATGAAATGAGCTTTCTGCCTGGGACAGGCCAACAGAAGATGATAACACAAAGACAGGCGCCAAGATGGACTATGCTATAATTTTCTTGCACTGGCACATGTAGTCAAGGAGACACCATGAGCGAAAACCTAAATCAGTCTGCGGTCTGGCAGGTCCCTGCCGGGTACGCACCTGTACCTTCGGCCATAGAAGGGATCAGCGTGTATGCCCCGGTGATCGAAGAAGAAGAGGAAAAGCCAACCACCTTCAAGTGTCCACAATGTGGGGCCACCACCCGTTACGACGTGTCCGCCGGAGGGGTGACCTGTGAACATTGTGGCTACACCGCCGCAGCCCAGAGCAAACAGGTTGGCCGCCGCGCCGAAGAGTTTGAATTCACCCTGCAAACGTTGCAACGGGCCACTCAGGGTTGGGGCACCGACCGGATAGAAATCCTGTGCGAAAGCTGCGGCGCCAGCCTGGCCATCCCGGCTGGGGCGCTGACCAGTAACTGCCCGTTTTGCGCTTCAAATCGTGTCAACCGCCGGCCGGCCGCCGGCGAGCAGTTACGCCCGTTGTTCCTGATACCCTTTAAGATCAAAGCCGAAGAGATTGGCCCGCTGACGGCCGCCTGGCTACGCCAGGGCTGGTTTCACCCGGCTGAGCTATCCCAAGGCGCAAAACTGGGCAACTTCACCGGCATTTACCTGCCCTTCTGGACCTTTGACGCCAGAATCATCTCGGATTGGAAGGCCGAAGTCGGTTACGAACGCCAGGAAAGCTACTACGATTCGGATAGCAAAGAATGGAAGACGCGCACCGTGATCGATTGGCGCTGGGAAGACGGCCAGGTGACGACCAACATCGACGATTTGTTGATCGGCGGCAGTTCGCACGTCAGTCATACCATCCTGGAACGGATCTACCCCTTTGACCTCAACCAGTTGGTCACCTACGCCCCCGATTATCTCGCCGGCTGGCAGGCTCACAGTTACGACCTGACGCTGCCTCAGGCCTGGGAG
Source organism: uncultured Anaerolineaceae bacterium (assembly GCA_964535315.1). Lineage (GTDB taxonomy): Bacteria > Chloroflexota > Anaerolineae > Anaerolineales > Anaerolineaceae > CAZHTS01. Next base: position 7,458 of record CAZHTS010000005.1, read on the forward strand.
CGCGGCAAGACCGCCATGCGCGAACAGGCCCGCACCGCCTGTTACAACGATATCCCCACCAGCCACGTGCGCAACTTCAGCATGACTGCCGATTTTGCCGACGAATCGTGGCGATATATCCTGCTACCGGTCTATCTGACCGCCTACCAGTTCGAACAACGCGTCTTTCAAGTCATGGTGAACGGGCAAACCGGGAGTGTGGCCGGTCAGAAACCGGTGGCGTGGTGGAAGATCTGGCTGGCCATCGCCGCCATGCTGGCTCCGGGCCTGCTCGCCTGCCTGATTGGTCTGCCGCTGTTACTGGCAGCCGGCGCAGGGCTCATTGTACTGACCATCGGCGTCATACTACTGGCGACCGGTGCCACATTTGCTTACAGGCTGTATCGCCAGGCAGTTGCATCGGAGGCAGGCGGATGATCCCCCAACCCAATCTCCCCGACACTCACATTCTGGAAGCCACCCAACAGACCTGGGGGCTGGCATTACAACCGGCCGGTTGCCCGAGGTGTCATCAGGCCTACCTCGTGCCGGGCAATCAAATCGGGCAGGCCTGCCCGGGCTGCGGACAGGCGCGCCTGGAACCGCAGCCGGTGATCCTGCGCAATGAACCACCCGAGTTATTGGTGCCATTCAATCAGGGCCACAGTGCACTGGCAGGTCTGTTCAAACGCTTCACCGAAGGCGTCTGGCTGCACAGCGACGACTTTACCCCGCAACACCTGCTCCAACGCGCCCGCCCGATCTACTGGCCCATGTGGCTGGTTGACGGTGACCTGAGCGGCGACTGGCAGGCCGAAGTCGGGTACGACTATCAGGTGAAAAGCTCGCAAGAATCGTACGACTCGGGCAACTGGCGCACCCGTGAACTGATCGAAACCCGCATCCGCTGGGAGAAACGCCTGGGACAGATGCGTCGCCATTACAACAACGCCGCCGCTCCGGCGCTCAACGAACACGAGGCGCTGGCGAGCGCCCTGGGGGCTTACGAGCTAAAAACCCAGCCCTATACGCCGCAGATGGTCGGAACAGCGCTGTTGCGTGTACCGGATCTCAACCCGGAAAACGCCTGGCCGCTGGCGCAGGGCGCACTGCACAAATGCGCCGCCGACGAATGCCGCCAGGCCGCCGGCGCCCAACACGTACGGGCATTCAGCATCCACGCCAGTTACGAGGCGCTCAACTGGACACAGTTGCTGCTGCCCATGTATGCATCCTTCTACACCGATGACGACGGCCGGCCGCAAATGGTGCTGGTCAACGGCCAGAATGGCCAGGTCTGCGGGCGCCGGCTGGCGTCACAGCGCAAGGGCTGGCAACTGGCAATGATCCTGGCAGCGGTCGCCGCCGTGCTGTTCCTGATCGGGCTGGCCGGCACCCTGCTGGGGGCGGTTATGCCGCCGCTGGTGGTGGTCGGCATAATCTTTATCATACTTGCGATTGCACTGGGGTTGTTCGCCATCGTACCGGCGGTATGGCCCTGGCAGTGGAACCGCAAACAACGAGGCTGATTATTCCCTATGTTTGTCTTCTTATCTAAGACCCTGCCGGTGTTGGTCTATCCGGTCGGGTTGGTGAGCATTTTGCTGCTGGCAGCGCTGATCGTACGCCGTCCGCGGCTGGGGCGGGCGTTGCTTGCCGCCGCCCTGGCGTTAATTTTCATCAGCGGCAACCGCTGGGTGTCAACAAGCCTGGCCCGTTCGCTGGAGTGGCAATATCTACCCCCGGCCGAAACGCCTCACGCCGCAGCGATCGTGGTGCTTGGCGGCGCCACCGAACCGGGCGCCTACCCGCGCAGCGCCGCAGAGATCAACGGCGCCGGCGACCGGGTGCTGCACGCCGTGCGTCTGTACAAACAGGGCAAAGCGGAGCACATCCTGCTCAGCGGCGGCTATATCACCTGGCTAGAAGCGCGTTCCAGCACCCCGGCAGAAGAAATGGCCGAAATCATGGAATTGATGGGCGTACCCCGTGAAGCGCTCTGGTTACAAACCCGTTCGCAAAACACCTACGAAGACGCCCTCTACAGCGCCGAAATGCTGCGCCAGAACAACATCGATCGCGTCTTACTCGTGACTTCGGCCATGCACATGCCCCGCTCGGTGGCCCTCTTCGAAAAACAGGGTATCCAGGTCGTTCCCATGCCCACCGATTACGGTGTGACACAGGCTGGCTGGGACGATCTTTTCACCCTGGATCATCCCTCAAAACTGTTCGATCTAATCCCTTCGGTGGGCGCCATCAGCCAGACCAGCAACGTCATGAAAGAATACATCGGCATGCTCATGTATCGGTGGAAAGGCTGGCTCTAGGCTATACCCGGCGCAGAAGGGCTAATTTGACAACCGCCCGAATGAAAGGCCAGGGCTGCAATGAGGTGGTCAGCAGCAAGTTTTCGCGCCACGAGCCGGTCTCGTCCAGAAAACGAAAGATGCGGTCGATCGGGTTATTGCGAAACAGCGCGGTAAAAATCGGTTTGCTCAGTTCTCCGTGCCGGTAAAGAATCTGTAACAGAGCAGAATCGAACCAGCGATAACGCCACGGTCCGGCAGGCAAGGCAAATGGGTGGCGCCGGCTGACCAGCGAATCGACGATCGCCTGTGAATCCTGCAAGATACGGGTAAAAGCATAGCCGGTGGAAGGCTTCACCCGCCCGCCCTTCGTGCCGATGTGCAGGATGCGCAGACCATTGCGGCGCGCCAGCGGCTGATCGGTCATGGGAATGACGCCGCTCTCTTCGCTTAACACCGTATAAGTGGTGATCCCCAATACCTCTTCGATGTAGGTTTTGAGCCCGGCAACGTACTCTTCCTTTTGAAGGAGGTCGGCGGTGAAGAGCGTGTACTCAACCAGCGCGTGGCGGGGCGAAAAAGGCAGAACGTAGCAAAAACGCATTCCGCCCTTCTGTGGAGTGCGAAAATCGAACAGGGTGGCCTCCTCCGGGTCGAAACAATCCACCTCGCTCTCGATTTCCCAACCCAGAAAATGCTGCTGAATGTAATGGTAGCGCAGCGGATCGCGCTGCAAGTCCTGCGGCTGGAGAATGCTGTCGAAGACCCAACGCCCCTTATGCACCACGCCATCCACCCACACTTCGCCGCAGCCGGCCCCATCCCGCACCCGCTCGACAACCCCGCGGGCAAAGGTCACGTTGGGCGCATTGGACAGCCGCTCGCGGGTAAAACGGTAAAAATCAATACCCCGGATCATCTGGTAACAATAATCACCCAGGTCAAACGACCGTCTGAAATCATCGCTGACAAACGCCAGGCGCGACCAGCGATGATAAACGATTTCGTCGAACACCGTCGGGCTGCGCACCCAGGAACACCAGGTGCGGTCGTTGCGATCCTTGGCATCCTTTTCAACGATCAGGATCGAAGCCGCGTTCAGATCGCTTTGCACGAGATGATAGGCCAGGCTCAAACCGGCAGCCCCGCCACCCGCGATTACATAATCGTACGAACTCATAGACAACCTCGCCTCACGCTGAAAATAGGGTTACTCTGTATGATAAAATAGGCTCCTTCAGGACACAAGGGAAAACAACTGGCAGAATTTTCTTTTTACCGGTAGAATTGAAACATCCTCCAGAAGTGAACGTTTCGGGTATTTATATATGGACTCTCAAAGTACTCGCGATCTATTGGTACGCGGTGTGGCTGCTGCAAAAGCTGGCGAAGAACGCGAAGCGCGTTTCTTCCTGGAATGGCTGCTGCGCCTGGATCCGCCGCTGCACGACCGCAATGAAGCCCTCTACTGGCTGAGCAAAGTGAGCAAGGACCCGGTCGAAAAACGCAGCCACCTGGAAAACATCCTGGCCTACGACCTGGGCGATGCCCGCGCCCGCCGCGAACTGGCCATCCTGAACGGCAAACTGAACGAAGCAGACATCATCGACCCCGACCGGCTACAACAAACCGCACCCGGCGAGCCCGCACAGGCCGGCGCACAACGCTTTGTCTGTCCCAACTGCGGCGGGCGCATGACCTTTCGCCCAGATGGCCAGTCACTGACCTGCGAATACTGCGACTCAAAGCAAACGTTAAAAAAGGAAGATCATCAGCACGCCGATGAGCAGGATTTTATCGTCGCCATGGCTACGGCCAAAGGTCACCTGCACCCGGTGACCTCAAAGGCATTAACCTGCGAGGCGTGTGGCATTCACTTCGTACTGCCCCCCGAACGGGTCACCCTGACCTGCCCCTATTGCCAGTCGAACTATGTGGTCAGCAACGTAAAATCACTCGAATACATGCAGCCCGATGGCATTATTCCCTTTCGGGTAAACGAACTCAAGGCGCGCTATGCCCTACGTGCCTGGTTGGAGCAGGACCCGCCCGAAGAACGCCCACGCGTTGCCCCCGGGCGTGGCCTATACATCCCCGTGTGGGTGTTCGACATCGGCGGGCAATCCGAATGGCGCTGCATGGTCGAACAAAACAAAACCCGGGTAGTGCATCGTAACTCACGCCCGGTACAATATCACGACATCCCCATTCTGGCCACACGCCGCTTCCCACCTGAACTGACCCCTGCGCTGCAATCCTACGACTTGAGAAAGATTGTACGCTATGAACACGGCTACCTGGCCAACTGGCTGGCCGAGACCTATCAGGTGAACGTGGGAGATGCCTCGCTGCATGCGCGCAAAATCGCCCTGGAAAACGAGCAAAAAACCATTCCCGATATGATCACCGAGAGTTTCAGCGATCTAATCGTCAGTTCAGCGGCAATGCTGGTCGAGGCCTATCAACTGGTGCTCCTGCCCGTCTGGTTGACCCATTACATGGTAGAAAGCAAACGCTACGACGTGATGATCAACGGCCAAAACGGCCACGTATACGGCGAGCGCCCGGAAAGAGGCCTGGTGAAATGGCTGGGGAAACTGTTCGGACGGTAGCCTGATCAAGCAATTTGTCGCCAAAACAAAAAGCCAGTTCAGACAGGGGATTCTTCCGGTCGCATTCCACAGTATAATACCGGAGAGGAGATCACAAACTGGCTATGCGCAAGACACTCTACGTCACCGTCTTCTTTTCCGGCATGACCACCCTGGCGGTGGAACTATCGGCCTCACGCCTGCTCGGCAACTTTTTCGGCACCAGCAACCTCGTGTGGGCCAGCATCATCGGCCTGATCCTGATCTATCTGACCGCCGGTTACTTCCTCGGCGGTTATTGGGCCGACCGCTCCCCCCATTACAGCACCCTGTTTAAAATCCTGTGCTGGGGCGCTTTTAGCGTCGGACTCATCCCGCTTGCCTCTCGCCCCATCCTGCGCATGGCTGCAAACGCCTTTGATCAATTGCAACTTGGCGCCCTGGTCGGATCGTTTGTATCGGTCATGATCCTCTTCATCATCCCGGTCACGCTCTTAGGCACCGCCTCACCTTTCGCCATCCGCCTCATGGCCGAAGACACCCAACAACTGGGGGGGCTCTCCGGGCGCATCTCGGCCATTTCAACCATCGGCTCTTTTATCGGCACATTTCTGCCCAGCCTGCTGCTCACCCCAACCATCGGTACCTATCGCACCTTCCTTACCTTCTCCGGCCTGCTCTTGCTGGTGGCGCTGTATGGGTTGGGCCGCAGCACCGGCTGGAAAACGGTTCTATCCTATAGTTGGATGGCGGTCGTCATCCTGATCCTGGCTTTGGTGGGAACGCGCGGCAGTGACAAAAACACCACCGGTATGATCTACGAAAGCGAATCCGCCTACAATTACATCCAGGTCATCCAGGAGGGTGAATACCGCATGCTGCGTCTCAACGACGGTCAGGGCGTACATTCAATCTATCACCCCACCAAACTGTCTTACGCCGGGCCTTGGGAACAGGTGCTGGTAGCTCCTTTTTTTAACCCCGCCCCGTATTCGCCCGCTCAGGTCAAACGCATGGCCATCGTGGGGCTGGCCGCCGGAACCACAGCCCGCCAGGCCACGGCCGTCTACGGCGATATTGCCATCGATGGCATCGAAATCGACCCCGAAATTGTGGCCGTCGGGCGCAAGTATTTCGACATGAACCAGCCTAACCTGAACGTCATCACGCAAGACGGCCGCTGGGGCCTGGAACACAGCACGCAGCGCTACCAGATTATCAGCGTAGACGCCTACCGGCCGCCTTACATCCCCGCTCACCTGACGACCCGCGAATTCTTTCAAATTGCCCGCCAGCACCTGAGCGACGATGGCGTGCTGGTGATTAACGTCGGCCGCGCCCCTTCCGACCGGCGCATGATCAACGCATTGGGGGCAACCCTGGCGACCGTCTTCCCCACCCTGCATGTCGTCGATATCCCCAACACTTTCAATTCGGTCATCTTTGCCACCGCCCAACCCACCCACAGCGATAACCTGCTCGCCAACTATCTGACATGGGGAACAAACGGCAAATTGCACCCGCTGCTGCGCCAGGCAATGGAAACCGCCATCGCCAACCGCCAACCGCCCCCGCCGCCCGGCGTGGTGTTTAGCGACGATATCGCCCCGGTAGAATGGATCACCAACAATATGGTGCTTAATTTTCTCTTCTCTGGAAACATGGAGCAATTACAATGAAGATCTGGCTGAAAGCACTCATCACGCTCTTGACCATCGGTTTCGTGCTGACTGCCGCGGTGCGTACGTTGATCACCCCCCTCTACGCCGAGGTAGAATATCGCATGCCCGGCTTCCCCGAGGACGATTACGGTTTTCGCTTCGAGGAACGCCTGTATTGGGCCAGAATTTCAATCGACTACCTGCTCAACAGCGAGAACATTTCCTTCCTGGCCGACCAACGCCTGGCTGACGGCCAGCCGTTATACAACGGGCGCGAATTGAGCCATATGCTCGACGTGAAAAAAGTGGTGCAAACGACGCTGTGGAGCGGCTATCTGATCGCCTGCGCCCTGGTCGGGCTGTGGGTCGTCGCTCGCCGGCAAAAGGCACCGGCCGACTTCTGGCAGGCAGTGGCGCGCGGCGGGCTGATAACAATCCTGCTGGTGGTCCTCGTGCTGATTGGGGTGGCGATCAGCTTCAATCAGTTGTTCACCACCTTTCACGATATCTTCTTTGCCAGCGGTTCCTGGGTGTTCGAATATTCCGACACGCTCATCCGCCTGTTCCCCATCCGTTTCTGGCAGGATGCCTTCGCCGGCTTTGGGCTGTTGAGCCTGTTGTATGGCGGTCTGCTGGCCTGGCTGGGCCGGCGCCTGGCGCAGCGCAAAATCTTCTCGTAACCCAAAAAGAGCGCAGGCGTTGGCCTGCGCTCTTTTGATCGTGCAAAATCTGGACGGTGATTAGCGAACCGCCACCGGATTCTCGGAATTCGCCGCCGGATCGAAGATATGGACGTTGTCCATATTGAAGACCACCTGCACCTGATTGCCAATCTGGAACCGGGTACGCGGGTCGACGCGGGCGACGAAATTATTCTTCCCGCTCACCAGATAGAGGAAGATTTCGTTACCCATCAACTCGGTGACATCCACCTTGGCTTCGACGGGGGAAGTATGGATACCCGACGGAACGAAGCTCGGATTGTGAATATCTTCAGGACGAATGCCGAAGATCACCTGCCGCCCTTCGAGGGGCATGTAGGTAGCGGTCTTGTCTTCGGGCAGCTTGACGGCAAAGTCGCCGGTGTCGACGTACAACGCACCGCTGTCTTTGCGCAGCGCAGCCGGGAAGAAATTCATCGCCGGTGAGCCGATGAAACCTGCTACAAACAGGTTCGCAGGCCGATCGTAGAGATTCTGCGGTGTATCCAGCTGCTGCAAAACACCCTTATTCATTACCGCAATACGGCTCGCCATGGTCATGGCCTCCGTCTGGTCATGGGTAACGTAAATAAAGGTAGTTTGCAATCGCTGGTGTAACTTGCTGATCTCGGCGCGGGTCTGAACCCTCAGCTTGGCATCCAGGTTCGACAACGGCTCATCAAACAAGAAGACTTTCGGTTCGCGCACGATCGCACGACCCAGAGCCACACGTTGGCGCTGACCGCCAGACAGTTCGCGTGGACGACGCTTGAGCAACTGTTCGATCATCAGCGTCTGGGCGGCTTCTTCCACCCGGCGCTTGATCTCAGCCTTTGGCACCTTGCGCAGCTTGAGGCCGAAGGCCATGTTGTCAAACACGGTCATGTGGGGATACAGCGCGTACGATTGGAACACCATGGCGATGTCGCGGTCTTTCGGGGCAACGTCGTTAACGACCTGGTCGCTAATCAGAATGCGCCCGGTGGAAACTTCTTCCAGACCGGCCAGGCAGCGCAAAGCAGTAGTCTTGCCACAGCCCGACGGCCCGACCAACACCAGGAATTCCTTGTCTTCAATTTTGATGTCGAGATCGTTTAATGCTACAAAGTCCCCAAATCGTTTAAAAACATGATCATATGTTACGCCAGCCATCACAATCCTCCTTCCGGAATGAGTATAGTGATTTGATTATAGCACCAGTTGCACAAAACGGGCAAACAAAAGCAAGCCGGATTCAGCGAGAAAACGCCTGAATCCTGTCCATCCTGCCAACCCCTGTTTGTCTCCTCTGGCGTATACAGGGCCGGCCTAAAAATCGGCCGGCCCCAAGACAAAACAAAAATGGTGAGAATCAGGGTTTGAAATCAGCCAGTGCAGACACCACCTCATCGATGTCCGCCTCCGACAACACCGGCGACATATGGCCAATGCGAAAAACCTCATTCTTGAGCGAACCCAACCCGCCCGAAATTTGGATATGGTGTTCGTTGGCCAGATAGGTGACAATCTTGCCGGTAGGCACGCCTTTGGGCCCGTAGGCGGCGGTCAACACCGGCGCCAGCATCCAATCCGGCGTAAACGGCGGCATACCGACGTTGCGCAACCCATCGCGCAAACGCAGCGCCAGCCGGCGGTAGCGCTCCAGGCGGTTGGCAATCCCTTCGGCCAACAGTTGATCCAACGCGACGCGCAGGGCCGCGATATTGTTGGTTGCCATGGTCACCGGGAAAGGATGCCAGTCGGCCCAGTTATCCACATACCACTTCCATACCCGCAAATCGCCATACCAGCCGTGCGCTTTCTGCGGCACGCGGTCGATGAACTCCCAACCCCGCTGCCCGACGGCCACAGGGGCCAGTCCGGGCGGGGCGCCCAGGCACTTCTGTGAGGCCGAAGCGCACAGATCGATGCCCCAATCATCCATGGCCACCGTCAAACCGCCCAACGACGAAACCGCATCGACGAAGAAGATTCCCCCGTGCTGGCGTACGATCGGTCCGATCTGCTCAACAGGGTTGACCACAGCCGTGGAAGTTTCCAGGTGAACGGCAATCGCGCCTTTGGCCTCGGGGTGAGCTGCGTAGGCGGCCTCGAAATCCTCGGCCTTCAGCGGGTAGCCCCACTCAGCCTGGACGGGGATGACCCGCAGCCCGTAGCCCTCGGCGATCCACTGCAAACGTTCTCCGAAGAAACCGTTTACCCCCACCAGCACCGTATCGCCGCTGCAAAAAGCAGAACCGATGCAGGCATCGATCGCCACCGTGCCCGAACCGTTCATCAGAAAAACGCTGCCCTGGGTCTGGAAGACGCCGCGCAAGAGCTCGATCGTCTCATTATAAAAAGCAGTGAAGGCAGGGCCATAATGCGCCACCACCGGCGCCCCCATCGCCGCCAGAACGGCTGGGTCCGGTTGTACCGGACCGGGGATCATCAACTTGAGCGAATTTTTCTCCATACCTCTCCTTTCAAAGAAAGATGAGCCAGATAGGATTGCGCCCTCTCTCGCAACAAACGAGGCAGGGCGATTACGCCGCCTCCATCATAACACGGGACAAAACGGGCGAATAGTGAGACTCTTCCATGTTCTTTTGCCAGAGTCCTTGACAGACCGTTGCGATGTTACTATAATATGTGTTACCGGTCACATGACCGGTAACATGAAACGAGACCCGATCCGCAGAATGCAAACGGAGCCCCATCTCATGAGACGTACTGGCGTTACCATTCGCGACGTAGCCCGCCTGGCAGGAGTATCCCACCAGACGGTTTCGCGCGTGATCAACGGTGACGAGCGCGTCTTGCCCGAAACACGCCAGCGCGTTCAGGAGGCAATCGGCACACTCGAATACCGCCCCAACGCCGTGGCCCGGTCGTTAGCCGAGGGGCACACCCGCATGCTGGCCTGCATCGCCCCCAATCTGACCGACTATACCTTTGCCAACATCATCGAGGGCGCCGAATATGAGGCCCGCCAGCACGGCTATTTTTTGCTGTCTACCTCAGCTGCTGAGGAAAAAACCTTTGGCGATCTGATCGAGCAACTTGTCACCAGCCAGCGAGTGGAAGCGCTGATGGTCATCAACCCCTACATCGACGACCGCTTCAAACATTTGCCGGTTGATTTTCCCAGCGTTTTCATCGGCTCGCAATCACAGAACGAAACCGTCTCATGGGTCACGCTGGACGACATGCACGCCGGGCAGTTGGCCACCCAACACCTTATTGAGCTCAATCACCACCAGATTGCCTGTGTGACGGGCCCCATTCAAGAAGATTGTTCACGCGACCGGCGTCAGGGCTTCCTCACCGCCCTGCAAGAAGCCGACCTGAACGCCGCCGACGCCCTGATTTACGAAGGCGATTGGTCGGCCACCTCTGGCTACCAGGCCGTCATGCACTTCACCCGCCAGAATAAACCTTTCAGCGCCATTTTTGCCCACAATGATCGCATGGCCATCGGTTGTATCCACGCCCTGCGCCAGCTTGGGCGTAAGGTACCGGCAGACGTTTCGGTCATCGGCATCGACGACATGCCGTTGGCCTCTTACTTTGACCCGCCCTTGACCACCATCCGCCAGAATTCTTTCGCCATCGGCCAAGAAGCAGCCCACATCCTGCTCGAAGCCCTGGTTCAACAAAAGACTTGCTACCAATCCTCGCGTTTACCGGTTGAACTGATTGTACGGGCCTCTACAGCCCCACACGACGGGTAACCCAACGTTCGCGCCCTCCCGTACAACGCCTGTGTCGATGTGATGAAATAGAAACCAACATCGCCATACCCGCCTGAACAGACGTCATGCCTATACGACACCGGCGGATGGATTCGTGTTGTCTGGAGCCAGAAAAATGGCTCCTGTCCAGGAGAAACGACAGCAAAGGAGGTGATTTTTTCGCAAGAATACATTCCGTTTACGCCAGATTCATCTATCGTAGGTTCAACTTTCAAAACTTTTGGAGGAGTTTAAGAATGTCTCGCAAGCTGTTTGGGATTTTTTCCCTTGTGTTGATTGCCTCAATGCTGTTGGGCGCTTGCACGCCCGCAGCGACGCCGACCGCCGCCCCCGAACCGACCAAGGCTCCCGAAGCCACCAAGGCTCCGGAACCTACCAAAGCGCCCGAACCCACCAAGGCCCCCGAAGCCACCCAGGCTCCGGCCGCCGAGGAACTGACCCTGCGCTGGCGCACCCGCCCCGACAACCAGGCTGAAATTGATGTTTACAAAAAAGTCAGCGACGATCTGGACGCCAAGATGGAGAACGTCAAGCTGGTTTACGAACCCGGCGGCTCCGAGACCTCCAGCTACCAGGACGTTCTGAAGACCGAAATCGCTGCCGGCACTGCCCCGGATGTCTTCTGGATCCCCGGCACCGACGTGGCCGATTTCGCCAAGCGCGGCCTGATCTTAAACCTCAAGGAAATGGCGGGTAAGACCGAAGGCTTCAAAAACGAAGACTTTTATCCCGGCCCGATGTTCCACCTGACCTTCAACCCCGACACCAACAAGACCGGTGAAGCCCTGTGGGGTCTGCCCCGCGACGTCTCGACCTTCACCCTGTATCTGAACCTCGACCTGATCGAGGAAGCCGGTGCGCCTGACCCGCGTGAACTGGCCAAGAACGGGCAGTGGACCTGGGATGCCTTCCTCGAAGTTGCCAAGAAGGTTCGCGGTCTCGGCACCGACATCTATGGCTACGGCGCCAACGCCTGGTGGGGCCCCTATGGTGTCTGGTTGAACGGCGCCGGTGGCGGCTTCTACAATGCCGACCGCACCGCCTGCGGCCTGGATACCGCCGAATCGATCGAGGGTCTGACCTTCCAGCGCAAGCTGTACGTGGACGACAAAGTTGCCGTGCCTTACGGCGAAGACTCCGAACCGCCCTTCATGGCCGGCAAGGTGGCCATGTTCCAGAACGGCCGCTGGGCCACCCCCGGTGTGCGCACCAACGCCAAGTTCAACTGGGACGTTGTTGAACTGCCGACCGGCAAGAACGGCATGGGCAACTGGCTCTTCTGGGGCGCTTATGTCGTCAACGCCAAGACCGCCCATCCCGAAGAAGCCTGGAAGCTGGTGCAGGCTCTGACGCAGGCCGAAACGCAGGCCAAGATCTCATCCCTGGGTACCAATATCCCCAGCCGCGTGAGCAAGGAAGCCCTGGATGCCTTCCTGACCTTCACCCCGCCTGCCAACAACCAGGCCTTCCTGAACGGCATCGCCGATGCCAACAAGCCGACCGCCGAAGGTCCGCTGTGGGCTGGCAACTGGCCCGACTACGACAAGATCATGGGCGCCAAGATCCAGGCCGTCCTGACCGGCAAGATGACCATCGACGAATTCAAGAGCACCATCTGCGCCGAAGCCAACAAGGCTTTCAGCAAGTAAGTCTGTAAATCACCCGGGTGGTGTCTGGCGTATGACCAGACACCACCTTTTTCTGGCGCCGCCCCAGGGCGGTGGGCCACCTTCGAATGACAAATCCTCAGCTAAGGAGTAGCAGATATGGCGCCAGGCATACAGGCACCCAGCGACTCGAAGACGCGCTTACTGATCCGTGCAGTCATAATAGAACACGCACTTCTGGCACTCGCCAGCGTGGCCGGCATGGTACTGTTGTGGCAGGGAATTTTTGCCTCCCAGGCAGCACTATGGATGCGAATTTTAATCGGCGTGGCGCTCCTGGCGATCACGGTCGCCAGCGCAGCAGCCAGTTATTTGCTCAGGGGGGGCCGTCGGTCCGGACGCACCATCTCACTGGCGGTCAACTACCTGTGCTTCTTATTCTGTTTCTTCGGCGCCATGCACCTGCTGGGGGTTTTTACCGGCATCGACGCCCTGGCAGGCACGTTTGGCCAGGGGATTTATTGGATCGTCGGCATGCTGGCCGGTTATCTCGTCGCCGCCGCCGGCGACCGTTTCTCCACTCAGCCCGAGATTTCCGAACGCTTCCGCCAGATCGGCAAATACATCGCCATCGTTTGCTTCATCATTTTGCTCATCCAGGTCGGTCTCTTCCAGGGGCTGCTCTTCATCCTCGGCCAGCTCAATCAGGCGCTGCCGTTGGCCCTGGTCTGCGGCTCCATCCTGTTCGGGTTCACGATCTGGGCGCTGTGGCGCGAGCCTTCGGCGCAGGCCCTGCACACCAACACCTTCCAGAGTGAAGCGCTGGACGGCTACCTCTTTCTTTCCCCGAATTTACTGGGTTTCCTGTTATTCTTTGCCGGCCCGCTGCTGCTCTCCCTATACGTCAGCTTTACCGATTGGGACGCCTTTGGCAGCAAGAACTGGATCGGTCTGCAAAACTACGCCAAAATCTTCAACCTCGTCATTCAGCCGCTGCAAAATCCCAACCAGGTGATGACCGAGGTGTTGAACTTCAAGGTCTACGACGAATTGACCCGCTTTACCCTCTTTGGCAATTCGTTCATCATCGGCGCCGAGGACAAACTGTTCTGGATTGCGCTGGGCAACACCCTGCTCTTCTGCCTGTTGGCCGTGCCGTTCAGCATCATCCCGGCCATTGTGCTGTCCAATATTCTCAACAGCAAGATCCCCGGCATGAAATTCTTCCGGGCGGTATACTTCTTGCCCTCTATCGCCGCCACCGTCGGCGTAGCCCTCATCTGGCAATGGTTGTACAACGCCGCCGTGGGTTGGATTAACTATTTCATCACCACCGTGGTCAACTTTGCCAACAACAGCCTCGGGCTGGTCTGGGTCGACCCGCAGATGCGCTGGCTGTCCGACTCCAACACCGCGTTGCTGGCCATCATCGTCATGGCTGCCTGGCAAACGATGGGCTTCAACACTGTCCTGTTCCTGGCCGGCCTGCAAAACATCCCCAAGGAACTATACGAGGCCGCCATCGTAGACGGAGCCGGGCGTTGGGCCAAATTCTGGAAGATCACCCTACCGCTGTTGGCCCCTACCACCTTCTTCGTGGTCACCACCACCACCATTCAGGCCCTCCAGGTCTTCGAGCAGGTCTTTATCATGACCAACCCGCCCGGAGCGCCCAACAATTCAACCCTTACGGTGGTACTCTACCTTTACCAGAGCGGTTTTCAAAATTTCCGCCAGGGGTACGCTTCGGCTGTGGCCTGGGTGTTGTTCCTGGTGATCTTCGCCGTCACGCTGATCCAGTTCCGCGGGCAGCGCAACGCCGGCGCATACGACATGTAAGGAGAGGAACTCATGATCAAGTCCTATCGTTTGAGTACCATCCTGGGCCACGGCATGGCCTACCTGATCTTGAGCGTGTTTGCGTTCATCATGATCTTCCCCTTCCTGGTTATGTTTTTCACCGCCTTCAAAGATCCCGGCGACACGTTTAATTATCCGCCGCGCCTGCTCCCACGCCAGCAGTTGAAAGCCACCGTGGCCGGATACGAAGAGCCGCTTCCGCTATACTGGATCGAAAAAGACGGCGTCCAGAAACAATATGCCCTCACCCCCAAGGGCGTTCAGATCGGTATCTACGCTGAACCGGCCCGCCCCGATGTCACCTACCAGAAGCCCATCAAAGAAGTCAGCCCAACCGGCGGCTTCGCCACCCCTAAGAAAGTGATGTTCAACGGGAAAGAAGAAACCCTGTACGACATCCAGGTAGACGGCCAGGTGATCTCCATGCTTCAGGTGGGCCAGACCAAGCTGGGTAAATTTGTCGACCCGCAGAACCCGGCCGACGAAGTAATGGCCAATGTGCGCACCAGCCCGCAGGTCAATCAGATCTCCTGGCGGCCAGAAAACTTCAGCGAAGTGCTCAACCTGCAAAACATGGCGCGCAGTCTGACCAACACCACCCTGGTCACCCTGTTGGTGGTGGTAGGTCAGATGGTTACCTCGGTGGTGGGCGGATACGCATTTGCTCGCTTACGCTTCCCGGGCCGCGATAAATTATTCGTCGTCTACCTCGGCACCATCATGATCCCCTTTGTCGTGTTGATCATCCCGCTCTATCAATTGATGGTGCTGATCGGCTGGGTAGATAAACTTGCCTCGTTGGTCATCCCCTGGATCTTTACCGCTTACGGTACATTCCTGATGCGCCAGTTCTTCATCACCGTCCCGCGCGAGATTGAAGAAGCCGCGTTGATTGACGGCGCCTCGCGCCTGGAAATTTTGCGGCGCATCTTCCTGCCCGCCGCCGCCCCGGCGCTGGCCACCCAGGCCACCTTCACCTTCCTCTATGCCTGGAACAGCTTCTTCTGGCCGTTGGTGATCATCAACACCGGCAACTTCAACAACCACGTATTGACGTTGACCCTCAACATGTTGCGCGGCCGGGCCGCCGACAGCCCCAACCTGGTATTGGCCGGAGCCACCCTCTCGGTGCTGCCGCCCATGATCCTCTTCATCCTGGGGCAGCGCTTCTTCATCGAAAGCGCCATGAGCAGCGGCGTCAAAGGTTAGGAAGTCGATTAAAATACAATCGTACGAGACGGCATTAAAAATGCCGTCTCGTATCAGAGCATCTTATCCATAGCCCCAAGAAAAGAGCATTGTCGTATGAAACTCGGTGTATGTTACTACCCAGAACACTGGCCGCAAGAACGCTGGCCAATTGATGCCCGCCTGATGCGCGAGGCCGGGCTTTCGCAGGTGCGCATTGGTGAATTCGCCTGGACCAAAATGGAGCCGGCCGACGGTCAGTTTAACTGGGATTGGCTCGACCGCGCCATCGAAACGTTGGCCGCTGAAGGGTTGAAGGTCGTGTTATGCACGCCCACCCCCACCCCTCCGGCCTGGCTGGTCACCGCCTATCCAGAAGTCCTGCCCACAGATGCCCAGGGCCGTGTGCGACGTTTTGGTTCCCGCCGTCACGTGTGCGCCAACAGCCCTATTTATCGCCGCTACAGCCAGCGCATCGCCACCGAGATGGCCAGACGCTACGGGCAGCACCCGGCAGTGATGGCCTGGCAAATCGACAACGAATTCGGCTGTCACCAGAGCACGCGCTGTTACTGCGAGCACTGCGCTCGGGCCTTTCGCGTCTGGCTGCAAAAACGCTATCACAACCTGGAGGCGCTCAACCAGGCCTGGGGAACGGAATTCTGGAACCAGCATTACAGCGCCTGGGAGCAAATTCAACCGCCCAACCTGACGGTCACCGAAGCCAACTGTAGCCATATGCTGGATTACTATCGCTTTGCCTCCGATTCATTCGCCAGCTTCCAGCAAATGCAGATTGACGTCCTGCGCCAGTACGCCCCCGGCCACCCCCTGACGCACAACTTCATGGGCACGTTCGCCGAGATTAACACCTACGACTTTGCCAGGCCGCTCGATTTCGTCGGTTGGGATTCGTACCCCACCGGCTACCGCGAACAAATCTCGCCCGAACTGTACCGCCCGGACGAACAACGGCCCGACGACAGGCTGGCCTTCGACGTGGGTGATCCGTACGTCACCGGTTTCTGCCATACCCTGACCTACGGCTTTAAACAACAGCCTTTCTGGGTGATGGAACAACAACCCGGGCAGGTCAACTGGGCCACTTACAACACCCTCGTCCGCCCTGGGGCAGTGCGGCTGTGGACCTGGCACGCCCTGGCCTGCGGCGCCGAGACGGTCATGTACTTCCGTTGGCGGGCCTGCCTGTATGCCCAGGAACAATATCACGCCGGGCTGCGCCGCCACGACGGCAGCGCCGACATGGGGTACCAGGAAATCCTGGAGATGCGCAGCGAGCGTAATCTGATGGAAGAGGTGGCGCGCCAACCGCTCAACGCCCCGGTGGCGCTCCTGATGGACTACGAAAGCCTGTGGGCGCTCGAATTGCAGCCCCACCGCAAAGAGTTCTCGTACCTGCGACATCTGTTCGTGTACTACCGGGCCCTGCAACAGGCCGGCATCGGCGTAGATATCGTGCCGGCCGACGCCGACCTGAGCAAATACCGGCTGGTCATCGCCGGCAGTGCCATCATCGCCACTCCTGAACTGGCGCAAAAGCTGACGCATTACGTCGAACAGGGTGGGACGCTCTTGCTCGGCGCGCGTACGGGCTTCAAAACCGCTTCGAATCTGGTCGTCGATCAACCGCTGCCGGGTGTGCTGCGTGACCTGACCGGTGTCACCGTCACCGGCTGGGGCGGGCTGCCAGATGGGATCGAATTCCTCGTCGACGCCAGTATGCCCGGCCTGGACGGCGTGGCCACGTTCTGGATGGAAGCCTTGCAGCCCACCAGCGACGCCACGCGTGTGCTCGCCCGTTACACCAGCGGGCCGTACAGCGGCAGCGCCGCCCTGACCGAGAAGCATGCCGGCGCCGGACGTACCCTCTACCTGGGGATGTACCCCACCATCCGCCAGGCCAAAGAGCTGGTGTACTGGCTGGCGCAGCAACTCGACATCCGCTACATCCCCGATTTGCCTACCGG
This sequence comes from uncultured Anaerolineaceae bacterium, assembly GCA_964535315.1. GTDB lineage: Bacteria > Chloroflexota > Anaerolineae > Anaerolineales > Anaerolineaceae > CAZHTS01. The sequence goes on from CAZHTS010000005.1 coordinate 25,076, forward strand.
CCTGATCCTCACCCAACGCGGCCCCTACACCCTGGCGCTCAATTTCAGCGACGATCCGCTCTCGATCACAATCGACGGTCAGGAGATCACCGCCGCCGCCCGCCAGGTCAACGTCATCCGGCGGGTGTAATCCGCCCTACTCTTTATCGATCGTGAGGAGTTGGCGCAGGTTGACGGCGCCAACTCCTCATCTTTTGATATAATCCACACAGCGCCACTAATTGCCAAGGAGGATCAGCATGCCAGAAGGTAGCATCGAGTTCGTCAACAATTACAGCGACCTGAGCACCGAGCGCGGTTTTCAATTTGAGTTTCATTGCAATCGCTGCGGCACCGGGCACCGCACCCGTTTTCAGACCTGGACCACAGGTGAGGTCAGCAACGCCCTGGATGCAGCCAACAGCCTGTTCGGCGGTATCTTCAGTAAGGCGGCTGATCTGGGCGAGCGGGTACGCTCTGCCGCCTGGCAGCGTGCTCACGATCAGGCCTTTGAGGACGCCATCGCCGCCATCCGCCCGCAGTTTGTGCAATGCCCACGCTGCTCGAGCTGGGTGTGCCGCAAATCATGTTGGAACACCAAACGCGGCATGTGCAAAAATTGCGCCCCGGACCTGGGGGTCGAAATGAGCGCCGCCCAATCCTCCAAAGCGGTCGAAGCGGCCTGGAGCAATGCCGCCATGTCGGCCGAGGACAAGAAAACGGTCGAAGGAGACTGGAACGAAACCATCCACGCCACCTGCCCCCAGTGTGAAGCGCCCCTGGCCGGCAACGCCAAATTCTGCCCCAACTGCGGCGCCAAATTGCAGACGGCTGCTTTCTGCAAGGAATGCGGCGCCAAGCTGCCGCCGGGTGCCAAATTCTGCGGCGAATGCGGCGCAAAGGTTTAAAGAATGGACGACGACGTCACCCCGATCCGGCAACAATACCTTGACATCAAACGCCAACACCCGGACGCCATCCTCTTCTTCCGGCTGGGTGACTTCTATGAAACTTTTGACCAGGACGCCGAAACGACCTCTCGCGAGTTGGACATTGTCCTGACCTCGCGGGCCGTGGCCAAGGGCACCCGCGTCCCAATGGCCGGCATCCCACATCACGCCGCCGAAAACTACCTGGCGCGCCTGATTGAGCGCGGTTATCACGTCGCCATCTGCGAGCAGGTCGGCGACCAGCCCATCAAGGGCTTGTTCCCGCGCCAGGTGGTGCGGGTGGTCACCCCCGGCACAATTGTCGAGCCGGGGCTATTGCAGGGCGACCGCAACAACTATCTCGCCAGCACCGTGGTTCTGGAAGGGCGCGCTGGCGTGGCTTATGTGGATATCACCACCGGCGAGTTTGCGGTCACCGAACTGAGCGGCGAAGACATCTTCGCCGTGCTGCGCGCCGAACTGATGCGCCTGCGCCCGGCCGAAACGCTGCTGCCCGACACGCTCAACCTGCCCAACGAACTGCCCGGTCACCGCACCACCTGGCCGGCCTGGCGTTTTGAACCCGGACGCTGCCAGGAAACGCTACTGCGTCACTTTGCCGCCAGCACGCTGGACGGCTTTGGGCTGCACGGTCTGCCGCTGGCGATCCGCGCCGCCGGGGCGGTGCTGCAATACCTGCAAGAGACGCAGCCCGCCGCCCTCAAACTGCTCACCGGCCTGACCACCTACAGCCTGAGCGAGTTCATGAACCTGGATGCCGCCACCCGGCGCAACCTGGAACTGACCGAAACCATTCGTCAGGGGGAGGTCAAGGGTTCGCTGTTGAGCGTATTGGACCATACCGTAACGCCAATGGGCAAGCGCCTGATGCGCCAGTGGGTCAGCAAACCGCTGCTCGACCTGGCGCAGATCCACCGCCGCCAGGAAAGCGTCTGCTTCCTGGTGGAACAGGGGCTGTTGCGCGCCGAACTGCGCGCTGCGCTGCGTCCGCTCAACGACCTGGAGCGGCTGATCACCCGCGTCATTTCTGGCCACGCCGCCCCCCGTGACCTGACGGCCATCCGCTCCACCCTGCAAGGTCTGCCCGCCGTGCATGCCTTGTTCACCGCCGGCAGCGACGCCCTGACCGGCACCTTGAGCGGTCTGCACCTCTGCCAGGATGAGCGCCAACTGCTCGAAGCGGCAATCAGCGAAGAACCGCCGGCCACCCTGCAAAACAGCGGCATCATCCGCCCTGGCTACTCCGGCGAATTGGACAACGTCGTTGCCGCCTCGCGCCACGCCCGGGAATGGATCGCCAACCTGGAAAGCGTCGAACGTGAACGCACCGGGATCAAGTCGCTCAAGGTTGGCTACAACAAAGTCTTTGGTTATTACATCGAGATCACCAACAGCAACACCAATCTGGCGCCGGCCGATTACATTCGCAAACAGACGCTGGTCAACGCCGAACGCTACATCACCCCCGAGATGAAAGAATACGAAGCCCTGGTTCTGAACGCCGAGGAACGCATCCGCGAGGTTGAGGTACGGCTCTTCAAAGAGATTTGCGCCCAATTGAGCCACGCAGCGCGCCGTGTATTGGATACCGCTCACGCCCTGGCCGAGTTGGACGTGCTCGCCTCGCTGGCCGAGGCAGCCGCCCTGGGCGGTTATGTCTGCCCCGAGGTGACGGACGAGGACCTCTTGCAAATTCGCGACGGGCGCCACCCGGTGGTAGAAGGCAGCCTGAGCGGCGGAGAACGCTTCGTCCCCAACGACGCCATCTTTGAACCGGGCGAGGTAGTGCGGGTGATTACCGGACCGAACATGAGCGGCAAGAGCACTTTTCTGCGCCAGACGGCGCTGGTGGTGCTGATGGCGCAGATGGGCAGCTTTGTGCCGGCCTCGGCGGCGCGTATCGGGTTGGTCGACCGCATCTTTACCCGCATCGGCGCCCAGGATGAAATCCATGCCGGCCAGTCAACCTTTATGGTTGAAATGATCGAAACTGCCAATATCCTGCACCATGCCACGCCGCGCAGTTTGCTGGTGCTGGACGAAATCGGCCGCGGGACGAGCACCTACGACGGTGTATCGATCGCCTGGGCAATGGTGGAATACATCCACAATCACCCCCGCCTGCGGGCGCGCACCTTGTTCGCCACCCACTACCACGAACTGACCCAATTGAGCGAACTCTTGCCCGGCGTACGCAATTACAACGTGGCGGTCAGCGAGGCGCAGGGGCAGGTCGTATTCCTGCACAAAATTGTCCCCGGCGGAGCAGACCGCTCATACGGCATCCACGTCGCCCAGCTGGCGGGCCTGCCGCGGCCGGTCATCCAGCGCGCCAGCGAGATTCTGACCGAACTGGAGGCCTCATCCGGCAAGGCGGTGCGCATCAATCCGTCGACCCCACAACAGATGGCCCTGTTCCCAGAAACCAACCCGCTGCTCGACGAGCTTAAGAGCCTGGACATCAACGCCCTCTCGCCCATCGAGGCCCTCAACCGGCTATACGAATGGCAGCGCAAGTACGTGTCAAAATAACCCCTATGCACCATCTCCTTACCATCGATACCCTCACCCCCGGCGACGTGACCGACCTCTTCCAACTGGCACGCCGCCTGCGGCAGGACGATCAGCGCCGTTTTTCCGGGCGCAGCGCCATCTATTCATTTGAAGGCAACAGCCTGCGCACCCGCGCCACTTTCCTGAAAGCGCTCTCCGATCTGAACATCACCGCCATCGAACTACCCAATCTGCTGAAAACCGCCGAACCCAAACGCCACCTGGCCGGTTACCTGGATCAATGGTGCGACCTGTACATCGTGCGCGACGCCAATCATACCGCCATCGAAGAACTGGCGTACGCCAGTCAGCGTCCGGTGATCAACGCCATGAGCGCCAGCGCCCACCCCTGTGAGGTGCTCGGTGACGCTTTCTTTCTCCAGGAACACTTTGGCGAGTTGGAAAGGCTCAAGTTCTGCCTGGTCGGGCCGCCTACCAACGTTTTGAACTCCTGGCGCTCGCTGTGCGAGGTGCTGCACCTGCCCTACGTCTGGGCTGCACCGCCAGACAGTCAGCTTGCAGACGGCATCCCGCAGGTGCACGACCTCGCAGAAGGTCTGAGCGGTGCACACGTCGTCCTGACCGACAGTTGGCCGGCCGGGTTTGCCGACCGGCGCTACCAGGTTACGCGGCAAAGCCTTGCCGTCACTGCACCCGGCGCGCTGCTCATTCCCTGCCCACCCTTCAACACCACCCAGGAAATCAGCGCAGAAGTCATCGCCTCCCCCTACTTTGCCGGCTACAGCCAGAAACGTGACCTGTACCTCATACAAAAGGCTATTCTGGTCGCCGTGCTATCCCTGTAAGGCATTGCCATCCTCTGCGCTCTGATCAGACAATGCCTCCGCTGGCGTTTTGCGGAACGTAGCCAAACACAAAACAACCACCGCCGCCAGTTCCAGCGCCACACTGCCAATCAGAATCAACCAGGTTGAAAATACAGGCCTCGCGTCTGTGATCAGGATACCGTAATTGGGCGGCGGGAGACAGCATATCGCCGATCCGGTGACCAGATTTGCACGCCCGAAACGCTTGCGTTTCAACTCAAGCGCCTCTATAATCGCAAGTATGAACCAGGCCTTCCAGCTCTACCAACTCCAGAAAACCGATAGCCAGTACGACCAGGCCAGCAATCGCCTGAACGAAATCGAGCGGATTCTGCAAGAGGACGAGACATTACGTCAGGCGGAAGCACTGGCGGCCTCGGCCGAACACATGCTGAAACACGCTCACCTTTCACTGCAAAAGGCCGAAGATGCTGTTCAGGCCCAACGCATTAAAATTGAGGAAAATGAGGCGGCGCTCTACAGCGGCCGGATTCGCAGCCCCAAAGAGCTACAGGATCTGCAAAACGAGGTGGCCGCGCTCAAGCGTTATCAGACGGTGCTTGAGGATCATCAGCTTGAAGCGATGATGGCCCTGGAGGAAGCCGAGCGCGACCATCAGCGGGCCAAAGAGCAACTGGCAAACGTTCAGGCCAGCTTTGCCACACAGAAAGCCGGTTTATTGGGCGAACAGAGCCAGCTACAGAAGAATCGCGAACGGTCGCTCAGCGAACGCAACGTTTTGCTCAGTTCGATCGCCCCTGAGAATCTGGAAACCTACGAACGGCTGCGCAAACAAAAGCGCGGCATCGCCGTGGCAACCATTGTCGATGAAGCCTGTACCGCCTGCGGCGCCATGTTGACGCCCGCCGAATGGCAGGCAGCGCGTTCGCCCCAGAAGATGGTTTTCTGTCCCTCCTGCGGCAGATTGCTGTACGCCGGGTAAATCATGTTTACCAATTTCCGTTTTGATCGTATCTCATTCTGGATCGGGGTCATTGTAGCCAGCCTGCTTTGGTGGATGATGGGCAAGCTGCGCGCCCAGCTGCCTCGTTTGAAAGAAGCGCTAAAACAGCAGGCCGAAGAAGCTCGCCACCAGAACCTGCGCACCGTCGAAGAGACCTTGTGCCAGGAGACGCTGCGCCTGGCGCAACACACCCACCTGGGCGCCGCCATGTTCCCGCTTGATGACGTGTTGATCGCCCCGCGTCTGCTCCCTGCCTATTGCAACCCCGATCCCGAAGGCCCGCCGCAACTGGACACCATCGTCGACAAGATCATCCCCATCACGCCCGACTGGCCTGAGATAGCCTCGTATTACAAATTGCCCACACTGACCCTGGCCGAAGCAATTCAGAACAAAAGCAATATCGCCATTCTGGGCCAGCCCGGAAGCGGCAAGAGTGTGGCGCTGGCTGCCTTTGCCAGCCAGATGGCCCGCCTGCGGCTGGAAGGCGCACAGAACGCCACCATTTACACCCCGCTGCTCATCCACGCCTTTGACCTGGATCCTGCCCTACCTGCCGGGCAGGATCCGCTCAACAACCTGAACAAAGCCGCCGCCAGCCAGGTTTCGGCCATTCTTAAAACCCAGATACCCGGCTTGATCAAAGAAGGTGTCAAGGACGGCACGCTGGTGTTATTGTTGGACGGGCTGGACGAGGTGCCGCCCGAAGAATTGGCGCAATACAGCGCCTACCTGGGCGCACTGTTCGCTCGCCACCCGCGCCTGCGCTGCATCCTGGCTGCCCTGCCGGATTATTTGGACGGTCTCGTTGCGCTGGGGTTCATTCCGATGGCCCTGGCCGGTTGGGATCATGTAGAACGGCGTCTGTTCGCCCAACGTTGGGGCCAGGCGTTTACCAGCCGCATCTTACCCGAAGTGCGCAAACAAAAGATTGAGGTCAGCGACCTCCCGCCGGCCATTTTTACCAATTGGGTCACCTTTGAATTTCAGCACCTCTCCCCGTTGGAATGGACGCTCAAAATCTGGGCCGCCTACGCCGGAGATGTCTTTGGCCCCAGCACCATCGACGCCATACGCTCGTATCTGCTGCGCGCTTCGCGCAACCAGGTACCCATTGCTGTTTTGGAAAAACTGGCGCACGAGATGATTCGCCAGAACCAGGTCAGCATGGCGTACAGCGCCATGGAAAAATTCCTGACGCGCAACACCAAAACCAGCGCCGCACAGACCGCCGAACCAGCCGCCGCCAACGCAGACGCCGCCCCCACCGAAACACCCGACGCAAAGGGCAAACGCGAAAAGCAGCTTTCTTCTGGGGCCAAGATCATCGACATTCTCTTGCAGACCGGGCTGATGCTCGAGCACAACAACGAGCGCATCCGCTTTGTCAACCCGCTCATCACCGCCTACCTGGCCGGGATGGGATACGACGAAGCCGAGCCCGCCGACCTGATCAGCCAGCCGCTCTGGACGATCAAGGGCTTTGTGTTGCGCTATGTGGCCGCCCAGAACAAGGCTGCACCTGTTCTGTCGAAACTACTGGAAAAGGAAGATCACCCGCTGCAAAGCGAACTGTTATGGGCCGCACGCTGCCTGAGCAATGCCCCGCGCAACGCCCAATGGAAAACGCCCCTCATGGGCCAGATCGTCAACGTCTTACAAAATGAAGCCATCCCGCTGGCTGTACGCAGCCGCATGATCTGCGCCTGCGTCGCCGCCAACGACCCCGCCGTCGCCCAACTGTTCCGCCAGTTACTCCTGGCCGAATCGCCCGCCATTCGCCGGTTGAGCGCCCTGGGGTGCGGCGCCATTCAAGACGTCAAAGCCATCCCCGATCTCAAAGGTATGCTCAACGATCCCGAGGCCAACGTGCGTCACGCCGCCTGCATGGCATTGGCGGCCATCGGCAACGCCACCGCCACGCAATGCGTGGTTGAGGCGCTCATGCTCGGCGACGAAGGTCTGCGCCAGACGGCGGCCGAGACGCTGGCCTTCGATCCGCAGGAAGGCCAGGCCATCCTGCGCGAGGGCATCACCTCAGACGACCTGCTCGTCCGCCGCGCCATTGTATTTGGCCTGGCAATGATACGCTCCCCCTGGGCAATTGAACTGCTCGAAAAGATCACCGTCGAGGATGGGCAATGGGTGGTGCGCAATGCCGCCGGACAGGTGTTGGAATATTTGCAGCGCCCCAACGCCTACATCCCCACCCCACTCACCCCCGCCTCAGAGACCTCCTGGGTCATCAAGTTCGCCAGCAAACAAGGGGTAGGCGTGGCGGCAGGCAAACCAGCTACGCAGATTCTGCTGCAGGCCCTGCGCTTTGGCGAACCGGAAGAAAAAATCGCCGCCATCGCCTATCTACAAAGAGAAAGCGACGAAGGGATCATTGGAGCGTTGTACGAATTTGCCTACGGAGAACAAAACCTGGTCAGTGAGGCAGCCACCTATGCCATCTGGATGCTGGCAACCAGCGGCGCAAACATGCCATCCCCCAAACAATATGGGTTGGGATAATCCACCCGAGATACGCCAGACTCAAAAAGCGCCATTGTACAACAATGGCGCTTTTTTATCGCTAAGCCAGATGACGCAGGATCGCCTCGTGCACGGACTTGGTGTCCATGTTCTCGACTGTCACCAGTTTGTCTTTGGCGTCTGAACCCACCACAACCTCGAGCTGCGTCGGCGAAACGGAAAGAATCTCAGCCAGGTAATCAAACAATACCCGGTTGATTTCCTCTTCGGAGGTGGAAGATTTCAGGCGGATCTTAACAGTACCATCGCTGAGAATCTCGGCAATCTCGTTACGGCTGGAGCGCGGGATCACCCGTACCGCAATCGCCGAACCGGTCTTGCCATCGTGGAGGTGAAAATCTCTTGGTTTTTTCATAGCTCACCTGAGTGTTGAGATAATCGAGATCAAAAATCTTTCAATCACCTGGATCAACAAGATAAGGATAATGGGGCTGAAATCCAGCATCTGCACCGGTGGAACAACCCGCCGGATAGGCGCCAGTAAGGGCTCCACCAGACGATCCAGAGTCATACGAACACTGTGATACGGGGAGAGAACATAGGAGAGCAGGATGTCGACAATCACCAGAATGGTAAGGAGCTGCGCCAGTAATTGCACACTTACACGAAATACATCAGCCATAACAGGATCCTTGCGTTTAATTATACATGAGATATGTGGAAAGGGTATAAAAAATCAAGATTTTGGTGGTCTGGAGCCTAAAATTGCCTGCCCGATGCGCACATACGTCGCACCTTCCTGGATGGCGACCTCGTAATCGCCGCTGGTGCCCATCGAAAGCTCATTCCACACCCCCGCCGGGAAATGGCCGGCAAGGTAGTCACGCAGGCGTCGCAGACGGGCAAAATAGGTGCGCACCGCCTCGGGTTCCAGTTCCAACGGCGGCATGGTCATCAAACCACGCACCTGCAAGTGCGGCAAGGCCAAAACGGCAGCAACGTCCGCCAACAAACCATCCCAGCGGCTCTCGTCCCAGGCCTGCCAGCCCGATTTGTTCTCCTCGCCGCCCACATTAAACTCCAGTAAGACCGGCAAGATACGCCCCTCTTCCGCCAACAGACGCTCTAACTTGTCCGCCAGGCGCAGACTATCCAACGAATGTAACGCGTCAAAATGTTCACTCACCAGGCGCGCCTTGCGGCTTTGTAGATGGCCGATCATGTGCCATTCCAACCCGGCGCAATCCTTGAGCGCCTCGATCTTCGCCACGCTCTCCTCAGGATAATTTTCGCCCAGCAACCGCGCCCCCGCCTGTACCGCCGCCGTCACCACCTCAACCGGCTGCGACTTGGTGACCACCACCAGGCGCACATCGCTCCCCTGCCGCCCGCTCACCGCCGCCGCCCGCTCGATGCGCCCGTACACCCGTTCCAGATTCTGCCGAATCAATGCTACCCGTTCATCCATCTACAGCCCTCCCGGATTTATTTCAAGGCCAACAGGGCGCCAAAACGCCCGGTGCGCCCCTTCTCGCCGCGGTGAGAATACCAGTCTTGCAGATGACAGGCCGTACACACACCGGCCACCTGAATGTGTTTTACCCCCGCCTGTTGCAGCACCAAGGTATTAGCGGCCCATAGATCAAAATGGACGTCGCCATTGGGCGTGGGCAGCAAACCGGCTGCGTCGGCGCCAAAGGCCGCCTGGGCGCGTTCGACCACGTCCTGCCCGACCACATAATGTTCCGGGCAAATCGAGGGCCCAATTCCGGCCAGGATGTCCGCCGGCCGGCTGCCATAACGTTCCGCCATCGCCTGGACGGCCACGGCCGCCACCCGCTGCACCGTCCCCTGCCAGCCGGCGTGCGCCGCCGCCGCCACGCGCCGAATGGGGTCATACAACAATACCGGCACACAGTCGGCAAAACGCATAAACAACGTAACTTCGGGCCGGTCGGTCACGATCACGTCCGCCTTATATTGGATCGTGCCCGCCGGGCGCGGCCGGTCGGTGCAGATCACCTCCACCCCGTGCACCTGCCATACGTCAAACAGGCTGTCCGCCGAGCGCCCTAACGCCGCCGCCATCCGCCGGCGGTTCTCTAACACATTCTCGCGCGGGTCGCCCACCATGCCGCCCAGGTTCAAAGAGTCCCACGGCGCCGGGCTTACGCCGCCGCGCCGCGAAAACACACCCTGCAACACCCCCGGCTCGCCTGCCAGCAGATCGAAGCTGTAATAACGAATTTCATCTACCTGATGAAACGGCATCGCTTCCTCGCTACTCCACCGGCCCCAGGCGCTGCACCACGGCGAATTTCTGCGCCATCACCCGGCGGGTATCGGCCATGGCCTCTTCGATCAGCGGATAGAGATACCAGGCAGTCGGGAAACCGAACAGGAAACCGGTAATCGTCCGTAACAGCGGGGTGCTTTCCCGCATCGGCGCCCAGGCAAACGTGTCCCCCATCAGGCTGGGCAGTTGTGAGAAACCATCCAACCCCATAGGGATCAACGCCGCCGCCAGCCAGATATACCAGGGGAACGACTTGATGCGCCGCCCGGTGGCGGCAAAGATCAGCCCAAATAACAAAATGGCGCCGTAAATCGCCACGTCTCGCTGGCACAGCGCCACTTTATACCCCAGCACCTCATTCCCCAGGAAATTACGCGCCGCCAGAACATCGATTTCCTGGCTGCCAGAGATCTCCTCGTACGTCAACGGCACCGTCAGGCCGGCTAACTGGCGGGGGTAATAAGCCTGTTCGCCAAACAGGAACCAGGAACGAAAAGTCAGTTGGTGACAGAGTGGGCTGTAGATGGTGTAAATGAGGTTGGCCGGGCCGGTCACCCCCACCTTGAGCAGCGCCGGCGCCAGAAACGGCAGCCCAACGTATAGAAACACGACCAGGTTGAACAACAACATGTAATGGTGGCTCAACCAGTACGAGAACGAATCGGCCCCGCTGATCGTGCGCCCCTGTTTCAGCCGCTTGCGGTAAACTTCATCGTCCAATTGCGTCAGGTGTTGGTGACGGTCACGCGCCGCGCCCAGCGCCACCAACAGTTCCTGGCGGGTGATCGGCGCCTGCAAGCGGTAGGGGCCCACCTGGACGATCGGGACCTGCGTCGCGTACGACTGCATCAACACCGGGTCATTTTCAATATCCACCACCACCAGGCGGTGCGGGATTTCGGCCTGAATGGACTCGAGATCCTGGCGGATTTGTTCGCACTGCGGGTCAGCCGTGCGCAGAAACAGCGTAACATTAATCATGGTATAACCCCTATCGACCGCAAATGGGTACTGAGTATATCCTGGCTCAATTCGCCTAGCTGGCGGGCCTTCAATGTACCATCTGCGGCAATGAACACTGAGGTCGGATAGGCGCGCACCTGATAAAGATCAGAAACGGTTGATTGTGGATCGAACAGAACCGGCAGGGTCAATTGCTCGCTTTCGACAAATTGCTGCACCGTCGACCGGCTTTCGGCGTTATTGACCGCCAGAATCACCAGGCCCCCGGCAAAATACCGATCGTGCGTTTGCTGAAGCAAGGGCATTTCGGCGCGACAGGGCGGGCACCAGGTGGCCCAAAAATTGATCACCACCGGCCGGCCGCGAAACTGGCTGAGACGCACCATCTGACCGCCCATGCCCTCCAATTCAAAATCGGGTGCTGCGTCGCCCACTGCTACCGGTGCAGGCCGTTGTCGTTCCCCCGTACGACCGTCATCCGCCAGTACGGGCAGGGCCAACAAAAGACCAATACCCAGCCCCAACAACAAAAACAGCAGCCGCTTTACACCCAAGCCATCCCTCACCACACAATCATAGACCAAAATCAACAAACAACCCGAATCGCCCGAGCTGCTCAAAACTACCCAGGAATAACAACGCTCCCATCAGGATCATCACCACCCCCATCCCCACCTCGACATAGTGCGTCAGTTTGCGATAACGGCGCAACAAATAACCGACCCAACCAATGGTCAGGGCCGCGGCCAGGAATGGAATGGCCAGCCCGGCCGAATACGCTCCCAGCAAATAGACGGCTTCCATCATCGAGTTCCACTGATAAGCCAGAGTAAGGATGGCCCCCAATGTGGGCCCCACACAGGGCGACCAGCCAGCCGAGAAGAACACCCCCAGCAGAAAAGAAGAAAGATAACTGCGCCGGCGATCCAGTTGCGTCTGCGGGCGCAAATCGTATTCCAGGAAGGGGATGCGCAAAAGCCCGGTCATGTGTAACCCAAACAACACCACCAGCACGCCACCCAATTTGGAAATCCAGCCGCGATACGAATTCAACAGCACCGACAGGCCAGAAGCTGCCAACCCCAACAAAATAAAGACCGTGCTGAAGCCGACGACAAACGCCAGCCCGTGCGAGAAAGTCTCCCAACGATCAGTTCCTTCTTGTTGGTCGCTCACCACCGAACGCCCGCTCAGGTAACCGATGTACACCGGCACCAACGAAAAGACGCACGGCGAAAGAAACGAGGCCAGCCCGGCCAGAAAAGCGATGCCAATATCGACCGATAGATTCATCCCTGTTTATCTCACGCGATCACTTCCACCACCGTACCGGTAGGCGGATACTTAGAACTGATATCCACCTCGCCCGGGTACAACGGGACGGTTGGATAAGACCAGCGGAAAATCCATTTTGCATCTTCTGGTCGCACGTTAATGCAGCCATGACTGAATTGCATCCCAAAGAAACTGTGCCAGAAAGCCGAATGGATGGCCACGCCCTCGCCGGTGATCAACGAGGTCCAGGCCACGCATGGATAGTTGCCGGTGGTTTCACCACTCATGTGCAAAGACACCAGTTTGCGGTAAATGGGGTGCCTGCCCGGCGGTGAAGCCCGTTCGTCCGACGGATTGCCAAAATCATCGTTGGTGCGCCCGGTGGAAACCGTGCAGAAAAACACCTCGCGATCGTTCTCAAAACAAGACAGATACTGCTGGTTGGCATTGGCGTTGACGACGATGCGCTTATTCTCCACTTCAGGCGAAATGGGCGCAACTTCATCCTCTGTGATCGGGCGCAGGGACTCAGCCGGGCCCCAGAACAGATCGCCATAACCATATTTCTCGTTAAGCCGGTAGAAAACATGCCCGTCGTCGCTCGTTTTCATGTCGTCCACCCACACCACCTGCTGGCAATACAGGCGCGGAATCTGCGTCGTGGTATATCCGGTGGAACGTATCGGCGGGTTGATGATCTGCAAATCCACGTACGGGACACACACCTCCACCCACATCCCTTTACCGATCGGTGTCTCAGGCAGACTGGCAACCGGCTGCACCGGACGATTGTACACCGGCTGCAAGCGCGCCTGATAAATGTACCCGTCCGGCGTCTCCACCCAACGGCTGGAGCCGTATCCGGGGTTCTCGCCAATCACCTCGCGCAGCCAGACGACAATGGTATCATCATAAATGCGTTTGACCACGCTGCTGTTTACATACGGACGCGAACGGATATCGTAAAACCCCTGGCACAGACGCCCCAATTTCTCCGCCCCATTCCAGGTTTGCATCTGCTCGGCCCAACCCAGCCAGGGACGAAACGCCAACGCCCCCAGACTCAGGGCGCCCATTTTCAAAAATTCGCGACGTGAAATTTTTCCATCCATAGTCATGTGGACAAAGATACTTGCAAAAGGATAAATTGTCAACGCCTGCGGGTTTATGGGATGAGCCAATAACCCAATAAAACAGCCACCGCAGGAACAGTCAGGTTATCAATGTCCCGAAACGGCAGCGACTCGACCAGTGTGCCGGCCAGGGCAATCACGCCAATGGGGAAGAGATAATCATTAAACATGCCCGGGAGAGCGCCAACCGACAGGTAGACCGCCAGAACGCCTGCCGCAAAGAGCCATCCGCCCAGAAACATGCCAACCGAACCGGCCCAGGATTTGTTGGGCGACCAGGGCAATGGGCTGCTGCGAAAACGCTTGCCGATGATATCGGCCAGGCCATCGCCGCCGCACAACAACATCAGCGCAATCATCCCAATTGGGGTGTCACGCCAGAACCAGAGGGTAAGCGCCACAAAAACGATCCCGTAATACAGCGGGCCGCGCAAAATCTCGCGCCGGTCTCCGTTGCGCGACATGGCGTCCACCGCGGCCTGATCCTTCATCACCCCCAACCCCACCAGTGCAAACTGGACGGTGATCCCCAGCGGCACCAGCGCCGCCAGATAGCGCGCCCACGGCGCCGCATCGAACAACAACCAGCAAAGCACAAAGATCGGGCCGGTGCCCATATGGATAATCTTACGACTGAGCGGACCGCTGATCAAACCGCGGTGGGCCAGAAAATCGTTAAGGCGCAGCCAGAGCAGCGCCGCAGCAAAGGTTACGACCAGAGCCAGCCAGTTGTTGCCAAGCATAACAGCCTCCAGGGCAAGTCAGTGTCAATCCTCACGGCCGCGCCGCTGGCGTTCCATCTCGCGGCTGGCGTCCCGTTTGGCAATCTCAGTGCGTTTATCGTACAACTTTTTCCCCTTGGCAATTGCAATATCCAGCTTGGCCAGCCCATCGCGCAAATAAACTTTCACCGGAACGACGGTATTGCCTTTCAAGCGGACTGCATCCCAAAGCTCGCGGATCTCGCGTCTGTGCAACAGCAGCCGGCGCGGCCGTTTGGGATCATGATTAAAATGGCTGGCGGCATCGTAAGGGGCGATGTGCGCGTTCAGCAGCCAGGCTTCGCGCCCATCAACCTTGACATATGCTTCGGCCAGGCTGACCTGCCCGGCGCGGATCGACTTGATCTCACTGCCTTGCAGCGAGATACCCGCCTCAAAATGATCGAGCAGGAAATACTCGAAGTGGGCCTTGCGATTGGTGGCGACAGTTTTTTCACCCATGCCTCGATTTTAACATAACTATCCCCAACGTAGAATAGAAAGCCCGGCCAACATCCGCAAACTGGCAAACAAAACCAGCGCCGGGCCAAAACCAAACTGCTCGGCCAGCAGTGGCCCCAACAACGAACCCACCAGGATCGAAGCGTTCAGGCCTACGTTATACCAGGCCAGGTGCGCCGGCCGGTCATCAGCCGGCACACGTTCCAACAAATAATTAAACAATGCGCCACCGGCCATCGACCAGGCCACCCCGCTGACGATAGACAGGGATATATACAGGATAGGGGTGCGGCACACAATTAACAATACGGGATAGGCGCCCATCAGTACGACGCCCCAGGCAGTTACCCGCCGGTTCCCCAGGCGATGCGATAATCTTTCAAGTTGCAGGGCCCCAAACAACACCGTCACATAAAAAACGGCCGAGCCGAGACTGAGCACCTGATCGGAGAGATGCAACGTATTCACCGCATATAAGGGAAAGACCGGGATGGCCAGATATTGTCCCAGATGGAAAAAGGCCAACAGCAGGACTACGCGGCGATAATCGCCATTCTGAACAACATCCAGGCGCAGACGGCTTTCCCGGCGCCCGGACCGGCCTTCTCCGTCGTTGCGAACGGGTGCCGCCGGCGGGAAATTGGCCGGGTTAATCAGAAACAGGTGCAAGCTGCTCATCGCCGCGCCCAAAAAACCAATTCCAAACACGATCTGATATCCGGTTGGAAAATCAACATAGGTCAAAATCAGGCCGCACACCAGCGATGTCAGCATCGACATCAAAGAAACCATGGCATTGCGAATACCCGAAACATGCGCTCTGAATTCGGGCGATACGCCTTCGGCGTAAAATGCAGTAAAGCCCACCGCAAACACCGCCCCCGGCACATTCATCAAAAAAGTGATCGCGATGATCGCCCAGACTTCTTGAGGGTCGTTAAAAAGCCAGGGCAACGGCACCAGCAGCAAATAAAAGATGCGCGTCAGCACCGACGTCTTGAAAATCGATTTCTGGATCGGCCGCCGGGCAAGCCAGGAACCGGCCGGCAACGCAAAGATCAAGGTTACGATGGCCGGCGCAGCATTGATCAAACCAATCTGGGCGCCAGTGGCCCCCAACCGCGTGGCATAAATCGACAGGAAACCGATCGTGCTGCCGGTCAATACCCCCCACCAGGCAATATCCATATAAAAATGGAAAAAGTTACGCCGGTAATTTTGTGGAATGACGTTGCCCGAATCAAACAAACCAACCAGTCTTGGTATAATCATCTGTATGGACTTCAAAGATCTCACTACCCTCCGCAAGCAATTCTTGCTTGACCCTGATATCGTATTTCTCAACCATGGCTCGTTCGGCGCCACGCCCTTGCCGGTCTTTGAAAATTTTCAGTACTGGCAAAGAGAGTTGGAGCGGCAGCCCGTGGAGTTTCTCGGGCGACGCGCTGCCCCTCTGTTGAGCGAATCCCGCCAGGCACTGGCAAGTTACCTGGGAACCGCGGCGGACAACCTGGTATACGTCACCAATGCGACCCACGGCCTCAACATTGTGGCCCGTTCATTACGGCTACACACCGGTGACGAGGTGTTGGCCAGCGATCATGAATACGGCGCCCTGGACCGTACCTGGCGTTTCCTTGCGCTCAAGCAAGGCTTCAAGTATATCAACCATCCGCTCAAGATGCCAGTAACCACCCCGGCCGAATTCGTCGACGACTTCTGGCAGGGCGTCAACGCCAACACCCGCGTTATCTTCATCAGCCACATCACCTCGCCCAGCGCCATGCTCTTCCCCGTGGCTGAAATATGCCGGCGAGCGCAGGCGGCAGGCATTCTAACCGTGGTGGACGGCGCCCACGCCCCGGGCCAGGTGCCGCTCGCACTCGACCAGTTGGGGGCCGATTTTTATTCCGGCAACCTGCACAAATGGTTGTGCGCCCCAAAGGGCTCGGCTTTTCTCTACGCCCGGCCCACAATGCAGCACGTGCTCGAACCCCTGGTCGTTTCATGGGGCTGGCAAAGCGAAGCACCGGGGCCATCCCGTTTCATCGACGAACAGGAATGGACCGGCACACGAGATCTGTCCGCCTTTTTGGCCGTTCCGGCTGCCATCGCTTTCCAACGCCAGAACCATTGGGAAGAGGTGCAGGCCCTCTGCCACCAGATGGCGTCTCTCGCTCACCAACGTATCGCTGCACTGACCGGGCTGCCGGCGCTGCACCCCGATTCCCCCGTGTGGTATGCTCAGATGGGCGCCATGCCTTTGCCCGCCAATACCGACCTGATCGCATTAAAAGCCCAATTGTACGACCGGTACCGCATCGAAATCCCTTTGACGCAATGTTGTGGGCAAAAATTGATCCGCTTCTCTTTCCAGGCCTACAATACCCTCGAAGACATCCAGGCGCTCGAAAACGCGTTGCGACAATTACTATAAAAGCAGGCAGAATAAAGAATGAAAGAAATTGCACTGGCACTCGGCGGCGGCGGCATCAAAGGGATCGCTCACATTGGCGTACTTAAATTCTTAGAACGCAACGATTACGTTGTGCGCGCCATCGCGGGAACCAGCGCCGGGGGCATCGTGGGCGCCCTGTACTCGGCTGGTTACAAACCGGCTGAGATCGAAGACATCATCAGCGGCGTCAAACCCTCCGATCTGTTTGCCCCCACCTACAATAACGACCCCGCCCTGCTTGGCATCAACGGGTTGAACCAGACCCTTAACGAAGCGTTGGGGGGCTGGCAATTCAAAGATCTGCGCATGCCCTTTGCCTGTACCGCAGTCGATCTGATCTCCAAACAGGAGATTCTCCTGCACCAGGGCAACCTCATCGATGCGCTGCTCGCCACCTCGGCGGTACCGGGCATCTTCCCTCCCAAACAGATCGGAGAAACCATCCTGATGGACGGCGGCGTACTGGATCCCGTCCCCGTCAGCCTGGCGCGCTGGCTGGCGCCCGGCCTGCCCATCGTGGCTGTGGCCCTCTCTCCGCGTAGCGAACGTTGGGCATCGGTGTCATCCTTCCGCATGCCCAACAGCGCCGCAATCCCTTCCGTCATCCTGGAGCAGGTATCACGTCTGCGCATCGCCCAGGCATTCAATATTTTCCTGAAATCCTTCGATATTTGCTCGCTGCAAATGACAGAACTGCGTCTCGAACTGGATCAGCCTGACGTCATCATCCGCCCGCAGGTCGAACAATACGGCATGCTGGACGACGTCACACCACAAGAACTGGCGCAATTGGGCGAGACCGCCGCACAACAGGTGGAGCGGGAGTTAGCGCGTGCCCTCAAATGGCCCCGTCGGGTCATGCGACGCATTAAACGCCCGGCCGGCCTGCAGGGCGTCTTTCTCACGGGAAATGGTGATGCACATGTATAACCGTGATCTGCGTAAGTATATGCGTGATACAAACGCCCGCCTGATCATTGGCGGCGTGCTGCTGCTCTTCCTGGTGGGCGATGGCCTGATTCTATGGATCTACGGCCCGGGAGCCGCTGTCATGGGCCTTCTTTGCATCGGCCTGGGTATGGCGCCCATTCTGATCATCATGCTCATTTTGTGGATCATGGAATGGATCGTCAAACGCGCCAATCCAGATGAATGATTTTGAACTCCTCGAGCAAGATGGCTGGCGTCTGCGCCTGCAACCGCCCCGGGCCAATACTCCACCCCGGCTCATTCTGGCGTTACACGGCTGGAGCGGCGATGAAAACGTCATGTCGATTTTCACTCAAAGCTGCCAGGGCCTGGCCTGGATCGTCCAGCCCCGCGGCCCGCTTGCCGTTGCCGGCGGCGGCTATGGCTGGGCGCAGCCTGGCGCCCACGATTTCTCAAGCCTGGACGAATTTACTCCGGTCGCACAGAGCCTGTTACGGGCCATTCAGGCCCTATCCACAGACGGCCGCCTCCCCACACCAGACACCGTCACCCTGCTCGGATTCAGCCAGGGCGGTGCCCTGGCCTACACCCTCGCATTTCTGGCGCCCCACCGCTTCAGGCGCATCGCCTGCCTGGCCAGCTTTCTGCCCGGCGGAACCCAGGCGCGTTTGCAGCCCGGAGCGTTGGCCGGACAGGAATACTTTATTGCCCACGGCAGCCAGGACGAAATCGTCGCTATCCAGCATGCCCATCACGCCCGCCAGGTCATCCAACAGGCGGGCGCCCACGTCACCTTTTGCGAGAGTGAAGCCGGGCACCGTGTTTCAGCCGGCTGCTTCAAGGGACTGACGGCTTTTTTATTGGGGTGAACTTTACCGCCCCTGAGCCAGCGAAAAGAGCCCCAACAGGATGCCGGCGATCGCCAGACTGATGATAATCAGGCCAACGGGCACACCGCCCACATTGTTAGAGATCGCGTCTGTGTAAGTTGGAATGACCAATGGCGGCGGCGGGGTAAACGTCGGTAGGCGTGTGGGGGCCGAGGTGATGATAAACTGCGAAGCCAGCGTGGGATCGATGGTCGACGTATATTGTAGGGTGGGTGTAGGCGGCGGCTCTACAATTGGCAATTCCCCTGGCGACAGGCTGACCAATGGGGCATACACCCAGCCATCTCCGCTGGCAACGCCGGGATATTCGATCAGAATCCACTCGCGTTTCGGCGAGACGCCCTTGATCGGCACCACCTGCCCCGGCAACAACACACCAATCTTGGGATAGAATACCCCCGGGCCCGAGCGTACGTTGGGCGGATCCTGCTCGAGCCGCACGGTGGCCACCGGCCCCGACGGCGTGCCGGTTACGGTAGGAATATTCACCGTTGGGATTTGCGCCAAACCACTGGCCTGCGCCGGAAAAACCCAGGCAAGGGCCAGTGGGACAATCAACAACAGCAAAAGAACCAGGATACGAGCAAAACGAACTTGAGAGCAAGAAGACATACGGAAAAACTCCGGCGATGGCATTTTTTAACCTACACGGGATAACAACCTGCATTATAATCGAATTATGGAACCACGCATCTTCCACGGAAACATTTCACCTGTCGATTTTGCCCAGAGCCTGATGGCCCATTTCAACCGGGGCAATTACCGCGTCCAGCAGGTTGGCGGTGGGGAAAAAATCATCGTCCAGATTGCCACCTACGAAGGCGCCGCCTCCGGCGGACAAACCGCCCTGACCATTACACTACAAAAAGTGGCCGATGGGGTGGTGGTACAGATCGGCAAGCAGGACTGGCTGGGTGTGGCTGCCAGCCTCGGCTTCAGCGCCCTGGCCGCCTTGCGCAACCCCTGGGAACTGTTATCGCGCTTCGACGACATCGCCCAGGATATCCAGAGTCTGCAACTCAGCGACGAGGTTTGGGCAGTGTTGGAACAAACCGCAAAAACACTGGGGGCCGGATTTGAGCTCTCCGAGCGTCTACGCCGGCTGGTGTGTGATTACTGCAACACAGCCAACCCGGTGGGTGAGCCACGCTGTATCGCCTGCGGCGCTCCGTTGGGCGATGCGCAGCCGTTCACCTGCCCGAACTGCGGTTTCGTGCTCAAAGGCTCAGAA
This sequence comes from uncultured Anaerolineaceae bacterium, assembly GCA_964535315.1. Lineage (GTDB taxonomy): Bacteria > Chloroflexota > Anaerolineae > Anaerolineales > Anaerolineaceae > CAZHTS01. The sequence continues at coordinate 45,226 of CAZHTS010000005.1, forward strand.
AAATTCTGTCCGAACTGCGCTCAGGCAGTGGCGCGTTAATATTCGTCCGGATTATGCCACGCCCGCCCGTCCCGGCGAATGAATTCGTCCGCCCCGGGCGGTCCCCAGGTGCCGGCTTCGTACACCGGAAGATTGCGCACCGGCGCCTGTCCCCAGGCGTCCAGGATACGACTGGTCACGGTCCAGGCGGCCAGTACTTCATCGCTGCGCGTAAACAGCGTTGCATCCCCCTGCAAACAATCTAACAACAACCGCTCGTAGGCTTCGGGCGGCTCGACGCCAAACGCCTCCTGATAGCTGAAACGCATCTGCACCGGTGAGATCTGATTGACCGGGCCGGGAAGTTTTGCCCCAAACCGTAAGGTAATCCCCTCATCGGGTTGCAGATTTAGCACCAGGCGATTGGGCGCATCCCCGGCGGCGTTCTTCCAGTTAAACAACGAGAGCGGCACCTGTTTGAACTGGATCGCCACTTCGGTGGCGCGGCACGGCAAACGCTTCCCTGACCGCAGATAGAACGGTACCCCCGCCCAACGCCAGTTATCCACATGCACGCGCACCGCCAGAAACGTCTCCACCAAAGAGACAGGCGAGACGCCGCTTTCATCTTTATAACCCGCAACCCGTTTCCCATCCACCACGCCCGAGACGTACTGCGCCCGGTAGGTATGCTGCAACGCGTCCTCGCCTGCCAGTGGGCGCATCGCCCGTAACACCTTCACCTTTTCGTCGCGCACGGCGTCTGCATTCAACGCCACCGGCGCTTCCATGGCAGTCAACGTCACCAGTTGCAACAAATGGTTCTGAAACATGTCGCGGATCACACCCGAGGTTTCATAATAACCGGCCCGCGTCCCCACGCCGACCGTCTCGGCCACCGCGATCTGCACGTGGTCGACATACCGCCGGTTCCACAACGGTTCAAAGATTCCGTTGGCAAAACGGAAGACGAGAATATTTTGAACCGTCTCTTTGCCCAAATAATGGTCGATGCGGTAAATTTGCGTCTCGGCAAAAACCCGATGGACTGCCTCTTCCAGCTGCATGGCAGAAGCCAGATCGCGCCCATAGGGCTTTTCAATCACCAGCCGCGACCAGCCCCGGCGCCCCTGCAAGCCACACGCCCCAATTCGTCGGACAATCAATGAATATTCCTCTGGCGGCGTGGCAAGGTAATACAACACATTGTGGATCCCCGCCTCATCCAGTACACCTGCCAGCCGGGCATAGCCATCCGCGTCGTCGAATGTAGCGCGAATATAACGGGTATCTGCCAACAGGCGCTCGAGCACGTCCTCAGAAACGGGACGGCTGCGCGCAAACTCCATCACCCCCTCGCGCAGTGCCTGGCGCAAGGTCTGATCGTCCCAATCGCGCCGGGCAAAGCCGATGATCGATAAAGGCATCGCCAGGCGCCCCGCCAGAAGTAATTCGTACAACGCCGGGATCAACTTGCGCCGGGTCAAATCACCCGTCACCCCAAAAACGACAAAGGCGATTGCATCTGTAGCAGTATTGGTTTCCATGCAATGATTTTACAACAAATTTTGTCCGGATCGTATAAAATGCCGAGGGTTCGCAACGAGAGCGCTCCGCCAGAATCGTTTTTCGATTGCCAGAAAAGCAGTTTCGGTATATCATTCAAACAGAAAGGCCGTGTTTTTCAATTATCATCGGCCCGGGTTGTTTCGCTATCCATCGTTCATAAGTGCAGGTATCATGAAACCGCTATATAACGCCATCACAGACGTTCCTGGTATCCGCGTGGGACAGGTGCAGGATGAAGAAGCGCTAACCGGTTGCAGCGTGATCTTGTGCGAAGCAGGCGCCACCGCCGGCGTAGATCAGCGCGGCGGCGCCCCTGGCACCCGCGAGACCGACCTCTTGCACCCCATGCACCTGGTGCACAGCATCCATGCTGTGGTTTTAAGCGGTGGATCCGCTTACGGGTTAGATGCCGCCAGCGGCGTCATGCGCTATCTCGAAGAAAAAGGCGTCGGCTTCGATGCCGGCGTAGCCAGGGTGCCGATCGTCCCGGCTGCCGTGTTGTTCGACCTGGCGCTGGGAAGCGCCGCCGTCCGTCCAGACGCCAACATGGGCTATCGGGCCTGCCTGGCCGCCAGCGATGCCCCGCCCGCCCAGGGCAACTTTGGCGCCGGCGCCGGCGCCACCGTCGGTAAAATTCTCGGCATGAAGCAGGCCACCAAGGCCGGCATCGGCACCGCCAGCCTCGACATCGGTGGGGGCATTATCGTCGGCGCCATCGTGGCGGTAAACGCCATGGGCGACGTCATAGACCCCTCCAACGGCCAGATTCTGGCCGGGGCGCGCCCGCTACAGACCGGGCCGCTGCACATCGGCGGCACCGGGCGCTTCGCCGACACGTTGAACGTTATGCGCTCGCTAACCGGCCGCACGCTGCTTGGCCTCGCCGGCGCTCAAAATACAGTAATTGGCGTGGTAGCCACCAATGCCCGGCTGGATAAGGAACAGGCCAATAAAGTGGCCCAGATGGCGCATAACGGCCTGGCGCAGACCATCCGCCCTGCACACACGATGATGGACGGCGATACGCTCTTCGCCCTATCTACCCACCAGCGCAAAGCAGATGCCACTATCGTCGGCGCCTTTGCCCCGCAGGTGGTGGCGATGGCCATCGTTAACGCCGTCCAACACGCCCGCTCTGCCGGTGGATTGCCGGCCGCCTGCGACCTTTAAGAGGAGCGTATGCCCAATCATCCCTTACGCATTTTCACCGGCTCGGCGCACCCGCAGTTGGCTATCGAAATTGCCCAGAGCCTGAACGTCCCGCTGGGCAAATCCACCACCCGCCACCTGCCCGATAGTGAAATCCACGTGATGATCGACGAGGTCGTGCGCGATCAGGATATCTTTCTCATTCAACCTTGCTCCGTCCCGGTGAACGACAATTTCATGGAATTGTTGCTCTACCTGGACGCGTTTCGCCGCGCCAGCGTCCACAGCGTGAGCGTTGTCATCCCCTATTTCCCCTACGCCCGCCAGGATCGCATGGCCAAAGGCCGCGAGGCCATCAGTGCGCGCCTGATCGCCAACTGTTTGGAGGCGCAAGGGGCCTACCGCGTTATTTTTGTGGACATCCATAACCCCGCCTCACAGGGCTTCTTCAACGTAGCGGTCGACCCCCTGACCGCTATCCCCGTCCTGGCCGAATACTTCCGCAAGCCCGAATTTCAAAACGCAGCCATCGTCAGCCCTGACGTGGGGCGCGCCAGCCTGGCCGGCAAATATGCCGAACTGCTCAACCTGCCCCTGGTGGTCATGCACAAACGGCGTACCAGCTTTCAGGAAACTAAAACCACTCACGTCGTCGGCGACATCAGCGGCCGCCGGCCCATCATCATCGACGATTTGATCGCCAGCGGCAGTGTGCTGAAACAAATTGACGCCCTGTACAAAAACGGCGCCAACGGTACGGCTTACTTCGCCATCACTCACCCTGTGCTGCTCCCTCCGGCCATTGAGATTCTCAATAACGACGAGCGTATCGAAAAACTGGTGGTATCCAATACCATTTATGTCCCGCCAGAAAAACGCAGCGCCAAACTCGAAATTGTTTCCATCGCCCCCTTGCTGGCCGATATCATTCAACGCATCCACAACGGCGCCAGTATTTCCGAGAAATTAATCCTGGTCTGATTACGATTATTCTTTCATTCAGACACATCTCATCCGTTTTATCACAAAGGATTTCATATGATCAGATTGGTTGCAGATACCACAAGCAGTATCCCGCCTCCTGAGGCCGCCCGTCTCGGTGTGGCTTATCTCCCCCAAATCATTGTTTTTGGAGATGAGACCTACCGCGACGACACCGAAATCGACGTCAGCACTTTTCTAAAAAAGTTGCGCGCCTCCAGCCTGCTGCCCAAGACCGCCGCGCCGCCGCCCGCTCTGTATACGCCCATTTATCAGGAAATGGTCGAGCGCGGCGACGCCATCGTGGTCATCGCCCCCTCGGCTGAAGTGAGCGGCACAGTACGCAGCGCTTCGGTAGCAGCGCAAGACTTTCCCAACGCACAGATTCACGTCATCGATACACGCACCATCGCCTGCGGTCTGGGCGAAATCGTGCGTCAGGCGGCCGCCTGGCTGGCAGAAGACCCCAATCAAGATGTAGAGGCTTTCGTCGCACGCGTCAAGGAACTTGCCGGGCGCGAACACATCTTCTTCATGGTCGACACGCTCGAATACCTCCACAAGGGCGGGCGCATCGGCGGCGCTCAGGCGCTGGTTGGCAGCCTGTTACAGGTCAAACCGATCCTGACATTGAAAAACGGGCGCACCGAGCCGTTTGAGTCGCAGCGCACCAAACGCCGGGCGCTGGCGCGCATTCGCGAGATCGCCATGACCGGCTGCACCGGCAACCCCGACTGTCACCTGAGCCTGGCGCACGGCGAAGTGGAAGATGAGGCGCGCGCCCTGGCCGCAGAGCTCAAAGCCGCCCTGGGTCTGAAAGATATCCTCATCTACGATATGCCTCCTGCCATTCTGACGCACGCCGGCCCTGGTGTGATTGCTCTCAGCTATTTCGAGAAACCGCGCTAAACCATCCTATGCGTGTACGGGGGTGTCCCAAAACCGGCCAGCCCCGTACATGCCCCTCATCCATCCACGCCTTCTACCTATAAAGAACGCTCCAGAATTGCCAGCAATTCGGCTTCGGTCAGATCGATCGGGTTACCCTTCATGCTGCTGGCCTGGCGACCGCGCTCGACCAACAACGCCAGATCCCCCGTCGTGATACCGTACCGCGCCAGGCCCGGAATGTGCAGATCCCGGCATAAGGTCTCCAACCACACCGCCCCCTCTTCGGTCGTGGCCTGCGCTGCGCCGGTCAGCCAGCAGGCCACCTGGCGATAACGCTCCAGCGCCGGATGTTCCGGCTGGCGATCCCGGAGCGCCTGCACGTTCACGCGAAAAACATGCGGGAGCAAGGCCGCGCACACCGCCCCATGCGGTGCAGGAAACATCCCACCAATTGGGCCGGCAAAACCATGTACGGCCCCCAAGGCGGCGTTGGCTAACGACAGACCGCCCAGCAAACTGGCCCACGCCATCCCCCGCCGCGCCTCCAGATCGTCCCCGTGATGATAAGCCTGTCGCAAAGCCCCGGCCGCGCTGCAAATGCCATCCTGACAAAACAAATCGGTCATCGGGTTGGCCCGCCGCGAGACATACGGCTCGATCACCTGCGCCAGCGCATCCATCCCCGTGCTGGCGGTCGCCTGTGGCGGGAGACTGCGGGTCAATTCGGGATCGACCACCGCCAGCCGCGCCAGCATCAACGGGCTGCGTAAACTGACCTTAACGCCGCGTTCCACTACCGTAATGACTGCATTGCGGGTCACCTCGCTCCCCGTGCCCGCCGTGGTTGGAAAAGCCACAAATGGGATGCCTGCCTGACGCAGCGGCTGATTGCGCCCAACCACCTCGAGATAATCAAAGACGTCCCCGGGGTTGGTCGCCAGAATGGCAATGGCCTTGGCCGCATCCAACACACTCCCACCGCCAAAGCCAATAACGACATCGCAACCGGCATCCAGGGCTGCCTGGCGTCCGGCAATGATCACTTCAAGTGTTGGCTCGCCGCTCACCGCAAACCCCTGCCATTCCACGCCGTTGGCCGCCAGCATGCTCGCCAGGGCCTGGACACCGGCCGAACCCCCGCCCATCACCACCAGGGCGCGCCGGCCCAGCGCTGCCACCGCCGCACCAGACTCGTTCAACGTACCGGCGCCAAATAAAATGCGCGTTGCAGTTACAAATTCAAACCCCATCCACTACCCCCAATCCTCATCGGCCGGGAAAAGGTTGACATACCGCACCCCCTGGCGGGGCTCAACCATCATATCCGCCACGGTGTCGCGCCAGGTGAGGTAATGGCGCGTCTCGCGATGTTTCAACTGATCTTCGGCGCTGCGATACACCTCAACCAGGATAAAACGAGTGGGATCATCGCCAAGCTGTAAGACGTCAAAACGGACGATACCCGCTTCCTGAATGCTGTTACGGGCATTTTCCAGTGTAGCGACCCGGAAAAGATCGACGTATTCGGGTTTAATGTGAATATGGACGTGAACGATATGCATGACTGTCTCCTGTCCAGATAAGCGAATAAACTGCACTTATAATTGTATTCAAAATCCGGGTATACTCAACCACAAAAAGAACGATGACAACGCCCGACCTGCATTCACTCTTACTCTGGCAAGATGCGTACCTGCTGGCCGTCAACAAGCCGGCCGGGTTACGCACCATCCCGGATGGTTACGACCCCGAGCAGCCGTGCCTGAGCCGCATGCTTGCCGCTGCATTCGGCAAAATCTGGGTGGTGCACCGCTTAGACAAAGACACCAGCGGGCTGGTGCTGTTTGCCCGTACCGCCGAAGCGCACCGCCAGTTAAATCTGCAATTCGAACAGCGCCAGGTGCAAAAAACCTACCACGCCCTGGTATACGGTGCCCCCTCGTGGCAGCACGTAAGCGTCGAGCAGCCCCTCCTGGTCAACGGCGATCGCCGCCATCGCACCGTCGTCGACGAACAGCACGGCCGCCCGGCGCAAACCGACCTGGAACGTTTGCAATCTTTCGCTGACTGCGCACTGCTTGCCGCTCGCCCCCGCACTGGCTATACGCACCAAATCCGCACCCATCTCGCCTGGCTCGGCTTCCCCATCCTCGCCGACCCACTCTACGCTCGCAAACCAATCGTTGCCGTTTCTCCACTATCCACAGCCCCCATCCTGCAACGCCTGGCCCTGCACGCCCGGCAACTCAACTGCATCCACCCCATCACCCATCAGACCTTGAGTTTACAGGCCCCCTATCCTCTAGACTTCCAAGATACACTCGACTGGCTCGCAACCACCGCCAGAATATAAATGTAGAGCCGGGGTATCTCTCCCCGGCTCCATTTCTTTATTTATAAACGCCGTATGGCTTACTTCAGTTCACCGGCCGGCTTGTTGCTCTGCAAGAACGCCCAAACCAGGGCCCCAGCCATCGCAACCACGAGAATCACGGTAAACACATTGTACTCCATGCGCACGATGAGCGGCGCAGCCAGCAGGCTGACCATGTTCACCACTTTGATCATCGGGTTCAAGGCCGGGCCGGCGGTGTCCTTCAACGGATCACCAACCGTATCGCCTACCACACCCGCCTTGTGCCGCTCGGAGCCCTTACCCGTGTTGGCAACCAGGTCGCGCGGTTCGTCTTCAATGGCCTTCTTGGCATTGTCCCAGGCGCCACCCGCGTTCGACATGAACACCGCCAGCAACTGACCCGAGAGGATCACGCCCGCCAGGAAACCACCCAGCGCCTCAACCTGCAGCACCATGCCCACCAGCAACGGCATAACAACCGAGATGACGGCCAACGGCATCAGTTCTTTCTGCGCCGAGCGGGTCGAAATACCCACCACCCGGGCGTAATCCGGCTTGACTTTGCCTTCCATCAGGCCCGGGATGCGGAACTGGCGACGTACCTCTTCCACAATCTCGCCCGCCGCGCGGCTGACAGCGCGGATGCAGAGCGAGCTGAACAGCCAGGGCAAGGCACCGCCCAGCAAGAAGCCAATGAACACCTTCGTGTCTGAAACACGGATGGCTTCCAACACCGGCATGTTGGCCTGCAACTGAACGCGCGCCACGTCGGTAATAAAGGAAGCAAACAAACTGACGGCCGCGATCACCGCCGAAGCAATGGCGACGCCCTTGGTGATGGCTTTGGTCGTATTGCCCACCGCATCCAGGTCGGCCATGATCTGGCGCGCCTTGCGGGTGGTCTCATCGTCCATGTCATGCCAGGCCATCTCACCGATACCATTGGCGTTGTCCGAGATCGGGCCGTAAGAGTCCATGGCCACGTTGTTACCGGTGTGGCTGAGCATACCGATACCAATCATCGCCACCGCGTACAGGACGTACAACTCGCCATCGGCGCCGTAGATGATCAGCGCCAGCATGAACGAGATCGCCAGAACAACCAACGCCCACACGCTCGACTCCATGCCCACCGACAAACCGGAAAGAATGGTGGTCGCCGGACCGGTTTTGGTCGAGTTGACGATTTCCTTGACCGGGGAGCGCTTGGTCGAAGTGAAGTACGAGGTCAAGGGGTTGAAGGCCACCGCCAGACCCACGCCGATGGTGGTCAACATGCCCAGGCGCCAGTCACCCGCATAGGTAATCGCCACAACGAAAGCCCACACCACCGTATTGACGCTCGACACTTCGTACGAGCGGAACATCGATTCTTCCGCATCGTGCGCCCGCAGGGCCTTGATCGGGAACTTCTCCCAAATGGGGACGGTGAAGGTACCCAGGATCGAGCTGATCACACCGATGCCACGGATAATCAGGGGGTAGACAATCCACTTCAGGCTGTGCGCCGGATCGGCCGAGATCAGGCTGAGGCCCAGGATCAACGCCGAAACGATGGTAACCTCGTAGGACTCGAAGATGTCTGCCGCCATACCGGCGCAGTCACCCACGTTGTCGCCCACCAGGTCGGCCACCACGGCCGCATTGCGCGGGTCGTCTTCGGGGATGTCTTTCTCAACCTTACCCACCAGGTCGGCGCCGACGTCGGCTGCCTTGGTGTAGATGCCGCCGCCCACGCGCATGAACAGCGCCAGCAGGGTGCCGCCAAAGCCAAAACCAAGCAGCGCATCGGGGGCCGCCTTGCCGAACACCATGAAGATCACCGTGCCGCCAAACAGCCCCAGGCCATCGGTCAGCATACCCGTCACCGTACCGGCATAATAGGCGATGGAGAGCGCCTCATTGAAACCGCGTCGAGCAGCAGAAGCAGCGCGCACGTTGGCCTGGATGGCCATGCGCATGCCCAACTGCCCAACCAGCAGCGAGAAAGTGGCACCCATAATGAAGGCAATGGTGCGGCCAATGGCGACGACCGTCTGAGCGCTGCCGGCGCCAAACTCTTCAACCGCTTCCTGGCTGGGGGGAACAACGTAGACGCTAAAGAACAAAGCGACGGCCAGAAAACCAATCGCCGGCAAAATCGTCCGGCGCTGCCGGTACAGATAGCTGTCGGCGCCGATGCGAATGGCATTCCAGACTTCCTGCATCTTTTCGGAGCCTTTGTCCTTTTTCATCACCGTACCGCGCAATAACCATGCATAAATCAGGCTAATGAACGCAGTAACCACGACGCCCAACACAGCTATTTGCTCAAAAGCATTCAAGCCATGCCGGGCAAGACCCAAAATATTTACATCCATGCTGCCTCCAAGACTGTGGGGGGATAATAAGAGACCGGGTTTTTTCCGGGAACGTCCTGACCAGACAACAAAACAATACCGCAAATTTTACCCCAAAGGACTGATTTATGTCAATCAAAAAGTCTAGATTAGTGTTTGATTAGAGTTAGGAGAAGCTATTGAATTACGCTTTTGCTTGTTGTATAGTGTTATGCGGCTCTATTGAGCCCTTTTGGTGTCAATTATGCCTGAGAAGCTGTCTTCTCAAGCGCATTTTTATCGCTGTTTTTCAGTATCCTTTAAGGAGAAGTCAATGATTCGCGTCAATAATCTGACCAAAGATTACGGTTCACGACGCGCCGTCAACGAACTGACGTTCGATGCAAAAAAGGGCGAGGTAGTAGGTTTCCTCGGCCCCAACGGCGCGGGCAAAACCACAACGATGCGCATCCTGACCGGCTATATGCCGCCTACGTCAGGAACGGTTGAAATTGGCGGATACGATATTATCGAGAACTCGCTCGAAGTCCGCCGCCTGGTGGGTTATCTGCCAGAAACCGTGCCGCTGTACCCAGAAATGAGCATTTACGAGTATCTGGAGTACATGGGCAATTTGCGTAAAGTGGCCAATCTCGAGGATCGCATCTATGAAGTCCTCGAGCTCGTTCATATGGGAGATCGCGCCGAGAGCTATATCGGCAATCTGTCCAAGGGTATGCGCCAGCGTGTTGGCCTGGCCCAGGCCCTCATCCATAAACCCGAAGTGCTCATTCTGGATGAACCCACAATCGGCCTCGATCCCGTCCAGATCATCGAGGTGCGCAACCTGATCCGTGATATTGGTCGCGAGCACACCGTTTTGCTCTCTACCCACATCCTGTCAGAAGCCCAGCAGTTGTGCAATCGTGTCCTCATCATTAACAAAGGCCGCATTGTGGCCGAGGACACCCCCGAACATCTGCAGGCCCGTCTGACCGGCGTGCAGCGCGTCACGCTGCGTGTACGCGGCGAGATCGATGAACTGGTCCCGCAGATTGCCGCCATTCCCGGTGTGACGAACGTCACCGTCAAAAACAACGACAGCCTCGAATTCGAGACTGTACCCGGTGAAGATGCCCGCCCGCAGGTGGCGCGTACAGTCATCACAGCGCAATATGATTTGCTTGAGCTGCACCCGTCTTCGGTCAGCCTGGAAGACATCTTCTTACAGCTTACCCGCGACGAAGTCGGCGCCCCCGAAATGCCGGAGGAGCTGGAAGAACCGGTCGACACCACCCCTGAGCCTGTTGAGGAGGAGTAGGGTATGCAAAACGTCTGGACGATCGCTCGTCGCGAGTTTAAACTTTACTTTATCAGCCCCATCGCTTATGCGGTGGCCTGTATGATCCTGCTCATCCTGGGGGTCATCTTTTACGCCAATCTGCTCAACGCCGTTTACCAGCAAAACGTCCCCGGCGTGCAGATCATCGTTGGCCCGCTGGTGACACTCTTCCTCTTCACCACGCCGGCCATCACCATGCGCTCGCTGGCCGAAGAACAACGCACCGGCACCCTCGAGCTGCTGCTGACTGCTCCGGTGCGCGATTGGGAACTGGTCCTGGGCAAATGGCTGGGTGGCGTCCTGTTCTACCTGGTCCTCATGCTGGTCACCTGGATCTACCCGATCATACTCAACCAGATGGTCAGCCCCGGCATCGACCAGGGCTTGTTAATCACCGGCTACCTGGGCCTCTTCCTGATGGCTTCGGCCTTTGTCGCCATCGGCGTTGCCATGTCCTCGCTCTTCAGCAACCAGATTGCAGCCTTTTTCGCCACGTTGGCCGTCCTGCTCGTCCTGTGGATGTTGGGCTTCCCGGCGCAGGCCATGGGCGGCGCAGGCAGTGAACTCCTGCGCTACCTGGATATGAGCGAGCATTTTTACAACACCTTCTACACCGGTATCATCGAACTGAAGGATGTCATCTACTATGTAAGTGCCTCCGCTCTGGCGCTTTTCTTAGGCACTGTTTCAATTGAAACCCGGAGGTGGCGCTAATATGGACAGCGAACTTCGCCGTAAACTGGCCCCCTATGGCCTGTATCTTTCCCTGGTGGCTGCCATCCTGGCCGCCGGTTGGTTCATCGTCCAAAAAAGTTGGGATCTGCCCCTGCAAATCGCCCTGGGCGTCGTGGTGTTGGGTCTGGCCCTTGCGGCCTTTCTTGATCCCGGAAGCTTGCGCAAGGCGCTCACCGGCCGCCAGGCGCGCTATGGCAGCAATGCACTGATCATGACCCTGGCCTTTGTCGGCATTCTCATCGTCGTTAACTACCTGGTATACGGCAATTCCAGGCGCTGGGATCTGACCGAAAACAAAGAAAACACGCTGGCGCCCGAAACGCTTGATACGCTTCAGCAGCTCAAACAGCCTGTGCTGGCCAAGGCCTTCTTTACCGTCAACTACCCCACCGATACGGCCAAAAAACTGCTGGAGAGTTACAAATACAACAGCAACGGCCAGTTCGACTACAAATTTATTGATCCTGAAGCCGATCCGGTCGCGGCGCGCGAGGCCAAAATCGCCCGCGACGGCACCATCGTCGTCACCCTCGAAGATCGCCAGGAACAGCTCACCTATGCCAGCGAGCAGGAGCTCACCTCGGCCATCATCCGTCTGGCCAACCCCGGCAAACGGGCCGTTTATTTCCTCACCGGGCATGGGGAATACGCCCCCTCCAGCCAGGACGAGCGCAGCTACCAGCAGGCCGCCAACACGTTGACCGCCAAAAATTATACGATCAACACCCTCAACCTGATCACCAACCCCACCATCCCAGAAGATGCCCTGGCAATCGTCATCGCCGGTTATCTCAAGCCGCTGCAGGCCCAGGAAATCGAGCTGTTGAACGGCTTCCTGCAAAAGGGTGGGGCATTGATCGTCCTGGCCGAACCGCGCGTCACCACCGAACTGGGCGCCGAAACCGACCCGTTGGCCGCCTATCTGGAGAAGAACTGGGGCATAACCCTGAATGATGATATCATCATCGACCCCAACGTCCAGCCGTCGATCGTGGCCGCCGCCAGCACCTATGAGAACCACCCCATCACTCAAAAGCTACAAAGTATGGTCACCCTGTTCCCTTCGGCGCGCTCGATCAAAATGTCCGAACAGGCGCCCGACGGCATCACCCTGACCTCGCTGATTAAAACTTCCGACAACACCTGGGGAGAAACGGACATCGAGGCGCTTAAGAAAAATGAAGCGAAGCCCGACCAGGGCATCGACAACTTTGGCCCACTGACGCTGGCCGTGGCTGCGACCAACCAGCAAGCCAACACCCGCCTGGTGGTAATCGGCGACGCCGACTTTGCCAGCGATCAGAATTTTGCCCAGTACGGCAACGGCGACCTGATCGCCAATGTCATCGATTGGGGCGCTGGCCAGGATAACCTGATTAGCCTTACCCCCAAATCGCAGACGCAGCGTATGCTGATCTCGCCCAGCAAAACCGTCATGGGGCTGATCCTGTTGGGTTTGATCGTTCTGGCGGGTATCCCCATTTTGGCCAGCATCGTCGTCTGGCTCCAGCGCCGCCGGCAAGGGTAAACCACGATGATCCGCCGCTCTACCTGGATTTTGTTGGCTGTCTTTGCATTGGGCCTTGCGCTGGTTTTTTACACGCAGAAAAACCCCGGCGTCCTGGGAACGACAGGCACCCCCACCGCAACGGTCATGCCCAAACTGGCCTTCGACCTGCCCTGGGAGGTCGTCACCAGCATAACCTACATCGATGCCCAGGGAAGTAAACTGGAACTACGTCGCAATGTGGGTGGCGCCTGGGAACTGGCCGGCGCTCCGCAGGACATCGTCAATCAGGGCGCCGTCATGCAGGCTTACACCAGTCTGACCGGGTTGAGCACGCTCAATTCGCTCGACCCGGCCACCCAGCTGGAAGCCCTGGGCCTGTCGGCGCAAAGCCAGTCGATCACCCTCAAAGATGCCGCTAACCACCAACAGGTGCTGCACATCGGCGACCAGACCCCCACTGGCAGCGGTTATTACGTGCAATTAGACGCCGCCCCTCCGGTGGTCGTCAGCCGCTATGCATTGGAAGACGTGCTCCAGAACTTGAAAGCGGAGAATATCAAGGCCGGTACGCCTGCGCCACAGGGTGAGCAGCCGCCCGTTGTGTCCACCGCCACAGTGGTTCCGGCGACCCCCACAACAGCTGCAACCCCGGCGGCAACAGCCACGGTCGCGCCACAGGCAAGCGCCACAACGCAGCCATGACAATCGTCATATGGTTATAAAAAAGCTTGCTTTTTAGTTTGAAAAAGAGTATTCTGAAAACGATAGCTACGAGCAGGAGATATGCCGCTCTCAAACAAAACAACCAACTATACCCCGCAAAGGGATTTCGGTAGCCCTATGGATGATGTCTTGATTCACGAGGTAGATGAGGACGAGGAATATCCAGCGATTGCACGATTGATTGAGGTCGGTCGCCAGAAATCCTACGTAACCATCGACGATATCTTGCACTTTTTCCCCGAGGCCGAACAGGACGTCGAGCAACTGGAAGAGGCGTTCGCGGCTCTGATGAGTGCCGGGATTTCGTATGTAGAAGATACTACCTCGACCGATGAAGGCGTCGACGACGAACTGGCGCTGGAAGAAGAAGCCGAAGAAGAAAGCGCCGAGGATGCTCAAGAAATCTCTATCGACGATCTGGCCAACATTGACACAGACGACACCATTGGCCTGTATCTCAAAGAGGTCAGCCGTGTACCGCTGCTGACCGCCGAAGAAGAAGTCGAACTGGCGCAGCGTATCGAGCGTGGTCGTATGGCGCGTGAAGAACTGGCACGCGGCAACGTCAGCAACCGCCGCCGCATGGAATTGCGCCGGTTGATCGAAGATGGCTGGGCGGCGCGCGAGCATCTGATCACCGCCAACTCACGCCTGGTCATCAGTGTGGCCAAAAAATACATGGGCCGCGGTGTCCCCTTCCTCGATCTGATCCAGGAAGGCAACATCGGCCTGATCCGCGCCACCAAGAAATTCGACTACCGCCGTGGCCATAAGTTCAGCACGTACGCCACCTGGTGGATTCGCCAGGCCGTCACCCGCGCCATCGCCGACCAGGGCCGCACCATCCGCGTCCCGGTTCACATGGGCGACCAGATCAACAAACTGCTGCGTGTGCAGCACCAGTTGACCCAACGCCTGGGTCGCGAGCCATCCGTCGAAGAACTGGCCGACGCCCTGGAAGTTCCCCCCAAGAAGGTGGAAAACATGATCCAGGTTGCCCGTCGCCCACTCTCGCTGGAAACGCCGACCGACGATGAAGAAGATTCTGTCCTGGGTGACTTCATCGAAGACGACGAGGCGCCCCCGCCCGACGACACCGCCACGTACAACCTGCTGCGCGAGCATCTGGAAGACGTGCTCAATACTTTACCGCCCCGCGAAGTGCGCATTCTGCAATTGCGCTACGGTCTGCTGGACGGTCAGGCCTACACCCTCGAAGAAGTGGGCCGCAAAATGGGCGTAACCCGCGAGCGCGTCCGCCAGATCGAGGCCCAGGCGCTCAGCCGTCTGCGCCACCCATCCATCCGGCGCAAACTGCGCGATTACCTGGGTGAATAAACGAACCAGACAAGTCCCAGATTGGATGACCCAATCTGGGACTTGCTTGTACACACATTTTCAAATCGCTTCACATAAATTACGCGCCGGAAAGACTTGCATAATCCCCTGGATTGGTGCATACTAAGGGTGGAGGCTGACTTCTATGGCGAAAGTTTCGTTGCGCGAGTATAACCGGGAAATCGAGAACAAAATCGAACGTGGCCAGATCGATGAGGCCATTGCGCATTGTAAACACATACTCAAGTATTACCCCAAACACATCGACACCTATCGTTTGCTGGGCAAGGCCTTTCTCGAAAACCAGCGCTACACCGAAGCTGCCGATATCTTGCAACGGGTGCTCTCGGTGTTGCCAGACGATTTCATTTCGCAGATCGGGATGAGTATCGTGCGCGAAGATGAACGCAACCTGGATGCCGCCATCTTCCACATGGAACGCGCTTATGAAGTGCAGCCCGCCAACAGCGCCGTTCAAGAGGAATTGCGTCGTCTGTATGGTGCCCGCGATGGTGTGGAGCCGCCGCGACTGCGCCTGACGCGCGGCGCCCTGGTGCGCATGTACGCTCGCAACGAGTTATATCCCCAGGCCATTGCCGAGATCCGCGCCGCATTAGGCGAAGACCCTCAACGCATCGACCTGGAAGTGATCCTGGCGCGTTTGTATTACGTCTCCGGGCAAAAAGTGGCCGCCACCGAGGTGAGCAGCCGCCTGATCAGCAAACTGCCGCACTGTTACGAAGCGAACCGCATCC
This sequence comes from uncultured Anaerolineaceae bacterium, assembly GCA_964535315.1. GTDB lineage: Bacteria > Chloroflexota > Anaerolineae > Anaerolineales > Anaerolineaceae > CAZHTS01. The sequence continues at coordinate 60,872 of CAZHTS010000005.1, forward strand.
TGACAGAAATCCTGCCGGGTACGGCCAGGGCAGAAGATGCCAAAACGTACAAACAGCGCCTGTACGCCCTCGACCCCCACACAGCGTTTGTCAGCAACAACGCTCCCTCCCCAGAGCAGGTACCCGATAATGCCGTTACGCTGGATTATCTGGAACACATCGAGCCCGAACGAGAGGCCACCGGCGGACAACCCAGTTGGGCGCAATCGATAGGGTTGGCCTGGGAAGAAGAAAACAAGGCGGAAGAGACTCTGCCCGCCTGGTTACCTGCCCCAACCGCAAAAACACAGG
>CAZHTS010000005.1:61262-100966 GCA_964535315.1 uncultured Anaerolineaceae bacterium
ACAGGCGCCAGAAGAGGCTCCCGCCACACCGACTGAGGCTGCCGATATTCCAGAATGGATGAAGGCCGCCGGCTGGGGCCCCTCGAGCGGCGAATACAAAGATGTCCCCGTCGTTTATGAAGAGCCTGAACCGCTGGAAGTTAACGAAGGTGAACCGTTACCCGGCGAAATGCCCGATTGGTTGCGTTCGATGGCGCCGCCGAGCGCAGAGGCAGCCCCGGCCAGTGAAACCAGCGATGAACAATGGCTGGAAGGATTGTTACCGGCTCAGGGGAAGCCTGCTCAACCCGCCGCCCAACAAACAACCACCGCCCCACATGCAGATGAAGAAGCACTCCCCGACTGGCTGGCGGCATCGGCCGCTGCGCCAGCCGAACCGTTGCCTTCCTGGCTAAGCGCAAGTGAGAGCGCCCAACCGGCCGCAGCCCCGGCTGCGCCGGCCGCTCCGGCCCCGAAAGCCCCTGCCGCACCGGCTGACGACGCCGACGCCGCCTTCGCCTGGCTCGAAGCGCTGGCCGCCAAACAGGGCGCCGACGATGGCACCCTGTTGACCGCGGTCGAAGACCGCCAGGAAAAGCCGCCCGAATGGGTGCAACAGGAAACTGCGGCCGCCGAAGTTTCTGCGGCCGCAGCCGCCCTCCCCGATTGGCTGCACGCCGAAGAAACGCCGGCCCCTCCCCCCGTTGAAAGCGTAAAACCGCCGGCCGCCGCCGCCCAACCGGTTACCCCGGTCGATGACGCCGACGCCGCCTTTGCCTGGCTCGAAGCGTTGGCCGCCAAACAGGGCGCCGACGATGGCACCCTGCTGACCGCAGTCGAAGACCGCCAGGAAAAGCCGCCCGAATGGGTACAACAGGAAACCGCTGCCGCCGAAGTTTCTCCGACCGCAGCCGCTCTCCCCGATTGGTTGCAGGCCGAAGAAGCGCCGGCCGCGCCCGTGGAAAGCGCCGGAGCTCCCGCCTGGTTAAGTGAAGCCGGTGCGGTGGAACCCCCGGCCGCCGCCAGCGCGCCCCCGGCTGCCAGCAGCGCCGCTCCAGCCGAGGATATGGACGCCGCTTTTGCCTGGCTTGAATCACTGGCCGCCAAACAGGGCGCCGACGACGGCACCCTGTTGACCGCAGTCGAAGATCGCCAGGAAAAGCCGCCCGAATGGGTGCAACAGGAAACTGCCGCAGCCCAGGTTCCCTCGACCGAAGCCGGCTTGCCCGATTGGATGCAGGCTGAAGAAGCGCCGGCGGCTCCCATTGAAAGCGCCCAGGCTCCTGCCTGGTTGAGCGAAGTCGAAGCGGTACAGCCCCCTGCTGCCGCCAGCGTGTCCCCTGCCGCTGCCGTCCCGGCCGACGACGCCGACGCCGCCTTTGCCTGGCTTGAAGCGTTGGCTGCCAAACAGGGCGCCGACGACGGCACCCTGCTGACCGCAGTTGAAGACCGCCAGGAAAAACCACCCGAATGGGTGCAGCAGGAAACTGTCGCAGCCCAGGTTCCCTCGACCGAAGCCGGCTTGCCCGATTGGATGCAGGCTGAAGAAGCCCAGGCGGCGCCTGTTGAAAACGCCGAGGCTCCTGCCTGGTTAAGTGAAACCGCAGCAGCCGAAGCCCCGGTGGCGCCCGCCGCCACGGCCCCGGCCGATGACGCCGATGCCGCCTTTGCCTGGCTCGAGGCGCTGGCTGCCAAGCAGGGCGCCGATGATGGCACCCTGCTGACCGCGGTCGAAGACCGCCAGGAAAAACCACCCGAATGGGTCCAGCAAGAAGCCGAAGCTGCTGAAGCGGCCCCCACCGCAACAGCATTACCAGACTGGATGCAGGTAGAAAAAGCAGGCGTAGAAACACTTCAGCCTGCTGCCGAAAAGCCCGCGGCGCAGATCAGCGCGGATGGTGGTGCAGGCGACGATGCTGACGCTGCCTTTGCCTGGCTCGAAGCATTGGCCGCCAAACAGGGCGCCGACGATGGCACCCTGCTGACCGCAGCCGAAGAGCGCCAGGAAAAGCCACCCGAATGGGTACAACAGGCCGCAGAGGCTGAGGAAGCCCCCGCGGCAATCGCTGCGACCGTAGAAACTGCCGTCACTACGCCAGAAACGGTCGAGGCAGTTGCCTCGCCCACCAGTGAAGCAGTTGCCGCTGCGGTGGAAGCCACCCAGCCTCAAGAAGAACCCATTCCCGATTGGCTCAAGACCGGGCCGTTGGGTGAGCCAGCTGCAGTTGCCGATACCGAACCCCTTCCCGACTGGTTACAGGGTGGTGAAGAAGCGGAAGCAGTTACCACAAAACCCATTGAGGAAACCGTGCCCACATGGCTGCAAAGCGTCGAGCAGCCCCCCGTACAGGAAGTAGTTGTCCCTACACATCTGGAAGAGACCGCCCGGATCGTCGTTCAACCAGAAGCTTCACTGCCGGTTACAACCGAAGCGCCTGTGCCCACTCCGGTAGAAACCAAGCCCCCCGAGGAGCCCATCACCATCATGCCCAAACCGCCTGTCACGCCGCCGGCACAGCCCGCACATCAGGCCGCCCCTGCCGCGCCGGGTGAGCCCCGCAAAATGCAGGACCAGAATCTGGCTGCCGTTCTCACCCAGGGCCAGACCGCCCTGTCTGAGGGCAAACCCGGTATAGCGCTGGACCATTATAACGAATTGATCCAGGCTGGAGAATACCTGGAAGAGACCGTCCACGACCTGCGCGACGCCCTGTATCGCTACCCGATGGATATCGCCATCTGGCAGGCGTTGGGTGACGCCTATATCCGCAGCAATCGCCTGCAGGATGCCCTGGACGCTTATACCAAAGCTGAAGAACTACTGCGCTAGGCGCAGATTAAATCTATTACGGAGGCACTTGTGGAACGCACTCTCGTGCTGATCAAGCCGGACGGTGTCCAGCGTGGTTTGATTGGCGAAATTACTACCCGGTTGGAGCGCCGCGGTTTGAAACTGGTTGGCGCCAAATTCTTACAGGTCAGCCTGGAACTGGCAGAAAAGCATTATGCTGTACATAAGGGCAAACCCTTTTACGATAACCTGATGCGTCACATCACTTCGGCTCCGGTGATGGCCATGGTCTGGGAAGGCCCCAACGCCATCGCCGCCGTACGCCAGACCATGGGCGCCACCCGCCCTATCGAGGCGACGCCCGGCACCGTGCGCCACGATTTCGGGCTGGAACCGGAACGCAACCTGACCCATGCATCTGATTCGCCCGAAAACGCCGAAAGCGAAATCAACCTGTGGTTTGCCCCAGACGAGATCTATCCGTGGAAACGTAGCGACGATATCTGGATTTATAAACCAGCTTAGATTTTCCGGCGGGCGGTGCCAAAACCGCCCGCTGCTTTTTGATGTATTCGAGTTTTACCAAAAATCTTGACGGAATCAGGGGGGTATGATAAACTATTGGTCGTCAGGGGGGCGTGGTGTAGTGGCTTAACATGCGGCCCTGTCAAGGCCGAGACCGCGGGTTCGAATCCCGTCGCTCCCGCTAGCGGGTCCCCTTTCATCCCACGCCGAAAGGGAAAGCGATCAAAGTAAGCCGGAAGGCCCAAATGAGCGCTGCAAAAAGACTACTTCGACAATCCATCGAAGTAGTCTTTTTCGTTAATCAATTCTGGCGCCCCATCATTTTCTTGATCGCCACCCCCAAGCGCTCGATCCCCAGCTCAATTTCTTCTGTTGTGCGGGTCGCAAAATTAAGACGAAGAAACGCTTCCCCTTCGGATGGTTCGGGAAAGAAACGAGTACCCGGCGCAAATTCCACGCCTTCTTGCTGCGCCAACTCAAGCAGATGAGAGGCCTGAACCCCACCGGGCAGTTGCACCCACAAGAACAACCCGCCCTGAGCGGGAAACACCGTGACCTCCTCTGGCAAATGGCGGCGGATCGCCGCCAACATGACATCACGCCGCCGGCGGTACAGGCGAACAGACCGGCGCAGATGAGCCTGGTAACGGCCAATCGTGACATACCGCTCAAGGGTACGCTGCATTAAGGCGGCAGTGGACATGTCTTGCAAATATTTCTGCCACACCAGCCGCTCGAACACCGGCCCGCTTGCCAGCAGATACCCCACTCGCAGACCGGGCATCAGCATCTTGGAAAAGGTGCTCACATAAATCACCTGCCCCCCGCCATCCAGCGCCTTGATGGCAGGCTGAGCGCGCCCTTCATAACGAAGATCCGCGGCAAAATCGTCTTCCAGAATGGGTACCTGATAGCGATCTGCCAGGGACAGCAGCTGGCGGCGGCGCCCTCCACTCATACACACCCCGCTGGGATTTTGAAAATTAGGGATGGTATAGATCAAGCGCGGTTGGTGTTGCACCAGTAAAGCCTCTACCCGCTCGACCTGCATGCCCGCTTCGTCCAGCGGCACACCGACAATCTTCAGATTCAGCGAACGGAATAATTCCAGCGCAAGGTTATAGGTCGGCTTTTCCACCAACACAGCATCGCCTTCTTTGAGCAGCACCTGGCAGGCCAGGGCCACCCCTTGCTGCGAGCCAGAAGTAATCAGCACTTCCTCTGCCCGAGACTGGATCCCCTGGCTTGCCAGAATGCGCACCACCGTCTCACGCAAGGGTGGATACCCGCCGTCAAAATTGCCGTATTCCAGGGCCGCCACACCGTCACGGCGCAGCACTTGCTGCATCGTCCGTTCGAACTCTTTCAGCGGAAACTGCTGCGCATCCCCCACACCGGTAAAACGGATCAAATCCACGGCATGCCGGGGCATTGAGGCAGGTTTCAGAGACAGCCCCGGCCCAGTGATCTCCCGCTGCCAGCGCGGCCAGTTTACCCCGGCTGAATCCCTTACCCCATCTCGGCCGGGCATCGTTTGAGCGACAAAGGTGCCGCTGCCCTCACGGGTCTCGATCAAGCCATCGCTCTCCAGGAGCGCGTATGCATTTTTCACCGTGATCCGGCTGACGCCCAGTTTTTCCGCCAGAGCACGCGTGGCCGGCAGGCGCGTTCCGGAGGGCAAATTACCGCACAGGATATTTTGCCGCAGCCACGCTTCAATCTGCCGGTAGATCGGTAACGAATTCCGGCGGTCAATGGGGATGCGCATACAGGTATTATAGCTCTCTTAAAAGTAAAACAGATGCTGTGGAATTAAGAAAACTCACCAGATGTGGCACTATTCATAAGACCACCTTTTCCTTACAATCAAACAAAACCGTTACGCAAGGAAAAAGGAAAGCGCATGGACACAACTTTTAAACGCACTCTGGGACGCTCTGCCATCGAAGTCAGCCCGATGGGCCTGGGCTGTTGGGCCATTGGCGGGGCGTGGAACTTCAACGGCTCGCCGGCCGGCTGGAGCAGTGTCGACGACAACGAATCACAGCGCGCCATTCAACGCGCCATCGAAATGGGCATCAATTTCTTTGACACCGCCGCCAATTACGGCGCAGGTCACAGCGAACGCATCCTGGGTCAGGCAATCAGACCCCGTCGCGATCAGGTGGTTATCGCCACCAAATTCGGTTACCACGTAGACGAAAGCACCAAAACCGTAAACCATTACGACCAGCAGGAAGAAGAGAGCGATGTCGCCAGCCGGCTGCGCCCCAGCCTGGAAGCCAGTCTAAAGCGCCTGGACACCGATTACATCGATGTTTATCAGTTACACGTGTGGGGGCTGTCGCTTGAACGCGCCCGGCAGGCGCGCGAAGTGCTCGAAGACCTGGTGCAAGAAGGCAAAATCCGCACTTACGGGTGGAGCACAGACCGTCTCGACGCGATCAAAGCTTTTTCCACCTCGCCCCGCTGTAGTGTGGTGCAGCAGCAGTTAAGTGTTTTGGATGGCAACATGGAGCTGTTGGCGTTCTGCGAGGAAACCAATCTGGCCAGTATCAACCGGGGACCGCTCGGAATGGGGCTGTTAACCGGCAAATTTGCCCCAGACAGCAGTTTCAGCGATGAAGACGTCCGCAAACACGCCAGCTGGCATCCCGGTTTCAAAGACGGCCACCCTACTCAGAGCTGGCTGAACATGCTTGAAGCAGTACGGGAAGTATTGACCAGTAATGGTCGCACCCTGGCTCAGGGCGCGCTGGCCTGGATTTGGGCCCGCAGCCGGCAAACCGTTCCCATTCCTGGTTTCAAAACCGTCAAACAGGTCGAAGAGAACTGCAAAGCCATGCAATTTGGCCCGCTGACGCCGGAGCAGATGACCGAAATCGACCGCCTGCTCGGCCGGTAGCCCTATCCTCCATACTGAACAACCCGCACACGCTCACTTTGCCTGGAAGACAGCGCCGGCGAGCGTGTGCGATTTTCTTGCCACTTCGTCCCGGCGGGCTTACAATGAATTGACGACCCCAGAGAGCAGCCTGTTGAGGATAGATATGACGACCGACGCACAAAACAAAACCCCTATCGACCTGTTTCTAGCCGAACCTCGCCTGGCGCGCCTGGCGACCGCCAACCCGCACAACCTGCAACCCCACGTCGTCCCGGTCTGGTATGACTGGGACGGTCAGAGCCTGTGGATCAGTGCATTCCGCAGCACACGCAAGATCAAAGATCTGTTGCGCAATCCGCTTTGTTCGGTGCTGATCGATGTGGAAGAAGAGGGAGGCGGACTGCGCGCCGTACTGTTCGAAGGGCGCGCCGAGGTAATTGATGATCCGGTTATCGTTCGCCCAATGGCAACGCAGATCTACACGCGCTACCTCGGTGAAACAGGGATATTGGCCGCCGACCCGCAATCCTGGATTGCGGACCCCGAGAACACGATCATCAAGCTGGTACCCAACAAAACCTACAGTTGGAGTTGAGCTACGCTTTCGCCTCTCGCCAGACCTGTAACAGGGCACGATGCGAGGAAACCTTTTCCAGCCACTCTTCGCGTTCGTCAGCATCCATTTGTTCGGCCTGACGCAATACCTGGGCAACGGCGTTATGCAACACAGTCTGAGCGCGCCGGTCCTGGCAGATAACCAGCACCCGGTAACAAATTAACGCAACCCGGGCCGGGTCCAACGTAAAATCTAAAGTGTTGCCCTCGCTAAAACGCAAAACCTCGCTTGCCCAGGCCAGGGCCGCCAGCAGGTCACCGCGCACCAGGCTGATTTCGGCCATTTGCGCCATCACGGCGCTGGAATGCGCCTCTTTGCCCAGCCCGCGCCACAGCGCCAGCGCCTGCAAACAGGCCGCCTCTGCTCCTGCCAGGTCGCCCAAATGCGTCAAAACCTGCGCCAGGTGCGCCTGGGCGTTCGCCATCACCGGCGTGGCATCCACCTGACGCGCAATTTGCCAGGCGCTGAGCCCACAGGTGTGAGCATCCCTCTCACGTTCCAGCGCCAGATACAGCATACTCTGTATGGAAAGCGTCAGACTCTCACCGCGCCGGTCGCCAATCTGCCGGTAGCCCTGCAAGGCAGCAGTCAGGTTCTTCTCTGCCAGCGCATACTCGCCAGCACGCAGCAATACCTCGCCCAGATTGGCGGATACATTTGCCGCCCCGTAGCGGTCGCCAATCTCGACAAACAACGTATACGTCTGGCCATAAAACTGGCGCGCCTCACGCAAATGCCCCTGGCGGAAATTGATCTCGGCCAGATTACCCAACGCCAGGCTCTCGATACGCCGGTCGCCGCAATAACGCGCGACCAGCAAGGCCTGTTCGTAATAATCGTGAGCGGCCTCATAGGCGCCCTGCTCTAACGTTACCACCCCCAGATTGAGCAACGAATTACTCTCACCGCGCCGGTCGGTCATCATTCGCACCATAGCAAGCGACTGTTCATAAAACGCCTGCGCCTGAGCATACGCTCCACGCAACAACTGCACGTTCCCCAAACCGCGCAGGCTGTCGGCTTCAACCGAAAGCAGTTGCACCATGCGCGCCAGGGCAAGCGACTGCTCAAAGCATTCGGCCGCCCGGCGATACTCGGCCAGGCGCCATAACGCCTGGCCGCACCATAAATAGGCATTGGCGCGAATCTCTACAGCGCCGCAGGTTTCTGCCAGTACAATCGACTGCTGCGAGGCCTGTACCGCCGCGGCGTAATTACCAATCAGCGCATTGTAGTTTGCCTGGCGTAACAAAACCAGCGCCTTATAGCGGCCCCCGCCCAACCGTTCCGCCAGTTCACCCAGGGTCTGCAAATCGGAAGCCTGGTTCTCGCGCTTACCCCGCATCTCGCACACGGATTCACGATCTAACAACAGATCAAAGCGTATTGCTTCGCTTTCGACCGGCAGCATGTCCAGAGCCCGCCCCAGTAAATCTTCGGCCACAGTATACAGACCGCGCCCCATCAAGAAGGGCTGCAAAGCGTGCAGACTGAGCGCAAAGGAGCGCCATTCTTCTGCTTCTATCCCGGCAAAGGCGCTCAACAGATTGTTCAATTCCAGATCGAGCCGCTCGAAATCACCGGCGTGCTCGTGCACATACCGGCAGAAATAGGCCGCAAAACGACGCTGCGCCGCTTGATACGTTCCATCCAGGGCGGCATAGTCGCGAATAGTCTGGTGAATGCTATAGCGCTCAAACCCGCCGTACTCCAACAAACCATGATCCGCCAGTTCGTCCAACACCGCTGCGTCAGAAGCAGTTGTTGCCAGCGCCGCCGCCTCTGAAAATGTATTGGGTTTGGGGGAGAACAACGCCAGATGACGCAAAGCCTGCCGCGCCTCCGGCGAAAGCGCCCGATCGCTCAAAGCGATCGCGGCCTGCAAAGATAACGGCTGCTCCACCGGCAATCCAGGATGCTGATCCAGCGGCGACTGCGGTTGCGCCAGACGTAGACGCATTTCGGCCGCCTGCAACTGCTCCAACGCCCGGCGAATACGCCGGTGAGAAACAGATTGTTCCTGCCAACGCCGCGCCAATAGTTCCTGACGTTGAAGATGGCGTCCCACCAGCATTAAAGCCAGCGGCAAGCCACCCACCGCCTGCACCAGTTGCAAAGAAGCCTCCTGTTCGGCTGCCAGCACCTGCGGCACCAGCATAGACAACAAGTTCATGCTGTGATCCCCGTCTAACTCTGGCACGGGGGTCACATTTACGCCGGCAAAATCCACCGCCAGATTGGGCAGGCGGGTGGTAAGTACATGCACACAGCCCGCTCCCCCCACCTTCAAAGCCAGGGCATCCTCGATGCGCCAGACATCATCCATCACCAGCAGCATCCGCCGCGAACCAATGACCTGATAAACGGCGCGGGCACGTTCAACCACGCTGGCGCAGCGCGCCACCTGGGCAGCAGGCATGCCGAGCGCCGCCGCCCACTGCCCCAGCCAGGCCAACACATCCACCTGCTGGCCTAGACCGGCCCACAATATACCATCCGGGAAACGGGATTGCAGTTCCTCATCGTGCGCCAGCGCCAACGCCAGCGCCGTCTTACCCACCCCCGGCAAACCGCATAGCGCCAGAACGCCGGTCTGCGCCAACAGTCGTCCTTTGATTTCGGCCAACAAATCATCCCGCCCTACAAGCACATGCCCACAAGGCGGCGCCAGAAAAGGCCGTCCCAGAACGGCTCCAATTTCCTCTTTGCTTGTTTGGGGTTCGCCCTCTGTATCGCCATACAGCGCCTCTTCCCACTGCCACAGCCGGTCGGCGACCAGTTGCAAAGCATGTTCCTGATCGTTATAATACGTCCGCCGTGAGATGTGCAAGGTAGCCGCCACCCAATCCGGTGAACGAGCGTGGAGATATTGCCCGGTAATGATTAAATACGGGCGCCAGCGTTTTTCCTTTGCATCTACCATTTCCCCCGCCGGACGCAGCGATTCGATGGCCTTATGTAATACCTCACGCAATGCCAGCCCCAACCCGCCGGCTGTATCCGAATAACCACTCAGTACGCGCTGCTGTTCTACAATGCGCAATTCAACCAGGGGAAGCTCACCCATCTGCCGGGCCGTGTTCCATACCCGCAAGGCGCGCCGGATATTCTCCGGTGTCAACCAATGTTGAATCTGTTCCTTCGGAAAGGGTGTAGCCATCTTGCTTTCTGCTTAAAGACTTTTCGTCCTTAACGTCAAAATATGCACTTTTTCTGCACTTTCTCGCCATGAATAGCCTTATCATACCCGTATTCCGTTGCTTTGTATATGATTCAACACAAAGGAGGTTTTTCTCATGCATATTCACCCCACAAAACGTCTCTGGATCGGTCTGGTAGGCCTGATGCTGATCGTGACTCAGCTGGCCTGCGCATCCTCCAGCAATGGGAAAAAGTCGAACAAACCGACCGATCAACCCACCATTGCTGTCTCCACAAAAGCAAGCGATAAGCCCGCCGTTGAACCCAGCGACACAGCCGAAGCAACCCAGCCCGCCACACAACCCGGGCAGTCGCCTGAAAATACAGCCGCCCCGGCAAAACCGCCCGCTGCCGGTGGAGCAGACATGGCCTGTGTGGGCTCGTTTGAATTCGGTATGGGCTGCCTGGACGCCAACGGTTGGTCCACTTACAACAAAGAGAACTCCAACCTGGGCGCCAATATGGTGCTGGATATGGCGCTTTGCCCCGATCAGCGCGTCCTTGTGGCCCACACTCTGGGTATCAGCGCCTTTGACGGCAAGGAGTGGAGTTCATACGACCAGGGCTGGGGCAGTGGTTCGGTCAACGCCGTTGCCTGCGACGCACAGGGCGGCATCTGGGTGGCGCATTTCAAGGGCGTCAGCTATTACGACAACCAGAACTGGAAGACCTATCCGTCCGGCGAATTAGCCAGCGGCGATTCGGCCAATGATCTTGTCGAAGATGTGGAAGTGGCCCCCAACGGCACCGTCTGGGTCATGACCTCCAACAGCGTTGCTTCTTTCGATGGCGAAAAATGGAACGTCTTCCAACAGGGTCAGGGCTTTAAAAAGAAGTACTATTTCAGCAAACTGACCGTCGATGGGCAAAATGCTCCCTGGGTAGCCTATAGCGATGGCGTTGCCAGTTACGACGGCAAGAATTGGAAAGAGTACAAGAACAATAAGATGATCACCGTTGAAAGCCTGGCGGTAGACGCCCAGAACCGGGTGTGGGTGGGCACGTTCAGCAGCGGGATATTCATTCTGGACAAAGGCAAGTGGGTCAGCCACAATCGCAAGAGCGCAAAATTTGGCAGCGACCATATTTACACCATCTCCTTTGACGCCGGCGGGCGGGCCTGGATCGGCAGCGAATACGGTCTGGTCGTCTTTGACGGCAAAGAATGGGCCACCTACCGCATGGATAACTCAGACCTGATTGACAACAACGTGCGCCATCTGGTGGTGCTGGGCAACGGGCCGGCCCTGCCGGCCCCGGCCGAAAAACCGACCGGATCCATGTCGGGCAAACTGGTCACTCAGGACGGCCAACCATTGACCGGATTGAATATCGAGGTTTGCGTAGAAGATCCCGGGATGTTCTACCAGAAAACCCCCTGCTCTGGACAGGCGCTGATAAAAGCTGCCAAAACTGACGAGGAGGGCAAATTCTCCATCACCGATTTACCGGCAGGGTTGTACGTTCTTACGGTGAACAACGGCAAAAACTGGACCATCCTCACCGCCGACATTGGCATTGGCTCAAAACGCATCCTGGTCGAACCCGGCAAGAACACCTACGTGGGCGAACTCAAAGCCAAAGACGAATAACAGCGTTTGACTTTCCCGCCCGGGTGTTGCCCGGGCGGGAAAACATATCCGGCAAAAAATCCATGGACATCCCTCAATCCGACCAGAGCCGGCGCCCCCAGCCGGCGCTTCACCGGCCAGGCCTGCCGGAGCGTTATCAACAGTTCGTCTTGCAGATATTGCAGCACCATCAGGAAGCGCTGCAAACGGCATTAAAGCTCATCGCCGCCGCAGAAAATGTTGAGACGCTGGAAATCGAACTGGCCTCTGGCGCATGGGCAGAGCGCACTCCGCTCGTCCTGCGCTACCGCCAGACCCTGAACGACGGCGCCATCTCGTACGAACTTCACCCACTAGACACACTTACCCAGGAAATGAGCCGGGAGGATGCCTGCGCCCGCCAGGAATTCAACCGGGCAGGCGTCGAGATCGGCGAAATTGAGTTGCAAACCATGCTCAGCTGGTTGATCGCCGCCTGGCAACAGATTTGCCCGGCGCCGGCCAGGTTTCCTGCCTGGCTGTACATCCACAATGATATCGAACGATACGATCTCAACCGGCAAATCTGGCAGGAACGTTTCCGCGACGGTTCAACAGGGTTTCTGCCAGATCAGCGAATAGCGCCACAATAGATGGCGGCGGATGGCTGCTCCCGGCAATACCCTCGAGCATGCCGCCCGAATTTCCTGTATACTGGCGTAATGATCGTGGCGGGCGTGTGCCGCCCAGGCCCGGCGCACTTCGGGGGCGTCCCGCAGGCGTCCCGTCTTCGCCAGGCGCAACACCGCCCCTACCGGCGCAGCCGCCAGGCCAAGAACGAAATCGTCCAGGCCGGCCGCCCGGTAAAGATCCAATACCAGCAAAACGCCGCCCGGCCGCAGCGCCCGCCGGAATAAATGCAGGGCCGTCTCCAGGGGCAGATGATGCAGCGTGGCAATCGAGGCGATGCAGTCATACGCATCCATTTCCAACCCGCCGGCCAATACATCCTGCACAACGTATGTCAGCTCAGGAAACCCGGTGGAACGCTGCTGCGCCACGGCGATCATCTCAGGGGAGAGATCGACCCCCATCACCTGGCGGCAGCGCCCGGCCAGAGCACGCGCAAACACCCCCGTGCCACACCCCACATCCAACGCCCGCTTACAACCGGCCGGCACATATCGTAGCAGCCATGAGTGATAATGACTGTTGTGATCCCAATCATCCACACTGAGCCGGGCAAGGCAGTCAAAATCTTGTCGAATTTGTTCGCTCATGTCCCTATTCTACCGCGGACGCTTTATTTTCCCGGCAACTTATATTGATACAGCCTCTCCGTGTTCGAAACGGCATACAGGTTGTTTTGATCGTCAACCGCCATACCAAACACCACCCCAGGGACATCCAGCAACGCCAGATAACGGCCGTCTGGATCAAAAACCTGGATACCCTTGAAATCGCTGACATAGATCCGCCCCTGGCCATCCACAACCACCTCGCTCGGGGCGCGGAGTTGTCCTGCCTGATCGCCGGCAGAGCCAAAGCGGTTGATATATTTTCCCGTCGGGGCAAAATGAAAAATCGCATTGTTGAACGAAGCCAGAATATACAAATCGCCCTTTCCGCCCACCGCCAGCCGGGCGTTTAACTCCGAATCCCCGGTAACCGAGCTGACCGCATCCGGAATGGCCTGTCCAATCTTGCCGTTGGTATCCAGACGTAGCAACGTCTCACCATCCACGACCGTCACAAGACTGCCATCCGCCGCAATCGCCAGGTCTTCGTACGCCGAATACTTACCCTTCAACGTCCACTTTCCCAGCGCCTTGTTACTGCCGGTTGCATAGCGATAAATATCACCACCAGCAATCACATACAACACCCCCTTACGATCCACAGCAATGGAGCGAATGATCGTCCTGGAATCCCCCACCATCCACTGGCTGAGGAATTTACCGGCCGCATCAAACACCTGGACTCGCCCGCCAGTATATTCAGCCACGTAAATCTTTCCCTGGGCATCAACTGCCACATGGCGTGCATCACCAAACAACCCTGCACCGCTCCCCTTCCCGCCAAACTGCAACACCAACGGAGCAAAAGGCACCACCGTAGGCGTATCCACGAGGACAGCGGCAGCAGGCACGTTGGTCGCCGGCAGCAACGTCCTCCGGTAAAGATTTTCGTCGAGCGCCGTGGTGGTCTGGCGTAACAGGTAAAAAGCAAACGCACCGGCAGCCGCCAGCACACACAACAACAGTAACAACGTAATGGAGAGCGCTGAAAAACCTCGCCTGACCACCGCCTTACCGTCCACCCCCTCAAAGGTCACCTGCACCGGAGCGCCCGGGGTGTAAACATCCAGGCGAGAGGGATTGCCCATCATCACGGCTTCTCCACGCTCCAGCCGTTCAACCGCGTCTTTGGCTTCCTTGAGCCCTACACCGGCCAGTTCGCGGTAGCGGCGAATCGCTTCAATCTTCTGCCCGGAACGGATCAGGCGCCCGATCTCGGCCAGTTCTTCCATGTTCTCCCACCCGCCGTTTAGAATGGCTGCGCCGTTGGCGCTGACCGTTGAACGGAGCGTCTCGGGGACGATAACCGATGTGGAACAAAACGGGCAGCGTATGGTGGGCGAACCACCATCCTCATAATCCAGAGGGGCGCCACAGCTGGGGCATTGAAATGACTGCGACATGTCCTACCTCACCGCAATACAAAATAGATTATATCTATCAATAATAACTCATTTTTACCCAAAAGTCAGCAGGCGATTGTTTTTCTGCACCACTTTTTTTATCCTGTCTAGACCGCTCCCAGGAGTCCTCAAAAGCCGGGTATAATCACGCCATCATCCGTTGGAAAGGATATTTGGCCCGTATGAACGAAGATTTGTTTCGATCGAGCGAAGCATTGACTTTTGACGATGTGCTGGTCGTCCCCGGCTACAGCGAGGTGCTCCCCAGCCAGACCGACATCACCGTGCAATTGACAGCCGAGATCAAACTCAACATTCCCCTGCTCTCCGCCGCCATGGACACCGTCACCGAAGCGCGCCTGGCAATTGCCCTGGGACGCGAAGGCGGATTGGGCATCATTCACCGCAATCTTTCGCCCCAAGACCAGGCAGCTGAAGTCGACAAGGTCAAACGTTCGCAATCCGGCATGATCGTCGAACCCATCACCCTGGCGCCCGACGCCAGCCTGCGCCAGGCAGAAGCGATCATGTCCATGTATCACATCAGCGGCGTGCCCATTACCGATCAAGCCGGCCATCTGCAAGGCATTTTAACCAATCGCGATATCCGTTTTGTAGAAGCAAGCGACTACGATTTGCCCGTCAGCCAGTTCATGACCTCCCAACCGCTGGTGACTGCGCCAGTAGGCATCTCGCTGGACGATGCCAAGCGCCTGCTGCAAAAGCACCGCATCGAAAAACTGCCGTTGACAGACGAAAATGGCATCCTCAAGGGCCTGCTGACCGTCAAGGACATTCAAAAGGCGCGTGAATTCCCGCAGGCCACCCACGACAGCCAGGGCCGCCTGCTGGTTGGCGCCGCGGTTGGTGTGGGCGCCGACCTGGAAGAGCGCGTTCAGGCGTTGACCGCCAAAGGGGTGGACGTGGTTGCAGTGGATACTGCCCACGGCCATTCGGCTGGCGTCATCCGCGCCGTGCAGCGCATTCGCGCCGGCTGGCCCAACCTGCCCATCCTGGCCGGCAACGTCGTCACCGCCGAAGGGGTCGAGGCGTTGGCCAAAGCCGGCGCCAGCGGCATTAAGGTGGGCGTCGGGGCCGGCTCCATCTGCACCACGCGCGTCATCTCGGGCGCGGGCATGCCGCAAGTCACCGCCGTGCACGAATGCGCCCAGGCGGCGCGCCGCTTTAACCTGCCCATCATCGCCGATGGCGGGGTCAAATACTCAGGCGACATCGTCAAGGCCATCGTGGCCGGCGCGGACGCCGTCATGCTGGGCAGCCTGCTGGCCGGTCTGGACGAATCGCCCGGCGAGGTGGTGTTGTACGAAGGGCGCCGCTTCAAAGAATATCGCGGCATGGGCAGTCTGGGAGCCATGCAAGGCTACGGCCGCGACCGTTACGCCACAGGCCAGGGCGGCAACAACGGCAAGCTCGTACCGGAAGGCATTGAGGGGCGCGTGCCCTACAAAGGCCCCTTGCATGAATACGTCTACCAGTTGGTCGGTGGGCTGCGCTCTGGAATGGGCTACGCCGGCGCGGCTGACCTGAACGATCTGCGTCAAAACACCCGGCTGGTGCGCATCACCAACGCCGGTTTAATCGAGAGCCACCCGCACGATGTAATCATTACCAAAGAGGCGCCTAACTATCAGGCCAATCAATAAATGCCGCTTCGCTTCTGGCAGTTTCATCCCCCACCCGCGGGGTCGTTTTTGCGCACGTTGATCGAATGTGGCCCGCTCACCGGCCTTTTCCTGCTGACTGATTGGGCCTTTTTGCGCGCCCTGCCCGCCCTGAATATCTCCTACGGACGCATCCTCGTCCCCCTTTTCAGCCTGTTTTGCGTTCGGGCAACCATGCTGCTGCTCTGGTTAATCCTGCCCACCAGCCGCCAGCAGCACAACCCCGCATCCGCCCGCAAACTGCCGCGCATCTTTTTTGCCCAGCACCTCTTGCTCTCGTTTTGCGTGCTGTACACCTTTGCCATCGAACCCTTTGATTTGCGCACCACCTATCTGAAAATTCCTTCCAGCGCTATACACCCCGGCTACAGCCTGCGCGTGGTACAGCTATCAGATCTGCATATTGAACGAACCACCCGGCGCGAACGAGAAATGCTGGCAACGGTTGCAACGCTGCACCCCGACTTAATTGTCTTGACCGGCGATTACCCCAATCTGTCTTTCTCCGATGACGCCCTGACCTGGCGCCAGGTCGAGGAAACGCTAAATCAACTCCAGGCGCCGTACGGTGTCTACGCCATTAACGGCTCGGTTGAAACCCCTGAGTTTTTAAAGACGCAATTGAACGGCAGCCGCGTACAGATTCTGGACGATACCCTGAAAACCGTACGCGGCCCGTTCGGCGAAATCTATTTGCTGGGGGTCAGCGACCGCGACCCGGAAAAAGATGCCTCCGTCCTGCATGAACGGGTGCAGCAGGTTCCCGCAGATGGCTATACGCTGCTGCTCTATCACAACCCTGACCTGATCAAACACGCCGCCCGTTACAATGTGGACCTGTATCTGAGCGGGCACACCCACGGCGGGCAAATCCGCGTGCCCTTTTACGGCGCCCTGATCACTTTCTCAGCCTTTGGCAAACAATACGAGCGCGGCCTCTACCAGGAAGGGAATACCACCCTTTACGTCAGCAGCGGCATCGGCATGGAAGGTGGGATCGCCCCACGCGCCCGCTTTCTCTGCCCGCCAGAGATCGTGGTCGTCGATCTGGTCAACCCTACGGCAGAATAACCGCCGCCAACGGCCGGCGCGGACTGCGCCGCGCCGGTGCGGTCGGGTACCCCACCCGGAACATGCTTAAGGGGCGCCATAACGCATCCGGGCTCAACGCAGCGAAGGCCCGCCCCGCAATCGGTTCCAGACCCTGGCTCTCTTCACGCCCGGCCCGGTCGGCCAACTGGTGCATGACGTGCAGCCCAAGCCCATGCAGCGTCGCCCAGAGATGGACACGCTCGAGCATCTGCCCACATTGCATCTGCTGGCGGCGATCCTGCCGGTCGCGCACACACAGCACGCCATAAGCCGCGGCCGTTTGGGTGTGCGTGTTCTCTGTAACCTGCATCCAGCTGGCATTGCTCTGCGCCGCAGACATCGGCGGCAGCATCTTCGCCAACGCCAGCAGCGCCGGCGACAACCCGGCGGCGTCCAGGGTAATCCCATCACAATGCTGCTCGATCTCCTGCCAGCTAGAACGCGTCCAGGCGGCAATATCGGCCGCCTGACCGGCGTCGTTGATCGTCGCCCGCGTGGCCTCGACCAATGCTTTCCCCAGGTCGGCGCGCGGCCCAGGTTCGCTGATCCACACCAGCCGTACATCCGCCAGATCCTCACCAGACGCCTGCATCGCCTGCCGCGTCTCTGCGGCCAGCGGGCGGTTGGTGTCGTATGCCCCACGGTTCATGTGGCGTGCAGGAATCGCCGCACACAGATCTGAAACCCGCACCGCACCCCCCGGCAACGTCAGCCGGGCAGCGTGGGTGATATCGGCAGCATCCGGCAAATAATGTATGACAGGATCGTACCCCAATGCCCGCCCGACCAGCAGCATGTTTTCCAACGCGCAGCCAATGCCGATCATCAAATTTCGCTGGAAAGGATCAACCGCCGGCAAATTGCGCCGTACGTCCGCATAGACATCGATCTCGTTCGCCCCCAGCCGGAACAGCCAGGGCTGCGAATTATCCGGGTTGGCTGCCAGAATAGCCGCCCGCACCAGGGTCAATGGATCCTTTTCCGCCCGTTCCCGGGCAAGCCATTCGTCCCAGGGCGCATAGGCCGGCCCCTGCCCGACTTGAAAAACGCCCTGGTCGCCGGCGCGCCACAAACCACCGCCAACCGCCGCCGCAAGCACCGAAGCGCCGGCAACCTTGAGAAAATCACGCCGGCTCAACAACCGCTGATTCATTCAGACTCCTTCCCTTTATAAATTATCCTGACCACCCAATAAACTTTCCAGTTCTAACGCAAACAAGTCACCCGCCTGCGCCGAAAAGGCATCCAACTGCCCCAACAATTCCAGCCCGATCAAACCGTACAAGCGCGCCCAGGTAACCAGCGCCCGGTAAAGCAAGACGACAGGCAGATCATAACCGCGCTCCTCACACACCTGCTCCAGGTGGGTTTGTAACGCAACCGGGAGAACCGGCGTCGCCGGGAGGCGCCATTCGCCGGCTCGCCAGGCTGCGCTCGCCAGTTCGACCACAAGGTCCAGCCCGCGTCGCGCCTCCCCGCCCAGCGCCGTCCAATCTGGCCGATACTCCGGCACCGGGCTGCCATATAGCAGGGCAAACTGCACCGGATTGGCAACGGCCCAGGAACGAAACCCCTGCCCCACACAGCGCAGACGGGCAATTGGGCTTTCGTCCACACAAGCGTCGACCGCCTGTACCAGGGCCTGGTTGAGGCTGATAAACGCATCCATACTCAACGCAGTCAATAACGCATTACGGTTGTCGAAATAGCGGAACAACGCCGCAGAACTCATCTCCATCTGCCTGGCAATGGCGCGTAAGGACAGGCTGGCCGGCCCCTGTTCCGCCATCTGTTCCCAGGCCAGGCGTTTGATTTCCGCCAGTGTGGCTTCTCGCAACCGTTCACGCCGGGTGGTCATCATCATTTCACCTCTCAATATGTTATCGGTGATAACTTTATTATCGGTGATTATATTCTTTTTCACCCCCTTGTCAATCCTTTGATATAATCAAATAAACTGGAATAGCGCCAGAATGAAAACCCAAACCCTATGCATTCTTATCTTGTTGGCTTTGTTAAGCACCGTACCGGCGCTGGCTTGCAGCGCGGCTCCCCCCACACCCGATTCCCGGCGCAGCGCACAAAAGAACATCGTCTACGGCGAAATAGACGGCCAGAAATTATTGTTGGACAGCTATTTTCCTCAACAAAGCGGGCGTACTGCCCTGCCGGTCGTTCTGCTGGTACACGGCGGCGGTTGGTCGGGCGGCGACAAGGCCGATTTCAGCGAAATGGCCGCTTTCCTGGCCCAGGAAGGCTACGCCTGTTTTAACATCAACTACCGCCTGGTGGAAGAACAGGCCAATCGTTACCCCGCAGCCCTGGATGACGTCCAACGAGCGGTGCGCTGGGTGCGCGCTAACGCCAATTTTTATGGGTTGGATGCCCAACGCATCGCCGCAATCGGCGCTTCTGCCGGCGGTCACCTCGTTGCCCTGTTGGGAACGACAGAAACCCGTCACAATGACGATCCCGCCCTGGCGCAATACAGCAGCCGGGTCAACGCCGTGGTTGACCTGTTTGGCCCCGTCGACCTCACCCGCCCCTTCAGCGGCAACGTTCAGACCCTGGTGGATGCATTTGTGGGACAGCCCGCCGCCAGCGTCCCCGAACTGGCAAGAGAAGCTTCGCCGGTGTTTCACATAGACAGCCAGACCGCACCCTTTCTGATCTTTCACGGTGATCAGGATGCCCTGGTACCGGTAGAACAATCCCGCCAGTTTCATCAAGCCCTTCAGGCCGCCGGCATCGACTCGACCTACGTCGAGTTCAAAAACGAAGGCCACGGTTTCGCACAGCCCGCCAGTCAGGAACGCTTTGCCCGAGAACTGCTTGCCTTCTTTGCCCGCCAGTTGAAGCCTGCCCCATGAGCGGCGGACTGTTAAAAACCAAACTTTTTGCCCCCCAATTGCGACGCAGCCTGGTGCCACGCTCGCATCTCTTTCAACGCCTGAACGCCGGCCTGGAGCCTGAGGCTCGCCTGATCGTCGTCTCTGCCCCGGCCGGTTTCGGCAAAACTACCACTGTGCTTTCCTGGCTGCAGACGATCCAATGCCCGGCAGCCTGGCTTGCGTTGGACGAAAACGACAACCGGCTGGAACGTTTCCTGGCATATCTGATCGCCGCCCTGCAGACCATCTACCCCGCCGCCGGCAAACACGCCGGCGAACTGCTCGCCCCGCCCAGACCCGTACAATCCATCGAGGTGCTCAACAGCCTGATCAACGACCTGGCAGGCGAGGTATGCTCCGGCCTGCTGGTGCTGGATGATTATCACCTCATCAGCGAGACAGGCATCCACGCCGCCCTGGAATATCTGCTCGACAATCTGCCGGCCGCCCTGCGCATCGTTTTGCTGACCCGCCAGGATCCACCGCTGCCATTGGCCCGCCTGCGTGCCCGCAGCCAACTGATCGAAGTTCGCGCCCTCGATCTCCGCTTTCGTCTCGATGAGGCCGGGCAGTTCCTGAACGAAGTCATGGCGTTGGATCTCCCCGCCGCCCAAATCGCCGCATTGGAAGAACGTACCGAAGGCTGGGCCGTGGGGCTGCAAATGGCTGCCATCTCCCTGCAGCAAAGCGAAGACCGCGCGCTTTTCGTCAGCTCCTTCTCGGGCAGCCACCGTTTCATCCTCGATTATCTGGTCGAAGAGGTGCTCGACCGCCAGCCAGAACACATCCGCCAGTTTCTCTTACAAACTTCAGTGCTCAAACGCCTGTGCAGTTCACTGTGTGAGGCGCTCACGGCCAACCCGCAAAGCCCCGCAATTCTGGCCGAACTGGAGAAACGCAACCTGTTTCTTATCCCGCTGGATAACGAGCGGCACTGGTATCGTTACCACCACCTCTTTGCCGATCTGTTACAGGCCCGGCTAATT
Source organism: uncultured Anaerolineaceae bacterium (assembly GCA_964535315.1). GTDB lineage: Bacteria > Chloroflexota > Anaerolineae > Anaerolineales > Anaerolineaceae > CAZHTS01. Next base: position 82,164 of record CAZHTS010000005.1, read on the forward strand.
GAACACAATCCTGACGAAGCCCGGGCGCTACACATCCGCGCCGCGCGCTGGTTCGAGGCTAACGCATCAGCGAAAGAGGCGATCGAACACGCTTTTCTGGCGCATAACCCCGAATACGCCGCACAGCTCATCGCCAGCAACATCCACACCTGGTGGGCAATGGCCGATCTCGAATTCATCCCGTATATTCGCCGCCTGCCCGAAGAAGTCATTCGCCGGTATCCCGACATTTGTGTCATTCAGGCCTGGATGCATATCGTTCTGGGCGCCATCGACACAATCGAAAAGCCATTACAAATGGCCGAACAGGCCATCCTGACCGGTGGCTCGCTTACAGAAAGGCGCGGCCCGGCCGGCTTCATCGCCGCTATGCGCGCCTATCTGGCAGAATTATCGGGGCAGGAGCCAGAAATCACGCCCGCCATCTTCGATGCGCTCGACTTTATCCCGCCCGTCAATATCGCTATGCGCAACAGCCTGGAAGTAATGCTCGGCATGCTCATCTGTCGCACGGGCGACCTGGAACGCGGGGAACGCTACTTCCAAAACGCCGTCCAGCGCGAGATCGAAGCGCAGACAACCAACGCCATTCCCATCGCCATCTCGCGCCAGGCTATGGCGCTACACGCCCGGGGCAAAATCCACGAAGCCGCCGGGCTCTGCCGGGAAGCCATCGCCCACATCCAGGCGCACGGCGCCTGGCGCTATTACATCGCCGGCAACCTGTATGCCACCCTGGGCCTGATCCTGATGGAGTGGAACGAACTAGACGAAGCCGCCCGAGTAATCGGCGAAGGCCTGCGGCTGAATCTGAGCTGGCAGATGCCGCAAGGGCTGGCCTTGAATTACCTCAGCCTGATGCAACTGCAACTCAACAGAAACGAGCTGCAGTTGGCCCAACAGACCGCCCGGCAGTACGAACAAATCCAGGAAAATACCCGTATCTTCTCAGACCTTGTCGAACCCTTCACCGCCGCAAAAATCCGCTTGTGGCTGGCTCAAGACCACCTGGATGCAGTCGAACGCTGGGCCAGCACGGCCGCTCTAAGCGGGCTGGATAGAATTGACTTCCGCCACGAACGCGATCATCTGACCCTGGCGCGGGCATGGATCGCCCTTGGAGACAAACAACGAGCTGCTTCCCTGCTTCAACTGCACGCCCGCGAAGCCGAAAGAGCCGGGCGCACCGGGCGTCTGATTGAAATTTTGCTCTTGCTGGCGCTATCCGCACCCAAGGGTTCTCAACAGGCGCTTGAATGGATGCGCAAGAGCCTGGCCTACGCAGAAACACCGGGGCTCGTGCGCACTTTTCTAAATGAGGGCAGGCCTGCCGGCGATCTGATCGCGGCCCTGGCGCGCCAGCATACAGGCAGTGCCCCTTCCAGAAAATATCTCGCCCATCTGCTGGCTGCCTGCGCCGACCCAGGCGCAACCGGCATCCCGCCGGACGGCAACAAGATGCACGCCGCCGGATTGATCGAGACGCTGACTGCCCGCGAAATCGAAATCCTGCACCTCATCGCTGAAGGCAGATCCAACCAGGACATTGCCCACAGCCTGTTTCTCTCACCCGGCACGGTGAAAGTGCACCTGAGCAATATCTACCGCAAGCTGGACTGTAACAGCCGCACAGCCGCCGTCGCCCGGGCGCGCCAGGTTGGCATGCTGATTGATCCCCCGTTTTGAGGTGTTAAAAGATATACCCTCTTTTCATAAACCACCAGGATGACCTGAGTTATAATCATATCAGGTCGCCATTGTCGGCAAAAACCTTGCCTTACAATGCGACCAGCATCCAGCAACTCCATTTACAGGCATACATCTAATCACAGGAGGGACATCCGTCATGCAATGTCCATACTGCCAAACCATGAACCCGGCTCAGGCGCGTTTCTGCATGGGCTGCGGGCAGCCATTAATCAACGCCATCGTATGCCCGGCGTGCCACACATTATTACCGGTAAACGCCCGTTATTGTTTTCACTGCGGCGCCCTCCAGGTTGGCAGCCTGGCAGCACCCGTCTATATCGGCCCGCAGGCCGTCTCCCTGCCCGTTGCCCCTCAACAGGCCCCGCCCCCGCCGGTACAGGCAGTTACCGCACCGGTGCAAGCCGTCGTTCCACTGCCACAACCGCCTGTGTCTGCGCCAGCGGAAGTGCAAAACGCCGAAACCGGGCCGTCCGGCGGCAGCACTCCGCCGGGCAGCCGCCTGCCAGAGCCTCGTCCGCTGGCGGAAATGCTGTCTTCTCTCCAACGTTATCTCCCCCAGACACTTTACGAACCTCTGGAACGGCGTCCCACCGACAAGCAGTTGACCCTGGTCAGAGATCATCTGAGCGCCCTGCTCAACACCATCAAGACCTATCTACCCTCGCCGGTCATCCTGTCTCCCCAGCCGGCCGGCGTGCCGGCCGGGGGGATGTATCGCGGTGTATTTCTATTCGGAGATGTTTCCGGCTTTACCCCCCTATCCGAGCGGCTCAAGCGCATGGGCCAGGCCGGCGCAGAACGGATCGCCGACATTATCAATGAGCTCTTCTTTGATCTGGTCAGCGTCTTGCACCAGCACGGCGGCACATTGCTCAAATTCGGCGGCGACGCCCTGTTGGGGCTGTTCCCGGCCGAAACCGACGAGGAAATGGCGCAGGCGGCCCTGTGTGCCGTGCAGGCCGCCCTGACGATGCAGGCGGGCATGGAAAAGTTCGCTGCCATCGACGCTGCCGGTGAGATCAGCGCCCTGCGCATCAAATGCGGCGTCTCTGCCGGGCCCTATTTTGCCGCCCATATTGGCACAAAGCCCGATCTGGGGCGCGGGCAAAATGGTTTGATGGCCTACGTTACCACCGGGCATACCGTAAATGACGCCGAACAGGCCGAAGGACACGCCAACCCGGGCCATGTGGTCATTACCCACAGCACCTACGAACTGATCCAGGACAAAATCGAGGTCAGCCCCGTGGAAAAGGAACCGCCCGGCGAAGGGTTCCATCGTCTGATCAGCGCCCCAGCTTTCGAAGGCGAAAATACCCGCCTGAACATCGCCGAGCCGCCGGCAGGCGACACCCTGGCGCAAATCACTTACCTCATTCAACGGATCGATCTGCTGGCGCCCTACCTCGCCGACGAGTTGATTGCGCGCATCGTCACCAACCCGGGTGACGCTCGCATCACCCCTGATTATCGCCCGGTAACCGTTATGTTTGCCAATTACGTCGGCATGAGCGACCTGATCAATGCGCTGGGAAACACCCACGCCGAAATGATCACCCGGCACCTCAACAATTACTTCGTCCACATGGCCGAAGTGGTCGAACGTTACGAAGGTACCCTGGCGCGCATGGATCAATACGCCGTTGGTGATCGCCTGGTCATCTTCTTCGGCGCCCCACGCGCTCACGAAGACGACCCCGCCAGAGCGGTATACACCGCCCTGGAAATGCAAGAGGCGGTACGCAAAAATTTCTCTGCATTGCAGACCCCCGAAGGCATCTTCCGTTTTCGCCAGCGCATTGGCATCAATACCGGCTTTCTGTTTGCCGGCAATGCCGGCGCTCCTAACCTGCGCCAGGAATACACCCTCATGGGAGACGACATCAACATGGCCGCCCGCCTGATGTCAAAATCCGGCTGGCAGGAAATCTTCATCAGCAAAAAGACTCAAGAACGCGTTCACCAGCAATTTGTCCTCAAAGATCGCGGCGAACTCAAGGTCAAAGGAAAAGAGATCCTGATCCAGACCTATGAGGTCTCCGCAAAACGCGGTTTGAACGCCCCGCCTTCGCCCGAAGACAAAGAAGCCGACAACGTTGCCCCGCTGACCGGGCGCGATCGCGAGTTCCAGACACTGCAAAAATGCCTGCAAGGTTTACAAAACGGACGCGGCCAGATCATCACCCTCATCAGCGACAGCGGCCTCGGCAAAACACGCCTGCTGCAAGAAACTCACCAATGGCTCGCCGCCCGCCCCGAACCCGGCAATATCCGCTGGCTGGAATGCCGCGCCCTCTCGTTTAGCGAACAGGTCAGTTACTTCCTGGTCATCCAGATGCTGCGTGACGTTCTCAACCTCAAAAGCGACACCAGCGAAGATGACGTCTTGTTTATGCTATGGGAAATGGGCGAACAGTTGCTCGGTAAGGAAACCGCCCGAGAGGCAATCCCCTTCCTGGCCCATCTGCTGGGGCTCAAACTGGAAGGCGATTGGGCCAAGTGGGTCAAAGACCTGGACCCCAAAGTACGCCAGAAACAAACTTTCTGGGCCGCCCGCGCCTTCTTCAGCGCCGTGGCGCAGCAGCAGCCCATTTTCATTACCCTGGACGACCTGCATTTTGCAGACGACGCTTCATTGTCCCTGTTAATCGATCTGCTGGAAATCACCACCGCCGCTCCGATTGTCTTTTGCTTTGTCTTCCGCCCGCAGCGCGAAAAAGGCTGCTGGCGCTTGCGCGACCGCGCCGCCAACACTTTCCCGCACCGCTATACCGAAATCTCGCTTCAGCCGCTCTCGGCGGAACACAGTCAGACGGTGCTGACCGCCCTCTTGCCCGGCGCCGCCTTCACCGCACAAACCTTGCAAGAAATATTCGATAAAACGGCAGGCAATCCCTTCTATCTCGGGGAAGTCGTGCGCTCGCTGAAGGAAACTGGCGCAGTGCTCAAAGATCAGAACGGGACGTACAAAGTTGCCGCCAACATCGACAAGATCGTCGTACCCGATACCCTGCAAAGCGCCATCATCGCCCGCGTCGACCGCCTGACCGAAGACGCCCGCATGGCATTGCAAATGGCCGCCGTGATTGGCCGCCGCTTCAAGCTGGAAATCCTCAGCAGCCTGAACCTGGCCGAGGTCGAACTGGGATCCTGGCTGGCGCAGTTGGAACGCAGCGATTTGATCCGTCCTGAAGATGTCACCGACGCTGCCTACATCTTCCCCGATGCCCTGGTTCAAGAGGTGGCCTACGGCAACCTGCTGATGCAACGCCGCCAGGAATTCCACCGCCAGGTAGGCGAAATCCTGGAACGCATGTTTACCGCCCATGACAGCATTGAACAGGAATGCGAATTGCTCGCCTATCACTTTGGTAACAGCAACCATCTGGAAAAAGCGAACCTGTATCTCGAGATGGCCGGCAAGAAGGCCCGCAACGCATACGCGCTTAAGATCGCCCTGGAGCAATACACCCGGCTGTTCGAGGTCAAGAAAAAGCTAAACGATAGCCGTGGGCAGGCTATGGTACTCTACACGCTGGGCGTCATCGCCTACGAGATGGGCGACTACCCCACCGCCCGCCAATCGTTACAAAGCGCCATGCCGCTCTGGCAGACCTTGCAGGATAGCCCCAACGAGGGCTGGAGCATCATGTACCTGGGCATGATTGACCTCAAGCAGGGAAATTACGCCCTCTCCAGCCAACATCACCAACACGCGCTGGAACTGGCCCGCCAGCGCGGCGACACCTTGCAAGAAGGCATCCACCTCACCAACCTGGCGCGCGTCTCGATGCGCATGGGGAAATACGAACTTGCCCTCGAACAGTTCCAGCGATCCCAGGAACTCAAGGCTCAGGTAAAGGATCTCAAAGGCCTGGCATTCAGCCGTTTTTACATCGGGTTGACGCGTATCTACCTCAGCCAATACGGGGAAGCCGAAGAAGAACTTCAACAGGCGTTGACGCAGTGGCAGGAACAGGTAAAAGACAAACGGGGCACCAGTTACTGTCTCTACGGACTTGGCCTGCTGGCGTTATACCGTGAAGAATATTCACTGGCGCGAGATTACTTCCAGAAGGCCCACGAAATCCATGCCGCTCTGGTACTCAACGCCGAAATCATCGAGAGTCTCTCTTTCCTGGCCCAGGCCTATCTGGGGTTAGGCGAGTTAGAACAGGCATTAAAAACCTCGCAGGAAGCTCTCGCTCGCTTGAGCGAACAAAAGGACGTCGAGGAAGTACAGGTGATTTATTTCAATCATTACCGGGTACTGCTCGCCCATCAGGACCCGGCGGCCGAAAATCTGTTACAAAACGCCTACGATACCGTGCTCACCCAGGCCAACCATCTGCCCGATGCGCAAGACCGGCAGATTTATCTGGAGAAAGTAGAGGTGAACCGCCAAATCATTGCCATCGTACAGGGAAATACGGTCGAATAAACACACAGCATCAGATGTTTGCTATAATTAGGTATACCGGGTAGGGAGCCGGGGCGGGATCATTGAAACTATGACCCCATACACAGGTGTGTTTTATTGTTTTGAAAGATAACCATGCAAAATTTCTTGGGTAAACTGTTTCGTTTTCGCCCAGACGAAACAGGGGTTGTGTTTACATTATCCCTGGTTCTGTTTGCGAACGCATTGGCACGGCAGGTTATCGGCATTGTAGCCATCAGCGGCCTGCTCAGCGAAGGTGGCGTCAACCAGGTCCTGCTGGTATGGTTTATCGATTACGCCATCATCCTGCTCACGGGCGGTTTGCAATCGCTGATTGTGGATCGTTTCAATCGCCTGTCTCTGATGAAATGGCTGACTGTGATAATGGCCGCAATTTTCGTGCTCACCCGGCTGCTTTTCACCCTCGATCTGCCGAACTGGTTTAACTACGGCCTGTTATACATCATTGCCGAACAACAATTCGTCTTCTTCCCTCTGGTCTTCTGGGTACTGGCAAACGACATCTACGACATGTCTGAAAGCAAGCGCCTGTTCCCGTTCATCTCAAGTTGGAATTTCATCGGCGTTATCGTAGGCACTGGCCTGTCGGCCCTCTTGCCCGTGATCCTCGAAAAGTTGTCTCTGCCGATCGAATCCGTTCTGTGGTTCAACGTCGTTCTCTATCTGGCCTGCTACGCAGGCCTTGCCATCGGGCTGCGTCATGCCCGTATCCGCAAAACTACCCAAAAATCCGAAACGGTGCGCGAGACGCTTACCGAAGGTTGGAATTTTCTCAAAGATGTCCCCTCCTTCCGTTATCTTATGATTGCCATCGCCATCCTGGCGGTGTGTGACACCATCATCGAATTTCGTTTCCTCGTGGTCTCCGATGCTGTGTTCACCACTCAGGATAGCTATCAACAGTTCTACAGTCTCTACCGCCTGTTTGTTACCCTGGTTGCCTTCATCCTGCAAAGTACGCTCACCAGCCGCATCATCGAACGCTACAACATAAAGAACACCTTTCTGTTATTCCCGCTCTTCGTTATCGTTACGGCAATCAGCACGATCTTATTACCCGGCATTCAAACCGCGGTCTTTGCCATTGCAACCGTCAAACTGGCGCGCGATACGGTCGACGCGTCCTCACGCAAGACCTTCCAGTCTCTGGTACCGGAGGAGCGCCGCGGCCGGGTCAGCACCTTCATGGATAGTTATCTACCGGCCATTGGTACCATGACCGCCTGCCTGATCACAGGCGCCATCGTTTTAATCGCTCAGGCAACCGCATTCAATAATTCTTATTACCTTTACCTGGGCATCACCGCTGTGGGGGGAATCATCTCCATCGGGGCAATTTTCAAAATGCGCACTGTATACGATAAGAGCCTGCTCAACTGGCGTCTGAAACGCCGCCAACGCGACAGCAGCGTGCTGAACAAACTAGAATTTTAAGGGAGTATCTCATGTTGATGGAAAACACTCCAACCACGGCAGGCCGCTTTGTGAGTCTGCGTATCAAGGTGCTGGTCGGCTTTACCCTGATCTTCAGCCTGGTATTTGCGGCCGCCTTCTATTGGTTCTATACCTTTGCCGAGCAGGTAGCCATGACACGTATCCGCGAAGACCTGACCGCCACGTTGCAGGCCGCCGCAGATGGCAGCAATGGCGACCTGCTGCTAGATCTGGCCGCCAACGGCCAGCCCAACGCCGCAGGCTTTTCCGACGATGCCCGCTATACCGAACTGATAAACTGGCTGGAAACAGTCCATAAGATCGAACCGCGCGCCTGGCCTTATTTATACATTCCCGGCCAGAAAGAGAAAGAAATCATCTATATCGTAGATCTATGGGCGCGTTACGACCCTAACCGGGCCACCAGGTTCCATGAAGAGTTCACCAGCAAAAAAGGCTTTCTCAGCAGCGGCTTGAAGGAACAAACGCTTAATACCACCAACGGCGTTTTCAAAGATTACCAGGATGAGTGGGGGCGTTGGGTTTCGGCCTATACCCCGGTCAAAAACGCCAAAGGGGAACTGGTGGGCGGCATTGGCATCGATTTCCAGGCCGAATACGTCGATCAGGTGCGCCAGACAGTGATTAACAGCGTGTTGTATGCCTTCCTGCTTGCCTACGGCATCCTCTTCCTGCTGGTATTCGTGGCCGCCGGCGCACTCACCCGCCCGATCATCAAGTTGACCGCCGTTGCACAGCGTATCGGCGAGGGTGATTACAACCAGGATCTTTCCGGCCTTAATCGTGGTTACCTGCGCGACGAAATCAACAGCCTGATCCACGTATTCGACATCATGATCGACAAAGTTCACGAGCGTGAGCAAACGCTCCGTCACCAGGTCGAAGAACTGCGCATCGAGATCGACGAAGCCAAACGGCACGCTCAGGTGAGTGAAATTGTCGACACCGATTTCTTCCGTGATCTGCGTTCCAAGGCACAATCCATGCGTTCCCGCTCGCGCAAACAAACTTCTTCTGACGACCCGGATCAATCCACCGACGAGCCCAACGAATAACGCGCAATCGATTAGAGGTAGTCTTTGAGAACGCATATCGACCCGAACCTGCCGGTTGTTGCAGTTTATAACAACCTGGAGACCTTTTACAATTTTCTCCGGCGCGCCAACGACCCCGCCGTACTCGAGCAACGGCGTTATCATGGCGACCGGGGTATCTTCTGGTTGGGTAGCGAAAAGCTCTTGTTCGCCTCTACGGCAATACCGCAGGTTGAGAACATCTGTCGACGCTGGGGCTATACAGGCACCCGTGTTCTATCACCAGAACGTCCTACCTATTACCTCAGTCAGGATATCGCTCGCGAAGAAGAATTGCTGCAACAGATCGTCCGCTACGCCGGCTCAAAACGTACGATACAGCTCATTCCCTATGCCACCACCCGGCAATTCCTGGAACTGGCCGAGATACTATGTCAGCGGTGCGGCTTAACCGTCTTACTCCCCGAAAGTCCGTCAAACGAGCAAATCTGGCTGCGAGATTACATCGATACCAAAACCGGCTTCCACGATCTCGTTTCACATTGGCTGGTGGAAGAACCGCTCAAACACGAAGTCAGTCTGCCTTTCCGCATCGTCTGCCGTAACACGGAAATCACCGCCGCGGCCGTGCACTGGTTTAACCGCAACGGCCGCTCCTGTGTCATTAAAATGGACGGCGGCGAGAGCGGGCTGGGGCACATGATCATGAAAGCCAGTCAGAATGGCCGCAGTAACGCCACCATCTTGCACGAATTGCAGCAGAATCCGTTTGCCCACGATGACCTGATCCTGGTAGAAGAATACATCCATTCCAGCGAGCAGCTTTCCCCATCGCTGGAGTTTTTTGTCCCCCCGCACGGGCAGGGCGAACCGTACGCCACCTATCTTTCCAATCAAATCTTTCGCAATTTTGGCAACTTTGCCGGCGCATTAATCAGTCGTGAACTATCTCAGGCATCCTGGTATCCTGCTCTGGCCGAAAGCGGTCAATGTATCGCCAATCATCTGCAAAAAATGGGATACGTTGGCCACTTCGATCTTGATACAATCGTAGACGATCACGAAAACCTGTATTTGCTCGAGGTCAACGCCCGCCGTACCGGCGGCACCTACGTGCATGAATTCGCCCGGCATACCTTTGGCGAAGACTATCTCGACCGCACCGCCCTGTTAAGCAGCAAGATCCCGGCCGGCAAAGTGCAAAGCGCCGAAGAATTGTTTGACAGCCTGACCGATCTGTTGTATCCGATGGCAGGGCAAAACTACGGCGTAGTAATTACCACCACCTCAGCATTAAAAATCCAGGAGTTTGGGTGTATTTTAATCGCCCCCACATTACAAGAAACCCTGGAATTGAAAGAAATGCTGCTGGCACGTCTGTACCCCCACCAAGAACGACTTCAGGAGCAAGGCCAATGACCCAGATCATTTCCATTCACTCCTTCCGGCGCGGGGTGGGCAAAACCCACCTGGCCGCCAATCTAACCGTACTGTTTGCCCAGCAAGGCCTGCGATGTGGCTTGATTGATGCGGCGCTGTTTTCGCCCGGTCTGCATATTCTCTTGAATCAGGGCAAAATCAACCGTACGCTTAACGGCGCCTTAAAAGGAGAATATCCACTGGAACGGGCCGCGGTGGAAATACCGCTCAACCTGCCCGGACGGCTATTGTTAATCCCGGCCGACGCCAGTTCATTCTTTGAGCAGCCCACCCCTGTCTATAACATCGAATGGATAAACCAGAGCCTGGAACGTTTGGCGCGCCTCTACAGCCTGGATTATATCGTCATTGACAATCTGGCCGGCTTCGGCGAAAGCACGTTGGCCTCTCTGGCCATTGCCAATACGGTTTTGATGGCGTTATGCCCTGAACCGCAAGATTTTCAAGGTACTTCGGTCATGGTAGACGTGGCGCAGCGCCTGGAAGTTTCCCGCATTTACCTGGCCGTCAACAAACTACCTGTCAGTTACAACGCCGCCGATGTTCACACCCAGGTCAGCCAGACCTACGGCACACCGGTCGCCGGCGTTTTGCCCTATTCGGATGAACTGGCCGGTATCGCCAGCCACGGCATCTTTTGCATGCAATACGCCCACACGCCATTAACCAAAGCCTTAAAAGAGATGGCGGATTGTCTTATCGCCTCGCACCAATAGATCTTCTCCTGGAGCCGCCCCATGAACCAGCGTATCGCTCTCTACCTGCAAGATAAACACGACCTGCATTATGAAATCGAAATGGCGCGCTATGCCGAAGATCGCGGTTTTAGCGAACTCTGGCAGGCCGACACCCGTCTGGCGCGCGACTGCATCGTCTTGATGAGCGCCTTTCTGACCGCCACCCAAAAACTGCGGGTAGGATCTGGCGTCCTGCCCATCTGGACGCGCAATCCGGCTGTAATTGCCGCCACCTGGAGCACCATGTGGGAATTGGGGGGGCTGGTTGAGGGACGCGGGCGGCCCATGCTCGGTCTGGGGGCCTGGTGGGAACCCATCGCCACCCGTGTCGGGGAAGAGCGGCGCAAACCGTTGAAAGCCATGCGTGAATATGTGGAATCCATCCGCCAGTTGTTCCAGATGCAAGAAGTGACTTATCAGGGCGAGTTTGTACACCTGGACCGCGTCTGCCTGGATGTCGCTTACGGAGATATGCGCCCCCGCGATATCCCGATCTACATCGGCGCAACTGGCGACCAGATGCTGGAACTGGCCGGAGAAATCTGCGATGGCGTGGTGCTCAACTACGTGGTCTCGGTCGATTACATCCGCCGGGCCGTATCGCTGGTCGAAAAAGGCGCACAGAAAGCCGGGCGCAGCTTGCAAGACATCGATCGCCCCGAATTGTTGGTCTGTTGTCTGTCAGATAAGGACCCCCAGGCCGCAGTACAGGAAGGCAAGAAACTGGTAGCCTATTATCTTGCCACCGAACCCCATATCATGAAAGCCAGTGGGGTGAACGAAGATTTATTACACAAAGTACAATCGCTGATGAGCTGGCCGGCCACCGAGGCCGATTATCTGCGCGCCAGCCAGGTGATCCCCGATGAAGTCGTACGCAACCTGATGGCGGTAGGCACTTCTGATGAATGCCGCGCCAAAGTGCGCGAATACGTAGAGGCCGGCGTCACCTGCCCTATTCTCTACCCAATGATGGATGATATTCGCCCGGTAATCGATGCTTTTGCAGATGGGTTTTGATCCATCCGAACATTCAAGTTCATTAAGGAAGCCAATATGACTCTACGCACCCGCACACTCTGGATGATCACATTACTCTTAATCATCGCCGTAGGTATCACATCGGCTGGGTTAGCGTGGAACACACGGCAATTGCTGCTGGAGCAAACCCGGCAAAACGGCCTGACCATCGCCCAATTGCTGGCGCGCAGTGCACGGTTTGCCGAGCAGGTACCGCAAGACGTCGAGACCATCATCGGCGACCAGATGATCGTCGAAGCCACCATTGCCGCGCACATGGTGGCCATCGCCGAGCAAGACGCCGGCCTTTCTGCCGCACAAATCAACGCCCACCTCAAAGATATTACCGATCGCACTGTGCTGGATGAATTCTGGATCACCGATCAGAACGGGCACGCCTACCTGACCTCCGATCCCAGCATTGATTTCACCTTCAGCCCTGATCCGGCAATCCAGCCCCAGGCATCCATGTTCTGGCCGCTGATCAACGGCGAAAAAGATAACGTCGTTCAGGAGGCCATGCGCCGCGAAGTGGATAATCGGGTGTTCAAATATGCCGGCGTGCCGGGGGTTGACCACCCCCGCATCGTTCAGGTCGGTTATCCGCTATCATTTCTGGATAAACTACGCCAGCAAATCGGCATCACCCGCCTGGTCAACGAGTTGGTAGGCAGCAACAATGTCAAGGCGATCTACATCCTGGACGAGCAAAGACATCTGGCATTTGCTCGACAAACCTCGCTGACCGCCTCCGTACTCACGCCTGCCGACGAACAACATGCCCAAAGCGTGTTCAAGAGCAAACTGGCGGAGAGCTACCTGGAAAACGATCAACTCCGTGTGATCGCCCCCATTCAAGGCACAGACGGCAAAGTCAAGGGCGCCATATTGATCGCCCTCTCTACCGAACAACTCAACAAAGCCATTCGCAGCGAAATCCAATTATCGGTTGGGGTAGCGGTTGTCATCCTGCTCAGCGGGTTGATTGTCTCCCGGAATCTGGTCAGGCGCGTTACCCAACCGGTGGCCAATCTGACTCAGGCGGCGGCGTCCATCGAAGCCGGCGTCTTCAACCCCGACGATCTGGAAGACGTCGCCCGGCGCAAGGACGAGTTAGGGCAACTGGCGCGCGTGTTCATCCGCATGGCCCGCCAGGTTGAACAACGCGAGCAGGAACTCAAACAACAGGTGCACGCTCTACAGATTGAGATTGACGAGAAACGCCGGCAGACCCAGGTCAACGAGATTGTGGAAAGCGATTTCTTCCGCCACCTGCAAAGTCGCGCCGCCGAGATCCGCAAACGGCAAAAACATCAGCCCTGACATTGCGTCAGGGCTTCAGCACAAAACTGGCAACACTGCGCACCCCCTGTGACCAGGGGTGATCGGGTTGGTTCAACGAAAACAGGCCGGCTGCATTCCCATAAGCCGGCAGATCCTCAACAAAAGGCAGCACCCCCGCCACCGGCAGATGATACGCTGCACCCAGTTGTTCCCCCAGCCGGTCGCTTGCATCGCGTTCCGTCGCCATATTAATCAATACGCTGGCAGGAGGCAGGTGAGGCTTGCCCTGCATCAACACCATCATGTGGCGAAGGTCTTGCAAATCGGGCCGTAACACAATCACCAGCGCGTCTGCAATTCCATATGCCACCACGCTTGCCGCCCCCACCCCCGAGCCAGCATCAATCAGCAGGTAATCTAACGTTAATTCCGTGAGCAAGTTATACAACCCCTTATTCAACAACAAGGGATCGTAGCCTTCCGGCGGATTCCTTAAAAACTTTTGTTCGCCGGCCACCAACCATAAATTTTTACCAATCAACAATTTGCGTTCCGGTCGCCCTTTATTGGAGCCCACCAGGCGTATGACCGTATCAGACATATTGCATTTGCCACACAGGTAATCAACCAGAGTCCGGTGTGCATGCGTTGTTACATCATACAGATGCGCCAGACCCGGCCAATACATATTGGCATCGACCACCCCGACTCTATATCCTAACAAAGCCGCCTGTGCTGCCAGATTGGCGCTGACCGTAGATAACCCGGTCCCCCTGCGCGGCGAGTGGAGCCAGATGATTTTTCCCATATCAGTTCTCCCGGCAAGGATCGTCAAAGGCATCTGCCACGTGAATGTTCAACGTGGCAAAACAGGAAAACAGCCATCACTCATTCTTTGGCTCTGACGGGTTGTCCTGCTGCTTAGCCTGAGCAATACGCTCATCCAATACGCTCCAGATGCCAGCGGCAATCTTACTGCCTGCCTTGCGTCGTAGATTAACCTGATAGGTCACCAACGCATCCTCGCCGCGCCGGATCAGCCACAACTGGCTGGAAAGCGTCGCCAGTGCTTCGTCCAATTCTTTGCGGCTCAAACGATCCGCTTCGGGGAGAGCATCAATCGCAGCGCACAATTCTTCGTAAGTCAACTCGTATTCTCGCAGCATCAGACGCATGATCTTACGCAAATTGGCAGGCAAATCGGCTATCTCAAGAGCGCTGATGCCTTCTTCGCGTTTTTCTACGTCCAGCTTCTTTTGTAAGCGCTCAAAAATATTGGTCATCGTACCTCGTTTTTCGGTTAGAACAACTCGGGCATACCGATTGGCTCTGGCTGCGGTTCACATTCGCCACACCAGATGACCCCCGCCACAACCAGGCCCTTGGGGGTATTTTGACCGCCCAGATACATGGCCACAAACGTGGACATTTTTCCGGCGTGATCCTTGCACACCGCCCGTCCACAAAAATGGCATACTGCTCGCGCTTCTTTTTCACAGAACCAGCATTTCATCGAATGCCTCCATTACACCATTAGTCAGCCGGCAGGATAGACTGAGCCACCTGCCGCAGCGCCTGCGACCAGGCATGTTGTGGATAACGCAGCGAAAACAGATCGGCGCTGCCCAGATCCGCCATATCTTCGGTCAGCGGCAGAACACCGGCGACCGGGACATGGAACTGGCGTTCCACGTCTTCCTGCAATTTGTGGAAATCATAGCGAGTGAGCGCCTTGTTAATGGCGATATACATTCCTGGCACATCCAGGCTGCGCGCCACATCCACCGTTACCGCCGTCCCCTGCAAATCCTGCTGGTCAGGGCGCAAAATAATCACCAACATATCCGAAATAGCGATCGATAACAGTGTTTCTTCATTCAGACCTGGATGCGTGTCGATGAACAGATAATCCAATGCCAGGCCCTTGCGCAAATTACGCAGCCCTTTGTTGAGCACATTAACATCATACCCTTCCTTCAACACCTTACCTATTTCTCGTCCGTTAATACTGGAAGGGATCAACCATAAATTCTTGCCCGCCAGCTGTTTGCACCCCGGCTGTTCGTTATCGACTTCGCCGACCGCATAAGCCACATCGGTAATGGCGCATTGGCCGTGCAGAAATTCGTTAAGGGTATGTTTCATCTTCCGTTCATCCAGCCCAAACAAAACATGGATCCCCGGCGACTGAATATCGGTATCGACAATCCCTACCCGGTAACCCGCCAGTGCCGCCTGCGCCGCCAGATTAGCCGTTAAATTCGACTTACCCGTCCCCCCTCGAAATGAATGGATGGAAACAATCTTTCCCATACGTTTATCCTCCAAAGATTGAATCAGTGTGCGTCGTCGTTTTTTGATGATTCCCTGGACTTGCCGCCCCAGGGTAGTGCAGATGCAGCATTTTTGCTAACCGCCTCGTCGGAAGAAGAGGCAGCCTGACCCGCCGTCGATTTCTTTTCCAGTTTGGCCCACACATTATTTACAGGAACACCTGCCGGACGTTCGGCCACACGCTCTTGAATCAACATATCCAGACGTCCCCACAAAGGGTTGCTCTCATCTTGAGGGAAAATCTGGCGTACATAAACCATGCAATAAGCCCCCACCTCACGCCGGGCCTGATCCATTTGCTGGCGCAGTTCATCCATCTGTACCATCACGGCCTGGCGCATTTTTTCGTCCGGCAGCTTCTCAAGCATTTTACGTTTAATTCCCAGTTGCGCCTGCATCACCAGGAATTTTTCGATCTGTTCTGCTTTTTTGGGGCCAAAACGCTGTGCCACCGGCGCCAACAGTTCCCGTACTTTTTCCAGACGGTTAACCACCGCCGCTTCGTTGGCCGTCACCCGGTCAGCCGCACCCAGCGTTTCTTTAATCCAGCCCTTCTCCTCTTTCAGCCCCTGTTTAATCAAAAAGACAATTGCTACAGCTACGCCTATCCCAATTGCCGCAGCGCATAACAAAATGGCGCCAATCTTCAACCGGGTGACCACGTTATTAAAAATCACATGCAGCACCATTCCGCCTGCCAGGCCAGCCATGCATAACAGGACACGCCGGTACGATCGGGAGAAACGCGACAGGCCGAAGGCAATCCCCACCAGCGATGTAGCCGCAGCATGCACCAGATTGGTCGAGATTACTCTTCCGACAGCCACATTCAAAGCAGACTTCGAGGTGAAGATGTATTCATAGTTTTCGAAAACCGCAAAACCGATTCCGGCTGCAAAACCATAAATGGCGCCATCCACAAAATAATTAAAATTTTTGTGCCGCACCATATAGACCAGAATGAGCGCCTTAAGCACCTCTTCCAGAATAGGGGCGGTGAACTGGATCACCGTCATACGTCCGATCACCCCCGATTGAATCAACAGACGGTTGGTCAAAGACGCGCCAAAAAAAGCTGCCCCACCGGCCACAAAACACACCACAACCATGCGAAAAGCGCCGGTCTTATACAAATCCATGCGGTAGATCAAATACAAAACAGCCAGCGGGATAGCAGTAGCGATTAGAACGGCAATGATCTGCATACCTGTATCTTACCTGAAGTCTGATGGCAAAGCAACCGATTTGGAAAACGAAAATGGGTTCGGCGACATGGCTGCCGCCGAACCCATCTGTCAACACGATAGACTAGTAACCGGTGCTCGACACGTCATACGACGGGCGCCACTGCGACCACTTGTCGGACGAAGGATCGATGGTCATGTTACCGCTGCCGCCACCCTGCCAGAACACCTGGAACACATTCAGGTTATCGTCACGGTCAGAGGTGAAGGCCAGGTTGGTGCCGCCGCAGTCCCAGGTCGGGCCGCTGTCCGGTCCTTCATATTCGGTCACCCGGTACTCTTTGCTGGTGCGCAAATCGTACGAGTAGATGTCCAGATTACCGTTGCGCTCCGACTGGTAAGCAATGCGCATGCCCTCCGGCGACCAGACGTGATTGGCCGTATCGCCGTCCCCGTCAGTAATCTGGATCAGATTCTTGCCGTCAGTATCCACGATGTACAGATCCCAGACACCCTTCGGGTTGGACAGGAAGGCCAGTTGCTTTCCATTCGGCGACCAGGTCGGGAAGAGGATGTCCGATTCGATCGTCGGCACCTTGTATTCGCTCAAGGTCTCGGTATCGAGGATGTACATGCCCCACCGCCCATCACGGTTGCTCTGGTAAACCAGCCACTTCATCTCCGGCGACCAGAACGGGTTGACTTCGTCCGACGGATCGGTGGTCAACTGCCGTTCCTCGCCGCTGTTCATATCGATCAGGAACAGATCCCAGTTACCGTTGCGATCACTCTGGAAGGCGATTGTCTTGTTATCCGGCGCATACATCGGGTTGATGTTATTGGACTGGGTGAACGTCAGACGGGTCTGGAAACTACCCACCAGATCGGTGTAATACAGTTCAACGTTGCCGTTTTTGTTGCTCTGGTAAGCCACCCAGCTATCTTGCGGCGAGCGGCTCGGGCGGCTGTCCACCGATGTGTCCTTCGACAGATTGTACAGCTTGAACCCAGGCTGGCCTTCGATACCGTCCAGGCGGTAGATCTCCAGGTTCTCATCGCGGAAGGTGTGGAACACCAGGCACTCGATACACTCGCCGGGCTGGGCCGGAGCCACATTGCGCACAGCTACCGGAGGCGGAGGTAAGGGCGTGGTCTTGCTGACGCCGCCACCGCTGGTGTGCTTCGTCGGGGTCGGAGTAGGCGTTACACAAGTCCCAGGATGGGTCGCCGTGCCAGAGTCCTTCTTGCCAACGGTCAGGTCTGGGCGAGTGCTTTCCTTCACCACCACCGCTTCAATCTTGATCTCGCTGCCCTTACTGGCCAGTTTCCAATCGCTATTGGTCTCTACCACGATGGTGATTGACTTGGTTTCGCCCGGGCCAACATTGCCCACGTCCCAGGTGGTCGGCGTGACGCTGGTCACGTACTTGTCGCCCGAGGTCACCTTGATTTCGATCTGCATATCCGTCGCATTAGAGCGGGTGCTGGGGTTGGTGACATTCACCTTGAAGTTGATCGGGCCACAACTGGCGCCACCACCTTCAACCTTGACGGTGATGCTCGTATCGGGCGTGGGGGTCGGTGTATTGGTGACACAGCCACCTGGGTGCGTCAGCGTACCGATAAAGCGTTTACCCACTGTCACGTCCGGCCGTGAGGTCTCCTTCACCACCACCGCTTCGATCTTAACCTCTGTTCCAGCCGCAGCCGTCTTCCAACTCTCTTTCATCTGCAACTGCACT
Organism: uncultured Anaerolineaceae bacterium; assembly: GCA_964535315.1. Taxonomy (GTDB): domain Bacteria; phylum Chloroflexota; class Anaerolineae; order Anaerolineales; family Anaerolineaceae; genus CAZHTS01. The sequence continues at coordinate 100,566 of CAZHTS010000005.1, forward strand.
GTGGTCGACTTGGTCTCGCCGGCTTTGAGTGTACCGACATCCCAGGTCATCGGGGAGATACTGGCCACATATTCAGCGCCACTGATGACCCGGATTTCGACTTCCATGTCGGTGGCATCCGAACGGCTGCCCGAGTTAGCCATTTTCACTGTGAAATCGACGGTCGGGCCGCAGCCTGTTCCGGCACCCCGCTGGATGCCAGATCCCAGAATATTGATATCCTTGGTCGGCGTCGGGGTCGGCGTAGCTGTTTCGGTCGGGGTCGGCGTCGGGGTCACGCAGCTATCCGGATGGGTCACGGTGCCGGTGCCACTCTTGCCTACATTCTCCGCCGGCAGCACGCTTTCCTTCACCACCACTGCCTCGACCTTGATCTCGCTATCCTTGGCAGCCAGCTTCCA